>NZ_JAUCEK010000004.1:0-424993 GCF_032458965.1 Arthrobacter sp. lap29
CTCTATTATATCGAATAACGGGCAAAATTAACAGGCTTTTATCAAGAAAAACCCCGAAAAATCAACGAACCCCGAACCCGTCACCAGAGCGTGTCCAGAGTCCTGAGGACCGGATCCGTCTCGATCTTGCGTGCCTGCGGACGGCTACGCCGACGCTCAGCAGCACAGTCCGCGCTCACCGGCCGGTAGCCACGGGTCTTCGTCGAATTCCGTCCACGCTCCCGCCAAATGATCGTGTGGTCCCGGCCAAGGTCAACACCGATCTGACGATCCGTCTTGCCAGCCAAGATGCTGACGGCGATGTCCGCCCGATCCGAAAACGACAACGGTCTACGACCCACCAGCAACTCCTCTACTCAACCAACTTGTTGCTTCGAGGGTATGACACCGCCGATCCTCCGGTGCCTCAAACGCTCTCTTGCACGGGAAGTATTTCACATGCTGTCCAATCCGCAACCGGTCATCCATGGCAAGGAACTACGCGAATTCCGTCTGGAAATAGGGCTCAGCATCAGCACCGCAGCACGCCTTCTAGACTGCGAGCTCAACCGCTATCCCGACTCGAACGAGGCATCACCAAAGACCAAAAAAGAGCCCTTGAATACCAGAAATGGCTCACCGACTACCAGCAGTCACAACCGCTGAGAACAGTAGCTTGACAACTATAGGAGCATCAGTTGGTTAGTTTCTTTTGGGTCAAAGTGGCAAAAAAATGGTCAGGTCAGGGCTGAGGAAGGTCGCGTTATTCATGAGGGACTTGCGGTAGAAAATTCAGATATAGACAATCCGATCCTCGCCCAAGGCCCTGGCACCTCACAAAAGACTTTGCAGCCACGTGGCATGAATGCAAAAAAACAAACTGCATCCAGCGTTCGGTTCTCCGCCTGGCTGACAGCACGCCGGGCCCAACCCAACCCTTGAATATCAGCTGATAAGACGGGCAGGAACTCCCGCTAGCACAGAACCTTCAGGGAAACTTCGGGTAACCACAGCACCTGCACCAACAGTGCAGTGATTGCCTAGAACAACTCCATCCAAAACCACAACTCGATGGCCTAACCAACAACCTTCACCAATTGTTATTCCTCTACGCACCACAGAATGCGAACTCGCTCTCCCAATTTCATCAAGAACATGATTTTCGGCAATGAGAGTCACCCCAGATCCAAACTGACATCCTTCTCCGATCTCTATTTTACCTCCAACACCAATAATAGAGTTTGGACCAATATAGGTGCGCGAGCCGACCACTAGACCTTCCCCGGGGTTTGATGGATGAGAGGCGCACTGAATCCAAGCTCCTTCTCTAATAGTTACCGAGTCCCCTAATGTTATTCCTCGCTTTCCAAAAGCATTGATTATTGAATTATCTCCAATCACACAAGATGATCCCATAACAATATTCTTACCATACATTATAGAAACTCGCCGGCCAAAAAACATAGGAAACTTTGCGCTACCTATCCGAATGCGCCAAAGAAAGCCCCGCACGAAAGCCAGACCGCCTTTCCGTAAATACCAACCAATGAGGACACCGGTTTCAATATTCTCCTGCTGTGGCCTGTACCTACTCAGCATTCTCGATACTATATTCACAATCACTCACCTATCTAAATCTAAAATATGCATTAAACAAATATCATTCCTTCAGGAATGAACAACAACTGAGTAACTCTGCATCTCACTATTTCGCCGTGAATAGCGTAAATATGTAATAGCCACAAGTATCGCTTGGAAACTGCATGCCAAAAACTGTCCCCACACTGCGCCAACTAGGCCACCCAAATATAGCCCAATGAAGAATAATCCAACCGTAAGGACACTTCCAATCAATTGCAGCCCGAGAGTAGTCCTAGGCCAATGTACTCGTAGTCCCATAAAGAACGGCATACTAATTCCCAACGCAACTGTCTGCAGCGCAATAGGGATTAAAACTGATCGAGCTCCGTCCCAAGTTTCCCCTAGAACAAGCCGACCAATACCGTCAGGAATGAAGGCTAGAGCCAGGGTCCAAAAACCAGCGGAAATTGCAAGTAACAAGGACAGCCGAATGAGCCAAGAGGTCCGTCGCTTCACGTCTACTTGGTTGAGCAAAGGGGCACCAAAGGACGATACCGTACCAAGGAGAACAGTCAGTGGACCACTTAGCGTAGCGGCGCCACGGTACGAACCCGCCGCCGAAGGACCAGAAAGGCCGCCTATTGCTAGTCCCAAGGACTGGCTAGCTCCCCGCATTGCTACAAACTCCAGTAAAAAACGATGCCCGACATAATCCCGGGTGAAATAATAACGAAAAGTTCCGACAATTGAGGATTTCAATGGCACATAAAAAGTACCAACAAAAAACGATATGCATCCCGCTGAAGCCCAAGCGACCGCAACATTCCAAGCCTTCATTTCTCCTGATGGGACAATAATGCTAATACCCATCAAAAAAAGCACGGCAAAAAACAACCAAATAGAATCTAAAAGAAGCGCGATTCGCATACGCTGTTGGACAGCGCAGGCAAATCTCATTACCTCTTGGCCGACAAGAAAAGGTAACGCAACAGCAAAAGGTAGCAATGAAAGAAATATACTGGGAAAAAAATACTTGACGATAACAAGAAGACTAACAGCAACTGGAACAGCCATGATCGTAGCAAATTTGACAGCCCGCGCCGAAGATTTCCTCAAAACTTGGAACTCGCCCTTTGCTATGACAAGTTCTTGGCCAACAAATGACTGAAAAACTCCTATTAGGATTACAAAGACAATATAGGCGATGGCAAATTGACCGAACTCGCTAGCTGATAATAAAATAGCGGCCGCAAGAGTGGATCCGAAATTTGTAACACTTGATACAGCTTGGTCCAATGCACTCACTACTGCACTACGATATGAACGAGACTTCAAAGACCCACTATCCAAGATGACCTACCGGATACGGCCGAGTATTCAGTGCGCGAATATATTCGTTACGGATAGATTCAGTAGTCAAATCCCAGGTAATTGAATAGGACGGAATTTCAGGAGCGCTACAGCTAGTAATCATAGCCTGAGCCACTTTCAGAACTTCGTCGATTCCACCAGAAAGCACCTCGGTAACAGCATTTCCAAGCCACTCCTTGGAGCTCCCGCCATTTGCCAGGGAGACTACATGACAGCCACTGAATACCGCTTCCAAATCGACGAGACTCTGCACCTCAACCCAAGAACAATTTAGTAAAACGATACTAGATCGCATTCTATTCAAAACTTCTTCGTGGGGCAAGCCAGGAATCCAATTTAGAATGTCACAACTACGAACTAAATTTTCGAATTCCTCGACATATTTCCTCTCATTATAATTACGAGTTCCAATGAATGTTATAGGGACTTTGCGTTTGATAGCAGTTTTCGCAATATCTAATTGACGCTTCCTAGACTCAATTCTTCCGACTACTAAAATCCCGGTTCGATTTTCAACAACTGAGTATTCAAAAGCAGGCTTGCCATTAGGTGTAATAGTAGCATTACGGCCATGCCAACTAAATTCTGATATTATTGAATTGCGCTCAATATTTGATAGAAGGAAAATTCCGTCCGCTGATTCAAGCACTTTACAAATATTTGATCTCAATAGAATGCAATCCCTTAGGGCTTGTAGTCCACTCTTCGCTCGATGCGTAAAACTCGTGGAATCCGCTTGCCAAGTGCGTAAAAGGAAAACCGCCAATGAGCGTGTGTTTTCAGAAAGAAATGCTACAATCTTTTGCCCAGTTTGTAGACGCTGAGCTCGGCGCATCGATTCCACATATATTTTTCCATGGTGAATAGTGCTAATAAAAAATACGTGACCTGCAGCCAGTCTCGCAACGGCCAAAAACTCGAAGTTACGGTCCATATTGAAATAATGTACAATCGAATCTCTTCGAATAGCGAGGTTCGGCGAATAGGCTACAACCCTAACATCATCGCCTAAAGATTCGAGAACTTGAGCATAGTGCAGGGCTTGAATAACATCCCCGCCTTCTTTTGTAAATGCATCTCTTCGAAGGACAAGGTCGACGAGGAGCGGTTTCTCAGTATATAAGTTGGTCATTTAGAGTTTGCCTTGTCGATCTACTTCAATAGTTTTTATTTTTGCTTCTGGTAGATGCCCTTGAATACTTAGGAACTCTAATAGCCGAGCTGCTGGTTTATCAAGATTCACGACTCCGAATCGGGCCCTAGCGTCATCACGCAATTTTGATCCGGATGCTTTGCCCATAATTTCCGAAGAAAATAGACCTATATTGTTACTGGATTCAAGTTTGTGGCCTGGAAGCGAACACATCACATCCTCGGGGTAGAGTCCGCGAGACTCAGTGTATTTTTCTTCATCTGGCACTAAGAACCCAATCGGACGGTCCAACATTAGGTAGTCGATCCACACACTTGAATAGTCAGTTATCAGGCCGTCTGACGCACCTAGTAGTCCGTAGAGCGTCAGGCCCGCCTCGGCGATCTGGGAGTCGGACACCACATTCAGACCTTCAAATTCAATGTCAATGGCATCGAGCGGATGTTTCTTCGCCACAACTTGGATACCGTCCGACGCCAACCGCCCAAGTACATATGAGAAGTAACTTCTCAGGTCTTGTGAACCGCCGTCCTTCCACCCACCAACTAAACCAGTGCCCGTGGACGTTCGATAAGTTGGTAGCCATACAATAAATGGCTTTAGGGGATCGATTCCAATAAATTTGAGTGAGTCAATGGAATTCGTCGCCAAGAGCTGCTCCTGTCGCGGCAGCCCGAACATTAGTATTCCACTACTCGGTGTGCCCAATTCTTTTGCTCTATATTGGGCGAAAACTTGACTCGAACTTACGAAATAGTCTGCAGGAACTGTTGGCCGCTTACCCTCTCCACTGTGCCCCTCTTTCTTAGGTCCATCTCCGTGCCAAAGATTTACGAATACTTTACCTTGAACGGGTCTTGGATTTCCGTAAAGACCATGAGTGAAAAAGACGCATTTTGAAGTGAGAAATGCGTAATAGCCACGGAAAGAGCGTTTTGGTAGGAATCTCACGGATTCTTTGGGTGCTATATTAAGGATTTTCAAATGCGTGGAGGAAGGAGCATCTAACCATGCAAACGGTACCTCCAGACGAATAAGCTCTCGAGCAATTTCTACTGCATTACCCTCATCAGAAGGCCATCCTGTAACGACGGCGTGCTCACGTATCGGCGTAAGCCGAAGTAGGATCTCTGTGCATGAAACTAATGCATGTCTGATCATTTTCTTAATTGAATTTCCTTACGTTCGATAGCTTTTGTTCTGCACAACGTAACTGCTATTTTACAAAATGACTGTTATATATATGTATATATTTTCGTCCACAGGCTGATCATCAACTACAGTTATTCCTTCTATCCGGCCGAATAGGTAAAGATATTATGTTAGGATGTTCATAACTCTCTGCCCATAATTGTAAAGTTTTTGGTGGAGGCCATGTAGAAAAGATTCTCAGTTCGCTCAAGACGGATAAGTGTATTAGGATTTGAAATGCCGCGATTAGTGCCCTAGACGATCTGGCGAATTCCGTAAGCCAGATGGTGTCTGGACGGCTGGATCATCAAAGGTTCTTGAGTGTCATCTTCTCACTTTGCTCTGATCATTGACGAATTTTGTCTTTTAGCCTCGTTCTTGCATGAGGGGGACTTTCTGGTGGATCAGGGCTTACCGGCTGGCTGATTGTTCTGATTTTGGCATATGTGTGTGACCTTGTGGCGGGTGACGGTTCCATACCAGCCACGGTGGTGCCAGTTGTTGTTGTCTGGCACAGTATGGACGGTGGAGGGTCTCACTTATGTTGGGCTCAATGCCGTGCTCCGTTTCAGCCGCGTGAGCAACAGCTGCTCATCTGGTGCCGTGGAATCCAAGTGCAGATTGATCTGGCGGGCGTTGATGGCGATCGTTCCACCAATTTCAAAGAGCTTGGCCTGGAGTTTCTTGGGTTCCCAGCATCTGGCCTTCTTGCCGGCGATAGCAATCCTTGCCGTCCAGGTTAGGATCTCCGCGGCGAGTGACACTATGTGGCACCAGAGTTCGATGCCGGCGAATGATTTGAAGGGCAGGTTCGCGAGGCCAGTGTCATTGGCATTGCGAATTATGTCCTCACTGCGGTCCCGTAAACGGTGGCGGATTTCCAAAGCAGCGAGTGCCCCTATCACTGGTTCTTCGCGACAGCTGTGTACCGGTTCCCGTCGATATCCGAGATCCCCAACTACGCCCCGACCTGAAGGATTCCCATACGAACGATGACTCGCATCCCCTTCGGTCTTGAGGCGAGATCGGGCATCGCGCTGATGTCGGCGACCAATGCGCCCTGTCATTCTGTTCCGTCATTGTCGATGGCCCGTGTCCATACCTTCTTAGGGACCAAAGGGAGAACGTCGGCCACATCACCGTGGATCGGCCACCGAAGGACTTGGAGAAATTGTGTAATTTGGCAATGAGCCAGTCCAAGACACCATGCGTGCCTCCAGCGGAAACGGTGCGGACCATGACCTTTCGTCCTCACCGATACCCCTTGGGCAGCTTCTTCGAGTATTCTTTGGCGCCTTGGATAGGGTCGGCAGTTATGCTCGGGCCGGCATTGCCGGGACGAAGCAGCCTAGCAAGCTAGCACCTCGTGTCAAAGACACGGCTGGAATGCAGCTATGATAGGTCCGAATACATGGCAAAATCTAGTCTACAAACAGAATCTAGATCTGGCACCAAACAAGAGCACGTGGGGAATCTACACTTGGAACTTCTAGGCTACATACGGATTTTGCGGCGCAATTGGATTTTGATTGTTGCATTAACCATATTAGGTCTCCTTGTCGCTGTGTCAGTTAGCTTGCTCAGTACACCGCTGTACACAGCAAAGACACAACTCTTTGTCGCAACTCAGAATTCGGGCTCTGTCCAAGACCTGCAAACTGGTAACTCGTTCATCCAAGCACGCGTATCTTCATACGTTGTAACAACTACAACACCTTCAGTCCTCCAACCTGTGATCGACTCTTTGGGTCTGCAAGTTTCGTCCCAACAACTTGCCGATAGCATCAAAGCGAGCTCAGATTTAAAGACGGTCCTCATAACAATCAGTGTCAATGACAGCTCTCCCGTGCAAGCAGCAGCTGTTGCGCATGCCGTGGCTGTCAGTCTAATCGGAGCTGTCGACCGACTGGAAAAACCCTCAGACGGTGGCCCCTCGCCAGTGAAATTATCCGTCGTGACACCAGCAACCGCCCCCACCTCACCATCATCACCCAATCTCAAGATTAATCTAGCCTTGGGTCTAATTGTGGGGGTCGCATTCGGAATCACGGCCGCCCTGTTGCGCACGACTTTAGATACTAGAGTACGCAGTGAAACTGACCTTCGGCGCGTAACAGAATCACCGGTTTTGGGTGGCATTTCATTTGATCAGGAGGCAATCAAAAATCCTCTGCTAGATCAAGCCACGGGCCATAGCCGACGCTCCGAGTCCTTCAGACAACTCCGGACCAATCTCCACTTTGCTCAAGTCAGCAATAAAACCAAGACTATCCTTGTCACGTCATCACTACCAGGCGAAGGCAAAAGCACTACCGCTACCAATCTAGCAATTGCAATCGCCGAATCTGGACAGACTGTGGCGCTGGTAGATGCTGATCTTCGCCGGCCGACGGTAGCTAAATATTTAGGGCTTGAGGGTGCGGCTGGATTGACCACCGCATTGGTAGGAGATAGCAATATTAAGGATTTACTACAGCCTTGGGGCAATCACGAACTCCAAGTACTGACGTCCGGAAAAATCCCACCAAATCCCAGTGAATTGCTCGGATCCGATGCTATGTCCGCATTGATTAGAAGTCTAGAGGAACACTTCGATGCAGTGGTCATCGATGCACCACCTCTCCTCCCCGTTACTGACTCAGCGGTCTTGGCTCAAAAAGTGGGCGGTGTCATTATGGTCGTGGGTTGCCATTCAGCAAAACAGCAGGAAGTATCGAAAGCCTTGGAGACTCTCCAGCTTGTCGATGCCAATGTTCTGGGCATCGTGCTGAACCGGGTTGCCGTTAAAGGCCCGGATGCATACGCCTACAGTTACTACGGTTACAGCACAGCTCCCGAACGTCAGGATTCTTCATCGCGGAGCGACCGTCCTTCTTCCATTACCAACGCATCGGCCAATGCCGTTGTCGAGGAGGACGACTTTGACAGGATCTTGCGTGGCGCAGAAACACGTGCATCGCGTCGCGGTTAGATTTATTGAAAAACTTGGCAAGTTTGTTGCAGTAATATAAATGCACGAAAACTTCCATATTCTTAGAGTAATATCATTTTTTGATTAGTAAATATGCACTATGGGGAAACAATTGAATTCAGGAAACTGGCGTTATCGGTACACCCGCCGGATCAGCGTCATAGATGGACTGGTTGTGGCCTGGTCGGTGGTCGGAGCGCACCTTTTCCGTTTCGGTATGCACCCGGCTGAGGCTAATGCAATTTCAGGGGCGCCTGTTGCTTCTTATAACCTGGTGACTTTATTACTACCTTTTATTTGGTGGCTAATGCTTGGAGCTTGGGGTAGTCGGGAATCCCGTATCCTCGGAACCGGGGCTGAAGAATACAAAAGAGTAGTCGCAGCCAGCCTTTGGCTTTTCGGATCAATGGCGATTGTTGCATATGCACTTCAAATAGATCTTGCGCGAGGTTACGTGGGAACTGCCTTCCCTGTTGGAACCCTTGGCTTGGTTGTTGGCAGGTGGGTTCTTCGCCAGCACATTGGCTTGGAACGTAGCCGTGGAGGAAGCGCTTCGAAACTCCTCTTGGTAGGGGGTTCAGCGGCAATGGGACACTTGGTGTCCGCATTAATCAGCACACCGAGTGCTGGCTATTCTCCTATCGCTGGATATCTCACTGGAGATGATACGCAGCGTGTCGACGATGCCCCCGAACTGCAATTGGTATTTGGCCACCCGAGTGCGTCCAATATCCATAACGCTGCTGTCGCCGTTGGTGCAGATGCAGTCGCCATTACCACGGGTGTCCATCTGACTCCCCAAACCATGCGTCAGCTTGGCTGGGATCTGGCCGCCGCAAACATAGGCATGATTCTGGCCCCAGCATTGACAGATATCGCAGGCCCCCGCATCCATACCCAGCCCGTAGCCGGGCTCCCACTCATCCATGTTTCAACACCGAAACTTACAGGTGGCAAACGTGTTGCAAAACGTGCTTTCGACATCGTTGGTTCTGGATTGCTAATCATGGGCCTCTCCCCCGTCTTCGCAGCAATCGCACTTGCAGTTAGGATGTCAAGCCCAGGACCCATCTTGTACTTTCAGGAGCGAGTAGGCTTGCGGGGTTCCACTTTCAAGATGACCAAATTCAGATCGATGATACCTGATGCGGATCGCCAACTGGCTAGTCTATTAGTTGAACAAGGGTCAGCAGATGCACCCCTTTTCAAGGTGGAAAATGACCCACGCGTTACTCCGATCGGTGGAATTCTGCGGAAATACTCCTTGGACGAACTGCCCCAATTGTTCAACGTATTCTTGGGAAGTATGAGCTTAGTTGGACCACGACCTCAGCGCGATGGTGAAGTTGCACTTTATGATAAAGCCGCCCATCGCAGACTGTATGTCCAACCCGGGATGAGTGGCCTCTGGCAAGTCAGCGGTCGATCGAACCTGTCATGGGATGAAAGTATCAAGTTGGACCTGTATTACGTCGAGAATTGGTCCTTGGCAGCCGACCTAGTCATCCTCGTCAAAACATTCAAGGCTGTTTTTTTCAGCACAGGTGCCATATAGCAGATCTTGGCAGAAGATAGCCAAATCTCGATGGATTTCAATATTATTTTTCTCGCAGTGAGGGTTCACAGGATGACAGCTCCAACAATCGGCACGAGAGTCACAGACCCTCTACGCAGCATTGGATGTCCGTAAATAATGGTGCGCATAGCTGGTGTCAACAAGTCCATGAATAGTCCGGCAGCTGGCATGGGGCCACGTCGCCGGAGCGCGAAGACGACGCTGCTCCGGAAGAAGAGCCGGAAACAATTTTTGAGGTATAGTGCGGGCGCCCTTACTCTCGCTGTCCTGTTGGGTGGCGCCACAGCATGGCTCGGCTTCCGCGCCATGGAAATCAAAGACAACCTGGACGCCACAACCCAGTTGTTGCCGGTCCTCAAGAAAGAGCTACTGGCCAATGATGTTTCGAGAGCCACCGCCACCGTAAACTCGTTGGCGAATCATACGGCAGCTGCAAAGAAGGCCGGCACGGATCCTCTCTGGAAACTGGCTAGCGGGTTGCCTTGGATAGGTCCCAACTTGGCGGCAGCCTCGGAAGTGACCACAACAGCAGATGATGTGGTGAACCTAGCTGCGAAACCATTGGTGGGCGTATTTCAGTCCTTGGACTGGAAGGCGCTCACCCCAGTTGACGGAGCTGTGCAGCTTTCCCCCCTACAAAAAGCAGCCCCCAGCGTAGTTTCTGCTTCTAATTCAGTGGAGCTCTCCTACCAACGACTGGCCGGTATTGATCAGAAACCTCTACTTGCACAAATCTCAGAACCTTTGAATAGCGCTAAGGACCAGCTGGATGAGTTGCGTGGGCTGCTATCCACTGCTGCTGACGCTGCGGAACTAGTGCCTGCAATGATGGGCATTGATGGTCCACGGGATTATTTACTGCTGATTCAAAACAATGCAGAAGTCCGTGCCAGCGGCGGCATCCCCGGCGCTCTTGCCGTGCTCCATGCTGAGGATGGAAAGATTACTCTCACAAACCAGGACTCAGCCAGCGCCATGGGTACAATCAGCCCAGCCATCAAAGTGGATCCCGTGCAGGAGACCATCTTTTCCACGCGCATAGGCAACTACATGCAGGACGTCAACATGACACCTGATTTCCCCACTGCGGCCTCCACAGCCAGATCCATATGGCTGCAACGCCACCCTGGTCAAGTAATTGACGGTGTCATCTCCATTGACCCGGTGGCACTTTCCTTGGTGCTGAAGGCAACAGGTCCCATCACGGTGAACCCTGCCCTGCCAGAGGGTGCCAGCATTGGCGAACTACCCACCCAGCTGACTAGCTCCAATCTTGTTCCGGTGCTACTTTCTGAGGTTTATGCGCAGATTCAAGAGCCATTGCTCCAAGATGCCTACTTTGCAGAAGTTGCGAAGAAAGTCTTTGATACTGTGGCCTCTGGCAAAACTCCCGGGGATAAACTCGTTGAATCCTTAGCGACTGGTGTCAGTGACAACCGGATCCTGCTTTGGTCTGTGCGTGGAAATGAACAAGCCATCCTCAGTGATACAAATATTGGTGGCGCCATCTCGGGTCCCAGTGTGCCTGCTGCTGGCTTTGGTGTCTATTTCAATGACGGCACCGGCGCCAAGATGGACTATTACGTAAAACGTAAGGTGCAGCTAATCCAGCGGTGCCATGCAGGCGGTTATGCCCAGTACACGGCCAAAGTCACTCTGGCCAACACTGCGCCTGCCAACGCTGCCGAGTCACTTCCCGCGTATGTTACGGGAAATGCATTTTTTGGCGTGCCTATTGGCAGTGTGGCTACAAATGTTGTTGCCTACGGGCCCTCACAGGCCCGTGCCGAACAAGCCCGGGTAGATGGCAAGGCTGTTGGCATTGCCTCCTATACCCATGCTGAACGTCCAGTGGGGATTGTGCACGTGCAGCTAAAACCTGGCCAAACCCAGACCGTGGAAATTGATTTTTCCAAAGTTGTCCAGAATGGACAGGCACAACTGAACGTGACGCCCACTATTCAGGACACCAAGGACGTTATTTTGCCCGAACAGAAGGCTTCAGGGTGCACAGTAAACTAATGGTGCAGAAAAATGAAAACAACACCCTAACCTATCGATAAAACCGCACTAGCCAAAGGGTGAGACTTCATCCACTCGGTTGGTAAAGTCACACTCAAACTGATAATCTGACACTAAATCGGGGTCTCACCGGGGGAACCGCCGATACCTAATATGAATCTGGGGAACATACCTTGAAGAAAACTCTCATCAGCCTTGCCCTTGCGGGCGTCCTGACACTTTCCGTAGGAAGCGTTGCCGCTCAGGCCGCACCTTCCGACTCTTACCCGGCTGGCCCTCCGTCATCCAACGTTTCCACCGGAACCGTTGTTCCCGGTGAAGCTGTCATCTTTGCAGGCTCAGGCTTCAAGCCCGGTGAAATCATTGACATCACCGTTGTCCAGAGCAGCCCTGTAGCTGGCGGCGCTCTTGGCTCAATGGGTGGCGGCGTTTCAGCCTCCGTACCCATGATCATCAAGCCTGCTGCTCCGGCACCCACCACCACAACGGCTGATGCCAACGGCGGCTTCTCCACGGCCATCACCTTGGACCAGACGGGTACCTACACCCTGACCGCCACAGGCCGCGAATCAGGCGTTACTGTAAGCCAGGTTGTTAAGGTAGTTGCTGACAATGGTGCAGGATCCGGCGCCAATGGCTCAGGAAATGACGCAGCTGGCAACAACGATGGCGGCTTGGCCTCCACGGGTATTGATTCCAGCGTTCTGATCTGGTCACTGGTTGGCGTAGGCGCCTTGGGTGCTGGCGTTGGCACCGTGGTGGTTTCTCGCCGCCGCAACCGCGAATCCGCTAACGCATAAAGAACCACTGCGCTGCGGGGGTAACCCGCTAGCACTAAGGAAGGCCCGGAACCATTGGTTCCGGGCCTTCCTACTTTTATGGGCTCGCCTAGACTGATCATGTGAACACCTGGCGCCGCAAAGTGGCTATCATCCTTGTTGTGGGCTACTTTGTGGCCTTGGCCGCCATAGTGTTCTGGCCTACGCCCGTTGACCGGCCCGTTGGCGGAGAGCTGCTCAATTTCCTGCGCTGGCTACGGTCCTTGAGTATCCCCCAATGGATTGCCAGCTACACCACCATCGAGTTCACCGCCAACGTCATCATGTTCATCCCGTTCGGGATCATTGTGGCAGTGCGGCTGCGTCCCTACTTGTGGTGGCTGGCGTTGCCCGCTGGCGCGCTGCTTTCGACGATCATCGAACTCAGCCAGAACTACTTCTTGCCCGAACGCTTCGGGGACCCTCGCGATGTAGTTGCCAACGCCTCCGGTGCGTTGCTCGGGGCGCTGTGCGTTGCCCTGTTTCGGGTATCCAGGCCTGCGCAGCCACTAGTCCCGCCCGCCTCAGAGCTACCCACCTAAGCCAATGCGCTCGGCAAGACGCCCCGCCGGCGCTTAGGCTATCGGCCCTACAGGGTCTGGCTTAGGGCGTCCTCGGCAGCAACCCAGGCCAGCATGGCGCACTTGACCCGTGCCGGGAATTTTGAGACACCGGAGAGCGCCGCAGCATCGCCGAGGATCTCCTCATCAGCCACCAATTTCCCGCGTGAACGCATAACCTCGCGGAAACTCTCAATCAACGCAGCCACTTCCCCGCGGTCAAGCCCCACAACCATGTCACTGAGAATAGAGGCCGACGCCATTGAAATGGAGCAACCGTCCCCTGCCCAATGGATGCCTGAGACCTTTGAATCAGCCGTCTCTATCCGCAAGGTGATCTCATCCCCGCAGACAGGGTTGAGCTGGTGGCACTGGCCCACGTTGGCGGGTAGGTGCTGCCCATCAAGCTGATCGTTGCGCAGATCCCCGCCCCGCCGGGTCTTGGACTCTTCCAAAATGATCTGCTGGTACAGCGAATCCAACGCGCTCATACTGCTGCTCCTTTCACGCCAAAGTAGCTACGGACCCCGGCCACGGCGGCCAAGAATGCGTCCACTTCCCCGGTGGTGTTGTACAAATAAGTGCTCGCCCTGGTGGAGGAGTTCAAGCCTAAGCGGCGATGCAGCGGCTGGGCACAATGGTGACCCACGCGGACGGCGATGCCGGCAGCGTCAAGGAACTGTCCGACGTCGTGCGCGTGTACCCCGGCCACCTCAAAGGAGGCCAAGCCTGCGCGGGGAACGCCCGAGGGAGGACCTAGGACCCGGATCCCCTCGATACCTTCCAGCCCCTTCACCAGGCGCTGGCCAAGTTCCGCTTCCCAGGCATGGATACGCTCCATCCCGGTCTCACTCAGGTAGTTGCAGGCGGCAGCAAGCGCGGCAGCCTGGGAAATGGGCTGGGTGCCCGCTTCAAAACGCTGCGGGGCCGGCAGATAAGCGGCCTCCTCCATGGTGACAGTGGTGATCATGGAGCCTCCGGTCAAAAACGGCGGCATGGAATCGAGCAGCTCGCCGCGGCCGTACACGCCACCAATGCCTGTGGGGCCGAGCATCTTGTGGCCGGAAAACACGGCAAAATCAACGTTCAGGGCCTTGACGTCAAGGGGCAGGTGAGGTGCCGATTGGCACGCGTCCAAGACCACCAGGGCGCCCACGGCATGGGCCATTGCCGTCAGTTCCGCAACCGGGTTGATGACACCGGTGACGTTGGAGACGTGGGTGAAGGCAAGAACCTTGGTGCGTTCTGTAATAAGTGTTGCGGCGGCGCTCATGTCCAGGGTGCCGTCGTCGTGAATGGGGATGAAACGCAAAGTAGCCCCGGTGCGGCGGCACAGTTCCTGCCAGGGAATGAGGTTGGCGTGGTGCTCCATCTCGGTGACCAGGATTTCATCTCCGGTAGCGAGGGCGAACTTTTTGGCAGCCTCTGAAACGGCGCCAACACTAGCGTTGCCGAAGGAGTAGGCGATGAGGTTCAGCCCCGCCGTAGCGTTCTGAGTCCACACCAGCTCATTGTCTGCGGCGCCAATGAAGGCGGCCACCGTGCTGCGGGCGTCTTCGAAGACGTCAGTGGCCTCCACCGCCAAGGTGTGGGCGCCGCGGTGCACTGCAGAATTGCGCTGCTCGTAGTACTCCTGCTCGGCTTCCATCACACTGAGCGGGTTTTGCGAGGTTGCGCCGGAGTCCAGGTAGACAAGCGGCTTTCCATTGACTTGTGTCTCAAGGATGGGGAAGTCATTACGGATGCGCAGCACCTCTGTATCGTTGAGCGGGCCGTCGTGAGGATGGCTGGCAGATTTCAAGATCAAGACGGGCTACTCCCTATTGTCTACAACACCGGCCGGTTTGGGCTGGCACAGGACATGACGCAAATACGTCACATTCAACATCCCTAATTATCGCATTATTTGCTCTGTGTGGCACCTCAGGGGTGGCTTACCTGCTGCGGCTGGTTACGAGCCTTGCAGGATCAGGCGCTTGGAACAGCCACCTCACAGGAATGACTTGACGCCACTTGGACAACAGCGTGCAAATAACCAGCGAGAGGATCAGTCCCGGAATAGCAATCAGCCACACGTTGCCTAATCCCATGGCCTCCACCAAATAGAGCACGCACAAAATGATGGGAAAGTGGGCAACATAGTAGATCAGGGAGTTCCTGCCTACGAAGGCAACGGGACGCACCCACCGCGCCGCGGAGTACTTCTCAGTGAGGGTAATTGCTGCCACAATCCCCATCAGGCTAAAGAGAGCGAACTCCCCGCGATACGCCAGCTCAGTGCCTCTGGCGGCTGAGACAATCCCAAAGAGTGCAGCAACAGCACCGCAGTATCCCGCAATAGGCCACTGCGTGAGTTTTGCGAGAATATTCCGGTGTTGCATGGCCAGGTGTCCAGCGAAGAAGAATCCCGCAAAGTAAAGCAGTTTCTTGGCCAGCCCGTCCTCCAACGGGATGGAAGCCACTATCAGCGCAATGGGTGGCAGCCACGCGGGCAGTTTCGTTACTAGGGGCGCCACCATGTAGTAGCAGGTGATGTAAAAAAGGAACCACAAGTATCCTGTGGCAATCCATGCGCGGGGGCTTGATAACTCAAGACCGTGGCCATAGAGCACCATGTGCAGTCCGGCCCAGAGTAGGTACGGCCAGAGGAGCGCTTTGAACTTCCCCACGTAATATATCTTCAGCCCTTTGCCCATGGAGCGGGTCAGCAACAGCCCTGAAAGAAACATGAGCGTTGGCATTCTCAAGGGGAGGAAGAAGTTATTTACGGCTTCGAGCCACAGTGGCATCTCATAGCCAAAGAGTGCCGGAATGGCTGGTGCATGCCAGATAAGTACGAGAAGAATGGCTAAACCCCGCAGAGTATCCATCCATTGGAGCCGTGTACCTGCCTGCGGAACACTCATCAAGTCCCCTCCCCTGGTGTGACCCACCGTGCATATCCGAAGCCTAGTGCAGCACCTCTTCCTTAGCGAGCACTTCCTAGCTCTGCTGCTTGGCTCTGCTGCCGCCCACTTCTTTCCACCACTTAGCCGCGCACCATGGCCTACACTGGCCCTGACATCAGAGGGCAGTATTCCTTTGCAAGGCTAAAGGGGTTTCCATGCAAATTTCAGTCATTGGTTGTGGCTATCTTGGCGCGGTTCATGCCGCCTGCATGGCCGATCTAGGGCACACAGTGGTGGGGGTGGATGTTGACGTTACTAAAGTTGATGCCCTCAATGCCGGAATTGCCCCGTTTTTTGAACCAGGCATGCCGGAAATGCTCGCTGACGCACTCGCCTCAGGCAGGCTGACTTTCACTACGGACATAGCCGCCGTCAAGGATTGCAAGGTTCACTTCCTCACTGTTGGAACGCCCCAGCGCAAAAACGAGAAGGCCGCTGACCTCACATTTGTCAACGGCGCCATCGAAGCATTGCTCCCCCACCTGCTCCCGGACGCCATTGTGGTGGGAAAATCCACGGTTCCGGTTGGCACAGCGGCACGCCTGAGCGATCAGATCCAGGAAAGCTGCCCCGATGCTATTCTGATCTGGAACCCAGAGTTCCTCCGGGAGGGCTTTGCCGTCTCAGATACCCTCTCCCCCAACCGCCTGGTGTACGGCATCCGGCCGGGCCACGATGAGGCCACCTTGGTCCTGGATGAAATCTACGCATCAGCGCTTCACGCAGGAGTGCCCCGCATCATCACTGACTTCGCCACAGCGGAACTGGTCAAGGTTGCCGCCAACGCTTTTTTGGCCACAAAAATCTCCTTCATCAACGCTATGGCCGAAGTGTGCGAGGTTTCCGGGGCTGATGTTGTCCAGTTGGCTGATGCCATGGGCCACGATCCCAGAATTGGCAGGAAGTTCCTCAATGCAGGCCTGGGCTTTGGCGGCGGCTGCCTGCCCAAGGACATCCGAGCGTTCATGGCCCGGGCCGGTGAGTTGGGCGCTGACCAAGCGCTGACGTTTCTGCGGGAGGTTGACTCCATTAATATGCGCCGCCGCTCCCGCACCGTCGACCTGGCCCGGGAGGTCTGCGGTGGCAGCCTGCTGGGGAAAAGAATTGCCGTCCTGGGGCTCGCCTTCAAACCCAATTCCGACGACGTGCGCGACTCCCCCGCACTGAGCGTGGCTGCCCAATTGCAACTTCAGGGCGCCTCCGTGGTGGCCACCGATCCCAAAGCCGTGACCAACTCCGCCAGACGGTTCCCTGACCTTGTTCTGACGGAGTCCCTAGAAGAAGCCGTCCGTGATGCCGATGCCATCATGGTCCTCACCGAATGGCAAGAGTACGTTTCCATGGATCCTTATGAACTGGCCGGCCTGGTTGCCACGCGGACCATTGTGGATGGACGCAATTGCTTGGATCCGGAAAAGTGGCGCTCGGCAGGCTGGACATACCGCGCCTTGGGACGTCCTCAGCTATAGCGCCGAAAGTCAGTCCTGCAGCGCAGCTACAAGTGCGCGACCCACAGGTCCATAAACCACCTCAGCTGCGCTAGATGTGAGTGTGATGGATAACAAATACGTCTCTGTGTGAACAATCACAAAACCTCGCCTGACATGTGATTTGAACCACTTTGATTCGTCACAAAATGACCCAAAGATGCCTGCAACAGGGGGATGCCTCAATACAAAACCCCTACTTGGTACAAATGGCACACAATGATGCTTATACCCGAAAGTTACGGCCAACAACACCCATTAACTTGGGTGATTAATAACAATAAGGTTACGATCATTACCGTCGCCTTCCCCCCAGCTAAGGATTTTCATGCACAGCCCTGTTCCAAACCGCCGATTTACCGCGCGCAAATTCACTGCCGCAGCTGCCACAGCAGCTGTTGCAGCCGCCGCGCTACTTGGCGGAAGTGCCACCGCAATGGCGGCCACCTCCACAGTGACCGCCACAGATTCCTTCAACAGGAGCGTATCTAGTGGTTGGGGCGCAGCCGATTCCGGTGGCACCTGGATAGCAGCCGGCGGCCAGACTCTAGTCAACGGCAGCAGCGGAAATCTTGTGATCAAAAACGGCCAAGGATTCTCCAACTCACTCTCCGGCTTCAGCTCCCGCACCAGTGATACTCAAATTGCATTCTCAATGAACAAGCTGCCCGTGGCCGGTGACATGTACATGTACATCACCCCCCGCCAGGCCGGCAAAAACGAATACCGCCTCAAGGTCAAGGTCAGCCCCAACGGCGCCGTGCGTTTTGACGCAGTGCGTATTGTCAACGGCGCTGAAACACTACTGCAGAGCGCAGCAGGCGGCTTCACGGCAAAAGCCAGCGGCACCATCAATGTCAAGGTTTCCCTGAAAGGTCTGGACAAGACCACACTGAGTGCCGTTGTCTGGCCCTCAGGTTCACCGCTACCTGCCAACCAGCTCACCGTCACTGACTCCACCGCAGCACTTCAGACCACTGGCACCGTAGCCTTGGGCGGGTACCTCAGCGGCAGCGCCACGAACGCGCCCATCACCGTGCGTTATGACAACCTGAAGGTTTCCGGCAGCACCGAAAACAACACAGCCCTGCCAGGCATTCCCAGCCTCGATCAGGGGCGCGATTCCCTGGTACCGGGTGCGTACAAGCCCAGCGAAAGCACTACAGGGGTTCTCTCCGGTACGGCACTGAAGCCGTACAACACCAGTGGCGCCCCCCTGATCATCACCCAGGACGGAACAGTTCTGGACGGTATGGAGATCTGGGGTGACATCAAGGTCCGCGCTGCAAATGTCACCATCAAGAACAGCCGTCTGCACGGCGGAGTGGAAATCCCCAAGTCCAACACCGGTGTGGTGGATGCCAATGACGCCAAGGTCAAGAACCTTGTGGTGCAGGATTCAACCATCATCCCGCAGAGCCCTTCCTACTACCGTGATGGCATTGTCGGCCACGACTACACGGCGCTCCGCAACCACATCAAGGGCACCAATGACGGTCTCGGCATCTTCAACCGTCCCACCGGCCCGGCGGCAGCCAATGTCACCGCCAAGGGAAACTACATCCATGCCTTGACGTACTGGAGTAAAGACCCCGCCCACAAGGACGGCACCCACAATGACGGTATTCAGCTCCAGGGTGGAGAGAACATTCTAATCTCCGGCAACAACATTGTTGGTGATGTGGTTCCTGGAAAGGGCAGCGCCGCCCCGGTACGTGGCCTCTACACCACCACGGCAATGTTGCTGCAACAGCATGTCACCAAGCTCAAGAATGTTGTTGTTGAACAGAACTACGTTGATGGCGGCTTCACCAGCATCACCATCGATCACAGCGCCAACAAACAAAGCCACATTGACATCACTGTGCGCAACAACTACTTGGGCCACAACCAATACGCCTGGGACGGTGCTAAGTACCCCATCCGCGTTGTGGACCGCGCTGCCAGCACGGTGACCGGGCTTTCCACCAACAAGTGGGCGGACACCAAAACCCCCTTGACCGAGGGCACCAACAAGGGCATTTACTTCAACAAGTAACGTTGCCTGGGCCAGCAATGGCACCACCTAAACGGTTCCGGACGTGTTTATTTCACGACCGGGGCCGTTTTGGCGTTATGCACCCCGGCCTCTACTGACGCGGGTGGCGGCGGTACTCACTGTAGACGTACCCGAAAGCCCCTGAGAGCATGCCCAACCCTCTGGCGACGGTCCGCATCCCCTTGGCCCGGTGGCTGATGCGCCTCACTGCAACTCCTGCAATGTAGCGCCCGCCTCCGCCTACCAGCCGTACTCCGCCGAGCCCGGCCAGCCGCACCCGGGCGGAGATTCGCTGGAGTGGGCCCGGGGCAAGTTCAAGGCAAACCCGTGCCCAGGAATTACCACTGCGCAACGCCCTTCTGAGCACCCAATCAGTGGTGAGCCGCCCTTCCGGCACCCTGTCAATCACTACTGCTTCATCGCACCACACCATTTTTGCCCCATGCTTCACCAGCTGCCGGGTAAACAAAGTATCTGATCCGCCACTGAGCCCAAGCCGCTCATCAAACTCCAGGCCCAATTTGCGGATGGTGGCTAGATCCAACAGCAGATTGTTGGTGGCGGCGACACTCAGCCGGGTACCGGAGGCCATTCGCCTGCGAGTAAAAAATTCTCCCGCCTTGATCCACTCTGAGGGTTCGTGTGCGTATTCAGATAGCACCGGCCCAGCAACAGCAGTGGCTCCTGTGCTCCGCTGCACCTCCAGCAGCTGGTTGAGCCAGTTCTCCACCGGAACCTCGTCATCATCAATAAACACCAATAGGTCTGCACCGGAGGATTCCATCAATGCCCGGTTGCGGGCGGCCGAGATTCCTGGCTTGGTTTCATTGACATAACGTAACTTGGCCGTTGCCAGATCTTGGACACTTTTGCGGGCGCTGCCTTGGGGATCATTGTCAACCACCAGCACGGTGGCTTCCATGGTGGCTGAATCAGCCTGCTGCAACAGCCTAGGCAAGGCAAGTTGCAGATCCTCAGGGCGCTGATACGTCAAGACGGCAATCACCACTGAAGGGTTGGCTGGTGCCTCCACTCGCTTCTCCTCATCTTGCCGGGGCCACTGTAGATCATTCCCTCGGATGGAACGTGCATCACGGTTTGTTACAGCTCTATCATGCAGGGAAGTCTCCGGGCAATGCCCCTTCTCTGGTGACGAAATTGCCACAACAGCACCAACTGCTTCATCTGAGCGTAAACCCCAAAGTGGTGTGCTAGGCTCGCCGTATTCTGGCTCAATCCGGTAAACGCAGCGTATGGAGGGTCCGCAATGATCACTGCTCTCAGGGCTTTGTGCACCAAGCTCCTCCGTGATGAAATGTTGGCATCCAGCGCTGCCCTGTCAGTACCCGCAGCCTTCACGGTAGCTAGGTGATGCCGGTTGCGGCGGTCTACATGCCCGTCATCAAGGTTCACTGAGCCCTTTCCGTCTCTCCAACAACTCAGCGGGCAACGTGCGGGGTCAACCCCATGACCGAATCCCTTATTCGCACGCCGCTTCTTCTGGGAACTGCCCTCGCAGCGCTCTTGATCCTCGTGTTCTTTTTCAGGCGGTCTCCAAAATCCATGATGACGGTATGGGCCGCCACACTTTTTTGCGTGCCCATTTGGCTGGGCGCACAGGTGGGTGTTTTCTATTCAGCCATAACCGTTGTCACCCTGTTGGTCATTGCGTCATCGTCAGTGCATGGATTCCGATTTTCCGTAGTCGATTTTCTTGTTGGTTCCTTCGCCACCTTGGTGATTCTGGGGTGGGCTCTGGGTTGGGTTCAGTGGGGCCACCTGGTGATTGTCTGCTGGGGGTGGATGATCCCTTACATGGGAGGGCGGCTCATGCCCTCCCGCGTTAACCCCCAATGGATTTACAGCTGCATTGCAACGGGGGCATTGGCAGCGTCCTGTTTGGCCATTGCCGAGTTCCTGAGCGGGAAGAATCTGTTCGTGTTAATCAAACTGAACAACAATCTCTACCAGGCCTGGCACACCTTGCGCTATCGAGGGGGCGAGCTCAGGGTAGAAGGAGCCTTTGGGCAATCCATTGCCCTTAGCGCCAGCCTGGCGATGTGTTCGGTATTCATCCTTGTGGTGTGCTGGCCACAGTGGTTGAAGCTGCTCTCATTGCTGATCCTTGCCACGGCGGTAGGGCTCACCTTTAGCCGAATTGGGATGATAGTTCTGCTCTTGACCCTTGTCATCGGTTTACTCACCTTGCACCGAGAAATGCTGCCGGCGTTTCGCTGGAAAGTGGCCGGCCTTTTGGCTGCTGGTTCCCTTGTTGGCCTTCCGCTGCTGGCTGAAGTATTTTCCGCCGCCGGTAGCGAAGCCACGGGAAGTGCCGCTTACAGGGGGGAAATATTTTCCCTCTTCGATACGGCTTCCTTCCTGGGTTTGGCGAAGAGTTGGACAGCAAGTGCGGATGGAAAGATCTACTACGGTACTTTCCAATCAATTGACAGCGAGCTGGTCCTGACGGCCCTGCGGTTTGGACTCATCCCAGTGTTCTTGCTGATTGGCGCAATAATTTGCTGTGTTCTCACGGTGATGTTTAAGCGGGCCACCCCGGCAGCGGTGGCAGTGACCGGCATGATCCCAGCCTTCGCTACCGTTGCATTGATCACTCAGTACGCAACGCTGGCATGGTTTCTGGCGGGCTTGGCGGTGGCAACATATCCCCGTGCAGTAACAACTCTGGGCGCCGGAGCCCTCGCACTGACCACGCACACCCGCCCAAGCACCGCCACCACCACCGCCCCCCTGAAGGTTTATGGAGAGGAAGCACCATGGCTTCGATCATGACAGCAGGCACGGCGCGTTCAGCACGCATTATGCCCACCCTAGCCAAACGTTGGTATGTGGTGCTGGTGGCCGTTGCAGTGGCTGCGTTAGCCGCGTTTGCGCTGTCATTTACGGTGACACCTGTCTACACCTCCAGCACAACGCTGTTCTTTTCATTGCGTAGCGCTGGTTCAGCCACTGATATCAATCAAGGCTCCGCGTACACGCAAAACCAGATGCTCTCCTTTGCCCAGCTAGCGTCCTCATCCTTAGTTTTGGATCAGGTCCTGAAGGATCTTGGCCCGGCAGCCACTAAAGAGAACATTCGTCGCAGCATGAGTGTTTCGGCCCCCCAAAACACGGCTATTCTCGATATTTCAGTGGGGACCACTAACCGGGAGCTCTCGGCTAAGACAGCCAACAGCATAGCCAAGAACTTGACGGCTGCGGTGACCAAGGTTTCTCCCGATGAAAGCACCAAGCAGGGCGGAATTGTTGTCAATGTTATTGAACCTGCCGTCCCAGCACAGTTCCAGTCATCGCCCGATAAGCGAAAAAATGCCCTGTTGGGCGGCATGTTTGGTGGAGCTCTTTCTATTCTTGCCATTGCTCTGACGGTGATGCTGGATACCAGAGTCCGTTCCACCGCTGTTCTCAAGAGCATGAGCGACCGCCCACTGCTGGGCACAGTAGCGCAGAACCGGGCCAGTAATGACTCCCGGCCTGTGGCCTTGCGGGCACCAAACGGTTCCGCCACGGAAAGATTCCGCCAGATCAAAGTGGGGTTGAGATTTGCGGCGGCAAGCCATCAGATGAAAGCCATCGCCATCACTTCTGCCATCCCCTCAGAAGGCAAAACGCTCACGGGCCTGAACTTGGCAATCATCATGGCCGAAAACAAGGACCGGGTCCTGCTCATTGACGCGGATCTGCGCCGGCCAAGCGTGGCAGGATCTCTGGGATTTGAAGGCGCCGTGGGGCTGACAACGGTATTGGTTGGAGACGTGAGCTTCGATGACGCGGTCCAGCATTTGGGATCAACGTCTCTTGATGTCCTCGCCGCTGGTGCCATCCCGCCCAACCCAGCCGAACTGTTGGGCTCTGAACCCATGCGCCTCCTGCTCGAAGAAGCCAAAGCGAAGTATGACGTTGTCTTAGTGGACACCGCGCCGGTGCTGGCTGTTGCCGATGTGGCCGTCATTGCACAGTTGGTGGACTCGATTGTCTGGGTGGTCGATTCGCGAAAACTGCATCAGGCCCAACTTGACCAGGCGTCAGAGGCCCTCGACGCCACGGGTGCACACGTGGCGGGAATTATCCTCAACCGTGTCAAACCGCTGCGGCTACACGATGTCTATTACACGGAGGGGAAAGGCGAGCCAGCTCACCTCGAGAAGACCCGTGTCCCGCACAGTGTTGTCTCTGACAGCAGCCGGGCTCACATTTCACAGGGAACAGACTAGCCATGTCTGCACTGGCCCATGAAGTGTTGGGTTTGCTGAGCAATCCCGCGCTCATTGCCGTCACTGACAAGCACCATGGCTTGGGAAACCGGATCAGGGCCGTGCTGGGTGCCCGGATCCTTGCCCGTGCTGAAGGGCGTGCTTTTGCTTATACGTGGCCCGTGGGAAAGATGTTTGGTGCCGCGTTCAGCGAGCTCTGGGATTTTCAGGAACCCTTGGTGAGCACGGCAATATCACGCCTAGTTTCCCCGTGCTTTCCCTATAAAGACAACAAGCTGCTCTGGCTCAATGCCGCGGCCAGGGCCCAGCGTGTATGGCAAATACGTACTGCTCACGCACTGCTACTGCCGCCTGACTGCACGCCGTGGGAGCAGGAGCTGCGAGCGCTGAGCCCCGCCGAAGCTGTGCGTTCAAGCATCCAGTCCGCCTTCGCGGATGGCCCCAGCGGTGTTCCGTTCATTGGGGTCATGATCCGCACCAATAGCAACGCTCATCAGGAAACACTCAAGCATTCGCCCTTGGAGTGGTACCTGCACCGCATGCGGGAGATCCGGCAATGGTGGCCAGAAGTACCTTTCTACGTTTCCGCTGACACACCCGAGGCCTTCGCCGAGGTACAAAAGCATTTCTCTCACACCCACGGCAATGCCAACAAGGGGCCTTACAACAGTAAGCCGGCGCTCTCCTCCTCCGTTGTTGATGTGTACATGCTGGCAGCGGCCACTCATGTGCTGGGCCCCCATTATTCTTCTTTCCCGGAATTGGCGCAGCGCCTTGCCGGTCCGGAACTACGTTTGGAAACCTCCCAAACCCCTACAGCCACCAGGCTTACGGACCGTACCGGGCTGTCCACCCCGGCTGATCCGCTAGTGCCGTACGTGCGCAGCCGGTTGGGGTGAGGGCTGTGGAACCACGAGTTGAGGAAAGCGGCCTGGGAGAAGGTCTGGGCCAAGGACAGGGACTGGGCCGCCGGGCCGTTCACGGTGCAGCCGTCACCGTGGTGGGTCAAGGAGCCAAGGTCCTGCTCCAAACATTGTCAGTTATCATTTTGGCCCGGTTGTTGAGCCCCAGCGATTACGGCTTGTTCGCCATGGTCATGGCCGTAGCGGGAGTTGCGGAGATCTTCCGGGACTTTGGCCTCTCACAGGCAGCTGTCCAAGCCAAAACGCTGTCCCGGGAACAGCGTGATCAGTTGTTCTGGATCAACACCGCTATTGGTGTTGTTCTTGCCCTGAGCGTCTACTTCGGGGCGTGGCTCATAGCCGCCTTCTTCAGACACGATGAGCTGGTTCCCTTGATCCAGGCGCTCTCACTGGTGTTCTTGGTCAATGGTGCTGCCACTCAATTCCGGGCAAGCCTGACGCGCTCTCTGCGCTTTACGGCCTTGGCTGTGATTGATTTCCTCTCAACCGTGGTTGGGCTGGCGGCTGCTATTGCCTTTGCTCTTTCCGGGTTCGGTGTTTGGTCTCTTGTCCTTCAAGTGCTGATCTCCTCACTGGTTGTTTTACTAGCCTCAGTGATCTGTTCCCGCTGGCTTCCCGGACGGCCCAGGCGTGGCACCCAGATAGGTGGTTTCCTGCGTTTCGGCTGGCACATGGTGGCAACCCAGGTTGTTACGTATGTGGGAAATAACGCCGACACCGTGACAATTGGGTTGGTGTTTGGTGCTGCCCCGCTTGGTAACTACAACCGGCCCTATCAACTGGTCATGAACATTGCCAACCAGTTGCGCAGTCCTATCTCCAATGTGGCCATTCCTGTCTTGTCCAGGTTGCAGGATGCCGGCGCTAAGTACTGGGAGTTTGCACGGGTGGGCCAACTTGCCCTGGGCTACACACTGGTGGCTGGTCTTGCCGTTGCCACGGGGGCGGCCGTCCCTATCACTGACATCCTTTTGGGGCATGAGTGGGTGGCCTCAGCACCCATTTTGAGCATGCTCTCTGCCGCCGCCATCTTCCAGACGCTGGCCTACTTTGGCTACTGGATCTATGTCTCCAAGGGCATCACTAAAGCCCTGTTCAAGTTCAATTTGGTGGGCGTTGGGGTCAAGGTGGTATTTCTGGTGGTGGGTGCTTTTTGGGGCGTCAACGGTGTTGCGGCGGGGTACCTGATTTCCACGTTCTTGAAGTGGCCGCTCTCGCTGTATTGGATTGCTCGCTCAGTGGAGCAGGTGCCCATCAGAATGTTCGTGACGGGGTTCTTGCGCATGTCAGCCCTGGCCGGGCTAGGCGCCGCAAGCGCCTTCCTGGCAACTGTATTACTGGCCAACCAAGGCAGGTGGGCCCAAGTGCTGGTGGCGATGGCCGCAGCCGTACTTGTTTATGCCCTGGGACTTTTTGTCCCGGCGGTGAGGCGGGACGTGGCGGATCTGCTCTCCGCAGCTAGTAGATTGCGCAAGAAGCAGTTGTAAACGCGCACCTAGCGCTGCTTTTCCCGGTCCAGACCCCGGCGCCGCCGGAAGGTTCCGCGCGCTGTCCGGAGGGATTCCCTGAGCCGGGGCAGGGCCAGACGCCACAGGGAAAAACCGGAAAATCGTGGCACTGACCCGCCGGCAGCCAGGGTGCCGGCCAGCCTGGCTAAAAGTGTTTCGCGGCGTTTTCGTTGCAGTGGCTGGACGGCCACCAGTTCAGCCACGTCCATTGCCTTGAGAGTGAGCACACCGGCAGCGGCTGCGGCCAGCACAAGGCTCCTGCCCCGTTCCGTGCGCGCGATCAGGGCACTAATACCGGCCCGGTCGGTAAACAGGGGGTACCCGGTGGCGTCGGTGCGCCAAAAGTCTGCGGCAGTAATGTCTGCACTCTCCCCCACCCCATCAGGACAAATCTTGCACCGCCATTGCGTGGTTGGACCGAGGTACTGACCCCACGATTCGTCATAGCTAGCGTTCCGCACTGTGCCATCGGTGTCGGTGATGGAAAAGTCTCCCGGCCACCCCTGCCCGCGGTAACGAAGTTCACTAACCCCGGCTCCTTCTGCCACCCCCAAATCAGCGGCTAGACGGTCCGTGGCATTCTGGCTGGGAGTGCCGGCACAGAAGAACGACAATAGGAGAGGGCCCTCGCCAGCAGCCGCCTCTCCCCCATCTTCTGCGCTGGCGCGTTCGCCACGGGGTCCCAGGGCACGGATGGCAGAGACCTCACACGGTTTACCCACGAAGGCTGTGCCAGCGTCCCGAGCACCGGGTACCGAGGCATTTGCCACCGGGGCGTAGCGGGAACCGGCAGCTTTGAGGGCTTGCTCCTTACTGATTATTTGTACCGGCACGGTCCTTCGCGCATTGTTCGGATCAGAGGCTGCGCCAATGACCGTTGCGGCCTGCCCGGTCTCCAAAAGCCAGGCGGAGAGTGCGCTGAGTGTGCCGCCGCTGCTGCCAGCATGGCGCACTGCTGGATCATTTGCCCACGCTTCCCAGGCCTGGACTACAGGACCGAGCTGGGCATGGCGGTGTGATCCGGGAGGCCGTTGAGCTACAACCCGGACGCCGGGGCACGCCGCAGCGAAATCGCGTTCCACATCCCTCCCCGGTCTCCCGGCAGCACCTGTTGGGGTACCTGCGCGAGCCTCTGGTGGGTAAACGTCCGGACTCTTACGGACGGGCCGGAGATAGCCTTCCGCGTTCAATTCCATGCTGAGCCCTGGATCAAGTTGCACGCAGCCCCCACAACCGGAGCAATTATCTGCCTCAACTACACGTTTGATGGCGGCGTCTAGCCGTTCGTGTGGGCTCATGAAAGGGACCGCAGTGCTTGCTCGGCCCGGAGCAGCAGGCGCTGCGCATTTTCGGATAGGGCCGCAAGGTCGCCGGCCATGGCGTCTGCGCCAAGTTGGTGGAGGACTGCTGCCACAGGATCCGTGGACGTGTCCCGCAAGTCAACGGTGTGCTGCCAGCCCAGATCCCGCAGCAGCGGTTCAAACTTCCGGGAGTAGGCCAAGGGAATGGCGGGGGTACCAACCGAGAGGGCGTTGAGGCAAGCGTGCATCCGAGATCCAATGACAACGTTGCCTGATGCCACTGCGGCACGGACCTCATCAAGATCCTTAGGGATAAGCACCTCGGCCTGGCTTTGCGCACTGTTCATGAACTCCCTGATGGCCGGAACGTCATTATCTTTACTGGTGGGCTGTTGTGTGCCCACCCCTGGGTAAGGGTCTAGGACGTGGGCCAGAAGTGTCAGCTGCCTCCCTTGTGCGAGCAGCCCATCATGCAGGCGGGTCACAATATCCCGGTAAGAGCGGAAATCAACGTGGGGGTTGGGATTCCATAGCAATCCGGAAATGTTCAGGATCACGTCCCGGCTTTTCTCTACCTGGGGGACTTCCATGGCAAAGACAACGTCCGTGCTTTGCACATCCACGGCCCGGCCCAGCCTGGCGGAGGCGTCAGCGCTTTCGGCGTCCCGGACCATGAGCACTTTGGCACTAGAGAGGGAGCCTCTAGCGAGGAGTCTGCCGCGTTTGGAGTTGAAGGGCCCCACGGTCTGCGGGCCTAGCACCAAGGGAATTCCGGCTCGGCGCACACACGCTGCCACAGCCGTCATGATGGAGTGCCGCTTCAAACCGTAAATATCAGCGAAGCTGTCTCCTGACCGGGTATCAATAACCAGATCAAAGCCAGAGAGCCACTTCTGCATGCCGCGGCGCCCGGTGACCTGCTCACGCACCAGTGAACGTAGCCGGCCCATGGGCAGGTGCGGGGAACCGTGCCCGTAGTTCACGAAGGTGATGGCGGCGTCTGGCCACACGCGCCGCACCAGCGCTGCGGTTCCTCGGCCCAGTGCACGGACTCCTAGGTTCGGTGAGCTATCGTCTGCCCAGAGGACCAGCACCTGCAAGGGCCCTGGAGCTTGAGGTTGCAGCGCGGCTGGCCCCGCCCCGGTGCCGTTCATCATGCCAGGGCCTTCATATCAGCAAACCATTTCGGCAAGGCCAGGATCAGGTAGCCCAAGTTTGCGGCGAAGATCAGGGTGTAGATGACGAAGAAATACTGGGGCCAGCCGAGTAAGAGGAAAATCAGGCACAGGACGCCGTAGTCCGTGGGGAGCCCCACCAGGGAGCGCAGGGGTGTGCTGGCTTTCAGTTCGGTGAAGTTCTCGGGGCCAGGATGCCTGGCTTTGAGCTGATCGTTGAGGATGCTGGCAAAGAAGGAGACAGCTGAAACCATGCTGAAACCCAGAGGTACCAGCAGCCAACCTTGCGGGCTCAGATTGAAATGCAAGAATGCGCTCAGCAATACAGCTAGATGCAGGGTTGAGCACTTGATGCAATCAAGAACGTGGTCAAGCCACTCCCCCGCCGGTGAACCGCCGCCGCGGAGCCGGGCCACCTGACCATCGGCAGAATCAAAGGCGTAGCCAATGACCAGCAGGGCTGTGACAAGGGCTCCCAGCCACACTGTTGGTGGCAGCACCGCTAACAAGATGATGGCACTGAAGGTAAAGAACGCACTGATCAAGCTGACGGTGTTGGGCGCCAGCCCCAGCAGGAAAGCCGCTGCGGCCACACGCCTGCCAAGAGGCCGGTTGACATAGATGGAATAGGCTGGCGCACCGCGTCCCCGCTTTTTCTGGGCCGTTTCAAGCTGTGCCATGGTGGCACGAAAACGGCCCCGGTGAGACTGTGCATCCTCGGCCACGGATTCACTCATCTCGTGCTCGTTTCAACGATCATTGGCAATGCCCCCAGAATGAATACTGCCCGCCCCTGTAACGGGGATTACGCACCACACTAGCCCTTGGACGCGCCAAAGACACGGACTTCTCTGGGCGAGATGATCTGATCAACAATCTCGGAAAGGTAATCCGTGTAGGCGTCAACACTGTGGCGTTTTTTGGCCGTCTGTAAGTCACGGGTGAGCCGTTCCTGCATGTCAGCCCACGTGGCCATCATGTTTTGTACCGCGTTGGCCAGTGCCACGGGGTCATTTGCCCTGACCGGAGCTCCCGCCTGGTAACCGGCAATGGCTTCAATCAAGCCTGTGGTTTCACTAGCAATGACCGGCCGTCCAGCGAGGATGGCCTCGACGGCCGTATTCCCGAAGGGTTCATCCGCGCGGGAAGGCACCACAACAATGTCACTCTGTGCCACCAAGTCCCAGATCTCCTCCTTGAAGCCCCGGAAGCGTACCTTTGTCTCAAGTCCGTAGTCACGGACCTGTTCGTGGAGCTGGTCCTGGTACCACTCGTAGCCGGAATAGACGGCACCAATCAGATCTAGTTTTGCATCAACACCCCGTTGCTTGAGGATTGACAGCGCGTCGATGGCCACATCCACACCTTTGCGCGGCGAGAGCCGGCCAATGTAGGCCAGCCGCAGAGGACCCGCAAGCTCAGTGCGCACCGGTTCAGGGGTGGACGGCCCGGGCACGGCGTTGTAGAGAACTTGGATCCGGGCGCCCAGCCGCTTGAAGGAGCTCTTGATGACTCCGGCACTGAAATTGCTGTTGGCAACAATGGCGTCCGCTGCGAACAACGGCAACGCCAACGCTTTTCTCATCAAGGCCCCGGTTGACGCTTCACCCTCATGGACATGGACCAGCAGTGGTATGCGGTGCATTTTTGCCAGCATGTTCCACAGCGGAATGGTGATGGTATTGACGTAGATGAGCTCGGGCTGCAGCTGCCGGATCAGCCGCGAGCCTTGGGTTATGCCCCGCAGGCTCTCTGTCACGGCATGGACAAAGCCCCGTGGTGTGAAAATGCTCTTGCGCAGGATGGGGCTGGGGCAGACAAGGACCTCCGCGCCCCGGGAGCGGAGCTCCGCTTCCAGCGGGCCTGCTTCCGCCAGTGACACGAACACTGTGTGACCTGCTTGCATCATGGCGGAAACGCTTGCCAGGAAAACTCTGTCGGATCCATAGAGTTCCGCCGTTGGGTGCACCAAGAGAATCATGGATGCTTATCCTTCCTATTTCTGCCAAATGGAGGTGATGGGAAGTGCGGCCTTGCTGGCGTCATTGGCCGGCAAGGCAAAGGCGTCTTCCAGGGTGCGCACAACGCTGAAGGGTGTGGTTGCTTCCGTGTACGTTCCCGGAAGAACCTGTTGGCCGGTGATGAGAGTGGGGATCTGCTGCCCATCAGCTGCTGCGCCCCACGTCAGGATCAGCAAACTATTGTGTTCTTGTGCCCAGGCAACGTACCCGCCAAAATTCTTCTTCAGCCAAGCATCACTGTCAGCAATGGAGCCTTGGTGCCCGTCATGGTCCAGGTTAGGAACCACGTAGGAGACAGCAGGCAGCTTGGAGAAGTCGGAAGGAAACGCCGTCAGAGGCTGGTTGGCCGAGGCCGGGACAGCGGGCCAATTCACCCACGGATTATTGACACCTGCATAGCGGCCGCTCACGCAGCCGGTGAATCCGGCGCTGGGCAGATCCTCAGCAAAACCCGTGAAAGTCTTGCCGGCGCTTGCAAGCTGGGTGGCAATGTTGTCCGTGGTGAACGCCTGAGGGCAAAGCCCACCGGCGGCGTCCTGGGTCTGCCCCGAGAACAGGCTCAGGTTATCTGGCCCAGCCACCGTCTTGGACATTGTTGCCCCGTCCTTGGCCAGCGAATTGATGAAAGGGGCCTCTTGGTTGCCCATGACATCAGCCGATGACCGCTTGCCCATCATGACTAGAACAACATGCTCAGGCGTGGGGACCTCCGCCGCAGCCGGGGCTGCCGGGGCCGGAGCAGGCGGGGCCGGGACTGCAGGAGGATCGGCGGGCGCAGCCGGAGCCGCGGGCGCCACCGGAGCGGGCTTAGGGGCCGGAACAGGAGCCGGTGCCGCCGGTCCGGGCTTAGCCTCCGGAGCAGGTGCAGGTGCCGGTGCGGGAGCTAGTTTAGCGTCGGGCCCAGCAGCAGCCTTGTTCGCGGCGGGGGCTTGGCTGGTGGTCACCACGTAATCATCGAAACTAGTCTGAACAGCAGCAGTAGCTGAACCGGCAAGGTACGCACCCAGCCCAACACTGCCAGCAGTTTGCAAAGCAGCAGTGCTATCCGTAGCCGACGCCAACCACGCCACAGGCTCACCCTGACCCGCCGGCCAGATCTTCCCCTGCACCGTAGTGGGCGAAGTACCCGTCACTTGCAACCGCAGGTTCAACACCATGTTCGCCGAATACGTCAGAGACGGAACCTGGACCAACTTCAACGTCACAGAATCCCGCAACAACACCAACCACACGGACCCGTCAGCCTTGACCCAGGACTTCATCGAATACGAGGACGCATCCACCCGCCGCCCAGCAACACTGGCATAGTTCCCACCACCAGTAGGCACACTATTCAACGCCACCGTCACCGCAGAATCCGTATCCGTGGAAGAGACCGAACCCAACGTGGCAAACCGTGTTGAACCAGCACCCAACGGCATCTTTCCCACACCGCCAGAAACCTGGAACATCGCCGCCGAACCAGTCAAAGACCATGCCCCGCCAGTATCAGCAGAACCCCAACCATTACTGACAGTGCGCCCAAACGCATCCTTGGCCACAACATTCGCCGGCTCCACAGGATCCGCAACCACCGTCACCGACTTCGTCACAGCCGCAGAAGCAAGCCCCTGATTATCAGTGACCACCAAAGACACCGTGTAGCTACCAGCAACAGCATAAGTATGGGCCGCCGTCGCCCCCGTCCCCGTAGACCCATCACCAAAAGCCCACGCATAGGAGGCAACCGAACCATCCGCATCCGCAGAAGCCGAACCATCCACAGCAACCCCCAACCCCGAAACCACCGCAGCAAACCCAGCCACCGGAGCCACATTCGCGGCGGGGGCTTGGCTGGTAGTGACCACGTAATCATCGAAACTAGTCTGAACAGCAGCAGTAGCTGAACCGGCAAGATAAGCACCCAACCCAACACTGCCAGCAGTTTGCAAAGCAGCAGTGCTATCCGTAGCCGACGCCAACCACACCCCAGGCTCACCCTGACCCGCCGGCCAAATCTTCCCCTGCACCGTAGTGGGCGAAGTACCCGTCACCTGCAACCGCAGGTTCAACACTATGTTCGCCGAATACGTCAGAGACGGAACCTGGACCAACTTCAACGTCACAGAATCCCGCAACAACACCAACCACACAGACCCATCAGCCTTAACCCAGGACTTCATCGAATACGAGGACGCATCCACCCGCCGCCCAGCAACACTGGCATAGTTCCCACCACCAGTAGGCACACTATTCAACGCCACCGTCACCGCAGAATCCGTATCCGTAGAAGAGACCGAACCCAACGTGGCAAACCGTGTTGAACCAGCACCCAACGGCATCTTTCCCACACCGCCAGAAACCTGGAACATCGCCGCCGAACCAGTCAAAGACCATGCCCCGCCAGTATCAGCAGAACCCCAACCATTACTGACAGTGCGCCCAAACGCATCCTTGGCCACAACATTCGCCGGCTCCACAGGATCCGCAACCACCGTCACCGACTTCGTCACAGCCGCAGAAGCAAGCCCCTGATTATCAGTGACCACCAAAGACACCGTGTAGCTACCAGCAACAGCATAAGTATGGGCCGCCGTCGCCCCCGTCCCCGTAGACCCATCACCAAAAGCCCACGCATACGAGGCAACCGAACCATCCGCATCCGCAGAAGCCGAACCATCCACAGCAACCCCCAACCCCGAAACCACCGCAGCAAACCCAGCCACCGGAGCCACATTCGCAGCGGTTACCGTGACGGTGCGGGAGGTGGTGGCCGGAACTCCAGATCCGGTTTTAACTGTGAGCACCACGGTGTACGTTCCGGGGTTGCTGTAGTTGTGGTTAGCCTGGACGCCAGTGCCAGCTGGCGTGCCGTCACCAAAGTCCCATTGATAAGAGGCAATGGTTTGCCCTGACGGTGCTGTGGACGCCGACGCGTTGACGGCGAGCGCCAAGTTGTTCGATGTTGCGGTAAACGATGCTGTTGGCACCCCTTGACCTGTTCCCAGTGCGTAGTGTGAGGCTACTTGCGCCGCAGAGAGTGCACTGTTGTACACAGCGAAATTATCCAGTGTGCCGTTGAAGTAGTTACTGGTGGGCGCGTTGGGCCAATTTCCCAGAGTGTCTCCGCCAACCCGCCAGTAGCCCAAGAAACTCTGGGCCGTAGTTGTTTGGGCATCGCTGCCCACCACCTGCCCATCCACGTAGAGCACCATGCCGGCGCTTCCCTGAGTGGCAACTATGTGGTGCCAGGCGCCGTCGTTGTAGGCTTTGGCGCTGGTCACTGTCTTTGTTGCCCCTGTGTAGACACCAAAGGACAGTGCCCCGGTGTTCAGCATGTAAACATGCCGGTCATAGTTGGAAGAAGTTCCTGAATTGCTGGAACCGTACCCCATGAGTTTGCCGCCACTGGTGGTGGTTGTCTTGAACCACAGCTCAGTGGAGAACGCGGGGTTCGCTGCCACTGTGGAGGTGGAGCCAATAACACCGTTGGCGGTGCCGTCAAAGGTGGAGGCTGGTGCCGTATCCCCGGCAATGGCTCCTCCCCCGGCGGGCGTTGTTCCAACTCCGGTGCCAACCTTGCCATCATTGCCGCCAACCCAGTCAGCCGCAGCGGTAGCCGCCGTACCGCCCAGAGGCCAGAAGAGGGAGGGGTTGTCATTGAGAACACCGCTCACGTAGGGCGATGCCACAGCAGTGCCAATGGTTAGCGAGACTTGTGGACTCGAGACGCTGTTGCCATCAGGATCAGAGGCCACCACATAGTAGCTTTGGGCCGAGCCTGGAGGGAGCCCTGTATCGGTCAGGGTGATGCTTGGCAGGTTCCAATAGGTGGATTGCACGGTGCTCGTAGCCACTGGCTGCGCCTTGCCCACCCGCATCAAGCTGTAGTTCAGGAACAGATCATCCCTGTCCCAGTTGGCCGGGATACTCACCCGTGCCGAACCTGCTGCGACGGACTTGGCCGTGGGGGTCCATGCTGTTCCTGACAGCCGTGGGCCCTGCTTTGGACCGCCCGGCGGGTTTGAGGAGAACCTGACCAGTCCTTGTTGTTGCTGGTTGTTGACGCCCACAAATTCACCGCCAACAGAGATGAAACCGCCAGTTCCAACAATGGAGAAGCCCGCCTGTCCCATGCCTGTGGCGGTCCCGGTGAGCCAATCCGGATACCAGTCCACCACAGCGGGGGCAGGGTAACCGCTCCAGTCCTTGTAAATGCTGTTGACCCACGGACTGCGGCTTAGCGTGCCCTTGGGTGCTGCCGTGGTGGCGCTGGCGTTGCGCATGTTTTGCGGCTGCTTTTGCACCATGCCACCGGCCGATTCACACGCGTGCTCATGACTGGTGGTGTAGACAGTTGTGCCGTCCGAATAAACCCCGTAATGGTCTCCGTGGCAATCGGCAATCCACCGGATGCTACCGTCTTCTGGTGCGGCGGCAAAGGTGCCTTCCAGGTTTCCCACCGTGATATCGGCATATACCCAGCCTGTTCCGTACACGGCGTTTTGATCCGTGGTGAGTCCCCAAATTCCTGCTTTGCCGGCGCCGCTGCCACTTCCCTTACCGTTTTGAATGATGGTGGGTGCCTGCCACGGAAGCAAGGCTCCTGAGGAGAGGTCAAGGGCAGCCAGCCCGCGCTGCGAAACACCGTTGATGGTGCCAAAGCGGCCTGCCGCAATCAACTTATCCTTTTGCGGGGTCAGGACCATGGCGTCCACTTGCAAATCAGAGGTGGGCGCCCAGGCAAGCAGAGCGCCGCTGGTAGTGAAGGCGGCGAAGCTCTTGCGCACAACGCCGTTGCCAGCACCGATGAGCCCGGCAACATAAACCGCAGTATTTGTCACCACAATGGCGTTGACATAGGAGCCACCCACCGCCGCCTTGAAGGTGGATAAAAGCGTGCCGCTAGCTACATCAAAGGCCGCCAGATTAAAACGAGTCTGGCCGTCAACGGATGTGAAGGAACCACCCACGTAGAGCTGTTTTCCATCCGGGGATGCCGCGAGCGATTTCACGGTGCCGTTGATCTTGGGGGCAAAGGATGTAATGATGCCCGTCCTGATGTCATACGCCAGAAGGTTGCTGCGCGGCATGAGGTTGGTGCCGGGGGCAGCTTCAGCCGGGCGGGCATTGGTGAACGCTCCGCCTGCGTACACAATGTTCCCAATGATTTGTTGAGTCCACACCACCCCGGAATCGATCTGCACGGTTGGCAGCCGGTCACTTGTCACAGTGGTGGCGCTGCGCTGTTCTATGGGGGCCGGGCCAGGCAGCAGATCTGCTGCCTGGGCGGGTACCGTGAAACCCATGACAGTGAGGCTCAATGCGCCCAGCAGCGCAGCCAGGAATATGAAGGACCGTCGCAGTGCTCGGGTAATGGTTTTCATCGCTTGTCCACCTCGGTTGTCATGGCGCATCAGGAAACACTGCCCACAAATTGGGCGCTTGCCTGACCGGCGGCATATTCCACTGACAGGCTCAGCCCGGTTCTGGCATTCGTTGGGATAAGAAATACGTAAACGCCCTGCGTAGAAGCTCCGGGTGCAAGCTCCCCTGAGAAGGGCAGGTATGGGTCTGAGGTTGTTGGCTGCCCCAGAACACCGCTGGCATTGCTCAGTGTCACTATTGCCGAATCGACACTGATGCTCTTGAGCGAACCATTGCGAATGGAAACGAACATGGCCACGGCCGGGCCGGCAATTTCACCCGGTGTGGTTGCTTTTGTTTCCAAGGCTTCTGCCTTGGAGACGGTGATCGAGACCTTATCCGGCAGGGCCGCCGTCTTGTTGAGCTCAACTTTTGTCACCGGCCCGGGGCTGACTGCGGGAACCTTTTGCAAAATGGACCCGCCCGACGGCGCCGGAACAGGCTTGCTTCTCCCTGGCGCCACGCTTGGTGTTGCCACCGGCTGAGCCGGGGACGCCGCCGTGGGAACCGCTGTGGGAACCGCTGTGGGAACCGCTGTGGATGCAGCGCTGGCTCCCGCCGAGGAACCAGCCAGCGGTGCGGGATCCGCCGCCGTGGTTGAGGTACATCCGGAGAACAGAACTGCGGAAAAAGCCACCAACACCGTGAGCGCCACGGGTGCCAGTCTGTTTGCGCCAAAGTGACTCATGGTTTCACCTATTCCCTAGTGTTCCGCTGATTACTGCTCCGGCACCCGATGCCGGCGAGGTCCTGCGCAGCTGTTTCTCTGGCGCACGGGTCCGGATCTCACGCGCCCTTACCAACCCGCTGAGAATTCCCCGGACATAGGCGCGCAGAGGTGCCGGTGAACGCAGCAATTGCCTACGCCCGCCCCGGCACAGAATCTCGTAAGAAACCTTGGGTGTTGCATAAATCCAGCTGCGGAATTCTTTTCCCTGAACATGTTTAGCGCCGTAGAGCAGGCGGTTGCGGATGTTGTAGAAATAGTAGATTTCTGATTTGGTCCCCTCCCCGCTTACCCCGGTTTGCGTTCCGCCAGGGTCATGCACCGCGGAAATTTCGCGAAGGACAGCCAGGCGCCCGCCGTGACTGACAACCCGCCGTGAGAGGTCCACATCTTCCCAATACAGGAAGTAATCTTCATCAAAGCCGCCCACTGTCCGCCACATCTGCCCGGAGATGGCAAAGCAGGCTCCTGACAGCCACGGTTGGTGCGGTGCATCCGGTAGCGGACGGCGGCGGCTCGCCACCCTCCCCGAGGCCGAGTACAAATCCATCCCGTCAAACCACACCTCGCCACTGCTGGTCCTGATCAGGGGTGCGGCCATGAGAGTTGCCTCGGCAGCGACTGCGCAGACCAGCGCCACCAGGTCACCGGTGTCAATCCGGGCATCAGGATTGAGCACTGCCAGCGCCTGGGCCCCCTCGCTCAAGGCCACAGCTGCCCCAGTATTGACAGCGGCGCCAAATCCCCGGTTGCTCTCCAACGCTAGAACGCTCCAGCCGTAACGGGTGGCCAGCACGTTGAGCCGGGCTAGTTCCGTGGCACTGGTGAAATTATCAACAATGACAATGCGGCCCCCAGCTGCTTTCAGCTCAAGTCCTTGGAGGTTTTCCTCCAGAAGGTTCGAAGAGCCGTAGTTGACAACTAGCAAGGCGAAAGCTGTGGGAGTTCCCCCTGAAATATGCGCCATGGCCCCTCCTAACCCACATCTGAATTGACGGCAAGCCTGCTGTGTATCCCCGCACCGTGCTTCGCTTGGTGGTCAAGCGCGTTTTCAAAAACCCGCAGGTGTTCAGCACCTGTGGACTGCCATGACCGTGCCGATAAGTCCGGTGCGGTTCTGGGGGAATGCTCGCGCAGACGCATGAGTGTGCCTTCTACAGCGGCTGCCGTGAGCTCATTCCTGAACAGATACACCCATCCGGGCCCTGCCTCTTCTTGTAACAACCGGTTGACGGGCGTATCAGGTAGCAGTACCGGACGGTTTAAGGACAGCGCCGCCATGGCAGCACCTGAATTGTGCATGGCGCAATACGGCAGAACAACCAGTTCTGCTTGGGTGACGGAGGCCACCAACTCGGCATCGGAGAGGTAGCGGAAATCGAACTCCACCCTGTCATCTCCCTGTGCCATCTCCAGAAGGTTGTGGCTGATCTCTTCCGTTGCGGCTTTGCCGGAAATTGATAGGGTCAATCCCGCCAGCTCTGTTTTCAGAAAGGATTCGAGCAGGGTTTCCACTCCCTTATAGCGACGGATCAGACCAAAAAAGGTGATGCGCCCTGGTGTGGGTTTGTTAACAGCGATGCCGGCAAACCAGTCCCGGTAATGGCCATGCAAGATGGTGGAGGCCGGCATGTCCGGGCCATGGCCGGTGCTGCTATTGAGGGTGATGGTTACGCGGGTCAGGCGCCCCAGCCACCCTTCTAACAGCAGTTGGCTGCGGGACAGGGATTCATGCGGCGCTATATTGTGCCGGGTTCGCACCACGGGTTTCCCCGATAGTTGAAGGCGGGCCAGGACCGCGGCAAACAACAGTTCACGGGCAACGCCCTTGAGCCCGCGGTTTCCAGCGTAAATCACCTCGGGCCAGTGAACGTGAAAAACATCGTAAGGCGCAAAGAGCGCACGCTTGAAGGAGAATGTGAGCACCTCGCACCCCGGCTCCTGTTCCAGAGCCCGGGCCAATTGCACAATATAAGGATTGGTTGTGGGCCTCGGTTCAGCAAAAGATTCCAACACACGCACCGTTGTTCTAGATTTCATCGTGATGCACCATGCTCCGGAACCACAGTGTGGCGCCTCAGCGGCGCGTTGAGTTCAATCTCCGGCACCGGAACCACCCGGCCCAGATCCCGCCTGACTAAGCGCAGGCACAGATTCTCATAACTATCAGCAACGTCATCCCAGCAATACGCTCCGGCCCGTGCCAAGGCCTTTGCTCCACGGAGGGCAACGTTTGATTCGGCACATTCTGCAGCGGTTACCAGTGCGGGAATTTGTTCTTCAGTAGAAAAGTACTGGCCGGCGTCTGCGAGTACTTCCCGGTTGAAATTCACGTCAAAGGCATTGGTGGCTGCACCGGCACCCATGGCTCGCAGCAGAGACGGGTTGGTCCCTCCCACGGAGTGCCCATGCCAGTACACCAAGGCGTGTGAGTAGAGCTCGTTGAGAAGGTCCTGGTCCCATACTCCGCCCAGAAACCGCACCCGTGAATCAGCAGCGTTGTGTATTTGTTGGGTGTACTGCTCCGAATACGGTGCCGAGCCCACCACTACCAGCGGGTACTTTGCATCGCTACGGCTGAAGCCTTCAACAATGGTGTGCACATGATTTTCGGGTTCAAAGCGAGCAACCAGCAAATGGAACTTACCGGGTGTTAAACCGATGCCGCGAAGTTTCTCCGAACCTATGGCCCCCAGAATGGGGGCGCCGTAGGCCATCAAATGAGTTTTTGCGCCATATTTGGTGGCGTAGTATTCCTGGATGCCGGCGGCATCGGCAATGAGGGCATTGGAAAAACGCACGGCCATGCGTTCTGCCCACTGGTAGTAGCTTTTGCCGGCACTGCCCCATTTGGCCCGCTGCCATTCCAACCCGTCAACGTGAGTGGCCACAGGAATTTGTGCGGCTCGCAGCACCGGCAACCACGGCGCATTGGCGGCGTTGAAAACCACTGCCGCGTCCACACGATGGGCCAGAAGATGGCCAGTGGAAAGCCCCGTGTGCACCAAGGTTTCCAAGGACCGGCGCCGGGGCGCCGGCAGCGTCACCAGGTTCATTCCCAAGTACGTTGTTGGCGGAGGAGAACTTGCGTTAGTTTGCCGGCAGTAGACAGTAACTTCATGCCCGCGTTCAGCTAGCCTTCGGCCCACTTCTTCTACACACGTTTCAAATCCGCCATAACGCGCAGGCACTCCCCGTGTACCGATTAGTGCGATGCGCATTGCTTGCTCCCGATCATCTGACCGAACCATAATTGCCCCCAGACATCTTTTTTTGTAATAATGAGACCTGCAGACCGTCTTCGCGGCTGCGTTGATGAGGTTCACCGCACTAGTCGATGAATCTTTTTTGCCTCCTCGCTCTCTCGCTCCAGAAGCTCAAGCGTTCGCCTCAAGATGGTGCTGGATGTGTGGACGGTATAGGGAAAATAGATAATTTCAACGCCTAGCGGCGCAAATTCCTGTTCGAGTTCTAATCCCTTGGCTGTGCCCTTCCAGTCATCGCCTTTGAAGAGAACGTCAAACGTGGTTTGGCGCCACATATCCACCTTGCTCGCCAAGGTTTCTGCTATTGCCTCATCCACGAATCCAACATTGCGGACTATTTCAAGGCGTTCACACAGCGGGATGACAGGTGTTCGGCCCTTACGGGCAATCAGCAACTGATCGGAGACCACCCCGGCGATGAGAAAGTCGCAGCGTGAGCGGGCTTGGCGCAACAGGTTTAGGTGGCCAACATGAAAGAGGTCAAAGGCCCCGGCTGCGTATCCAATTCTCATTGCCATGTCATTCTCCGCGTAGTGTGCTTTGCACTGGGAGGACTTTCAAAATGGCGCAATGAAGAATTTCGCAGCCACACATGGGGTGTCACTACTGCTCCGGTAATTAACGGAATGCAGCGTACCCCCGGGTACCCCTGGCAAAACATGTGAGACCTTCTTGTAATAGACCTTGCGTCAAGTGGTTAGTCCTTGTTAGTCCCATTAAAGAATCAACTCAGCCCGAAAGCACTACACGCCACTACCCGATTCGGGCAGCACAAAAGGGGCCGTGTACTTGTGTAGTACTTGCATATTTGTGAGGACTACTTGGTTTGCACAGTCGTGTCCCAGCTGTGTCCTAGAAGTTGCTGGCAAGTTTTGGGCGCAGCTGATAGGCCCGGGAGTTTCGGGCACATGTCAGCGCAAATCGCGCGGGTCAAGCGGGATTGGTGTTTGCTACTTTTTAGAGCAGTTCTTGTTGTGGTTAGAGCAGTTCTTGTTCCAGAAGCTGCAGCAGATAGCTTCCATAGCCGCTCTTGAGCATGGTCTCGGCGCGCTGGCGTAGTTCCTGGTCACTGAGGAATCCTTGGCGCCAGGCAACCTCTTCCGGGGCGCCTATTTTTAATCCCTGACGGCTTTCTACAGTGCGCACAAAGGTGGAGGCATCATTGAGATCGGCAAAGGTACCTGTATCCAGCCAAGCTGTTCCTCTAGGCAGGATTTCCACATGGAGTTCCCCACGCTCTAGATAGGTGCGGTTGATATCCGTAATTTCCAGCTCTCCGCGCGGAGAAGGCTTTAGATCTGCGGCGATTTCGATGACATCATTGTCATAGAAATACAGCCCAGGCACAGCGTAATTGCTGCGCGGCTTCTCCGGCTTTTCTTCCAGTGAGAGAACTCGCCCGTCGGCGTCGAAATCCACCACACCGTAGGCCCGGGGGTCCTTGACCCAGTAACCAAATATGGAGCCCCCGGAAACATATTCATGCTTTTGCAACTGGCCACCCAAGCCGGGACCATAGAAGATATTATCTCCGAGAACCAGTGAAACGGTGTCATTACCTATGTGTTCGCGTCCTAAAATAAACGCTTGCGCCAAGCCCTCAGGTTCCGGCTGGACTTTATAGCTGAGGTTGATACCGAATTGGGAGCCGTCACCTAGAAGCCGCTGAAATTGTTCGGAATCGTGGGGCGTGGTGATAATCAGGATGTCACGGATCCCGGCCAATATCAGGGTAGAGAGCGGATAGTAGATCGTGGGCTTGTCATAAACCGGAACAAGTTGCTTACTAATGCCCAGAGTAATTGGGTGAAGCCGCGAGCCGGTTCCACCTGCAAGAATGATGCCACGCATTATTACCGTCCTGTACCTTGTTTGCATGGCACCTACAGCTACGCTGTTGCCATGATGCAAATACTGGTGACCGGCGGTGCCGGTTTTATTGGGTCCAACTTTGTCCACTATGTCATGGCTCACACCAACTTTGAGGTGATGGTGGTGGACAAATTGACGTATGCCGGGAATCTGGCCTCGCTTGCGGGGCTGGACCAGTCCCGCTTCCGCTTCATAGAGGGCGATATTTGCGATGCGGAACTGATGGATGAGCTGGTGTCCGGCGTTGATGCAGTGGTCCATTACGCGGCGGAATCGCACAATGACAACTCCCTTGCAGACCCAGCACCATTTTTGGCCACCAACATCATGGGTACCTACACCCTGTTGGAGGCTGTGCGCAGGCACGGGAAACGCTTCCACCACATTTCAACGGACGAGGTGTACGGCGATCTTGCCCTCGATGACCCGAACCGTTTCACTGAGCACACCCCGTACAACCCATCAAGCCCCTATTCCTCAACAAAAGCAGGATCAGATCTGCTGGTCCGGGCTTGGGTGAGATCGTTCGGGATTGCGGCTACCATCAGCAATTGTTCAAATAATTACGGCCCGTACCAGCATGTAGAAAAATTCATCCCCCGCCAGATCACCAACGTGATTGACGGTGTGCGGCCCAAGCTCTACGGTTCCGGAGAAAACGTCCGCGATTGGATTCACGCGGATGACCATTCCTCTGCTGTTCTGACCATTTTGGAAAAAGGCACTCCGGGAGAAACATACCTGATCGGTGCTGACGGCGAACACAATAACAAGGCCGTGATCGAGGCAATATTGACCGAGATGGGACAGGATTCGCACGCCTATGATCAGGTCAGTGACCGTCCCGGACATGATCTGAGGTACGCCATTGACCCCACACGGTTACGCACAGAACTTGGCTGGCGCCCCGCTCACGCCGATTTTTCCGCCGGGCTGGCAACAACCATCCAATGGTACAAATCCAACGAGTCCTGGTGGCGTCCGCAAAAAGACGCCACGGAAAGTAAATATGCAGCCGCGGGCGAGCGGGTTGTGGAAGCACAAGTAAAGACGGCGGCCAAACGATGAATCCAACAGCGTCACCTCACGGCCCGGTCTTTGGAAAGTCTCTTGGCACGCGGGATACCCCCATTCCGGGTGTTCTCCTTTTTGATCTGCCAGTCCATGGCGATAACCGTGGCTGGTTCAAGGAAAACTGGCAGCGTGAGAAAATGGCGGCTGCGGGGCTGGCTGATTTCACTCCCGTGCAAAACAACATTTCCTTCAATGAAACAGCTGGCACCACCCGTGGCATCCATGCCGAGCCTTGGGATAAATTCATTTCAGTGGCCACGGGCGCAGTGTTCGGTGCCTGGGTTGACCTGCGCGAAGGAGCATCCTTTGGCACCGTTTTCACCACAGTGCTGGACCCGTCCTGCGCTATCTACGTACCTGCCGGGGTGGGTAATGCCTTCCAAACCTTGGTAGATGACACGGCTTACTCCTACCTGGTCAACGATCACTGGTCAGCGGCAGCTCAACACCTGTACACATTCCTCAATCTTGGTGATACTACAGCGAACATCCCCTGGCCTATCCCCCTAGACCAGGCGGAATTATCGGAGAAGGACAAAAACCATCCGTTCCTCTCCGAGGTGGTACCCATGAAGAGCAAAAAAACGCTGGTACTGGGCTCCAACGGGCAGTTGGGCCGCGCCATCAAGGCATTTTACGGCGCAGACCCCCACGTGGATTACGCAACACGCAGCGACCTTGAGCTGGCTGGCCCGGCACCCTTCTCCGGCTTTGACTTCACTGTTTATGACACCATCATCAACGCAGCCGCCTATACGGCTGTGGATGGGGCGCAGACACAGGCCGGGCGAGCCGCCGCGTGGGCAGTCAACGCCACAGCTGTTGCTGCGCTGGCGAGCGCCTGCACACAACACAAGATCACGTTGGTGCACATCTCCAGCGACTACGTCTTTGATGGCAGCCTGGAAGTGCACGGTGAAGAGGAACCCTTCTCCCCCCTGGGTGTCTATGGCCAGTCAAAAGCTGCAGGTGACGTGGCTGCTGCCACCACACCCAAGCACTACATCATCCGCACCAGCTGGGTGATAGGGGACGGCAGCAACTTTGTTGCCACCATGGCCACACTCGCTGCCAAGGGTGTGAAACCAAATGTGGTCAACGATCAATTTGGGCGCCTCACCTTTACCGAGGATATTGTCCACGCCGTGAAGCATCTTTTAGACACCCGCCCACCGTACGGCGCCTATAACGTCAGCAACACCGGACCCACTCAAAGCTGGGCTCAGATTGCCGCGGACGTCTATGAGCTTCTCGGTTTCCCCCGTGACTTCGTGACAGGAATTAGTACGGCAGACTACTTTGCCGAGAAGGAAAACATTGCTCCCCGCCCTGTGAACTCAACGCTGAACCTCGCCAAGCTCCAAGCGGCAGGGAACTCTCCGCCACCGGCAGCTCAACGGCTTGGCGAGTATCTGCAGTCACGGCGGGAGAGGTGAGCGGGGTGCGGGCCGCAGTGGTTGGTGGGGGCATTATTGGTGTTGCGGTGGCCCGGGAGCTGCTGCAGTCAGGGGCTGCCGCCGAGGTGGTCCTGTACGAGAAGGAAAACGAACTGGCCCAACACCAGACCGGGCACAATAGTGGCGTGGTCCATGCCGGCCTCTATTACGAACCAGGCAGCCTCAAAGCGCGGCTGTGCAGGCGTGGTGTCAGCTTGCTACAGGATTTGGCTCAGCGGCAAAATCTGCCTTTCGATGAATGCGGGAAGGTGGTGGTGGCACGGGACGGCAGTGAGCTTGGACGCCTTGCCACCATTCTGGAACGGGCCCGTGCCAATGGTGTTCCCGGAGTCCGGATGATCGACGGCGGGGAGCTGGCCCGGATTGAACCTCATGCCCGCGGCATTGCGGCACTGTACTCACCCACCACGGCCATCACCGATTACAAGGCATTAACACTTGGCTTGGCCCGTGAGTTTGAAGAGCTCGGCGGCGAGGTTCGCCTTGGCCTGCCCGTCACGGCGTTGGCGGATAAGGGCTCTGGAGTGGGCGTTGGCACCAGTTCCGGTTCAGAGAATTACGAGCTAGTGGTCAACTGTGCCGGGCTGCAATCCGACAGGGTAGCCAGAACCGCCGGGGATGAGAATTTCCCGCGCGTCGTGCCTTTCTTTGGGTCCTATTTCCTGCTCAAGGACACCAGCCGCCATCTTGTGAACGGACTCATTTACCCCGTCCCGGACCCCCGCTACCCCTTCCTGGGGGTGCATCTGACCAAGCGGATCGACGGCGAAATTATGGTGGGTCCCAATGCTTTCCTCGCAGGTGGCCGGGAAGCCTATGCGCCGTGGCAGCTCTCGCCCAAGGATTTGGCGCAGACTCTCTCGATGCCAGGGTTTTGGCGCTTTGCCGCAGGCAATATCCCGGCAGCAATCCGTGAAGGACGCACTGTTCTTAGTAAACGCTCCTTTATTGGCGCGGCCCGTGATTACGTCCCGGACCTCACCCTTGGCGATGTTCGCCCCGGCAGCCGCGGCATACGCGCGCAGGCCATGAATGGTGATGGCAGCCTTGTGGATGACTTCGTCATTACAGGTTCGGCGAGGATGGTCCACGTACGCAATGCCCCCTCCCCCGGAGCCACATCATCCATGGCAATTGCCGAGCACATAGTCCGCGAGATCAAGGGCTAAATCCGCCCTCCAGCGACCCACTCATTACCTGCCCCCGGCGCCACAAACCAAGTACACGCCAGCATGAGCACTGCTACTTGCAAGTACCAAGCTACTCTGGCGGCCGCTTCTGCGTGCCCATAAAGTCGGCATCGATACGTCTTTTTCTGGCATGCCGAACCTCAGCGTGCGTTGCCATCTTGGACGTGTCCGGCTGTGTTCTCACCCATTGCGAACATAGCGGGTTCACACTCGAACGGCCGGGGGGCAAATGTACATCTGCATGTCTACGTGCGCGGAGATCCGTGGGCAACGTGAGAGTGCTAACCCATGCCCCAACGTCTGCCGAATGTGTTTCCTACAAACATTCCTTGAAGAGGTCGGCCGATCCGCCTGCGGAATTTCCCGCACGCTGACCGGCAGTTTGGCCCGCCTCTCACCGCAGAAGGCAGGTCTTCACCGTGGCCATTGATGTTCCCGAATCCATGTACTCAGCAGGCATTCCAGTCCATCTGGTTGATTTTGAACGCACCATGTCAATTATCTCTCACCGGCTGGTTGAAGCCGCCCAGATACCCCTTTGCGTTGTGTCCATCAATCTCGATCACATTCACCATTTCGGCACCTCAGGCCGCTGGAATGGTGCTTTGGAACATGCGGGCTCTTCGGAGTTCCTGAATTTGATTGACGGCGCACCTATTGCGGCACAGGCCAGGCGTTCAACGGGCCGGGTGTGGCCGCGGCTTGCTGGCAGCGACCTTATTGAACCAATCCTGGAAAAGGCGATCGGGCACGGATCTCGTATTGGGTTTCTAGGTGGCTCGCTCGAGACTCAGCAGGCTCTGCAAACCCGTTTTGCTGCCGAACGCCCTGACATGGCTATTTCCGGGTGGTGGTCACCCGAGCGTAGTCAATTATCCAACCACGGACTGTCCAAAGAATTGGCGGCGGAAATCCGTGCCGCCCAGACCGATGTGCTGGTTGTGGGGCTGGGAAAACCCCGTCAAGAGTTGTGGATGGCAGAATACGCCGCCCACACTGGTGCCAAGGTGCTGCTCGGATTCGGTGCTGCCGTGGATTTCATGGCCGGAAAAGTTGCCCGCGCCCCGCGGTGGGCCTCGGACAACGGTCTTGAATGGGCGTGGCGTCTCTCCCGTGAGCCACGGCGACTGAGCCGGCGCTACCTAGTGGACGGGCCGTCGTCGTACGTGGCACTGCGTGCCAGTACGGGCGTGAAAACTGCGCCGAAGGGCCATACCTCCAGGGAGCCGTATCGGATCAAAAGTGCCCGAGCCGTCCCCGTTGCCGGAAGCTTTGCCGGGCCGGAGGACACGGCGGATGTGGCAGTTCTGGTTGTCACCTACAACAATGCCGAGGATATACCCAAGCTACTGAAGTCGTTGCGGGAAGAAACGGCGGATCATTGCCTCCGGGTGATTGTTGCGGATAATTCCTCCTCTGATGCAACACTGGAGACGCTAGCCGCCCATCCTGACGTCATCACCGTCAGCACCGGAGGTAACCTTGGCTATTCCGGTGGTATCAATGTTGCTGCCAAGCTTGCCGGCACAGCCGAGCACCTCTTGGTCCTGAACCCCGATCTATCTGTGAGCCGGGGTGCCATCAAGGCAATGTTGGCCCGTATGCGCCATTCGGGTGCTGGGGCTGTTGTGCCGCGCTTGCTCGATGACGACGGCCAAATTTATCATTCACTGCGCCGGGAACCTTCGCTGTCCAGAAGTATTGGCGATGCGGTGGTTGGTAGCCGTTTCCCGGACCGCCCGGCGTGGCTTTCGGAAATTGAAACAGATGCAGAAAGTTACGTTTACGCGAGGCAGGTCTCATGGGCCACAGGAGCCGCGATCCTTATCCGTAGCGAGCTGGCCGCGAAACTTGGCCCGTGGGACGAACGGTTCTTCCTGTATTCCGAGGAAACCGATTACTTCCGCAAGATTCGAAACGCTGGCGGGACCATCTGGTTTGAACCTCTCGCTGTCATGAACCATGAACGCGGCGGTTCCGGTAGCTCAGCCGGCCTCACGGCTCTCATGGCCGTCAATAAGGTTCGCTACGCCCAAGCTCACCATTCCCGGCTCTACTCACTGGCCATGCGCGGCATTGTGGCAGCCGCTTCGGTGGCACGTGCCACCCAGCCCGGGCACCGAATGGCGGCGGGGATGCTGTTTGGCATGCGGTCCTGGGAGAACCTGCCCAAGGCTTCACCTGGTGCACGGACTCTGCATAGAGCAGAGGGGGCGTTTCCTTCCGGGACCGTGATCATCCCGGCCTATAACGAAGCTGGGGTCTTGGCGAGGACTCTTCGTCCGTTGGCGAATCTGGCCGCGTCCGGGGCCATTGAAGTCATTGTGGCCTGCAATGGTTGTTCAGATGGGAGCGCTGCAGTCGCCTCAACATTCCCGGGAGTAGTGGTTCTTGACCTGCAAGAGCCGGGCAAAACTTCAGCGCTGAATGCCGCTGACGCCATCGCCACACGCTGGCCCCGGATCTACCTTGACGCGGACATCGAGATCACTGCCGGAGCACTTGCCGAGGTCTTCGCCCATCTGGCCCAGCCTGGGGCCCTGGCTGCCCGCCCCACCTTCCGTTATGACACCTCCGGAGCCGATCTGCGGGTGCGCTCCTACTACAGGGCCAGGACGCGGATCCGCGGAATGCAACAGCATCTTTGGGGTGCTGGCGCGTACGCTGTGAGCGCGGCCGGGCACGCCCGTTTTCCCACCTTTCCCGAGGCTACAGCGGATGACGCCTACGTAGATTCGTTGTTTATGCATGGCGAAAAGGTCATTTTAGATACGCCACCGCTTTTGGTGCGGACACCGCGCTCCACCCGCGAACTACACCACACCCTGCGCCGGATTTATCGCGGTAATCATGAACTTGCTCCCGGCACCGCCATGAGCTCCGGATTGGCGAATCTTGCTGCGAGCATTACCGGACCTCTGGAACTTGTGGATGCTGGAGTTTATGCATCGTTGGCGTTCGCTGGCAAGTTGCGCAGAGGCAATTCACTAACTGTGGGCGGCGGATGGGACCGGGATGAAAGCAGCCGCTTGGCCTAGTTCAGACAGGAGCGGAGCCTTCCAGGCCAGCCGACGCGCCGAGGTAGTATGTTACGATTTCATCTCGGGGGGGAGATTGCCTAGGTCTAAACGACAATCCTTCAGGACTATCCCAATCATGCAAAACATCACTGATCGCAAGCAGTCTGAGCGGGGTTCAACCCGCTGGGACTTCAAAAGCTGTCGAAAATCAACAATTGCCGGAATGGCGACCCTAGCTCTGCTAGTTCCACTTTTTGTGGCGACAACTTCAGGAAATTCGCCCAGTTACGCATCAGCAGTTTCAGTTCTCGACGCTTCTGCGCCCGGGGTCCTTGTGGACCCGGATACCGTTTCTGTTGAACTGGGAGCCAAATTCACAACGTCGCAAGATGGCTCCGTTTCGGCCATCCGGTTCTACAAGACTGCCGAGAATACAGGGCCTCACGTAGCGAATTTATGGTCTCCGCAGGGACGTATCCTGGCTACCGCTACTTTGCCCTCAACATCTGAAACGGCATCAGGATGGCAGACGGTGACCTTGCCGGAGCCAATCAAGATTGCCGCGGGGCAGAAGTATCTGGCTTCCTACATCGCTCCGAACGGTCGGTACTCAGCTGATGAGCAGGGCTTGAGGGAAGCAAAGAGCAAGGGACCACTGACCATTCTGGCTGGCGGAGGCGTTTACGCCTACGGCAAGGGTGGCACTTACCCGAGCAGTAGCTACAACAACTCCAACTACTACGTTGACGTAGTCTTCAACCCGGCTTCAACCACCGAGCCGACGGCACCACCGACCACCGCACCCCCAACGACAGCTCCGCCGATAACAGCGCCGCCGACCACGGCACCGCCCGCCAATCCTCCTGTCGCCGGGGACTTGAACCTTCCCCGGATTCCCTGGGAAGGCGGGGCAAGCTATTGGAAGCAGTTCAAGCACGCCAATGATGCCGGGTGGTCAGATCCTTCGTTCTTCCCCATCACGGTCTGGTACAACGGCATCAGCAGCAACGCTGAAGCCCAGTATGACAAGAAGGCGGGTTTCAACACCTACATCGGCATGGACGCCAACACGCCCTACAGCCTTTTCAAGGACAACGATGTTTACTGGATCGGCGGAAAACTCAACAACACCTTCACCGATGACAGCACCAACTGGGTGGGTAACTTCCTTGACGACGAGGTTGACGGCCGTTTCACCCCTGAAGCAGGCCGCAAGTGGATGCAATCGATGAAGGACGAATACGCCGGAAACGGCCGTTTCAATTACTCCAATTTCACCCAGATGGTCATTAGCAATGACATGAAGGCCTCCGATTCTCAGGCCTACGTCAATAACTACACCGACGCGGTTTCCTTGGACATGTACTGGTACACAGTTCCGTTCTGCAGTTGGACCCCCTACCGCCAGAACTACATCACGCCCGTTTACCAGGAAAACTGCCGAACTGCCTCAAGCTACGGCAAGACCATGAAGTCCCTTCGCCAGCAGGATGCCGCTGACGGCAAACTGCAGGCACCGTGGCAGTTCATTGAACTGCTCAATGGCGGCCCGGGCGGCGGACCGTTCACGGACAACATCACCCCGGGACAGTTGCAAGGTGCCGTGATGAGCTCCATCATCAATGAGGCGCGCGGTTTGGTGTACTTCAATCAGAGCTTGTCCGGACCGTGCCAAGGTGGCAGCCTGCTGCGTCAGTCACAGGTGAGCAGCAATTTCTGCGGTAAGCCTCAGGTTGATGCAGCTGCCAAGGTCAACAACCAGATCCACAAGCTGGCACCTGTTCTAAATACCCAGTCTTACGAGTACTCCTTTGGCGCGGGACTGGACACCATGTTGAAGACCTCGAACGGCTCTGCCTATATCTTTGCCATGATCGACGGCAGCTCTAAGCCAGGTAGCCGTGTTTTCCAACTCCCTAAGGACATCAAGGCCAGTTCCGTTGAGGTTGTGGATGAAAACCGCACCATCAGCGTCGGCGCTGATGGAAAGTTCACTGACAATTTTGCCAATGAATACAGTTACCACATTTACAAGATCGGCTAGCCTTCACCAGCCTTTTCGACGGGGTGCGGTCCGGACCATTCGTTCGGGCGGCACCCCGTTGGCATTTGCCGCGAGCTAGTTTCTTTTCCTGATCCTTCGAAGCTGGCGGATTCCCCGGTCCACCACAATGGCCGAACTCATAGCGGTGGCAACGCCCAGCGCAGCAATGGCCAGCAGAGCATATTTTGAGCGGACTGGTATGTACTCCACAGTGACTTGTGCCGGTTGCCTCTCGCTGGTGATCCGGGACTTTTCCCAGATGCCCATTTGCGCCTGTGGCAGCACCACAAGTTTCTCAATATCGGCAGTGATTTTCTCGGCTGTCAAGATCACATCTTGCGGGTTGGATTTCACGATCTCCACCGCTATCGCGGGACTGTTGAAGTTGGTCTGCCATTGCCCTCCGGCACTGGGAAGGTAGACAGCCACAGCATTCCTCAGGCCCGAGCCATAGAGCGGGGCCGAGGTTGGCACCACTGGAGCATTTACATGCCCATCCGCATACAGCCTCTGCACCACGGCCGCAAAGTGCACCACCGATGACGCTTCCGTGCGCAAGGCATTACCCTTTGTTGCCCCCGGCGGCGCCTGGAGCTCTATATTGAACTTCGCATAATAGACCCCCGGCGCACTGCGCGCCACCATGGCCATGGGGATAAAAATCAGCAGCACTGCCAGACCCACATACCAGCGTCGACGCAAGGATCCACTCAAACGTCTGGCTCCGGTGTTCTCCTGGGGATCACCACCATGCGCGCCGGGCGCGTCCAACTCAGCAGGTACAGTCTGCCTGATGTTCCAATGCCCTCCGCTGAGGCCAATCATGAGAAAGAGCATGCCGACTGCCTGCGGAAAATGGAACGAGTCAAAAAAAGCGCTCAGCAGGGCACCGGCCATTACAGCTGCGCTAAGTGCAGGGCCAAGGGCACCAATGAGCGGATCGGGTGCGCGCCGCCGCAGAAAAGTTGTCACCATGGCGGTCAGCACAAGTAGGGAAAACGCCACCGTACCAATCACACCCGTCTCAATGATGAAGCCAATGTACTGGTTGTCAAAGATGCGGTACTGAGGTCCCATGGTGCCTAATCCACGGCCAAACAAGGGTGAAATACTAAGGTAGTCTCCAACAACCGAGTAGCTGTCGGTACGTGAATCCACGCTGGGGTCATTACCGGAAAACATGCCTAGAATAGTCCCGCTCAGCCCTGGCACCAGAGCGTACATGACCACCGCCCCGCCGCAAGCAGCCCAGATTGCCATCTTCTTCACTGCTGGTTCCCACGTTGGAATGAGCACCAGGAGCACGGCAATAATCCCCAGCAGTGCAGACCGGGTGACTGACAGGAACGCCGCCATCAGGATCGCGGCTGTAGGAAACCAACGAATGAACATTCGCTTCCGGGATTCACCGATGGCCATTGTCAAAGCAATCGGGAGGATCATCGAAAGCACAGCGGCGTATTCCAGGGCATGCCTGGCCGTTGATTCCGGCCTAACGAAGTCACCTCGAGTATCCACGCCTCCGGTCCCGCCCGAGGCCAAGCCCGGGATTTGGAGAGAATCCACAAAGTTCAGTCCCGTAAAGAACTGCATGAGACCCAACGCCGCATAGAGTCCCCCAGCCAGTGCGATGCGCCGCAACAACACCAAGAACCGTTCGCGGCTCTCGATTCCGTCATTGGCCAGCAGGACCACTCCTGCATAGGAGGCCACGTTCACCAAGACCAGGTTGGAGGCGTTCTGGTCAATGAACGGCAACGAGGAAAGCGCAGCTACCGTGTAGCTTGCCAAGACAGCCAGGGCAAAGATCACGAACGCGATTCGCACCGGTTGCACCCGACGAAATTCATCGGGCCGCTGATGACGAACCTGATGCCAAATCCACCAGAGCAGAATGCCAAGTCCAAAAATGGTTGAGAGCGAGCCGGCTCCTCCCAATGGCGCAATACCGCGGTCGGAGGGGACTGCCACCAGAAGAAACAAATAGATAGAGAGCACCGTCACCGCATCTGGTGATTGCAGTTTCCGTGGCGGCGGCAGCTTCCTGCTCTTTGCTTGCTTTCCCGGCAGGGGTTCTGCCGCGCGGGTCTCAGGTGCCAACATCTGCTGATTCGCTGCTCTCAGCGCGGCCCTTCTCTACCCCGTCCCGGTACTTTTGCCGGCGAAGGCCGGTATCTGCGCCGGGCATGGCTGGGTCCGCCTGCTTGCCAGTGACAATAGCTCGTGGGCCCATCGGCTGGTCAGGGGCAGTATCCAGGCTTTTCTTTCTCCGTGCCCCCTTTTCCCTGGACATGATCCGATCAATAAATCCGGTGGCTATCAGAGTCACTGCTAGCCCGCCTAGGGCCGCCATGGCAGTCATCTGGATTTGTTTCTTGGCAATCTTGGTTGGTTTTGTGTCCACTGACAACGCCAAGGCCGTAATGACTGACGGTGCTGGCACCGACATGTCCTGCTGTAATGATGCCAAAGTGGCCGGTATGAGATCCAGCGAAGCCCGCAGCAGCTCCATGGTTTCATCCGCGTTCTCCCCTGCAACTGTTACCGCCATGATGGGGCCCGAGGTGGTGCCATCCTTGGACATGGCAATGGAGGAGCCCGGGAACTTCTCTAGCAGCGGTCCGGACACTTCCGGAGATGCCGCTTTGACCTGCAACACGCCAAGCGCCTGGTCCAGACCGCCCAAGTAAAGGTATGGGTTATCCCCAACGGTCACGGCCACAGCTGGGGGAAGGAGAACAATGCTGGCTTTCGCCTCGTAACTGGGCGGGACCATGGTGAACGCGAAATACGTTAAGACACCAGTAATGAGCAAACCAGCCACCACAAAATACCAGCGTCTTAGACAACTAACCAGTATGTCCCTAACCAACAATGAAAGCGCCCCCTAGCTCGATTTGACGTGTGACGCCAACCATATACCTGTTGTCTGTATCAACGTTTGTTTCAATTTGCACGTGTAGGCGCACCCCCAGCGAGGAAGGATTTGAAGGCGTTCAACCCTTTTTTTCCAGCGACGCCCAAGATCAGCGCCTTGGCTGCACCGCGCAGCGCGTCTTTTCCCGCCCGCAGCGGTGAAAACACACAACTATCGAGGATCAGTTCAAAAGCGGCAGGATCTCCTGCCTCATCCAGCCCCACCTTAAAAATTTCCCGATATTTGCCCGGAGCCACTCGGGTCCCCCTGACGCGGTTGCTGACATTTCCGGTGTGGATCATTTGCAGCCAGCCCGGAGGCCCGAGGATTTCAATGACTGGCATTAATTCCCCCAGCTTGGTGTGCCAATCGGTCCAGCACGTCAGTGGAGCCTCCCAGCTTTCTGAGACTGAACAAAAAGCATTCACGCGGTCCCTACGCAAATAGAGCCGCCCGCTTTGCTGGATCAGCCCATTGACCACATACACCGCCACCCGGCTCTGAGACTTGACCGCTGATTGCAGGCGAGAAACAAAGTCCACCGCCAGGCCGTCGTCGTTGTCCAAGTTGGTAGTCAGGAGGACGTCCCCGCCTGCGCCAGTTACCCCGCGAATGTCTGCAACGAGGACATCGTGGGGCACCTCGTCACGGTAGATGGCTGTGAAGAGGCCGCAGTTGCCGAGCTCGCCTATCCGCTCCCGTAACCACTGCGGACTTTGCGTGTCCAGGTAAATGATCCAATGAAATCCCTGTTCGGATTGCTGCGCGACAGCGGGGAGACAGTAGCGCTCAAAGAGGGCAATACGGTCCACAAGCCACCCTTCCTGGGCCCGGACCAGACTCTCCACACCGACGGATGGGAGGTTGAATCTGGTCAGGAGAACATGGTCAATACGCATCTTGCAGCTCCTCTGTAGTCAAGATTCCGGCGTGCTTGTGACTCGGAACGCCTGTCTGGGCCGTAAGTATCCAAGATCAATCCCCCCTATCAATCATTGCCATCAGCTGCCTGGCCCGCGCGTCCCAGGTATGTTGGCTGGCAAAAGAGCGCCGGGCAGCAACGAACTGATCTGGTTCCTGGGCTGCCAACGCCTGCCGGACCATGTGGACAAAGTTCGTTGCCGAGTCCGCAATGTTCACCCATTCACTGTTGAGCCACCTCGCTGAGGGCAGGTCAGTACTGACCACTTGCATGCCAGCTGCAAGATAATCCAGGGTCTTAATGGGGAAGCTGGCGCGGTTGAAAACAGTATCCGCGTAGGGCGTGATGCCGACGGCCGCGGTTTGCATCCGCGCAAAAGCATCACCTTCATCAATTTCCCCCAGCCACGAGACACCCTCGGAAGCCAGAAAAGTATCAAGACGGCGGCGGACCTGCGGATCCCGTTCCCTCCGCGGGCCAATGACTTCTATTTCCACACCGCTAGCCACCAGCTGATCAAGCAGGTCCAAGTCAAGACGTTCATTGAGCTGGCCCACAAGTGCGGCCACGGCACGGCGTTCAGGCGCGGCGCCGCTGTTGCTGCGTTGGCCACTGCCGCTACTACTGAGGCAGCCGTTAGGGAGGATGACAGGGACACAGCCAGGATTTCGGTCAGTGATCAGCGCACCCAGTGAAGGAGACACAATGCACACAGTGTCCGCCTCATCAATGTTGCTATGCAAAGTGCTGGAGACCACTTGCTGCGAGAGCCCCATCATGGCCGAACCTGCCACCCAGTCATCCGTGACATGAAGAATCTTCCGCCCGCCAATCCCCACAGGGAACACCTCCCGCGGTGACAGGAGAATAGTTGCACAGTGCTCAAAAGGCAGCTCTCGGAGCGTGGCCCTAATGGCCCGGCCCACAAGAGCCTTGACAACATCACGCAGTACCGGCTTGGTAAACCCGGGCGGAGCCGCAACACGCAGGCGCAGCATGCCTGGCTTGATCCCATCCAGCGCATAGCCGGGCCGTAACGGTGGCCTTCCCGAGGCTGCGGGCCCAAAAATTGGTGTGGGCGGATCCACCCACAATACGGAAGCCCGTTTGGCCAGGGCCTCAGCTAAGCGGTGATCGGTGCCCCTAGTATTTTCCCATCGACTCCCAGCGATCATGACCACCAGTCTGGGGGCGTCTGCGCTCATCGTTTCACCTGCTCAGCCACAGCAACAGGCGTTGCATTGAAATCATCAAGCGAATACCGTCCCACCAGTTTGGCCTTGAATTGGGTGGCCTTGTAGTTAAGGAACCTGCCTGCCGCCAGCGTTGAATGGCGCAGTTCATCAAGTGGCCCAGCCGGGGCGAATTCGAGGGCTTCCTTGTAGAACTCGAGTTGCTTATGCGCAGCAACCTCTAGAGAAAAACGTTCGCACACAAGAGTCCGAGAAAACTGCCCCAACTGGGCGCACAGGCGGGGGGACGTAGCCAACCGTTCAAGAATGATCATGAGCCTGTCCACGGCGCCTTCGCTCCCGGAGCCCACCCCGTACCAGCCCTGCCACAGGAATGTCTGCACCGATGACTTATCCAAAAGCTGCCAGTAGCCACTCTCTCCCTGGACAATGAGTGGAAGTTCAAAAGCCATGGCTCGCAGGGCCGAGCCACCCATGCCAATACTGACATCGGCACAGGCGTAGGCCGGCCGGGGGTCATCCAGCTCGCCCGCAAGAATGATCCGAGTGGTTCCCAACGCGTGGTTGGCGGCACGTGCCGCCTGCTCAACCTCCGCACGGGCTGGCCCATCGCCGGCAATGATGAGCTGAACGGGAAGCGTTGCATTGAGCCTTTCTACAGCCGTGATGGCGCACAGGATGCCTTCCAGCTTCATCTGGTGGGCCAATCTCGAAACTATCGAGACAGTGAAGACGTCCTTGCTGGTACCGAGCCCTGCCAAGAAGGCATCAGGGCGGGAATCATCTGAGACCGCGTTGAGAACTGTGTCCACGGGCGGCTCCAACAGTGCTGCCCGTCCACGGCCCCTGGCCTTTTCTGCGGCAAGAATCTGTTCCGTGCCTACCAGTAAAGGCATATTGTTCGGGATAAAAGGGGCAACCGACATGGACATGACCGTTGCCGTTGCCGCTGCCCCTCCACGTCCAGCACAGGCAAGGGCAGATTCGAGCGCCGGCGGCCATTCATAAGCGTGAACAACGTCAAATCCGCGTTGCTTCACTGTCCGGCGCAAGTGCCTGACAACACCCGGAGTTGGACGCCGATGCACCGCCGGGGACGGGATGAACTCCAACCCCAGTTCATGCACCCGGTCCACCAAGGGGCCCGGTTGCCCGTAAACTGCCACATCATGGCCCAGTGCTTTGACTGCCGAAGCCAGTTCGATGGCATTGAGCTGGCTGCCGCCAATGGCCAGATCATGAGGATAGACAAGTATTTTCATGTCACAAGCTCCTGTTCCCGGCCCCAGCTGCGGATGGCTGCCAGGTCCTTTCTGCGGATGAACAACAATGCGGCCATGGCAGCTGTGCCCAACCCGGTGGCAGCAATAACCGCCAGCCAGTCAGTGGCAATAGTGAGGGAGAGGACGTGGCTACCTACTGCTACGGGGATCGCCACTACAATGGCCGGCCACATCTTGCCAAGAAATTCGGCCAGGCGAAATCCTCGCGCCGTTAGCATTCGCAGGTAGATCGGCAGCACCACCAACGCGGCAACGCCAACGGGTGCCGCAGCTAAACCTGCCAGGCCTGCCCAGTGCGCGCCAGCAAACAAGGCGGGTATAAGAACCACCAGCCAAAGGATCTGTACTTTGAATATTGGTCCGGAACTTCCCAAAACAACCAGATAGTCATAGACCAGTTCAAAGAGGATCCGGAAAACAGCAAATGCGGCCAGCCACACCAGCGGCACAGCCGCAGGTGCCCATTGTGTCCCGTACACAAACGTCACCAGCGGGACGGCCACACCGGCCATGACGGCAACCACAGGAAGGACCGCCGCCGTAACAACCCCGGTGAGGGACAACATTGCCGAGCGCATGGCAGGGGGATCGTGTTGTAACTTTGCAAAAACGGGTGGTGCCACGCCCCGCAATGGCTGGGAAAAGATACTTGTGGGCCAGCTTGAAAGGTTAAAGGCCAGTACATAGAAGCCCAACGCAACAGCACCAAGGACTTTGCCAGCAATGATCTGGTCCGCGTACCCAACAGCAAAAACAACAATGCTGGAACCTGCCAGTGGCAGGCCAAACACAAGCAATGCTCGCAGCTTGAGCTTATTGAAACCGAACCTCACCGGTAACGGCGAATATTTTATGAACATTATTGCTGCCACAAGGCTGGCCGCTACCCGCCCAATGGCCAGGGACATTGCGCCCAGCCCCACAACAACCAAAACCACGGAGACAATTGCTCCAAGCCATACATTGACCTGATCAATGATCATGCGCCGGCCCTGCAAGAAGTCCCGCTGCATCAGCGCCGCCGGGGTGGCAACGGCTCCGTTGATAATGACACAGCTGGCAATAACTCGGACAACGGCAGTAGCTTCTGGATCCCCCATGGCAGCAGCAAAATAGGGAGCGCCCAGAAAAGCACCCGCAAAAATGAGGGTACTGCTGATAATAGAAATAGTGGTGACGGTTCCGGCAATTTCCTTTGGATCACCAGGCCACCGCACTATGGCCAGGCTGACGCCCAGTTCATTGAAACTCAAAATGGCAATGAGCGCCACAAAGGCAATGGCGTACGTGCCAAATTGTTCCGGCCCCAACAGGCGTGCCAGAGCTATGCCAATCCCAATGGTGCCGAATCTGGATATAACGGTATTGAGCAGGCTCAGAGCAAAGGCCCGTGCAGCGGTGGGTTTTGCCTGCTCAGATTCCTGAAGTGGAGTGGCCATTAATAATTCACCCTGTCCGCAGCGCCTGGCGAAGAGTGCCAACCACCCGTTCCTGCTGTTCCGCGGAGATGTGTGGGAACAGGGGCAGTGAGAGAATCCGGCCAGCCGCAGCTTCGGTGACAGGGAAGTCGCCTGCGCCCTGCCCCAAATAGGAGAAGGCCTTGGTCATGTGGATCGGGGTTGGATAATGAATGCCTGCCCCAATACCAGCAGCGTTGAGCTGGGCCAGGATTGCATCGCGATTGTGCACCTGCACCACATACAAGTGCCACGCGTCCTCGTAACCGGACCGGCCCACAGGAAGGCTGACCCCAGGCACATCATTCAACAGTTCGCTATACAACGCGGCAGCCTTACCCCGCATACCATTCCAACGTGGTAGCCGCTTAAGTTTGGCATCCAATACCACCGCCTGAATGGTGTCCAAGCGAGAATTCATGCCCACAACCTCGTGCACATACTTACTGGGGCTGCCGTGTGCACCGAGCATTCGAACGTGCTCGGCAACCTTGGCATCATCAGTGGTGACGGCACCGGCATCTCCGGCTGCCCCCAGATTCTTCCCGGGATAAAAACTTGTTGCACCAGCGAGGCCGAAGGACCCTGAGAATTTGCCGTTGTAACTGGCACCCTGAGACTGAGCCGCATCCTCAATCACTACGGCACCGCAGGACGCGGCAACATCAAGGATTTCCTCCATGGGCGCCAGCTGTCCAAAGAGATGGACGGGCAGAATTGCCCGCGTCTTGGCCGTGACAGCCTCCGCGGCCAACTGCGGATCAATCAGCAAGTGCACCGGATCCACATCTACCAACACCGGCGTTGCTCCCATGCGCGCCACAGCCTCCGCCGTTGCAATAAAGGAGTTCGCTGGCAGGATCACCTCTGCACCGGCCATCACCCCGCAGGCTCTCAGCGCCAGCTCCAGGGCATCGGTCCCATTGGCCACGCCAACACAATGCGATGTCCCGGCGAAGTCCGCATAAGCGTTTTCAAATCGGCGCACGGCTGGGCCGCCAATGAACGCTGCCGACCGCAACACGTCCTCTATTTCCTCAGAAATATCGTCATAAATTTCCGCCTGCTGCACCTGCAGGTCAACCAAAGGAATGTGTTCCATCTCAGCCAAGCCTCCCCAATTCAACTCTTTTATCTGCTTCCCTGCCCATAGTTGCCAGCGGCCGGGCAGGTACCCCAACCCAGGTTTCCCCGCTAGGTACGTCATTGACGACGGCGGCCCCCATCCCCACCGTGGCACCGGCACCAATGGTGCGCCGTTCCCGCACGCTGGAATTCATGCCCAGGTAGGCGCCGCGGCCAATCCGCACTCCCCCACCGAGGGACACGCCTGCCGTCAGTGTGGCAAAGTCCTCAAGCTCGCAGTCGTGCGTCAAAGTCACTTGCGGCATGATCACAACGTGCCGCCCAACCCGGACATCTGCCGTGAGCACCACGTTGGCCAGCAGGATGCTCCCCTCGCCCACTGCGGTGCCACCGGGAACGGTTGCGGTGGCGGCAATGACGGTGGCAAAGCGACCGGCGCCCACCCCGAGATCCGCCAGTTGGTTGGCAATCCGTTCCCTGATGGCACCCTTCCCGGCACAAATCACAAAGCGCACATCCGGATACTTTCCTGCCTCGGCTAGGGGCCCAAGCACGGGCACACCACCTTGCAGGGTGCCTGCGAGCGCAGGATCGTCATCGAGGAAACCAACCACTTGGTCCTTCCCAGCAGCCTGGAGTGAGACGAGGACTTCGCGTGCCAGGCCACTGGCCGCTACGAGGATCAGTTGCCCCATGTCAGTGCCGCCCCGTGTTTCTCACGGCGTCAATCACGCGGTCCTGCTCGCCGTCTGTGAGCTGGTGGTAGACGGGCAGAATGAGAGTGTTGTCGGTGAGCCTGTTGGTCACTGCCAGCTCGGCGTCGCCTGTATCCCGCCCGGCATAAGCCGGTTGACGGTGGGAGGCCATGATGCCGCGCCGTGCCGAAATACCCTGCACCGCAAGGTGTTCCAGCAACCTTTCACGGCTTGTCCCGAAGCCCGGCAGTACCTCAATCCAAAAGGATTGAAAGTTGCTACTCCCATGCTCGGGATCACCGCAGAGCCGAAGCCCAGGTACCCCCGTGAGGGCTTTCGTGTAGCGTGCCACAATCCGGCGGCGCTGCTCTACGGCCTGTGTAAGGCGCCCCAATTGGACAATTCCCACGGCCGCTTGCATGTCAGTCATGCGGAAGTTGAAGCCAATTTCCGTATACTCCTCAGGCGGTGCAAGTACGGAGGCGTGCCGGCTCGCGGCAGAGGCACTCATGGCATGTTCGCGTAGTTTGGCGGCTCGCTGCGCCCAATCAGCTCGGGAACTGGTGAGCATGCCGCCCTCCCCCGTGGTCAGGATCTTGCGCGGGTGGAAGGACCACGCCGCCAGCTCGGCCCCGGCCCCAACTGGGCGGCCCTTGTAGGTTGACCCGGCGCCGCAGGCGGCGTCCTCAATCACTGTGATGCCCAGCGGATCGCACAGTTCCCGGATCGCATCCAGGTCTACGGGCATGCCGCCTTGGTCCACCACAATGACAGCCCGTGTTTTATCTGTCAGGGCCGCGGCGATGGTGGTTGCGCTCACGTTACCGGTGGCCGGCTCAACATCGCAAAAGACCGGCCGGGCACCCACGTAGGTGGGCGCGTTGGCCGTGGCGATAAAGGAGAAGGAGGGCACAACCACGTCATCCCCAGCTTTGATCCCGGCCACCACCAAAGCCAGGTGCAGTGCCGTGGTGCAATTTGAGGTGGCCACGGCGAATCCGGCCTGTTGCACGGCCGCGAAGGCCGCCTCGAACTCTGCCACTTTGGGACCCTGCGCCACCCAGCCTGAGGCGATGACGCCCGCCAGCGCCTCGGCTTCCTCGGTGCCCAGCCACGGCTTCATGACGTTGATGCGCGGCAGGGCCGTCACATCCGATGACGTTGAGATGGTCATCGGGTACCCGCCCCCACGGTGCGCCCGGCAGCGATTTCCTCACGCAGCGGGCGCCACCACTCAACGAGTTCGCGCAGTCCGTCCTCAAGCTGTGTTGAAGCTGAGAATCCCAGATCACGCTGCGCCGCAGAAACATCAGCCAAGCGCCGAACCACACCGTTGACGGCACGCTCGGGACCATGTTCTACGTGCAGGCTGGAACCCATGGCCCGCAGCAGCGCCTGCGCCAGCTCCAGCAGGGAGGTCTCCTGCCCACTGGCAATGTTATAGACGCCTTCGTTGACTTTGCTTTCGGCGGCCAAAATATTGGAGCGGGCAATGTCCACCGTATAGGCAAAATCCATGGTCTGACGTCCGTCACCGAAGATCAGCGGGGGCTGACCGTCAACGATCCGTTCCATCCAACGCACCAGCACTTCCGTGTACAAGCCGTGAACATCCATGCGGGGGCCGTAGACGTTGAAGTAGCGCAGCAGCACATAGTCCAGGCCGGTCATGGCCCTAAAACTGCGAACCATGCCCTCATTGAAGGACTTGGCCGCCCCGTAGAAGGTGTCATTGTTGTGGTGGTGGTGCCGTTCCGTGGTGGGGAACTCCTCCGCCATGCCATAGACGGAGGCGCTCGAGGCGGCGATCAGCTTACCCACCTTATGTTCGGCAGCAGCTTCTATGACGTTGAAGGTTCCATCAACCAGTACCTCCAAAGCCAGCCGGGGTTCCTCAGCGCATTGGGTGATGCGGATGGCTGCCTGGTGGAAGACGAGGTCTTTGCCCAGGCTCAGATCGTGGACACTGTCTCGGTCCCGCAGATCCGCTTCAATCAGCTCTACTTTTCCGGTGGCAAGCGCGCCGGCCAGATTTGATCTGCGTCCACGCACCAAATTGTCCAACACATCAATGTGGGCAACCCCCGCGTCCAATAGCTGGTCCACAATGGTGGAGCCAATGGTTCCAGCACCGCCGGTTACCAGAACATTTGCACCTTGAAGATTGCTCATCGTGTTCCCTCCAGTTGAACGTCATTGCTTGCCACGAAGCTTCTTTCCCCGCCCAGTTCCAGGCTCCGGCTGGCCGCCTCTAAAACATTGAGTACCCGCATCCCCGCCATGCCACTGGTACGTGAGGGGCGTCCTTGCAAAATGCTGGCCGCGAATTCGGTCACCATAAGTCCCAGGGCTTCCGTCTCGGGCAATGCTGGGGACCAGGTGTCTCCCATGCGGTAGGAAATGGCTTGGGCTTTGCGTTGAGCCGCAGAAGTGGAGGCCTTCTGGAAATTGATGCCCCTGTCATAAACACTGATCCGCTGCTGCGGTACCAGGTCATCCCAGACCAGGGTGCGCTTGGTACCACCAATGATCATCTGGCGGATCTTGGTGGGACTGAGCCAGTTGACGTTGATGTGGGCCATGGCATTGTTGGGCAAGTCAAAGCTCAGGTGACCTACACAGGCTTTGCCGGTCCCCAACGGGTCGGCGCCATGGGCTGCCACAGATTCGGGCCGCAGTCCGCCAGGGAGGATGAAGTCAATGACTGACAGGTCATGAGGTGCCAGGTCCCAAAACACGTCCACGTCCGGCTGGACCAGGCCCAAGTTGATCCGCACCGAATCGATAAACAAGATCTCGCCCAGCTCACCCTCTTGGATGAGTTCGCGAATTTTCAGTGCCGCAGGTGTGTAGCAATAGGTGTGGTCAGCCATCAGGATCAGCCCGCGGCTGGCGGCCGCTTCTACCATTTGCATACCGAGTTCCCGGCTGGCAGCCAGCGGCTTCTCAACCAGGACGTGTTTGCCGGCTTCCAGTGCTTGCAAAGCAAGCAGATGGTGGGTGCGGGCGGGTGTGGCGATGGCGACGGCGTCAACATCGATCTCTGCGAAGAGACGCTCTAGTGATTCAAAGACCGGCACGTCCCCCAAAGGCCCAGCAACCTTCAGAGCTCTGGCAGTGTCTTGGTCCACTATCGCGGACAGCTCACAATCCGGGCTTGCCTTGAAATTCCGAGCCAGGTTGGGCCCCCAGTAACCCGCACCTATCACTGCAACTCTCAAAGGCGCACCGGCGTCAGCCGGTGTTTCCTGATGGAGAGGACCTGAATTTGAGACCATGATACATTCCATTTCTGTTTGAAGTTGTGGTGTTTTCCGCCAGCGGATGCTCAGGAGGCGCCCGCCGGAGAATAGACAGCTTTAGCTGTTCTCCACAAAATGATGAAGTCCCCTGTTAGTGACCAGTTCTCCACGTAGTAGAGATCCAGCCGCACGGCTTCATCCCACGGCAATTCCGAGCGTCCGCTGACCTGCCACAGACCGGTGATGCCAGGCTTGATCAGCAGCCGGCGTCCTACGGGTGCCTGATACTTGGCTACTTCCGTGGGAAGCGGAGGGCGGGGCCCCACCAAGCTCATGTTCCCTACCAAGACATTCCAGAACTGTGGCAGTTCATCGAGGGAGTACTTGCGCATCCAACGCCCACAACGGGTAATGCGCGGGTCACAGGCCATCTTGAACAGCAGCCCTGCCCCCTCATTTTTGTTGGCAAGATCGGCAAGTAACTTCTCCGCATCCATGACCATGGACCTGAACTTGAGCATTTTGAAAGTGCGCCCATCCCGGCCCACACGTTCTTGGTGGAACAGTGCCGGCCCGGAACTGTCCAACCGGACAATGAGTGCCAAAACCAGCAACAGCGGAGAAAGGACCAGCAGTGCCATGGCTGAGAGTCCAACATCCATAGCTCGCTTGTAAACGTGTTTTCCACCTGAATACTGTGGCAGCTCCACATGCATCAACGGCAGCCCCTCCACAGGGCGAAAATGCACCCGGGGTCCGGCAACGTTAGTGAGGCTTGAAGCGAGCACCAACTCAGTTTTCAACTCACCCAAGTCCCAGCCCAGCTGCTGGATGGCACCGGGACCGCCAGGCAGATTTCCGGCAACAATTACGGTGTCAGCACCTGTTACCGCAAGAATCTTCTCAATCTTCGCCTCACTGGAAAAAACCGGAACCCGATACCACGGCCGGTTCAACTCCCTGCCCACGGCCAAAGAGGTCAAGGCCACCCCTGCCACCTTGTACCCCGTGCCGGGGTTGGCACGCAGTTGGGAGATCACATAGCCGGCGTCCTCGGTACCGCCCATGATCACGGCGTTGGAGAAGTAACTCCCTCCGGCCCGCTGCCGAGCCAACCACCGGCGCCACAGCCAGCGGCTCATCAGCAGCAGGAAAATCCCCAACGGCAGCGCAGTGGCGAAGAAGCCGCGGACTACTTCGAGTTTGACAACAACCAAGAGGATGGCCAGAAAACCAAAGGCGCGCAAAGTTGAATGAATGATGCGTTTGTATTCGGTGGCACCGGAGCCAAAAATTTGCCGCTCACGGGTGCGGAACATTTCAAGGTCCGCATTCCACAACACCAGCAGAAGAAGACTCAACAGAATGTACTGTTTGGGCTCCCCGTGCAACTGGGTGGGCTGGTCCAACGTAAACCGGCCCAGAAATGCCACGGTCACAACCAAGCAGGTGACAAGGAAATCGGTCAGGCGGATATTTCGAGCGTAAGTGGTGGACCAGTTGACGCCCATCACGGGGTTGTCCGTGGCCGCGGGCCGAACCACTGCATCCCAAACGGAATGCCTGCTCCGCGCCGACTTCAAGCGCTGACGGCGACCCGGTGCCGGTGCTGTGCCAGCTGATGAAAACAAGGAATGGTTTCTCAAGATGCTCATGACAACCTCTTTCCGAGGGTTGCTGTGAGCGGGGGGAGCCCTGTAAAAGCCCGATCCTGAGGCCAAAAGTAAGGGGGAGCCGACGACGGCTGGGGGAAAGCCTTGGTCTCAGAAGGCTTATCCGCCGTCGACTCCGATCTTGGAGCCCTGTGGCAGGCACAGGGCTGTTTTTTGACGGGTGAGTTCGAAGCATGGGCAACTGGATAGCGTAGGTGCGCTTCGTGACAGGCTGTAACTCCCCCGGCAAGGTGCACCACCGCGTGCATTGGCTGAGACATTGAGACCTTCCTGCACTAAAGTTCGGTGGAATAACTCCAGCTAACGGCTTTTCGGCGCGAGTTACCCGAGTGGGCACTACGTGATTAGTCACAGCTTGCCCAAGTAGCTTCTCTGGAATTACCTAGAGCGGTACTTGCATAGCTGAGTTCACTACTTGGTTTGCCAGGTCTATACATAAAAAACCACCGTCTAATACGCCCTAAAGGACGGTACAAGACAGTGGTTTTTTTGGTTTTTTTCGACGCTAGCGAGTAGCTTTGAATACCGTATTTCTTAGTCTGAAAGGATTAACGCAAGGTCGTTTCGATCGGTTATTTCAAGCTTGGCATACGCCCGGTAGAGGTGACCTTCAACGGTCCGTACTGAGACGTGCAGTTGCGCACCAATGACCTTATCAGTGAGCCCCTGCGCGGCCATGAGCGCAATTTCTAGTTCTCTGGCTGTCAGCCGCTCCCTCATCCGTTGATGGCCACCGGATTTTTTTCCTCCGGGTTCACCCTGCGCACCCAAGGTCTGCTCAATCTGTTCCAGGCCGTGACGGATCCGCCGGTTAATCAGGCTGTCACGTTCTTTAGCCGCTGTTGAATCTGCCAGCCGCAACAACCTGCCAGCATGTTGGTACATCTGTGCTTCTAAGAGTTGTTCGGCAGCATCCACCATGATGGAAGCTTGCCGTTGTTCTAGTGCACTAGCGTACGCGTACAGCCCCGCAGCCCATCTTCCCTCCACCTTGCCGGCGACGGAAAGAATCCGTGCTCTGGCGTTGCCGGGCGCAAAATCCATCAGTAGCGAGAGCGCGTTCAGCTCTGCCGAGAGCAGACCTCGCTCAGCAGAGTCTTCGATCACACCAAGGAGTTCACCAACGCCTGCTCCGTCGCCGTTCAGGTACTCGCGTGCTGCCGCGATGAAAGCCCTCTCGTGAGCGAGCACAATATACATACTGGTGTCTTCGCCGTACTGTTCAATGAGTTCCCGAGCGGTGTCATGGCGTCCCAGCTTGGCTGCGGCATAGGCGGCCATCGAGATGCAGTAGCCCATGAGCTGCTGCGGATCGCTGTGCCGCAACACGTCCAGTCCCTCCAAGAGCACCCCAAGTGCTGCGGCCGGGTGCCCCTGCCGCAGCCTCATCATTCCGCGGGCTACGCCCACACTGCCACCGAATGAAATGGTGCCTTTTCCAACATCGACTGCGAGAACATTAAGACTTTGTTCAGCTTCCTCCCACTGGCCTGCCGTCAGAATTGCTACTTGCGCGCGGCTAATGATCCACTCCGGCACGAAGAATACGTCGTGGTCCTCCGCCTGGACAATGGCAAAGGCTGCCGCTGCTTGTGCCATACCGGCCAGCGGAAAACCTAAGGCACTGAGTTTTTCCGCCTCGAACGCCAACGCAAGGGATCGGTTGCACACGTGATCGGGATCGTTATGCCCGTCACTTCGATTGAGCACTTCCTGGATGTGCCCGCTCATCTGGTTGTAGTTTCCTGCCCTAGAGTGGGCCATCAAGTCAATAATGTGGGCCCGCTCCCCAGATCGCAGCAAAATATCCGCAGCGTTCTCCGGATCCTTCCGGGCCAGCCTCTCACCATGCTGGCGCAACGCGGTGGCCGCATCATGAATGGCCTGCGGTGGCAGAGCCAGTGCGGACTGCAAAGCGGCCCTCAGCAATCCACCAAATAAAAGTTCGCTGATGCTCGCGGCGTTCTCATCGTGATGTTCCAGCAGTGCAGCAGCCTGCGCGTACTCCCCCATGTTGAAGTGTGCACGGGCTTTGACAGCGCGCGCCCTGCCTCGGTTGTGGGGGTCTCTAATCTCTTCGGCAAGCCGCAACGCCACACCAGATTCATAGAGCTTGCAGGCAAAAACGGCTGCAGATAACACTTCAGAGTCCGGGACTGGCAGCCCACTTTCCAAGGTCCAAATAACCATTCTCAACGCCGACTCCGGAGTGCTGGATTCCAATTTGAGCACGTTGATGAGCCTGCTGTGCAGCATCCGGCTCTGGGATCGGGGCACCATCTCCCGAATGACTTCACCATAGATGGGGTTTATCAGCCTTAACAGCCTGATAGAATCAAAACTTTCCTGCACTAAGTCCCGTTCGAAAAGTTCCCGCAACGCCTCTGCGCCTAGCTGTTGGCTGACTATTTCGGCAGAAACCGGTTCAGAAAGGGCCACCAAATCCAGGGTTTTACGTGCATCTGAGGACAGACCACGCAATTGTTCCCGAACCACGGACTGCAATTGGTGCCCCACTGAAACGGACTGGACATCCATGATCCACAGATCGCCTCTGAGCCGCAGCCTGCCGCTGGCCAGCGCGTCCTCCATGACCAGCCGCATAAGCAGTGGGTTCCCGCCGGCAGTGTTCCAGAAGTACCAGCTGCTGTTGGCGGTGGTTGGCCCGCCCAGAAGGCCCACACAAAATTCGTGCCCGTCCTCTCGGTTCAGGGGGCGCAGGTGGAATCTTTCAGCAACTCCCGCTTGCCAGAGTTGGGGCAGCGGGCTGACAGGGTCATTAGCTGCGCGGTGCGCAACCACAACCTTGATTTTCTCTGCCTGTGCAAGGCTGACAACCACCGTAGCAGTTGCCGTGTCAATGTAGTCCGCTTCGTCAATGATGATCAGCGGACGCCCAAGATCTAAGCCCTCCCCCAGTGTGGCCCGCAGATGGGCTTCCTTGTCATCCAAGAGTGCCAACGTCTTTCGGATTGCATCCACATGCGATTCAACAAAGGCACAGGAGGTGCGTCGTAAAAAAGGTGCGAGAATTCCAAAGGGTATAGCTGCCAGCGACGGGGTGCCCTGCAGAGATATGACGGCCACGCGCTTGGACGCAATGGTGGCCAGCTCACGCAGCAGAGACGTTGCACCCATTCCCGTTTCACTGCTAAGGAAAATGGCGCTACAGTCCGGACGCTGCAATTGGGCGTAGAGTTCATCGAGTTCCACCTGCCGGCAGAAATACGTGGACAGCGGCACAGTGCCAGCGGTGCGGGCTTGATTTTGAGTCCCCGGCATATCCTAAAATTCCTGCTCTTGTGCAAGTTCATGCCGCGTTGTGATGCCCAGCTTGCTGTACAGCTGGTACAGGTGGCCTTCGACTGTCCGCACCGAAACACCGATGCGATCTGCGATAGCCCGGTTGCCGAGCCCGCGTTTAGCCAATTTGGCCACTTGGATTTCCCGTTGGGTGAGTTTCACTCCGGCCCGCACCGGCATGTGGGGCAATTTGGGCAAGTTCTTGTTGAGCCGCTCCAAACGCTGTGTGGCCAGTTTAACGAGCGTATTTCGTCCTGCATCTCGCGCGAAGTCCAAGGCGATGACAGCGCAGCGGGACTCCACGGCGTCGAGCTTTAAAGACTGGGCAATATGTGCGGCCTCAAGTGCCAGCTCGGCACTCCGGGTCAGGTAGCTGCGGGCCAGCAATACGCTGACAGTTGCCATGGGACCTTGGCGGAGCAGCGAAACTTCCTCCAGCAGGGCATGATCCTTCTCGCTCGCTTGGACGCTTGCGGCGAAAAGTGAAATAGACGCAGTAGTAACGCGGCTCTTTTCAATGTCGATCAAGGCAGAGCCCCGCAAGCTATCCGCAGCCCGGGGATCATCGAGCCAGCGCATGGCCAGCAGCCTGAAGAATTCAAGCATGGCTTGATTGGTCCACAGTGTGGGTCCTTGAACTGAATCAGCAAGTGCCAGGCATGCCATAGCCTCTTGTTCGTTATTGACCTGGGCATGGCAAAAGGCCAGCGCCGCATAAGCCAAGCTCAAGGCGTTGTCGCTGTTGCGGGCTTCAAGTTGGGCGGCCGCCGACATCAGCACTTGCACCGCCTCGGCACCGCGTCCGGCATAGGCGTGGGCCAGGCCGAGGTTGAGCTCAATCAAGCCGCCGCGGTAAGGAATTGGCCGTTGGCCATCCTCGATTTCCTCACGAAGCAGCTCAACACAGTCCATCCACTGGCCGCTCCAGATTTGGGCAACCGCCAGGCCGTTGCGGTAGTGGTCGCTGAAAAGGGGTGTCATTCCCAGCGCAGTAGTATCATTTTCAATACTCCGGGCCAAGGTGATGGCCTCAAGCTCGCGGCCAACCACAGCCAGCGCAGTCACCAGCAAGCAGGCACAATTGAGGCTGTATTCCGTGTCCTCACCATGGAGCGCAGCTTCCAACGCCGGAATGACAGCGGCGAATTCACCCAGATGAACTTGGAACTCGAACCTGGCCAGATTGATCAGCGTACCGGCCGCGCGGCTAGCTTCCATGGTTGCAGGGCCCTCTGCCGAGGCCAGACGCTGCTCTGCCTGTGCCAACAACGCCACGATTCGGCGATCGCCACCGGGCACCCATAATAGTGCCCCGGCCATGGCCAGGACCCAGGAACCGTACTCTTCAAGAGACAGCCGGGAAATGACCTCTTCTGGCAAGGCATCAAGTTCAGCTACCGCGGTGCCATAATCTGCCAGCAGCCGGAAAGCGGCGCTGCGTGCTTGAACCGCCTTGGCCCGAAGCGGGTTGGCGGAGGGAATTTGGGCAGTGCAGCGCAGCGCCAACTCCGGGTCAAAGTGCCGCAGTGCACTGGACGCGGCAGCCAATGCAAGTGGCGGTTCCAGGACCATGCCGGCGTCCAGGGTCCAGGCGGCCAGGGACATGATCTCCCGCTCGTCAAGCGATTCCAGCTCCTGGTTGAGGCTCAGCGCAATGTCCGCAAAAATTTCAGACATTCTTGTGGAACTGAGGCCGCTACGCACAATGTCACCGATGTAGCGTTCGGCAAGGGATGCGCGGTGCCGTCCTTCCACGGAAATCTCAACAAATCCGCGCTCTTCAAGTTGCCAGAGCACCTCCTGCCCCAAGACGGACATGGCAAGCTGAAGCGGCGCATTGCCCAGAAGAGCCATTCTCTCCACCCCCAGACGCACGGCTGGATCCTCACGGGAGAGCCTGGCCCGAACAATTTCCGCCAGCGCACTATCGGCGTCACTGTTGATGGAATCCTTGACTACCCAGCCGCCCAAGTGTTTCCTGATGCCACCCTTGGCCACTTGCTCGCGAAACAGTGCCTGTAATACCAGTGGAATGCCGTTGCTCGCCTGGTGGAGCGCAGTTACCGCAGTTTCGGAAACGAAGGTTCCAGTGGCCTTCCCAATCAATTCCCCGACCTCAGCCCGGCTGAAGTGCTCCAGCCTGATTTCACCCAGTTGTCCGTCCTTGGCAAGCCATACCAGGTCCTCGGGCATGTCGGTGGAATCGCGCGCCATGACCAGAACTTTCGCAGTTCCACCCATGAGCAGGTGCATCAGCACACCCACGCTCATAAAGTCCAGCCCCGGCAGGTCATCAACTACCAAAAGCACCTTGCGCCCGCCCGCATCGGAGCGAATGAGTTCATCGATCCCACGGATCACCCCGGTAGGTGTTTCCAAGGCGGTGGCAGGCAGCCGGGCCATGAGCATGGACAGAGGGCCGTAGGCGACGAGCGTTTCAGCGGACGAGCCGAAGAGCCGTTCAATGTGTGTAGTGGGGGCCAAAGCTTCTTCGACGGCACGGGCCAAGGTGGTTTTACCAACTCCCCATGGCCCCAAAACAGCGACCCCATAAGTTTTAGGGTCATTTAGTGCAAGGACAGTCCTGTCGATTTCCGTCTGCCTGACGAAAGAAGACCAGAACTTCCTATCAGCCGCCCCCATGGCTTCAAAAGTCCCCGACTTTAAGGGCCTCGACCATTTGGGAGCAGCGACATCATTGAAAATTGCCATGTCGAGACCCCGTTTGTCCAACAGCCAGCGTCCCTCAGAGCCGCCGTGCCGCATATTTGCGATCATAACAGGGTGGCCCGACAAACAGAACAGCATACCGTGACGTGTAGCACAGCGTGCGGGGTGGCTTATTAGTTAAACTTGGCTTGGGCGGCCAGCAATCCCTCTGCAACAAGGAGTTCAACAGCATCGGCACTGTTATCTATCAGAAACGGCAGCGCCTTGTTTTCGGCAGTGGAGAAATCACGCAGCACATGGCTGGCAGCGTCAGCGCGGCCCGGAGGCCGGCCTACACCCGCACGCACACGGTAATAATCCTTGGTGCCAAGGGTTCGGGAAATATCCCGAAGACCGTTGTGCCCGCCTTCGCCACCACCAAGTTTGAGCTTCACGGTGTCAAAGGGGATCTCAATTTCGTCATGCACGGCGATGACATTGGCGGCGGGGAGGTTATAGAACTTGGCCAGTGCCGCCGTGGGGCCTCCATTAAGATTCATGAAGACGGTGGGCTTGGCAAGGATCAACTTGTGCCCGCCCACAGCTAGGCGCCCGGTAGCAACCAGGGCCTTGGCTTTGTGGGTCTTAAAAGTGGCTCCTAGGCGGGAGGCTAGTTCCTCAACCACCATGTAGCCAATATTGTGTCTGTTACGGCTGTAGCCGGGCCCGGGGTTCCCGAGCCCGACTACAAGCCAAGTATCACTCATAAGTATGAGGTATTACTCTGCTGCTTCTTCAGCTTCAGCGACAACAACCGGCTCAGCGAAGTGAACGATCAGCAGGTCAGGCTCGTTGACCAGCACGACGCCGGCAGGCAGTACCAGATCGCCGGCGAGGACGTGCTGGCCGGCGGCCAAGCCCTCAATGCTGACCTCAATGAAGGCAGGCAGGTCGGTTGCGTCGGCGGACAGGCTGACAACAACTTCTTCCTGGTTAACAACGGTGGCCGGGGCAGGCTCGCCAACGAGGTGGACGGGAACGTCAACAATGACCTTCTCACCCTTCTTAACGGTCAGCAGGTCAATGTGCTCTACGATCTGCAGAACGGGATCGCGCTGGATGTCCTTGACCAAGGCCAGGTGAGCTTCGCCGTCGATGGTGATGGTCAGCAGCGCGTTGGAGGCGCGGATGGCGCGAACCGTCTCGCGCTCCGGCAGAACCAAGTGCAGGGGGGCCAGGCCGTGGCCGTAGATAACAGCAGGGATCTGCTTGGCACGGCGGATGCGGCGTGCCGCGCCCTTGCCGAACTCGTTGCGCAGTTCGCCGTTGAGAGTCAGATCAGACATAAAAAATGCTCCTTCTTGATGGGTGGGCGTGGACTAAACAGGTCAACACAATCCACAACACATTCGTCAGGAGCTGCGAGACCCAGTCGATCACGGACACCCACACTATGGGTGTCCCTCGCCAAGGTTTACTGCACAAGTTTAGCAGAACGCGAGGGTAGCAAACGCCAACGGCCGCTTCCCGGAGAGGGGAAGCGGCCGTCAGTGGTGCTGGGCCCTCAGTGTTCAGACGCATCAGCGGCTGGACAGTGGGAGGGCGTGGGACTAGGCATCGCCGTCGAACAAGCTGGTGACTGAGCCGTCCTCGAAGACTTCCTTGATGGCCCGTGCCAGCAGGGGTGCGATGGAGAGCACTGTCAGCGTGGGGAAGCGCTTCTCCTCCGGGATGGGCAGCGTGTTGGTAACAACCACTTCACGGGCACCACAGTTGGCCAGGCGTTCGGACGCTGGGTCAGAAAGGATGGCGTGCGTGGCGGCGATGATGACATCCTTTGCGCCAGCATCCTTGAGGACACGTACCGCACCAGCAATGGTTCCACCGGTGTCGATCATGTCATCGATCAGAACGCAGGTGCGTCCTTCAACCTGACCCACCACGGTCTTGGAGACAGCCTGGTTCGGCACTGTCAGATCTCGTGACTTGTGCACGAACGCCAAGGGGGCACCGCCCAAGCGCTCGGCCCACTGCTCAGCCACGCGCACACGGCCGGTGTCCGGGGAAACTACGGTGACGGCGTCGTCCCCGATGACCTTGCGGATGTGGTCCGCCAGCAGCGGGATGCCGAAGAGGTGGTCCACGGGGCCGTCGAAGAAGCCCTGGATCTGTGCGGTGTGCAAATCAACGCTCATGATGCGGTCTGCGCCAGCGGTCTTGTACAGATCTGCCACCAAGCGTGCCGAGATGGGTTCGCGGCCGCGGCCCTTCTTGTCTTGACGTGAATACGGGTAGAACGGGGCCACCACGGTGATGCGGCGGGCAGAAGCGCGCTTCATGGAGTCAACCATGATCAGCTGCTCCATCAGCCAGTTATTCATCGGGGCAGGGTGAGCCTGGATGATGAAGACTTCCTTGCCGCGCACGCTTTCGCCGGAGCGGACGTAAATCTCACCATTGGCGAAGTCGTAGGCAGACATCGGCAGCAGCTCGGTCCCCAGACACTTGGCCACTTCCTCGGCCAGTTCAGGGTGGGCGCGGCCGGAGGCCAGCACCAGCTTTTTGTCGACATTATGGACTAGTTCGCTCATGATTTTCTTTCTCGCAGTGGTGGGGTCGGTGAGAAGTTTTAGTTGGCGGAATCATCTGAGGCGCGGGCATTTTCGGCAGCCTGGGCGGAAATACTGCCCGGACGGTTCGCCGCGGTCCAGCCTTCGAGGTTGCGCTGTGGGGCCACGGTCAGAGTCAGTGCACCTGCCGGAACGTCCTTGCGGACAATGGCCCCGGCTCCCGTGAAGGCGCCGTCTCCCACCGTGACAGGAGCTACGAAGACAGTGTTGGAGCCGGTCCGCACACCGGAGCCGATGACCGTGCGGTGCTTGTTCACGCCGTCGAAGTTGGCCGTGATGTTGCCGCAGCCAATGTTGGTGTCCTCACCAATTTCGGTGTCTCCGGCGTAGCCTAGGTGGCTGAGCTTGGAGCCGCGGCCAATGGTGACGTTCTTCGTTTCATAGAACGCGCCGATCTTGCCGTCGGCACCCAGAACGGTCCCCGGACGCAGGTAGGTGAACGGACCCACATGGGCGCCCTCGCCAATGATGGCACCGGAGCCGTGGGTGCGCGTGACTTCGGCACCTTCGCCAATCTGGACATCGGTCAGCGTTGAATCTGGACCCACGACGGCGTCCCTCGCCACAGTGGTTTTACCGTGGAGTTGGGTGCCGGGCAAGATGGTGACATCTTCGGCCAGCTGCACAGTGGAATCTATCCAGGTGGTGGCGGGGTCAATGACACTCACACCCGCGCGCATCCAGCTCGCAACAATGCGGTGGTTGTGCTCGGTACCAAGCGCCGCTAGCTGAACGCGGTCATTGGCGCCTTCCACCTGCCAGCGGTCAGTGGTGGAGACTGCGGCCACCCGGCCACCGCTGTTCCTGGCCAGGGACAGCACATCCGTCAGGTACATCTCGCCCTGATTGTTATCTGTGGTGACACTCTTGAGCGCTTCCCGCAGGACGGCAGCGTTGAAGGCGTAGATGCCGGAGTTGATTTCGCGGATTTCACGCTCAGATTCAGTAGCGTCCTTATGCTCACGGATACCCAAGACCGTGCCGTCAGTGCCATCGCGCAGGATGCGTCCGTAGCCGGTGGCGTCATCCAGAACCGCAGTCAGTACGGTGACGGCGTTGGCGTCCTTGTTGTGCGTGTCCACCAACTCGGCCAGCAATGTTGTGGTCAGCAGCGGCACGTCACCGTAAGTGACAACAACGGTGCCCTCCACGGCGGTCTGGGCGCCTGGCTGCTCGCCTGGCTGGGAGCTGGCCTGGGCGTCTAGGGCTTCGAGTGCCTGCTGAACAGCGCGGCCGGTTCCGGGAACCTCATCCTGATCAACAATGCGGGCGCCTTCATCGAGAGCCGCAATGTGCGCTGCAACAAGATCGCGCTCGTGGCGGACAACCACTGCCAGCGTGTCAGGGTTCAAGCCTTGTGCGGCGGCGATGGCGTGGCCCACCATGGAGATCCCACCAATGGTGTGCAAGATCTTGGGTGTGCGTGACTTCATCCGGGTGCCTGCGCCCGCAGCGAGGACAATGACAGCTGCCGGGTTGTTACTGATGATCTCTTGGCGGCTCACTAAGTGGCGCTCCTGCCCGGACCTCGGTCCGATTTCAAACGTACGCAATGGGAAACAATTCCATGGTACCTGCTTGGCCGAGCGGCCTGATCTCTTCCTAAAAGTGGTTCCGCCCACAGGATTCGAACCTGTACTCCACAGCTCCAAAGGCTGGGGTGCTGCCGTTACACCAGGGCGGACCATGAGCATCTTGCTTCCGCTGGAAGCTCACGAGAATATAGTGTGCCATGACGAGTGGCTGTTGCGCGACTTGAGCCCTCCCGTGGCGGAGCTTTTTTTGCCCCAGGGTGGCGAAGCTCACAAATTCTGCGCACCGTTTGGCGCCAAATGGTGCGCAACTTATGGAGCTGAGCACGGTTCGGGGCTAATGGCGCGTGGCTGCAATGCTCTCCAGTGCCTGGCGCACCCACCGCAGCATCTCTTCCGGGTAGTACATGGCCACCGCTGCCCTAAAGTGCAGAACAGGCACGTCTTCAATCACCAGAACGTTGCCGCGACGAAGATCCTCTTCCCAGGCCTTTTCATTGTTATGGTATTCCCGGCCGTCAATTTCAAGCCCTAGTTGGCCATCCACCAGTGCGTCTAGGTGACCCATACCCCGGATATGCGCCTGGCCCTGGACGTTGTATCCAGCCTTTTTCAAGTGGTACCTGGCACAGGTTTCTGCAATGGACATTGATTGGGGGTCAATGGAATCAATGATTGTGCGAACACGGCCGTCATTGCGGCGATTGAATAACGTTCGAAGCTGCGCCAAGGTCACCTTGCGCTTGACTACGGCCGATTCCAACACACACAGGATCTCCAGCTCAGTGCCGCATTGCGCGCAATGGCGAAGGATGTCCCTAAGCGTTAACGTGCCCTTGAATCTGTGGCTCACACAGCCTGATACGGGCCGCCCGTGAGCTATCCCAACGTGAGGTATGTCCTGATCATGAAGGACCCAGAGGCCCTCCTGCTTTGCGCGGCCAAAACACGTCAGCTGTGCCTGGTTCTTAGCCAGGTGTTCGGCCAAGGGCAGCGAGCCCGAAGTGGCATAAACGCCGCGAGAAATACGCCGGATGGCCCCTGATCCAAGAGCACGCCTAATATGCCAGTCGGAGTAGCCTTTGTCCAGGAGCGCTACACGGCGAACCGCACCGCCGCGTGCGCCAATGACGCTTTCAATGGGTCTGCGAGTACTGCTGCCTTGTACGTCCATAGCACCCATAGTGAGCCAAGCGCCTCAGACGGCGACAGCCCCGACGTCGTGAATGTGAACAAGCCGGCGCCGAGCTAGGGCTGTGGAGGAACACGGCTGCGGACAGAGCCCTCTGAAGCTGCGCACCGTTGCAGGAACAATGGTGCGCAACTCTTGGGGCTGCACACCATTGCAGGAACAACGGTGCGCAGCCCCAAACGTGTTACTCGAGCACGCCCGAGGCCTCAAGCCATTCAAGCTCCAGGCCCTCGCGCTCGGAGGCGAGCTTGGCCAGCTTCGCTTGCAGATCAGCCAGGGCGTCATAGTCTCCCACGCTGGTTGCCATCTGAGCGTGGACCTTGGCATCGGCAGCGGAGTTCTTGCCCAGCTGACGCTCCAGCCGGTTCAGCACCTTCCGGGCGTCGCGCTTCTGCCCCTCCGTGGGGCCGGACGGGGCCGCAGTGGCAGCGGCCGGGCTGGACGCTGAGGGCCCCACGCCAGCATTGGCGCGCAGCTCCAAGTACTCGTCCACGCCCCGCACCAACCCGCGCAGCTTGCCGTCGCCCAGCAGCGCCATCTGGTGATCGGTGACGCGCTCCAGCAAGTACCTATCATGCGAGACCACCACGAGCGTGCCGGGCCAGCCATCGAGCACATCTTCCACGGCCGCAAGGGTGTCCGTATCCAAGTCATTTGTGGGCTCATCGAGCATGAGCACGTTCGGCTCCCCCACCAGCAGGCGCAGCAACTGCAAACGCCTGCGCTCACCACCGGAGAGATCCTTGACCATGGTCCACTGCTTGTCCTTGGTGAACCCGAGCTGCTCCACGAGCGTCCCGGCGCTCATTTCCTTGCCGCCCACGTCAAAGGAACGCTTTTCACGCTCAATAACCTCGATGACGCGCATGTTCAGCACGTCATCGAGCTCTTTGACTTCCTGTGTGAGCACGGCGGTCTTGACGGTGCTGCCACATTTGACCTTGCCGGAGGTCGGTTCAACCTCACCGTTGAGCAACTGCAACAAGGTGGTCTTTCCGGCACCGTTGACACCGACCAGGCCCAGCCGCTCGCCCGGGGCAAGACGCAGCGTGATGTTGTCAAAGATCTCCTTGGCGTTCTCACCCTCCCCATAGCTCAGGGAGATGTTTTCAAGGTCAATGACGTCCTTGCCCAGGCGGGCGGTTGCCATCTTCGACAGCGCCACCGAGTCACGGGGTTCTGGCACGTCCGCGATCAGCTCGTTGGCAGCCTCAATACGGAACTTGGGCTTGGCCGTACGCGCCGGGGCGCCGCGACGCAGCCAGGCAAGTTCCTTCTTGACCAGCTGGACGCGCTTGGACTCAACCACTGAGTTCATCCGGTCCCGCTCGGCCCGGGCCAGCACGTAGGCGGCGTAACCGCCGTCGAACGGGTCAATGATCCCGTCATGGACTTCCCAGGTGCGGGTGCAGACTTCATCCAGGAACCAGCGATCGTGGGTGACCACCACAAAGGCGCCCTCGTTGGCCCGCCAGCGCTGGTTCAGGTGCTTGGCCAACCAGGCCACGCCCTCCACATCCAGGTGGTTGGTGGGCTCATCGAGCATGATGACATCGTCATCACCGATCAGCAGTTTGGCCAGGGCAACGCGGCGTTTCTGTCCACCGGAGAGCGAATGGATGTTGGCATGCCAGTCCACCTCTCCCACCAGCGCACCCATGATTTCACGGATCTTGGGGTTGGACGCCCATTCATGGTCCGCCGCCTCCCCCACAATCGCGAAGCCCACCGTATGTTCGCCGTCCAGCACGTCCGTCTGGTCCAGGTAACTGACCTGGACCCCGCCGCGCACGGTGACACGGCCGGAGTCCGCAGTTTGGCGCCCGGCCAGCAGGCGCATCAGCGTGGACTTGCCGTCGCCATTACGTCCCACAATGCCAATGCGGTCCCCTTCTTCAAGCCCGACACTGACGCCGTCGAGCACGGTTCGGGTGGCGAAGGCAATGCTTAGATTTTCTCCGCCCAGCAAATGAGCCACGTGGTACCACTTTCCTTCAGATTTTGGATGTAAAAATTTTTCTAGGCGATTATGTGGGCGCCGTGAACAGGTCCCTGGACAGCCCAGGCCTCATGGCCCAGACCGGCCAGAGCACGAGATAGCGCCTGCGCATGGTCTGCGTCCTCGGCCAGAAACGCGATGGTGGGCCCGGACCCGGACACCAACGCTGCCAGCGCACCCAGCGACTTTCCCTCGGCCAGGGTCTGGGTCAGCGACGGTGCCAGCGACACTGCCGAGGCCTGCAAATCGTTGTGTAACCAGGGGGCCAGTGCCTGCGCATCCCCGGCCCGCAACGCTGCCAAGACACCAGCCTTGATCTGGCTGGGTTCCGAAGCGGTGATCCCGGCAGCCAGGCGCAGCGCATCAAGCCTGTCATAGACCACCGGGGTGGACAGCCCAAAGTCTGCCGGAACCAGCACCCAATGCAGTGGCGTGGGTGCCAGAGCAGGGCTGAGCTCATCCCCAATGCCCAGCCCGACGGCGGCACCCCCCATGAGTGCGAACGGCACGTCTGCGCCCAGTTCGGACCCCAGTTGGGCCAGCTCTTCACGGGAGAGGCCGGTATGCCAGAGCGCGTCGCAGGCCACGAGGGTCGCTGCGGCGTCCGCCGACCCGCCGCCCATGCCACCAGCAATGGGCACATGTTTGGTAATTTCAAGATGAACCCCGCTGGGGTCCTCAGCAATCCCAGCTACCAGAAGTGCAGCTCTGACCACCAAGTTGCTGGCATCCAGCGGTATGGTTGCCAGCAGTTCCGGCTCAAGGGAGCTTTCCGGGCTGAGTGAGACTGTGATCTCCGTGGCGGGCGTACCGGGGCGGGATGTGGCAGCCACTTCCTCGTACAGCGAGACCGCCACATAACTGCTGGCAACGGCGTGGTAGCCGTCCGCACGTAGCGGACCCACCTGAAAATAGGCGTTGATTTTCCCCGGGGCACGCACTTTGACCCGGCGGGCGGCGGGGGCCCACGTGGGATCTGTGACGAAATGATCGGCGGAACCCGGGGCTCCACTGCCTGGTGTGGCGGCCCCGCCTCTTCCGCGCTTGTTCATAGGGTCCATGGGCTAGGCCGTTGCCATGAGCTTTGCTTCGGCGATACGGGCGTAAGCGGCCACATCAATAACTTCGCCACGGGCGGTGGGGTCTATTCCAGCTTGACGCAAGAAGACTTCAGCCTCGGCAGCACCGCCGGCCCAGCCTGCCAAGGCTGCCCGGAGGGTCTTGCGGCGTTGAGCAAAAGCAGCGTCGATGACAGCAAACACTTGCTCCCTCGAAGCCTGGGTGACGGGAGGTTCGCGCCGGGTGAAGGCCACCAGCCCGGAATTGATCTTCGGGGCAGGCCAAAAAACATTCGTACCAATGACGCCGGCCTTGCGCATCTGCGAGTACCAGGCGCCCTTGACGGACGGCACCCCGTACGTCTTGGAACCGGGGCCGGCAACCATTCTGTCTGCCACCTCATCCTGGACCATGACCAGGCCGTGGCGCAGCGAAGGAAAATGCTCCAGTAGATGCAGTACCACGGGGACTGCCACGTTGTAGGGCAGATTAGCCACCAGGGCTGTGGGTTCAGCGGGAAGCTCCGTGATGCGCATGGCGTCCGAGAGCACCACGTCAATATTTCCCGTGAGTAACGGACGGAACGCCGCGATGGTATCTGGGAGCTTCGCCGCCAGCACGGGGTCTATTTCCACGGCGACCACGCGGGCGGCGACATCGAGTAGCCCCAGTGTCAAAGAGCCAAGTCCGGGGCCCACTTCGAGCACGGTTTCGCTGGGGTCCACACCGGCTGCGGCCACAATGCGGCGGATGGTGTTGCCGTCAATGACAAAGTTTTGTCCCAGTGTCTTGGTGGGGCGCACACCTATTTCTTCTGCCAAGCGGCGAATTTCGGTGGCGCCCAGCAGTGGCTGGGTGGCTGGGGTGGGATGCGGGGAGGTCACGCAATAATGGTAGCCGCTATTAACGAAGATACTCCCCGCATCGGTGTTGAAACCACTCCGGGGAGTATCTACTGACTATGACTTGTGCAACGTCACACAGGCTCCGCCGCTCAGTGCGGCCGCTCACTCAGGGAGAGAGCTAGATCAGGCTGGCTGCTACTGCACCACATGTCCACAGCCCCACGGCTGCAGGCCGCGCTGGGCGTAAACACGGTTGGCAATGTCAATCTGCTGGGCTTTAGTGGCCAGGCTGGCATTGGGGGCGTAGGCTCCGCCGCCGCTGCTCAGCCAGGTACCAATGTCAAACTGCAAGCCGCCATAGTAGCCGTTGCCGGTATTGATGGACCAGTTTCCGGTGGCTTCACACTGCGCAATGGCATCCCACATGGCCTCGTTGGACATGGTCGGTGCCTTGGCCCCGGTGTTAGCTCCGGTGTTGGCTCCAGCTTTGGCTTCGGTGTTGGCAGCCTTACTGCTGGTTTCATCCTTCGGGGCGGGGCGTTCCTTGCCACCGATGCTGATTTTCGCGGCAACTGGTTCCTTGACAACCGTGGATCCGGTTTCGGTGCGGCTGACAACCACACCGTCAACAGTTACCGTACGGAAGGTCTTTTGCAGCGTGCCGGCGGCACCTTCGCTGATGGTCTTCTTCTGATCCTTGAAGAGTGCAGGATCCACGCTTTGTTCGGTCTCAAACGGCACATCTGCAGTTTCTTTGGCTGTTCCAGAGGTGTTGACCCGGGTCACCTTGACCACCATGTTCTCAACAACTGTTGCCACGCCGGGAGTGGAGACGAGATCACTCTTAGCCAGCGTCACTCCGGTCTCAGCCAGGAAATCGCCAACATTCTGGGCCGTGGTGGTCTTGACCTGCTTCTTGCCGTCAGCCACGAGCGTGATTTGCTTAGGGGTGATGATGCTCAGGTCAGCCGAATTGGCGAGCAGAGTATCTGCCGGCAGTGAGAGCCTGGCGTTGGCGGCGATGCCTAGTTGGCTCATCAATCCGCTGATCTTTGTGGAGGTGGTGGTGACAGTGTGTTCCGCCCCATCCAAGCTCACCTTGATGTCCTTGGCCGTGTTGACGGTGATGGTTGAACCACTCTCGACGCTGGTATCCAGAGCCGGTGTGATGTGGTCACCAGAGTTCACACTCACGTCTGCATGCTTGAGCACGTCACTGACGGAGGAACCATAAGCCTGAATTGAGCTGGCTTGGCCATCCACCACGAGAGTGACGGTTTTGGTGGCCGTGATGAATGCCATGAGCGCGGCGACGAGTGCTATGAGCACTGCGCCTTGGCAGGCAAGCTTCAAATAACTCAATTTGCCATTGACGGTAAGGAAAGAAGACACGAGTTCTCGTTACTACTAGAGCACCCGGGCACGGGAAAGTACCGAGCAACACTGGTGGATTGTGGCCGCAAGATACTGCGGACGGTCCTGCCAGAATTGTTCTTGCGAACGGTTGCCACGGATCATTTTTTTACGCTATGTCCTATGGCATTTCATCCGTTGGCCTTCCCCGACCACGGCTAATAGTTCCCCAGCGTAACCCAATCGTGACCAAACGGACAAGGTTTGGTCACGGAAAAGTGATCGAAAGTACAGGATCAATCGGACCAGGAGCCGTAAACAGAGCCAGTATTTGTGCGCAGCAGGTGGCCCATTTCACTCAAGTCCAAGCCCATCAATTGTGCCATGCATTGCACCGTGTAAGGCAGCATATAGCTGGCATTAGGGCGCCCTCTGAATGGATGAGGTGTCAGAAATGGCGCGTCAGTCTCTACCAGAATCAGCGCCGGGTCAGCCACCGCAAGGGCCGCACGCAAATTATGGGCATTTTTAAAAGTCAAGGTCCCAGAAAAGGACATGAACCATCCCTTTTCGTTACAAATTTTTGCCAATTCGGCGTCCCCTGAGAAGCAGTGAAAAACCAACCTTGAGGGTGCCCCCACCTCATCCAGTGTTGAGAGGACATCGGTGTGCGCGTCACGGCAGTGAATTTGCAGCGCGAGCTCACGCTGCTTGGCCATGTCCAGGTGCGCACGGAAAGAATGGTGCTGCGCCGCCAAGCCCGCTTCGCCCGTCCTGAAATAGTCCAGGCCTGTTTCACCGATGGCCCTAATGCGGGGATGGGCGGCCATGGCATCAATTTCAGCCAGAGCATCATCCAGAGTGCCCGCCAGAGCCAGTTCGGGGGCGTCGTTGGGATGGATGGCAACCGCGCCCAGCAGGCGTGGGTCCGCATCGACCGCGGCAACTGTAAACCGGGAGGACGCCAGGTCACAGCCAACCTGAACGGCGCCGGCAACACCTACGGCCTCTGCCGCATCCAAGGCCGCACGCAGCTCAACTGGAGAGTCGCCAAAGTCAAAGTGCGTGTGATTGTCATACACGGGGACGGGGAGCGGTGCGGGGGCACCGGCAAAGGCACCCGGGCGGGCTCCGCCAATGTCCGTCAATTCTTCAGGGCGATAAGGGCGCGGAACGTCATGGGTGCACATGGTTGCCAACTTTACCGTTTGCTTAATTTCTTTGTCCCAATGACCCCAAAATCACGCCACACTAGTAGCGTGGATCACACGAGGCAGCTCATGGTGTGTTGTTGGGTTTTTTTCGAAAGGTGAGGCATGCACCTCCAGGAAACTTTACTGGCAGCAGACGTTGCAGGGGCTATGAACCCGCAGGCATCCGAACTGGCCATGGCTCCGGAACATTTTTCTGAGCTAAGCCAAAACATTATGGCCGTCATGAACACTGTTGTGGATGGTAAGGAAGACGCCGTCCGGCTTGCCCTGACAGTGTTACTGGCGGGTGGGCACCTCCTCTTGGAGGATGTACCCGGCGTGGGCAAAACGCTGCTGGCCAAGACGCTGGCCCGCACCCTTGACTGTTCGGTTAACAGGATTCAGTTCACCCCGGATCTGCTCCCTAGCGATATCACCGGGGTGTCAATCTTCAACCAGTCCTCACAGGCCTTTGAATTCCGTCCGGGCCCCATTTTTGCCAACATTGTCATTGGGGATGAGATCAACCGCGCCTCCGCAAAAACACAGTCGGCACTGTTGGAATCCATGGCCGAACGCCAGGTGAGCGTGGATGGAACCACCTACCCTTTGAGCGGCCCATTCATGGTTGTCGCCACACAAAACCCCATTGAAATGGCCGGCACTTATCCGCTGCCAGAAGCCCAGCGTGACCGTTTCATGGCACGCATCTCCTTGGGCTATCCGCATCCCGGCGCAGAAATGGCAATGCTTGAGACCCATCAATCGTTCAACCCGCTTGATGCTGTGCGCCCCGTGGCTACGGCTGCCCAAGTTGGCGCCATGACGGCCACGGTGGCAGCGATTTACGTGTCCCCTGCCGTGCGCGCCTACATTGTTGCTCTGGGACAAGCCACCCGTTCCAGTCCGGAGCTGCGTCTGGGCGCCAGTCCCCGGGCGTTGCTGCAATTGCTGCGGGCGGGAAAGTCTGCAGCTGCCCTTGCCAGCCGCGGCTTTGTTCTGCCCGATGACATCCGTGCCCTGGCCGAACCGGTACTGGCACACCGTTTGCTGGTGGAGCGAAGCGCCGCCAGCCAAGGATCCACGCCTGCTAGCGTCATTACAAAGATCCTGGCGGAGGTTGCTGTTCCTGGCGAGCAGGACGGGCGTGCCGGACAGGACGCTCGCAGCAGGTAGCCGCCCATGTCCCTTTTTCAGCTTCTTCGTCCACGGGGCTGGTTATTGTTTGCCTGCGCGGTTCTTTCCCTCATCTTGGCCTCAATTTTGGGTAGGCGTGATGTTCTGACCCTTGCCGTATTTTGCTTTATGCTGCCAGCCACAGCCTATGCGTCCCTGCATTTCTTCAAATCCGGCTTCAGCCTGCACCGACACATCTCTCCCCTTCTGGGCCGTGTTGGCGAACCCGTTGAAGTGAGCCTTGAGGTCCGTGGGCACAATCCTGGGGGTTCACAAAGCCAGCTGGTGGAGGCTCTCCCCACAACTTTCGCTCAGGTACCCACCTTCAGCCATCCCCAAGCCGGAATACCACGCGCTTCCAGCAGTAACTATCATTACTCCTTACTTCCGCGCCATCGCGGCGTGTTTACCATTGGCCCCTTGCTGTGCACGTTCACCGATCCTTTTGGTGTGGCATCTCTACGGCGCGGAATAGACCACGGCGACCGCCTCACCATTGCCCCTGCAGCTCTCGAACTGCCGGCAATTTCCGTGAGCGAAGGCCACGGCCAAGACGGCTCACAGAGCACCTCGGAGCTGGCCCGTTCACATCAGGATGACCTCATGACTCGTGATTACCGCTACGGGGATCCGCTGCGACGGGTTCATTGGGCGCTCACTGCTCGGCAAGGCCGGCTCATGGTCAGGGGGGAGGAACCCGTAACAACTCCCGAAGCTATCCTTATTCTGGACCGGCGCGCCCTGGCGTTCGGGCCATCTGTACCATCAGCGCCTGCCCCGCCTGCCGCGCCAACAGCGCCTGCCCCGCCAACCAACAAATCCTTGCGCACCGCCACACGAGCCGCCCAGGATCTGCCAGAACTGGCCACCACGGCGGCCTTTGAAGAGGCCATTGTTGCCACCGCCTCCATTGCCGCGCATCTGCTGGAACGCGCGTTCACGCTGACACTGCTGGACCATCTGGGCGCCCCGGCACTGTTGACATCGGCCTCCGCGGCGGAGCCGTCCCGTGCTGAATACAGCGGCGGCGAAGGAAGCTACGCCGTGGCTGCTGGCCTGGCAGCTGTGGAACTTGCCGGACCTGGTGAAACAACGCTGGCCGCCACCCTGGCCCACCGGCTTCATGACCGCGAGCGCCGCGGCCCGGTGATTGCTGTCATGGGAGCCCTCAGTGAGGCCGAGGCCACCTTGCTGGCCGGGAACGCCGAAGGCACACAAAGCTCCTACGCCCTCCTCGTGTGCGCCACCGCCACTGACGCCGAACCCGCGGCACAAATCCTGCGCCGCGCCGGCTGGCATGCTGCACCGGTAACTCCAGCCACTACCCTGTGGCAGGCCTGGGCTAACCTGGACGCCCACCACGGGGGCGGGAAGGGGCGTTCATGACGAATAATGTCCTGGCGAGCCCGAACCCCTCCCACCAGAAAAACGGCGACGGCGGGAGGCCCGAGTCCCGTTCGTTGCACAGCTATTTGGGTACCCAAGCAACGGGCCCGGCACGCTGGGTGCTGGCTTTGGTCATCTTTTCCGCCGTTATGGGCGCCTCGCTTGGTTTGGCAGGAGTGCTCCAGGACATGGCGTGGCTGCCCCAAGCTGCCGTAGTGGTTGCCGGAACGTTGCTGTTCCCAGCCTTGATGCGCCGCTACTCGGCACTGAGCCCAGCGGCTCCGTTGGGTGCTCTTGTTGGCTGGTTCATGGTTCTGACGCTGATGTTCTTCCCTGGCACCGCTGTGCTAGGGGTGATCCCGACTCCTGGAACTCTGAGCTCCGCCTTGGATCTTGCCTCTGATGCATCAAATCTCATCATGACAAATTTGGCACCCGTCCCTTCAGCCTCCCCCATGCACTTTCTGTTCTGCGCCGGGCTTGGTTTTGCCGCCTTACTGATAGACGCACTCGCCATCACGGTAGCTCTCCCTGCCGCAAGTTTCATGGGTCTCTTACTCATCCTGCTACCAGCTGCGCTGACCACCAGGACAGGGATCAGCACTCCCGGACTGGTGGGGACGGCGTCCGGGTTTCTGCTGATTCTGGCGTGTTGCCGGTGGTATGTACCGGATGGAAAATTGCGAACAGACATGCCCAAGGCGCCCAGCGGCACCCTCACGAAGGCACTGGTCATGGGCGCCTCTGTGGTCCTGCTGATGCAGTTTGTCACAGCTGCCCTCCCCGGGTTTACAGAGGGCCGGTATCCGCAAGGTTCTGCTTTGAACGCAACAGGCGAAGGCGGTTCACTGGACGCCATGGTGACCCTCGGTGATGACTTGCGCTCCCAGTCAGAGCGCGTGGTGCTGCGGTACACCACCAGTGCAGAGGAGCCGGAGTATTTGCGGCTGACCACGTTGGAGAACTTCAAGGGCAAGGTCTGGGGTCCCTCGGCACTGCCTTCAAACCTGCAAGCGAAGCTCTCACGTCTTTCTCCCGCTATCGGGCCGTCTTCAGGACTACCCAAGACAAAAACAGTTACTCGTATTACTGTCCCGGGTGTGGGTGATGAGTGGTTGCCCGCTCCGCTCACGGTCACGGATGTCCAGCAGTTGCCTGGAGTGTGGCTATGGAACCCCTCCACAGCCACCATCGTCTCTCAGACCTCGACCACGGCTGGGCAGTCTTATGTAGTGCGCAGTGAAATGCCGGTCCTGACGCCGGATCTGTTGAATCAGGCAACGGCAGCGCCGAGGAAAGAACTTGACCCGGTCTTTTTGGCGCTACCCTCCGATGTTCCCTCAATTGTGAACAGGACCGTCACGGATCTCACCAGTACGGCAGTCAGCCCCTATGCCAAGGCAATAGCCATACAGAACTATTTCCAGTCGGATGAATTCAGCTACAGCTTGAGCGCACCTGTGGCGGACGGGTATGACGGCTCCGGAATGGGTGTGCTGGCAGATTTTCTGGTGAACAAAAAAGGCTATTGTGTCCACTTCTCCGCAGCTATGGCAGTCATGGCGCGTGAGGTGGGGATCCCCTCCCGCATCGCCGTAGGTTATACGGCTGGAACCCGGACGCCGGGCTTGGACAAGCAAGAAGAGAATCTTCAGATGCGCGGCTTTGAAGTTGCCGGCCGCGATGCTCACGCATGGCCCGAACTTTACTTTGAGGGCCTGGGTTGGGTACCTTTTGAACCCACTCCATCCCGCGGTGACGTGCCGGCGTACGCCCAGGAAGACTCCGTCCCAACGCCAGCGCCCCAAAGCCAAGCTGCTACCACGGAACAGCCTTCAACCGCTGCTTCCACTGCCACTACTAGCGTCAGTGCCACCGCTCTATCCGGTACTGGGACAGCGGTTGATAACAGTGGCCGGTGGCTGGCAGGGATGGGGTGGGTGCTGCTAATTCTGGCTGCTCTGGCGTCTCCGGCTCTGCTACGCAGTGCTATTCGACGCCGGCGCCTGGCTAAGATCCACGATCCTCGCGACACTGTTTCCCCAGAGGTGCGGGCTTGGCGAGAACTTCAGGATTCGGCCACAGATTTTGGTTATCGCCAAGATCCTGCCCACACCCCTGCGTTGGCGGCACAACAGTTCGCGGCAATGCTGGGGCCAACAACACCGTCCGGTTTGACCTTGCTGCTCCATGCCTATGAAGAAGCCATCTACGGTGCGGGACTTTCCAAGACACGCCGGGATGATTTGGCGGATGCTGTACAGAGCGTGACCGCGCGGTTACGGACACAATCCACACTAATGGGACGGATGCGCGCCTTGTTGATGCCGGCCTCGCTCATCCGCCGCACCGACACCAACGCAAGCTAGAGAGCCGGCGACACACATGCCAGGTTCCCGGCAGATCGCGCAGCGATATACCGGGCCGGCAGGTGGGTGGGGCCACACATGCCAGGTTCCCGGCAGATCGCGCAGCGATATACCGGGCCGGCAGGTGGGTGGGGCCACACATGCCAGGTTCCCGGCAGATCGCGCAGCGATATACCGGGCCGGCAGGTGGGGACTAGGCGTTGTTCGGGTTGGGGAAGCCGATGTACTGGGTGTACAGGTATTCCTCGATACCTTCGATGCTGCCTTCACGGCCCAAACCGGACTGCTTGACGCCGCCGAAGGGGGCTGCGGCGTTGGAGATGACACCCGCGTTTAGGCCCATCATGCCGGTTTCAATCCGGTTGGCCATACGCAGGCCGCGGTTGTGGTCCTTGGTGAAGACGTAGGCCACCAGGCCGTACTCGGTATTGTTGGCCAGCGCTACGGCCTCGTCCTCATTCTTGAACGTGACAATGGGGGCGACTGGGCCGAAGATCTCTTCCGTGAGGATGCGGGCTCCCGGTTCCACACCCGTGAGTACGGTGGGCTGGTAGAAGTATCCGGCACCCTCCACGGCACTGCCACCTGTGATTGCGGTGGCGCCGCCGGCTACGGCCTCGCTCACGAGTGAGTGCACCTTGTCACGGCTCTTGGCGTCGATCAGCGGCCCCACCTTGGTGGCCGGGTCAGTTCCGCGGCCGGTGGTCATGGCGCTCATGCGGGCAGCAAAGCGGGTGGCAAATTCTTCGGCCACGGATTCGTGCACGAGGAATCGGTTAGCTGCCGTGCAGGCTTCGCCCATGTTCCGCAGCTTCGCGGCCATGGCGCCTTCCACGGCTGCGTCCAGGTCTGCATCGTCAAAGACCAAAAATGGTGCGTTGCCGCCCAGTTCCATGGACGTGCGCAGCACATTCGCGGACGCGTCAGCCAACAGGCGCTTGCCTACGGGGGTGGATCCGGTGAAGGAGAGCTTGCGCAGCCGCGAGTCCTGGATGAGCGGAGCCGTCACTCCGCCGGCATCGCTGGTGGAGACCACGTTCAGGACGCCGGCCGGCAGGCCCGCCTCCATCATGATTTGGGCGAAGAGGTGGCTGGTCAGTGGTGTCAGGTTGGCCGGCTTGAGCACCATGGTGCAACCGGCAGCAATGGCCGGGGCAATCTTGCGGGTTGCCATGGCCAGGGGGAAGTTCCAGGGAGTGATCAGCAGGCAGGGACCAACCGGCTTCTTTTGCACCATGATTTGCTGCGTGCCCTCGGGGTTGGAGGAGTAGCGGCCAAAGGAACGGGTTGCTTCCTCTGAGAACCAGCGCAGGAACTCGGAACCGTAGCTGACTTCGCCGCGGGCTTCAGCAAGCGGCTTACCCATTTCAAGGGTCATCAGCAGAGCCAGGTCATCAGCCCGGGCGGTGACCATATCAAAGGCGCGGCGCAGAATTTCAGCACGGACGCGTGCCGGGGTTGCTGCCCATTCTTCTTGGACAGCCACAGCCGCATCCAAGGCTGCAGCACCATCCTCGGCGCCAGCGTCAGCCACCTCTACCAAGGCCTGACCTGTTGAGGGGTCCTCCACAACAAAGGTTTTCCCGGAAGCCGCAGGCCGCCATTCGCCGTTGATCAACAAGCCGGTGGGAACACTTGCCAGCAAGGCGCGTTCGCGTTCGGTCAGTTTGGCGCCGGAGAGTTCGGCGGTTGGGCTCACTGTCATGGTGACTCCTTTTATCTGGTGCCCGCACCTCAGGCGGGGCCAGGGAGGGCGCCAGAGTTTACCGGGGCAGTGCATGGAAAATAGTGCTGTAGTTCACGGTAGTTCCGGGCGAACAACAGTGTCTACGCATGGACGCACTGCCCATGCAGGAATCGCTGTGCATCTGCACAACAACATCTGCACAACAACATCTGCGGTGAGTACCAGACTGGCAGCTGTGGCTACCCGCGGGCTGCCAGCACGGCGCTGTAGAGTTCACGCTTGCTGACATGCACGTCATGGGCAATCACCGCAACGGCTTCCTTCATGCGCATCCCCTGTGACATGAGCTCGTTGACAGCAGCCACATGGTCTTCAGTGGTACCCAGGTCACCTTCCAAAGCACCGCCAACAACAATGGCGATCTCGCCGCGAATCTGGTTTTCTTCAGCCCATTCCAGCAGTCCCGAGAGGGGTTTGCGTATTACTTCTTCATAGGTCTTGGTCAGTTCCCGGCATACGGCGCCGGGGCGGGAAGGCCCAAAAGCTGTGTGCAGGGCACGCAACATGGCTTCGAGCCTGTGCGGGGCCTCAAAAAACACCATGGTGCGCTTTTCCAGCGCAAGTTCGTGCAGGCGCGCCGCCCGCTCCCCTGACTTACGCGGCAGGAATCCTTCAAAACAGAACCTATCCGTGGGTAGACCTGAGAGGGCCAGTGCCGTCAAAACAGCTGACGGTCCCGGAGCAGCTGTCACCTTTACACCTGCGGCAACTGCCGCGCTCACTAGCCGGAAGCCAGGATCGGACACTGACGGCATCCCTGCATCGGTGACCATGAGAAGTGTCTTGCCGCTTTGTACCTGAGCCAGCAGCTCGGCGGTCTTCACGGCCTCATTGTGTTCGTGGTAACTGATGATCTGCCCGCCCACCTTGACGCCCAGGCTGGTCACCAGCCGGTGCAGCCGGCGGGTGTCCTCGGCGGCAACAATATCTGCAGCACCCAACCAGGCAATCAGCCGAGCTGAGGCGTCACCCATGTTTCCAATGGGTGTTGCGGCCAGAATAATGTACCCCTCCCCGGGGAGCGCAGGAGGCGCAAGGCTTGAATCGAGGGTTTCTTCGGTTGTTTCCGAGTCGTCATGTGCGGGTGCCGGATTTGTGCCAAAGTCATCTTCCATGACACCAGCGTAGTGCGCCCCAGCTTCTGGGCCCACTTGGGTAGCATTGACTCCGTGCAACCCCAAGCTATGGATACCGCCCCGGCGGCCCCGGAGAACCCCACCACCTTTGATCCCCAGGCGGACAGCTCTGCTCTCCCGGTAAGCGCTGACTCGGTCACGGCTGATCCGGCAGTGGAGGCTCCGGTGCCCGCGGCGGGCACGGGAGTTTCTTCGCTGCGGTGGCTGCGAGACCCTGCGCAAGCTTTTACCCGCTCGGCTCTTGGCGCACGGCTGCTTGGTGCACGCTATTCTTTTTCCACTACCCCGGCGAGCCTGCGGCTTTGGTTTTGGCTGGCGCCTGCCTTGACCGCCTTGGTAGGTGGACTGCTGCGCTTCCTACGTCTGGGCCAGCCTCCGTCGTTAGTTTTTGACGAGACCTACTACGTCAAGGACGCCTACAGCTACTTACAAAGCGGCTACGAGCGAAATTGGGCGGAGAAGGCCAACGACCTCTTCAACCAAGGCATTTTTACCAGCCTAGAGACCACCCCCGAATATGTGGTGCACCCTCCCGTGGGCAAGTGGATGATTGCCTTTGGTATGTGGCTCTTCGGCCCGGAAAGCACGTTCGGTTGGCGGTTCTCTGCAGCCTTGGTGGGTACCGTATCCATCTTCCTGCTGGCATTGATTGCTCAGAAGATGTTCCGTTCCACCATTCTGGGCGCCACGGCCGGGCTACTGTTCGCGGTTGACGGGCATGCCATTGTCCAGTCCCGAACATCATTGCTGGACATCTTTGTGATGTTCTTTGCCCTCGCCGCCTTTGGCGCCATCATCATGGACCGTGATGATGGACGACGGCGGCTGGCTGCGAAGCTTTCCATCCTCGCCGGCCCCGGCGGCTTGGTCCCGGCCAAGGAGCTCCTCTATGGGCCGTGGCTGGGCATCCGCTGGTGGCGGCTGGCCGCCGGCGTAGCTCTGGGCCTGTGCATTGGCACCAAATGGTCAGGTTTGTTTTTCCTGGCTGCTTTTGGCTTGATGAGCGTTATTTGGGATATGAATGCCCGCCGCATCGCCGGCATTAAGTATTGGGTGATGGGTGCTATCTGGAAGGACGGCATTGTTGCCTTTGTCAGCATGGTTCCCGTGGCGGCTGCAACGTATTTGGCTAGCTGGACCGGCTGGTTCATGTCCAAGGATGCGTATGACAGGAATTGGGCTGGCGAGAATCCCTCCACGGTGTGGGGTTGGATCCCGGATTCGCTGCGTTCCTTGTGGCACTACCACTCCACCGCCTATAACTTCCACACCGGTTTGGGTTCTGATCACCCCTACAAGGCCAACGCTTGGTCCTGGCTGGTCATGGGCCGCCCCACCTCTTTCTATGTGAAGAACTATGAGAATGGTGACGGCGGCTGCGTAGTGGAAAAATGCACTGCAGCAGTCACCAGCGTGGGCAACCCGCTGATCTGGTGGGGCGGGACCTTAGCCATCCTGTTCCTGGTGGGCGTGTGGGCCATCAAACGCGACTGGCGTGCCGGGGCCATCCTGGCCGGATTCGCTGCCGGCTTCCTGCCGTGGATCTTCTACCCGCTGCGCACCATCTTCTTCTTCTACGCCATTGCCTACGAACCCTTCATGATCTTGGCTCTGGTGCTGGTTTTGGGCATGGTCCTGGGCAAGGTTTCCGACCCTCCCTGGCGTCGTCAACAAGGCGCCATCATCGTAGGGATCTTCCTGGTCCTGGTAGTAGCCCTGAGCGCCTTCTTTTACCCCATTTGGGCGGCGGAGATTATCCCGCAAGAACAATGGCGTCAACACATGTGGCTGCCCAGCTGGATCTAACCACCGCCTTTTTCATGACGTTCACCGGCCGAGCCAGCCGGCGGGTGGACTGGGAAGCAGCGAAGGTTAGCGGGGTGGGGTTGTGGCCTGCTAACGGCTGTCCCCCAAATACCTCCGGATCCGACTATCACACTTCTTCACCAATTGTGAGACCCCTAACCTTTTGGACCACAGAACTACCTCAGAAATAATGTTGGGCCCCATGAAACGCTTTTTGTCACAGCCTGGCTTCTCTGATGCCCTCCCAGGCCTGCCCGCTTTCAAACCCAGTACTGATATATGACTTACTGGCATGAGGCTTATTAGCGCCCGAACCGTGGGTGGCCATGATTACTGAATGACATTGTGCCCGGCACAGCGCCAGAGCCTGGCTAAGGAGGCTGTCAATTGATGGCAAAACGGCCCCGACGGCTTTCCTATGAAAAGAGGTACTATCGCTACCGTTCGCCACGCTGGCAGTATCTACTTTTGGCGCTATTGGCTGCCGCTGCGGGCTTGCTGCACAGCTATGCCGCGCGGCGGCCGGGACGTTGCGCCGCAATGACGGCCACGCGGCGCTCTCTTGTTGGCCAGGTGAAGGCTAACGTCAGCGACGAGACCACTAGGACAAAGGCACCGATGAAGATGCCGGAATCCAACCAAAATTGGCTAGGGAACAACCTGATGAGGGTGTCGTCGGTGTAGAACGTCCACGTTCCTTGGGCGAAGAAAATCTTATGAAAGTCAGTAAAGAACCGTTCCCAGCCGGTTGCGGCAAAAACACCCAAAGCAATGATCAAGACCAAAGTGGCGATCGAGCCTGCGAAAAAAGCCCGGCGATTGCCGCCGAAGCTACGCCGCGAAAGATATATCACGCCAATAGCCATGATGACCGCCAGGAGCAGGGCGCTGAGGAAGGCCATAACAATAACGGTCTTCACATCTGCCATATGCCCCACTTCCCGGGTCAGGAACAAGGGGTTGCCAATGGAGTTGACCAGGTCACCCAAGTACCGGGGCGGGGCAAAGTTGAGCAGGTAGTCCACGGTGTAGGAGCCGTAGGTGAGCCTGTCCTCGGTGCTGAACCCAAAAGAGTCGATCGGGAACCCGGGGCGGTGGTACTCGATCCACAAAAACGTGGAGGTGGTGACCAGCCTGATGGCTAGTACCAGCAGCACGATGGGATAGAAAACTGCGATGATGACCTGAAATACCCGTGTCAGTACTGGCTTTGTATTGACGGCCTTGTCTCTGGCAGCCTTGCGCTTTGCCTGTTCCTCAGCCGAGGGGCGCACAACGGCACTGTCCTCGCCCTGTACATCTGGTGTCCCCGTGCCACCAGCCACGGCTTCGGCCACGGCCGCGCTCTTAGCCAGTGCTGCGGCGATTTCCTCGTCACTGGGCAACTGCGGCATCCGCGATGCCGCCCGCATGGGTTCCTGGTCAGCAACTTGCTCTATTTTGATCCGTGAGACCGAGCTCTCGCCAACAGGTGCCGCCACGCGCCGAGCACGGGCCTTTTCCGCAAGAGCAGCGGCCTCACTGGCAGCAACCTTGGTATCAGCGGCCTTGGTATCAGCGCTGCCGGCGGCGGGACTGCCTTGTTGGGCCTGCGCCCCAACTTCTTGGCGTGCCACAGCATCTTGGCGTGTCACAGCATCTTCGGGTGTCACTGAGTCCTGGGGCTTTGAATTCTCGCTCACAAGTCCAAACGATACCGGCAGGCGGTCCCACCCGGTGACTGCCACCCCGTGATGATGCCAAACTGTCACTCTGGTTCTTTTTCAGGCTTGGGTGCCGCTCCCGCATCTGGTGGACCAGCCTCACCAAAGAGGCGGCCCCGGCTGGAAAGCGGGACACTCTGCAGGGGTGCCGGCACAGGCCGTTTGGCACCGAATCCTCCTGTCGGGGACTCGTGCCGGATTCCTCGGAGTACGTAGGGCATCAAATAGTTCCGGGCCCACGCGATGTCACCGACTCTCGCTTTCCGCCAACTTGTCACAGGAAGCGGTTTGGGCGTCAGTGGCTTCAGGGAGTTCGGCACACCCAGCGTTTCTAGGACCATAGCCGCCACTGCGTGGTGACCCAGGGCTGACGGGTGGAGCCGATCCTGACTCCACATGCGCGGATCATGTAGTTCCTTCATGGCCCACAAATCGGCCACAAGGCACTCGTGGTGTTCGGCGATGCTGCGCATATTTTCATTGAAGATGGCAATCTTCGTACGGAATTGGCCCATGACGGTGGAGCGCCCGGAGTCCGGCCCAACAAAGATCAGGACGCTCACTCCCTGCAGGCGCAGGCGGCTCACGGCTCCCTCTAAAAGAGCGGCCAGCTTGTCAGGGTCCGCACCGGTGTGAAAGAGATCGTTGCCTCCTGCTTGAAATGAGACCAGATCTGGTGTCAGCGCCAGGGCGGGACCCACTTGGGTGTCAATTACCTCGTGCAGTAGTTGCCCCCTGACGGCCAGGTTTGCGTAGGCGAAATCTGGCACTCCCACACTCAACTCCTCCGCTGCACGGTCCGCCCATCCTCGATATCCGCCGGGACTGCCCGGTTCCGGATCATCCAGGCCTTCCGTAAAGGAATCTCCCAATGCCACAAAACGCCGCCACGGGTGCGGTGGAATGAGTTGATCCGCGCTCCCCTGTTGCACCGTGGTCTGGAACAACCCCGTGTTCTGCAACAGTCCGTTGTCCTGGCCTGCAGTGTCATCACCCATATCCCCATCTTGCACCCACGGGGTGATTTTGGGGAGGCCTGCGGCAAGCATCTATTAGCCTGACGCAACTACTAGGACGAGCGGATGGTGGCTCCGGCGTCGTCCGGGTTAAGGTCACCCAACTCCCCTGCAAGGAACGCCTTGCGGCCCAATATCAGGGTGTAGGCCCAGTACGCCCCAAGAACCAGTGCGCCAATGGTGATTTTGGCCCACACAGGAAGCGGGCTTGGTGTGACATAAGCTTCCACGAGGCCGGAGATAAACAAGACGAAGACCAATCCCACGGCCACCGTCATGAGCGAACGTCCTTCACGGGCCAGCGAATCCAGCCGTGTGCGGGGCCCAGGGCTCACCCAAGCCCAAAATATCCGCAGTCCTGCGGCGGAGGCAATGAAGATGGCTGTCAGTTCCATGAGACCGTGCGGAAGAATATAGCTGAAGAAAACATCACCCTTGCCATAGGCGAACATGGCTCCGGCGGTGACACCAACGTTCTGGGCATTCATGAAAATTTGATACGGCACAAAGGCCCCGGTGATCCCGAAGGCCACGCACTGGGCAGCAATCCAGGCATTATTGGTCCAGACGGCGCCGGCAAAGGAGGCTGCCGGATTTTCCGAGTAATAGTTCACAAAGTCGTGATTGACCAGCTGCTGCAGTTCCGCGTCAGATCCCAAAGCCGCCTGTACGGCCGGATCCCCTGCCACCCACAGCGCAAAGAGGGAGGCGATGAGAATAAAAACGCCGCCAATAATAACCGTCAGCCAGCGCAGCCGGTAGAAGGCTGCCGGCAGGGCTACAACGAAGAACGTTGCAATATCAAGAAAAATATTGCTTCGCGCGCCCGTAAACCGAGTCCGGGCGTTGGCCAACGTTGCTGACAATGAGGCGGAGAGAGCACTTTCTGCCGTGAGGGAGCGGATGAGAGACAAATGTCCTGAAACGCTTTGATACAAATGCAGCAGTTCATCCGCCTCGGCACCGCTCAATCGCCGTTTCCGGGCAAGCGTATTTAGCCGCTCCCATTGCGGGCGGTGTACCGAGGTAAAGGCATCCATGTCCATCCGCACCAGCATATAGGGCCGAGGTCCCAGGGCGTGGATAGACTGTTTTCATGTCCGCAATCATCACCGGTGAAGCCGTTGTCCTGGAACTTCGCCCCGCTTCCTTCGCTGCCCGCTCCGTGGCCACGGCCATTGACCTGACAGTCACGCTGGCTGTGGCGTTTGGCTTGTTCGTTTTACTGGGCCAGGTGGCATTCATGCTGGATCCGGCCGCAGCGCGTGCCATCATTTTGGCTATTGTGGTGGGCTTGCTGGTGGTTGTCCCGATCACGGTGGAGACGCTGAGCCGGGGTAAGTCGCTGGGAAAGCTTGTTATGGGGCTGCGTGTGGTGCGCGACGACGGCGGTTCCATCCGCTTCCGGCACGCCTTGGTTAGGGCACTGCTGGCGGTGCTGGAAATTTACCTCACGCTGGGTTCGGTGGCCTGCCTGGTTTCATTGTTCAATGACAAGTCCAAGCGGCTCGGTGACATGCTTGCCGGCACTTACGCCATCCGAGACCGCGCTCCCAAGAGCGTGCCCCTGCAGGTTTCAGTGGCCCCCGCACTGGCACAATGGGCCGCGTTGGCTGATATTGGCCGGCTTCCCGATCCTCTGGCGCGGCGCATCTCCTTGTTCCTGCGTCAAGGAAGCGCCATGGCCGGGAACTCCCGCTTTGCCCTGGCCATGGAATTGGCCAGTGAAGCCAGTGCCCACGTGGCGCCTCTTCCGGCTCCCGGAACCGATCCCACAGTATTCCTCGCCTCACTCATCGCAGAGCGTCGAGACCGCGAATACCGCCGCATGGATGCGGCAGCAGCGCGGGCAGCGGCTATCAGTAGTGCGCTAGGGCGCCACGGGGTTGGTTAGATCACGGGGTTGGCGGGAAGTAGCCTGCCGCTGCGTTTACGTGAGGCGCTGCCTTAGCGTGAGGCGTAGTCCTTGAACGCGAAGTTCCAATCGCCGTAACCATCCGTGGGATGGATGGTGTCATTGGGTGTGCCCACCGTGTGGACAAGATCGCCTGGGCGCATATTCTCAAAGACCCAGCCAGCGCCTTCATGGGAGAGCCCAATGCAGCCGTGTGAGAGGTTGGTGACGCCCAGGTAGGGAATGGCATAGGGGGTGGCTTGATGGATGAAGATGCCACTGTTGGAAAGCCGTGTGGCGAATTCCACGTCCACGGAGCCGTAGTCGCCCGGATCCCCTGGTTTGAGCCCAATGGTTGATGCCTTGAAGGTGGCGTAGCGCTGCTTATCAGCGGTAATCACCATGAACCCGGAGGCTGAGGGGAACCTTTCATCGCCCATGGATGCCGGGAAGGTTTTGGCTACCTGGTCATTGATGAGAATGCTGACGGACATGTTGGCCGCATCCGCTTCCATGATGACCTTGTTGCCAATGTTGACCTCGTAGCTTTTGTTGGCGTTGTAGATCATGCCGTTGCCAATATCGGTGCCAAAGAGTGCCATCTGCACCGTGAGTTTGCTGTTGGCAGGCCAGTAGTCAGCGCCGCGGTAGCGAACCTTGGTATCCGAGTACCAGCGGAACGCGCCCTGTTGGCCCGTGCTGCTGGTGATGGTGATGGCCTTCTCTACGGCTTCCTTATTGATGACTGGTTCGCTGAAGTTGAATTCGAGCGGTTGCCCCACTCCAACAGTGGCACCCTCAGCCGGGTATACCCAGGCATCAGCCTCATGTGAGGCGGCAACGGTGGAGAACGAACTGTACGTGGTGGTCTTGGTGCCTGCGGTGTCCTGGGCCGTAACACTAAAGACGTAATCGGTGCCGAATTTCAGAGGTTCTTTGGAAATCCATTTACGGTTACTCACCACCAGTTCACCAGCAACCGGGGTGCCCGTTGCTTGTTCTTCCAGGACGGCTTTGGCCACCGTGCCATTGGTGACCATGGCGTTTACTTCAGTGGCAGGGTTTACGGAGACGGTTCCTGTTGCGGGGCTGACCAACGTCTGCACCGGAACAGCGGGGGTGGTGGAGGGTGGTGCCGTGGTGGCCGTGCTGGTTTCAGCGGCACCGGGGGCGGGACTTTCGCCCACTGCAGAGCATCCTGTACCGGATAAAGCCAAGCCCAAAGCGAGCAAGGAGATCAAGGCAACTCGCAATCCCTTGCGACGATTCCTGGTCTCATCCAACTCAGCCATGCAAACTCCCATTCGGTGGACTAATTCCAATGTCCGCTATCGTGGCACCACTAGTGCCAGATACAATTTTACGCCACGATTGCGTGCCAGCGAGCCGCGCCAAGCCCAGAGGGCCGCGGTGTTATGGGGTTGTTATGGGAAGTGAAGTCTAGACCCCAGCGGCAGATGTCCGGGGCGGCTAACCGCGCAGGTACAGTAGCTGGGCTTCCACGGACAAATACGCCGCACCCTGCAGATGCTCCGGCACATCTTTGTACACAATCGCCGCCACCTGCGCGGCAGTTGGCTCTGCCGTCCCGATGCTGGCGAGAAGTTCCACGGCGTTGCGAACCTCTGCAATGCGCACAGCCCGGTGTTGCTCATAGGCCTGTGCCGCTGCGGCAATGTCTCCTAGCACCGGGCCATGGCCCGGCAGCGCAGCCACACCAGCTCCTGCAACAGGGCCGGTAACGCCAGCTCCGTTAACTCGCGCGCCGCGCCTGCGCAAGGCCGCAAGGGAGTCCAGGTAATCCCCCAGCTTGCCGTCAGGATGGCAAATCACTGTGCTGCCGCTGCCGAGGATGGTATCTCCGGTGAGAACAACCGTGCCGGCGCCCTGTCCGAAGGAATCCCTCGCTAGTGGATCTGTGACAACAAAACACAGCGAATCGCTGGTGTGTCCTGGTGTAGCGAGGACCTCGAGTGTGAGGCCGCCCGCCTGGATGATCTCGCCGTCGTGCAATGCCTGCGCGCCATGACAAAAGGCGGGCAAGGCCGCCCGGACAGGGGCACCCGTGAGCTGATGCAGCCGGGCGCTGCCGTCGGTGTGGTCCCCGTGGTGATGGGTGATCAGGATCAGCTCTACTGAACCGGCCGCTGCCAACTCGCCAAGATGCCTCTCCTGGAGCGGGCCGGGATCCACCACAACCACCCCTGATGCCCCGGGAGCGGTCAGAATATAGGAATTGGTACCGTCAAGGGTCATGGGTCCGGGGTTTTCAGCCCTCCGGCGCCGCACGAAGCTCCCAATGTTCTCCCACGCTGACACCACGGCCCACCCCTTCGTCACTGAACTTCTCGCTTGGTTGATGATAGGAAAGCACAGGCACTGGCTGGCCCGGTGCGCTAAGCCGTGAGCTGCTAAGCAGTGAGCTGCTAGGCGGTGAGCTGTTCGGGGCTGAGCTGTTCGGGGGTGAGCAGCAGCGCAATCCCCTCATCGATCTTGTACCGCACGGGCGTGCCGCCCTCGCTGTTGGCTGTGCTCAGTAATTCTTCGCCCACCTGGATCAGTGGTGAGTTGGTGACGGGACAACGCAGCAACGCCAAGAGGCTTTCGTTTATCTTTGCCATGGCCGGTGCCACTCCATTTCACTTTTTTAGGGGAAGTTTTCGGTTACTGCCCTGACGGTGGGCCGTGAGCTGCGGACTCAACTTCTAGGAGTTTAGTCCTCCAGGATGCGAAGGTGCCCGCGGCGGCTGGGGGGTCCCGAATATGAGGGCAGGTGCGACGGCGGTTCCAGGGCTCCCCGGTAGTCTCTCCGCGTTGCGCTCACGCCAGTGGCCTTTTCCGGGCCTGGATTCGCGGCTTCCCGGACGGCGTCGGCCAGTGCCAGCAGATCATCCGGGCCCGGAGCTGGTGGCTTATCTGAGCGTGCCAGATGGATAACTTCCCACCCTCGCGGGGCCGTGAGGCGTGCGGAATGTTTGGCACACAAATCGTAGCAATGTGGTTCTGCAAATGTGGCCAGAGGACCCAGGACAGCCGTTGAGTCCGCATAAACGTACGTCAAAGTGGCCACGGCCGTTTCCCGGCAGGCTGATCTGGTGCATTGACGAAGGATACCCACGTTTGCCAACACTACCCTTCCCGCGAGGATATTTCCCCTCCGCGAGCCCGCGGCCTAGAATGAAATGATGGAGTTCAAGGCAATTCATGGCGAGCGTTCGATCCAGATCTCACTTGATCTGCAGGAATCCGATGCTACTGCGGCACCAAACCCGGCGGTCCGAACGTTTCAGCGGCGCCGCCGTGACAGGCATGGCAGGGGGCGCCGTGGCCCGCTCTTAGCTGCCGCCTTGCCCGCCTCGCGGACCCGTGCTGAGAAGTTTGATGACCTGGTGGTGGACTCCGCCGAACGCCTTCGCACCTTGTGGCCCGAGGCACTGGCCACGGTGGAATACCTGGTGGAGGAAGTTCCCGATCAGTTGGAGGCCCTGCTCGCTTCCGGAGCGCAGGCGCCCTTGGGCAAGTATCTCGCCGCCCTCCCCGCAGCTGACGGCCGCCAGGGGGAACCGCCCGCCATCATCATTTACCGCCACCCGGTGGAAGCGCTCTGCGATACTGCCGGACAAGTGCGGGAGCTGGTGCACGAGGTCTTGGTGGAGCAAGTGGCTGGCCTTCTCAATATTGATCCGGACGCAGTTGACCCCTTGTTCCGGCGTTACCGGGGCAACTGACCGGGAGCAACTGACCAGCGCAACTGACCAGCTCAACTGAACGGGGGCGCTCTAGTACCGGGTGCTGATATTGATTGCTTGGGTTCCGGCGGAGGACTGGGCCAGCGGCAGCACGGCAATACCGGCGCCCCCATCCTTGACGAGTACTTGTGAGCCGAAGGCCGGTGCACCCGAGACGGAAGCTATCACGGCAACGCTTTCACTACCCAGCAGTTTCTTGGCGTTGACGGCTACCGAGGTGCCAGCCCGTACCTCCACGTCCTTGCCCTGACCCAAGACCCCGCTTGCTGAAACGGGCACCAAATTGATAGTGGCGCTGCCTTCAAAGGCGGCAAACACCAAGCTGGTATCAACATCATTTTGCAAGGTCATCAGATGGGTCTCGCCCAGCCGGGGCGAGGATGGAGCGTAGGCGAAGTCTACGGCGGCCCCTGGCTTGGTGAAGCTGCTGAGCCGCACAGCGGCCGTAACGGCGGTGTCCGCTGTGATGGCCAGTGAATAGCTGCCCTCGGGCAGCCCTGCCAGAGAGAGCGTACTGACCTTGCCCGCGGCGGCGCTCAAAACGCCTCCGTTGGGCAGGGCCACCTGGCCGTCTTTGCCGAAGGCCTTGACCTCCAGGACCGCGTCCTTTATCCCAGGTACCGTGACCATCAATGCGGTATCGGCATCTGCGTAATCATTCTGCGCCGTGATCTTGGCGGATTCCGCCACGGACCGAACCTGCACGCCCGCAATGGCCAATGAGCTGGCCGGTGCTTGGACCGGCGCCAAATAATCGATCCCGCCCGGGGTCAGACCGCGGAGCACCGACTGCTGAATCACTGCGCTGACGGGGCCTCCCACACTCTTGACATGGACGCTGAGCGCGTCCGAGTCCGGGGCAAGGCCTGACAGTACAACGGAGCGCACAGTTCCCGGCGCAACCACCAATCCCTTACTGCCTGCTGACTGCACGGGTCCATCTGAACCAAAAAGTTCAAGGGAAACAGTAGCGGGACTCAGGGAGGAGTTAGCCAAAGCAAGGATTGCGGTCCGTCCCACCATGGTGCTCGCCCCGGTAAGCCAGACTTCATTGCTTGGCTGTTGGCAGGTGGCAGCCGCTAGCCCGGCAAGATCACCGTCAGTGGCCTCAACGATGACAGATCCGCTCCCCTGTGAACTCTCGGGGCCGAGCGGGTCAAGACGAAGCACCGACGGGCCCGCCACGGTTTTCCCGATCAATACTTCGGCACGGGCTTTTGGTTCACCGCTCAGCACCGGCGCACTCGCCGAAGCCTGAGCTGAAGCAGAGGTTGCTGATGGTTTGGCAAGGACAGCCAGAGGGGAGAACTTGCCGTCCAGCCCCTGAATCTGCGATCCCGGGATGTCTCCCGCGGCGCTGCTGAGCACCACGGCGTTGACGGAGGTCTTGGTGCCTGAAGAACTTGGCGAAAACTCCGGATCGGCCCCTGCTGCGGAACCGGCCAGCAGTTGAGTGGGACCTTGACAGTTCGCCATGGATTCGCCAACAGGAAGTACATGCGGGCTCGGTGTCGTCACGGCGGTGGCATCCACGCCAGGGAACAAACTGCCGGCACCCACTACGGCAACAGCCACAGCCGCCGTGGCCACGCCGGCCACAATGGCCGGCCAGCGGCGCGCGGCCTTCCGGGTAGCCCTACCTCGCGGGGTAGCAGCTTTCTGCGCCTTCTCAGCCTTGGTGGGCTTCTCGGATTTCTCGACTTTGGCTGCTTTGGCGGCCTTCTCGAATTTCTCGGCTTTGGAGGGCTTGGCGGCTTTCACAGCCTTGGCGGGCTTGGCTGCTTTCTCAGCCGAAGCGACAGCCTTGGCGTCAACCGTGGCGGCTTTCTCAGCTGAAGCGGCAGCCTTGGGGTCAACGGCTGGTTCACTCAGCGGGGTCTCGATGAGCTTTTCGCCCTGAGTTTCACTACCAGCCGAGTTAGCCTCAACGTTGTTGTCCTTATTTTCAGGCACGTCTACCAACCCTTTGCAACGATGCTTCATCCCGGTATGCACCGGTGCGGCCACGACGGGCCCGGACGGGAACTGCCAACAGGATTGTCAATCCGAAGATCAGCAACATGACAATGGTAAACACTGCATCCAGTGGCTGAATATAGCGAATCTCCAAGGTTCCGGCACTAGCAGGTAGCTCAAAGGCCTGAGCCCAGCCTGCGGTGACGGGCTTGAGCGGCTTGCCGTTAAGCCAGGCCTGCCACTGGGAGTCTGCACGTTCGGCCATCACCACAGTGCGGCCAGGTGCCCCGGCAGCAATGGCACTTTTCACACCGAGGCCGTTCGATGGCACGGGAGAAGTAGCTTTTCCACCCGCATCGACCAGCCGTACACGATTCACAACGTCAGTGTCACCCGCCGTTGTGTAGCTGGGTGCAACACGCCACAACCACCCTGATTCGGTGGGTCCAACGCTATTGAGCCCGGGAACCCCTTCAAGTTCGCTGGCCAGTAGCTCAGCGGCTGTGTCACCGGGACGCAGCACCACGAATCCTACGCCCAGATCCACCAGTTGGTTTCGGGGGTCAATGCCCGACTTGGACACCAGGGCGGCCACCGTTGACTCCAAAATCTGTGTTGGCGCATCGCTGGCAAGAATTGCCTCGTTCCCCGGCGCACCCGTGATGCGTGCTGCTGCGGAAATTCCTGAGAGCGAGTCCAAAGTTGTTCCGGCACCTTGCATGAGTGCCGCGTCAATGCTGCCGTCAGGGCGGACCGTGAGCACAATGGTGCGGCTGGCTTCAGGACCTGTACCGCGGTCAGCTGCCGTGGCCGGAATGGTCCCGGCTGTGGCACCTTCCAGCAGGAACGGACCACTCAGCGCCGCACCCGAGTGGTCGGAGGAGAATTGCTGCACTGTCCACGCACCGAGGCTCGCCACCGGCGCTGCCACCAGCACCACTGAGAGCACCACGGCGGTAGCCTTCGCAGCCGGGTGCCGCTCCTTAGAGGTACGGGACGGTTCATAGGCCTGACGGTGAATTGCGTCAAAGCCCACCAGAGCAGCCCCGAGCAAGGCGAAGAATGCAAGGGAAACAGCGGGACCGTTGAACACGGTGACGAGGGTACCGCCGTCGAACGCAACAGCCAGGAGCTTACCGCCGTAGGAAACCCCCAGCGCCAACAGGGCAAGGAGACACAGGCTGCGCACCATGGCGGCGCGGCGCAGGGGAAGCAACAGGGCAATCACGGCCGCTGCCACTACCGGCACTCCAATGATTCCCACGAAAACGCCGGTCAGCCAGGGCGCTGCACCCAAACCGAGGACGCCTTCAACAGTGTCCAGCTGAAGCGGGAAACCAAGGATCTGTTGCCAGAGAGGGCCCTGAGTTGCCGCGAGGGGAAGCCCCGGATCGGCCAGAAGCGCACGGGGATTTTCCCAGGCAGACCAAACAAAAGGCAAGAAGAGAGCGGCCGTTGGCAGCAAGGACCACCAAATGGTCCTACCCCGGCGTCCCAGAAGCACGGTTGCGGCCAGTACACCCACCACGGCCACCACAAACAGGCTCGGCGCAGCGGCGCACACAACGGCCAAGGCAAGGCCCGCAGCGGCAGCGGCAGTCCACGAGGGGTTGCCGCCCACGCCCGGCCGGCCAAGCTTGAACACTGCAGACTTAGAGGTTGCGGACTTCGCTGTTGCGGATTTGGTGCTGGGGAGGGCACCCTCCACGGTGCCCGGAACGCTCTCGGGGCTTACCGCGCCACCGACAGCGCGGATCATTCCCAGCATGACGATGGGAATCAGGATGTGGGCCAGGAGGGCACCCACGCGGCCCTGGCCCAGTGCGATCAGCAGTGCCGGGGCACCTGCCCACCCCAGAGCCGCAACCACGCGCGGCCAGCGGCGCAGAGTTAACGCACCGGCTGCCAGCCAAGCTGTGAAGGCTGACAGCGGTAGGGCCAACAGCACGAGCCACAGGACGCTCAGCGAAGCGTTTCCGCCCAGTGCGCCGAGCAAAAACAAAATAAAGTTGAAGGGATTGCCCCGGCCGGGCATGCCCGATCCGAGAGAAATCCACCAATCAGTGGCATGGCTCCAGATGGTGCCAATATCAGCGGAGAGGGGCAGCAGGGCCCCGCCCATCAAAGCCGGAACTCCAAGGAACCGTGAGAGCGCCACAAGCGCGAGCACCCCCAGCACCACTACCAAGGCGAGCCCACTGATGATGGGTGCCGTTCTGGTGGCGGCCAGCGGAGTCACATTTTCCCTGTGACTTTCTCCTGTGGGTTCCAAAAGGGAGGGACCTTCAAGAATGTCCTCGGAGCTGTGCTCTTCCGGGCCAACGGATTCACGGAGCATTTTCAGGTGGTCCCTTGCCGTCCGTTCTGGCACGTGCAGACCCTTGTGGACGGAGCGGCGTTGGGTTCGGGTGGCGGCTAGGGAAGCCCTGCTGCGCCGCAACGCGAGGGGATGCATCAGGCCCGCGCAGGTGGCGATGAACATCCGCACGGCATGACCGGGCGCCTTCAGCACAAATCCTGCCAAGAGCCAATAAATAGCGGAGAAGAACGTGCCAATGCACAGCAAGGGGACACCCCAGGCCGGGGCGTGCTTGAGCCTGAGAAAAATGCCTGCCTTACGGGCAGCCACGGCTGAACCTACGCCGTTGGGCCTGTGCACCACGTGAAACATATGGGCTGCGGGTACTACCAGAACCCTGTCTCCGGCCATCCGGACGCGGGCGCAGAAGTCCAGGTCATCTCCGGGGCCGGGCAGTGCCGGGTCAAATCCGCCCAGTCTTTCAAAGACATCTCGACGCACCAGCATGCCGGCGGTATTCACGGCAAACATGTCAGTCAAGTGATCGTACTGGCCTTGATCCTGCTCATCGAGTCCCACCAGGGAAAAGCGGTCAAACCACTTGTTGGCGCGCAACCCCACATCGACGAGTCGCCTGTGGTTGTCCCAGTCGAGCTGCTTACAGCCAACAACAGTGGCCGTGGTGGCCCGCTCGGTGGCTTCAATCAACAGCTGAAGGGCATCCGGGGCGGGCGCCGCATCATCTTGCAGGAGCCAAAGCCATTCGTTGCAGGTGGGCAGCTCCTCCTCGAGCACACCCACTCCCCCGGAAGGTCCCTGTGATCCGTGGCGCGCTGTGCGGGCAGGCAGAACGGCAGCGCCGTGGAGCCGCTTTTGGTGCTCGAGCACTGCATTGACGGCTGACCCGTAGCCTTTGCGGGCTTCGAGGGAGATCACATGACGCTCACCGAGTTCCTTGCGCAGCAACTCACCAGAGTCATCTGTGGAGCCAACGTCTGCGGCCAACACCTGATCCGGCTGATGTGTCTGTGCGGCCAAAGCGGCCAGGACTGCGGGTAGATAGGCACCGCCGTTGTGGGCAACCAGAACGGCCGTGACTTTTACTGCTTCAAGAATTAGACCGCTCGCTTCCGCAGCCGCCGGCGCTCACGCTCCGACAGGCCGCCCCAGATTCCAAACCGTTCATCATTGGCCAAAGCATATTCAAGGCACTGAGCTTTGACGTTGCACGCCCCACACACCTTCTTCGCGTCCCGGGTTGAACCGCCCTTTTCAGGGAAGAACGCCTCTGGATCGGTTTGTGCGCACAGGGCGTCAGTCTGCCAGCCTAGTTCACCTTCGTCACTAAAATCATCACGAGGCAGGCCCAAGCCGATCCAGATGGGGTCAGGGTCCGCTCCTTCAACATCCGAAAGTCCCTGATCCAAGGCGGGCTCTGTGGGTGCCTGCAACTCATGTGCGGTCAGGAACGCCGTGGCAGCATCAGCCAAAACCTGACGATTTTCACGCTCATGAAACTCTGCGGCATCCGGATCTGCAGGGTCCACATACCAATCGGTGGGCACACCCCGAGAACGGTATGCGGCTGCAGCTTGCGCCGCTACCGAGTCGTCACGAAAATCCTCCACACTCAGCTGCGCTTGCCCCATAATCGTCCTCCTGAATGTTGCCGCTGACACTGTCAATCAACCATCCGGTTCCCGCAACATGCGGACTGCAGTGCCAAACTCAGCGGTTGGTGCGTCTAATTACATCCATGTAAGTCCGCCACGTCAAGCCGGGAGGAGATGATAACCACTCCCAGTGCGGTTCTACCCGCACGCCACGCCCGGCATTTTCAGACCAATACATTCGTGTCTTTTGGTCTCTAACCGCCAAAATCCCGTGTTCTTGGGCAGAATTGGAAGTTTTTTGAGAATTCATGGGGAATACCCAGCTTTATCCGTGTAACGCACATCACGTAACAATTGGATTTCCTCCAATCGGTGGAGATCTGCTCCGCGTTGACCTCTGTGTTGACCTCCGTGTTGACCATGGCAAAATGGGCTCTCATGGACCGCTCTGTGAATACCCCCGAAAAGCTACTGCACGCCTTCCGCACCGATAACCCCACATCACCCCGTTTGACGTGGTACGGCCCGGGCTCCGAAAGGGTGGAATTCTCCGGGCGGGTCTTAGATAACTGGGTGGCCAAAACAGCCAACTATCTGGTGGATGAGCTCGACGCCGAACCCGGCACCGTGGTTGCCCTGCACTTGCCGCTGCACTGGCGTTCCATGGTCTGGTTGCTTGCCACGTGGGCTGTGGGAGCGAAGGCAGTAACGGTTCCCGGCACAACTATCTCCAGCACTACTGATGCCCCCGGAGCGGATGCGGAGACCGACCTGTGGGCCGAGCTGGCCGCAAACGCAGACATTCTCGCCACAGCCTGGCCGGACGTGGCGCACAGCCATTTGACCGGGGCTAAGAGTGATCTGCTGGTTGTGGCCGTTGCCCTGCCCGCTCTGCAGATGCGCTGGATGTCAGAGCTGCCCCCACGAACTCTTGATTACTCCGGCGACGTGCGTTCGCACGCCGATGTTTTCTTTGCCGACAGCGCCGCTGACTCACAGGACGTGGCCTGGCAGCACCACAGCACGGGGACCAGCGAGTGCAGCACCACTTATGCAGCACTGCTCACCCCAGGTGCCGAATTACTTTCGGTGCCGCACATACCATTGCCACTTGACCCCCAGCGGGTCCTGCTGCATGTGAGGGACGGATGGGACGCCGTTGTGCGGGACGCCTTGAGTATTTGGGCGGCCGGCGGATCAATAGTTTTACTCGCTGACGGCGTAGCCGATACTCCCGCCCTGCGTGCCAGCGAACAGATTACGCTGCGCTAATCTACGCTGGGGCCAGCGCAGAAACTCAGGCCTCGTGTTCAGCCTGAATCAGGCTGTGGTCAGCCTCATATCCGGGCTCCTGATCCAGCTCGTCAGTGAAAACCCAAAATCTGTAGGCGAAGAACCGGAAAATTGTCCCCAGAACCAAGCCGATGATAGAGCCGGAGACAAAGTCAGCGGTGGTGGATTCAAAGCCCAGCACCCAGTGCGAGATGTATACACAGGCTGCCGCAATGCCCATGCCAATACCGTTCATGATGATGAACAGGAATACTTCGCGGAGCACATTGGCTTGGCGGCGGTGGCGGAACGTCCAGTAACGGTTGGCGAGCCAGGAGAAGACGGTAGCCACCGCGGCGGAGATGATCTTTGCCTTGGTGGGGTGCCCGCTCATGCCGCCACTGAGCAGCCACAGATAAATTCCGGTGTCTATAACGAAGGCAAAACCGCCCACAACACCGAACTTTGCCACTTCACGCCAAAAGAGGCCCATCAGGCCTTGGATGCGATCTACAAGCTTTTGAAACATGGTCCTCCGTCAGGCATTTTGGCCAAAAACGGATGATTCTCGCTGCAGCCTCTGGTGAAATTCTAAGCCAAAGATTCCACTACTGACGTGCGTGTGTTGCCTAAAACACCTTATAAAGGCCTAGCAGCACTGGTCAAAGCATGCATCTGGCCAGAGGTTCGGTACGCTGGGGACTGTGACTTTTCCTGTAATCGGTGTGGTGGGTGGCGGACAGCTAGCCCGCATGATGGCCCCCGCAGCCGTGGCCCTTGGTTTTGAATTACGCGTCCTTGCTGAATCGCCGGAGGTGTGTGCGGTGCCGGTAGTGGCCCACGCCCCCGTGGGCGATTACAAGGATCTTGATACTATGCGTGCTTTTGCCCGCGGCGTGGACGTGCTCACTTTTGACCACGAACACGTCCCAAACAGCCATTTGCAGACGCTGATCGCGGAGGGCGTCAACGTCCAGCCCCGGCCCGATGCGCTGGTCAATGCCCAGGACAAGCTGGTCATGCGCGCCGCCATTGAGCGCCTTGGCTTGCCCAACCCGGCTTGGGCCGCTGTGGCCTCACCGGCAGACGTGGCCGCCTTCGGTGAAAGCCACGGCTGGCCCGTTGTCCTAAAGATGCCCCGTGGCGGTTATGACGGCAAGGGTGTGCGGGTGTTGCGCTGCGTTGCCGACGCCGAGGCTGCCGCCGATTGGTTTGCGGCCATGAACCCACTGCTGGTGGAGGAGATGGTTGAGTTCTCCCGCGAGCTTTCCGCGCTGGTGGCCCGCACGCCGTCCGGCCAGGCCAAGGCCTGGCCGGTAGCAGAATCCATCCAGGTTGACGGGGTGTGTGATGAAGTCATTGCCCCCGCCCCGGACATCGCGCCCAAGGTGGCCAGCGCCGCAGCGGCTGCCGCCCTGCGCATTGCCAACGAGCTCGCCGTGACAGGTGTCATGGCCGCCGAACTGTTTGAAACCCCGGGCCGCGCCCCCGGCTTCCTCATCAATGAACTGGCCATGCGTCCGCACAACACCGGGCACTGGACCATGGACGGGGCCGTGACCGGCCAGTTCGAACAGCACCTGCGTGCCGTACTGGACCTCCCCTTGGGTGACACCGACGCGCTCGGGCCGATTGTGGTCATGAAGAACTTTTTGGGCGGCGCCAACCAGGACTTATTCAGCGCCTACCCCGCCGCACTGGCTGCCGAGCCGTCCGTTAAAGTGCACAGCTATGGCAAGTCTGTGCGCCCCGGCCGCAAGATTGGTCACGTGAATGTGATTGGTGCCAAGCACGACGACGTCACTGCAGTACGTGCCCGCGCCACCACCGTGGCAAACATCATTAGAGACGGAGCGTAAAACCATGAGCAGCACACCCACACCCCTTGTTGGCATTGTCATGGGTTCAGATTCTGACTGGCCTGTCATGGAGGCTGCGGCGGCGGCCCTGTCCGAGTTCGGCATCCCCTTTGAAACTGACGTTCTCTCCGCTCACCGGATGCCCCTTGAAATGATTTCCTACGGCCAACAGGCTGCTTCCCGCGGCATCCGCGTCATCATTGCCGGCGCCGGCGGTGCCGCACACCTGCCCGGTATGCTCGCCTCCGTCACAACTTTGCCCGTGGTAGGTGTCCCTGTTCCGCTGAAGACCCTTGATGGCATGGACTCCCTCCTCTCCATTGTGCAAATGCCTGCCGGAGTACCCGTGGCCACCGTGTCCATCGGCGGGGCTCGCAATGCAGGGCTCCTGGCCGTGCGTATGCTGGCGGCCGGAACTGACGAGCTGGCAGCCTCCTTGGCGGCCCAATTGGCAACTTTTGCCCAGGAACTCAACCACCAGGCCACAGCCAAGGGAGCAGCCCTGCGGGAGAAGGCAAGCGCCACGTACCCGCTGGCCATGGCCCGGCCCGTTTCCGCCCTGACCGGGGCGTGATCACAAGAGCATGAGCTTTAGCAGTCCCAAGGTTTCGCGGCCCTCTAATTCTCCGCCCACGTTGACAGACCCTGCCCGTTTCCCGGAACCGGCCTCGGCCCCCGTGCGTTCGAGGCGGGCCTGGATCTTGTTGCTGCTGACACTTATACTTCCTGGCGCCGCCCAGGTAGTGGCAGGCAATAAGCGTCTGGGCCGGTTGGCACTGCGCTGTACCTTCACGGTCTGGGCTTTGGTGATTGCCGCCGTCTTACTGGCTTTGCTCCAGCGCGAGACACTGCTGAATCTTTTTACCAGCCCCGTGCCGTCCTTGCTCATCATTGTGGTTTTGGTTGCTTTGGCGGTGGGCTGGGCCTACATGTTCCTGAACACCCTGAGCATCATCCGGCCCGGCCTGCTGGCACCGGGAATGCGCGGCATGATCAGTATTGCCGTGGTTGTCTTGATGGTGCTGACCAGCGGCTCCTTGGGCTACGGCGCTTTTCTCATTAATTCCGGACGCAATGCCATCACCAGCATTTTCGCGGCCGGCCCCAATATGAAACCAGTTGACGGCCGCTACAATTTTCTCCTCATGGGCGGCGACGCCGGTGAGGACCGCAGTGGCAGGCGCCCGGACTCCATCATGGTGGTCAGTGTTGATGCAAAAACCGGTCAGGCTGCCACCATCAGCATTCCGCGCAACTTCCAGAATGCGCGCTTTGAGCCCGGCTCTCCCCTATGGGATGTCTACCCGGATGGCTACAACTGCGGGGATCAGTGCATCATTAACTTCCTCTACACCGATGTCACTAACAACCACCCCACTCTGTATCCGGGTTCGGCGGATCCCGGCGCCAGCGCCATGATGGATGCCGCCGGCGGCATCCTGGGCCTGAGTATCCAAGGTTATGTTCTGGTGGACATGGCTGGCTTCTCCAATTTAATTGACGCCTTGGGCGGGGTCACAGTCAATGTGGGCGGCTGGGTACCAATCAGCGGCGATGACATCAACGGTACCGGCGATCATCTGCCACCCACCGGTTGGATTGCCCCGGGTGTGCAAAAGCTCGACGGCTACCATGCCCTCTGGTTTGCCCGCTCCCGGCAATGGGTGCTGGAGTACAACCGGAGCCAGCGCCAGCAGTGCATTCAGGCCGCGATGCTGGCCCAGATGGACCCGGCCACCATCTTCACCAAATTCAGTGCACTTGCTGATGCCGGATCAAAGGTTGTTGAATCAGACTTACCTGCCGGACAGTTGGGCAGCTTCGTCTCGCTGGCGCTGAAGTCCAAGGGACACCCGCTGGCCCGCCTGACTATTGGTCCCCCAGATTTCGATAAAAACTTCCCCACATATCCGGACTTTGGGGTGCTGCACCAGCGGGTCAAGCAGCTCCTGAACCCTCCGGCGAGCACTCCCAAGGCGCCTACATCTAAGGCGCCCGCACCGGCAGAGCCGGCAGCACCTGCAGCACCGGCCCCGGAAGTACCCGCCGAACCGGCTCCGGAAGCTCCTGCTGCCCAGGCACCAACTCCGGCGGCGCCCTCTTCGGGGCCGGAGATCACTGCCGAATACCTGCAGCAACTTGCCATCAACGGTGACGATCTCACGCTGGGGTCACTGTTGGCGAACAACGGCACCTGCTCCCCCGGCTAAACACCCCACACGGGTGCCGGGGCCCGGCCACGGGCCACAACTTTCAATCGATCTACAGCTCGTCTTGGACCAGGAGAAATTTTTATGTTTGCTCTGACGAACGTGACCCGTGACTACGCATGGGGTTCAACCACGGCCATTGCCGCACTTTTGGGCACCACGCCCAGCGGCGGTCCCGAGGCGGAGTTGTGGATGGGCGCCCACTCTGACTCCCCTTCGATCGCTTCCACTCCTGACGGTGGGGTGCCCCTTGATGAGCTGATTGCCCAGCATCCACTTGAGACGCTGGGCCAGCAGGTCCATGCTGACTTTGGTGCGAAGTTGCCTTTTCTGGCGAAGCTTCTCGCAGCCGAATCCGCACTTTCCCTCCAGGTGCACCCCACGCTGGAGCGGGCCGGGGAACGGTTTGCGGCCGAAGAAGCCGCTGGTATTCCGCGCGACGCCGCGCACCGCAACTACAAGGATGCGAACCACAAGCCGGAGATGATTCTGGCTCTGACACCTTTCGAGGCCTTGTGCGGATTTCGGCCATGCGCCGAGGCCGCGGCCCTCTTCCGTGCCGTGGCGGCAGCCATCGAGGCTCACGGCGCTCAGGTTCCAGAGCTTCTGCACCAGCTAGAGATGACCTTGAATTCCCGTATGGCTGCCCCCATGGTGGTGCGCCGCGCCTTTGAAACACTCGTGGACGGTGGGGCTGCCACCACAGCCCTTGTGGAACTGGCCGCCGCCGCTCTGGCAGCGGACAGCACAGCTCTGGCAGCGGGTGAGGGCGCCGCCTCCAACACTTGTGCAGGGCTGCCGGATAACGGCGCCGCCTCCCTGCGCACCGTGGTGGAACTGGCGGGGCAATATCCTGGAGATGCCGGGGTGCTGGTCTCGTTGTTGTTGAACAGGGTATCGCTGCGCCCCGGTGAGGCCATCTACATGCCAGCTGGCAACATCCACGCGTACTTGAACGGCCTGGGTCTTGAAGTGATGGCGTCATCGGATAATGTGCTGCGCGGCGGCCTGACGGCCAAGCATATGGACGTCCCGGAGCTGCTTGACACGGTGAACTTTAGCCCCAACACGGTCCCCATGGTCCCCACCCGCACCACGGATCTCGGTCAGCAGGTCTGGGAGCCGCCTTTCGCCGAATTTGCGCTTCAGCGAGTGGAGCTTTCAGCCGGGGCCGCCCCGGTCCCCTTGGTCCAGAACGGCCCGCTACTGGTACTGGCGGTGCAAGGCTCCGTCCTGCTGGACTCGCCGCGCAGCGACATGGCGCTACACCGGGGTGGCTGCGTCTTCATTCCTGCTGTTGAAAACCCTGTGATGGTTCACCCCGGCGCCCAGGCGGGCAGTGAACCGGCCGTCATTTTCGCGGTCACCGTCGCGGGGTGACCGCCATGGTTTAGCCTGAGAGTCACCGCGCCCGAACGTCAGCGCTTGAGCAGTCCGCGGACCTTCTTGAGCGAGCGGCGTGCCACGGGAAGGGCCTTGGCGAACACGGGGTACAGCGGAGAAAGCCCCAGATCCCAGGTGCCTGCGAGCATGTTCTCATGGTCGGCGAAGCCAAATTTGAACTTCGAAACACCGTCATTGAGCAGGCCGTTGAAATCGTAGCGGCGTATCCCCCGCGCCTTCATCTCCTGGATAGCCAGCCACTTCAGGGAGAAGTTTGCCCGCAGCACACTGCCTTCCTCGCTCATGCCGCCATACAGCTCAAACGCGGTGGACTCGCTTGACGCGAGCCACAGGAATGCCACCAGTTTCTCGCCGTCAAACGCGCCATAGATGGGTGATCCCTGCGCCAAATTCGCCAGAATGTCACTGTAATAAGCGTCCTCGTGGATACCGAATTCGGCACGCTGGGCGGTTTCCTTGTACACGGCCATGCACAGGGGAAGCTCGGCGGCTGTGACAGCGCGGTACACCAGCGCCTCCCTGCTGGACTTGCGAATGTACTGGCGCGTCTTCTTGCTCATGGCCGCCAGCAACTGCTCCTCGGTGCGGGTCAGATCCAAAATGAGGGTCCGCGGAATGAGGATGCTGGTGGGGCTGGGAGTCCAGCCCGTTGCGGGCAGGGTGGCCACGGCCACGGTATCCGCGTCCCAATCCGGTTCAATGCTCAGCGCCACGGATTTGTGGGTGGCCTTCACATACCGGCCCACGGCGTCAAGCACTTCATGCTCCCGGCCCGGCTCCGCCTGTGGTCCTCTCGCGAGGTACGCCAACGAGCGGAAGGGTACGGGCAGTGAGCGCAGCAGGATCTGTGCGGAGCCCACAAGCATCTGGCCGTCCTTGACCAAAACACGATCCACACTCCAGTTGTGGGCAGCTTTGGTCTCACCCCAACCCCACAGCTGCATGGGGTGGCCCTGCTGCGAGTTCACTACGGCATCCCACTCGTCACGGACAAGGCACGGCACAACACTTAAAGTCATGCTTCAACCCTACCGGCTACTGCTGGTGCCGGGTCCCGCAGGCCGCGTGACCCGGCTCCGTTAGCTGGTGCTTAGCCGCGGCGGGCGTAGGTCTCCCACTTGGCTGCCTGGTGTTCGCCCTCCACGAAGCGGATGGTTCCGGACTTGGAGCGCATCACGATGGACTGGGTCAGGACACGGCCCTTATCGTAACGGACACCCTTAAGCAGGTCTCCGTCAGTGATGCCAGTGGCTGCGAAATAGCAATTATCGCTGGTGACAAGGTCATTCGTTGACAAAACCCGGTCAAGATCGTGGCCGGCATCAATGGCTTTTTGCTTCTCGTCATCGTCAGTGGGCCAGAGCCGGCCCTGAATGACGCCGCCCAGGGTCTTCATGGCACAGGCCGCCACAATCCCTTCAGGGGTTCCACCAATACCCATGAGAGCGTCAACACCGGTTCCGGGGCGGACAGCAGCAATGGCCCCGGCAACATCGCCGTCGAGGATGATCTTGGTCCGGGCACCGGCGTCGCGAATTTCTTGGATCAGGCCCTGGTGACGGTCACGGTCAAGGACCATCACCGTGAGCTGGTTAATTTTCACACCCTTGGCCTTGGCAATCAGGTGCAGGTTCTGCTTCACGGGCAAGCGCAGATCAACCATGTCCGCAGCCTCGGGGCCCGTCACCAACTTCTCCATGTAAAACACGGCGGAGGGATCAAACATGGTGCCGCGCTCAGCCACAGCCAAAACGGCGAGAGCATTGTTGATGCCCATGGCGGTCAGCCGGGTGCCGTCAATCGGGTCAACAGCCACATCACACTCTGGTCCGGATCCGTCACCAACAACTTCACCGTTATAGAGCATGGGAGCTTCATCTTTTTCACCCTCCCCAATGACCACAACACCGTTGAAGTGGACAGTTGAAAGGAGCGAGCGCATGGCGTCCACGGCGGCACCATCGGCAAGGTTTTTTTCGCCAAAACCTACCCAGTGGCCACCTGCAATGGCGGCTGCTTCCGTTACACGGACCAGTTCCAGCGCCAGGTTGCGGTCCGGCTCATCGTCACCGACGGCCAATGATCGGGACAATTGCGAATAATCCATCTGTGCTGCTTTTTCAGCCACGTTTAAACCCCATTGTTCAGGTAGGCGCAGTTTTGCTGTGCGCTTTTGCACGCAGTCCTGGCGTTTTATTGCCTACTCAAGCAATCATAGGTGACTGCGTGAAACAAAAAGCCGTGAGGTGCGCCACAGCGCCTCCAGCGGGACGCTTTGGCTCTCCACATCTGGGAAGATGGGGAGGTGAGTGATTCCAGCCCTACCCCGCCCTTCAAGCCCACCATTGCCGCCGGAGCAGCAAAACGCGCCAATGCTTCACTGGTTGGCATGCTCTTGGCCATTTTCTCTACCATCGCCATTGTGTTGACTATTGTGTGGCTTAACCCTCAGCAAAAAGCCGAGAGCTACCGCATGGACATTGACGTCTCCGCGGTTGCCAAGCATGCCGCAGATACGGCCGGCTTTGCCCCTGTGGCCCCGCTTCTGCCCGATGGTTGGTACGCCAACTACGCTCGGTGGAACCCTGCCGGTGCAGATGGTGTGGCTTTTTGGGACGTTGGTTACGTCACGGCAAGTAACACTTTCATTGCCTTGCGCCAGTCCATCACGGCCAACCCCACGTGGACAGCAGACCAGTCTTCCAACGCCCCTATTACGGGCACTCGGGCCATCAATGGGCACGAGTGGGAAGTGCGTGATAAACCTAAAGGGGACCGCAGCTTGATCTTGAACTCCGGAGATAACACCGTCATTTTGACTGGTGCTGCGGATTTCGCCGATTTTGACTTCCTGGCCAAGGCCGCGACCGACTCGCTTAGCAACGGCAAGTAACGTCAGCAGCACGGCACCGGTTGGGGCTGGCACCACCAACCCCGCCGCCGGACCGGCACGCTCCAACTCCAGCTCCAGCATTTCAACTACGAAGGGCAACAACTCATGACCGGTGGAGAAGACGGCAACAGCACCGCAATCGCAATCGCAATGCACCCTCAAACTCCGGCGCAAGCCTGGGAGACGTTGATGGATGGCAATGCCCGGTTTGTAAGTGGCACCTCCAACCACCCCAACCAGGACGCTGCCCGGCGCACGTCACTGCTCTCCGATCAGCACCCCTTCGTCATGATCTTTGGCTGCTCAGATTCGCGCCTTGCCGCTGAAATCATCTTTGACCTTGGCTTGGGCGATGCTTTTGTGGTGCGCACGGCCGGTCATGTTGTGGACAACACCGCCCTGGGCTCATTGGAGTACGGCGTGGAATACCTGGATGTGCCGCTCATTGTGGTGCTCGGTCACGACAGCTGCGGTGCTGTCACGGCCACCAAGTCCGCCGTGGACACGGGAAAGATGCCTGCCGGCTTTGTCCGCGACCTCGTGGAGCGCATCACCCCTTCGGTGCTGGCGTCACTGCGCAAGGATCAGGGCAGTTCCGTCAATGACATGGTAGAAGAGCACGTCAAGCAGACGGCAGCCCGCCTGGTGGAAAACTCCCCCATTATCGCCAGTGCCGTTGCCCGCCAGCGCACAGCAGTGGTGGGCCTGACGTACCGCCTCAATGACGGCACGGCCGATCTTGTCTACAGCAACGGCCACATCCACGGCTAATACCCGAGCCTTAGTACCCCAGATTTAGCGCCCCCCACGCTGAGGCGGGGACGAGAGCGGCACGTACGTGACGCTCTTGTCCCCGCCTTTCGTCAATGGCTGGCCTGCGCGAATCCCCGGGTGGACACGGGCAGGGTTTTCGAACCTGGGGGCGGCGGCGATAGGGTGGATGTCATGACTGATACTGCCCCGGCCTCCGCACAAGAATTCCGTATTGAACATGACACCATGGGCGAGGTCCGGGTTCCGGCCAACGCCCTGTACAGTGCCCAGACCCAGCGCGCTGTGGAGAATTTCCCCATTTCCGGCATGACCTTGGAGTCAGCCCACATTGCAGCCTTGGCGCGCATCAAGAAGGCTGCCGCCACCACCAACGCCGAACTGGGTGTTTTGGATGCTGAGCTGGCCCGCGCCATTGAGGGCGCCGCCGATCAGGTAGCTTCCGGCACGTTTGATGGCGACTTCCCGATCGACGTCTTCCAGACCGGCTCCGGAACCTCCTCCAACATGAACATGAATGAGGTCCTGGCAACTCTGGCCAACAAGGCCCTGGCTGCTGCCGGCTCCGAAAAGGTGGTGCACCCGAACGATCACGTCAACGCCTCACAGTCCTCCAATGACGTGTTCCCCACCTCGGTCCACGTTGCGGCCACCTCCGCCCTGATCAATGATCTTGTTCCGGCCCTTGCTTACCTGGCTGAATCACTGGAGCGCAAGGCCGAGGAATTCAAGGACATCGTCAAGTCCGGCCGCACCCACTTGATGGATGCCACCCCCGTCACGCTCGGACAGGAATTCGGTGGCTACGCCGCCCAGATCCGCTACGGCATTGAACGCGTGGAGTCCGCCCTGCCCCGCGTGGCAGAGGTCCCCCTCGGCGGCACCGCGGTTGGCACGGGCATCAACACCCCCGCTGGTTTCCCGCAGCGCGTCATTGCCCTGCTCGCACAGGACACCGGCCTGCCGTTGACCGAGGCACGCAACCACTTCGAGGCACAGGCCAACCGCGACGGCCTCATTGAGGCCTCGGGCCAGCTGCGCAACATTGCGTACTCGATCATGAAGATCAATAACGATCTGCGCTGGATGGGCTCTGGCCCCAACACGGGCCTGGGCGAAATCTCCATCCCCGATCTGCAGCCCGGCTCCTCGATCATGCCCGGCAAGGTCAACCCCGTGATCTGCGAGGCCGCCATCATGGTTGCCGCCCAGGTTATTGGCAACGACACCACCATTGCGCTGTCCTCCACCAACGGCGCCTTCGAGCTGAACGTGGGCATCCCGGTCATGGCCGCGAACCTGCTGCAGTCCATCCGCTTGCTGACCAACACCTCACGTGTCATGGCGGATAAGATGATTGACGGCCTCAGTGCCAACGTTGAGCGCGCCCGCTTCCTGGCGGAGGCTTCACCGTCCATTGTGACGCCGCTGAACAAGTACATCGGCTACGAGAACGCCGCCAAGATCGCCAAGCACGCCATCAAGGAAGGCCTGACCATCCGTGAAGCCGTCCTGGCTCTGGGCTTCGTGGACCGCGGCGAACTGACCATGGACCAGCTGGATCAGGGCCTGGACGTCATGGCCATGACTCGCGCACCCAAGTAATTCCTGCACACCGCGCATTAAGTACTGCGCATTAAGCACCGCACACTCAGCACCGCCACGGAGGGACCCGCTGCACTTTACATGGAGCGGGTCCCTCCGCCGTTTCTAAAGGCCGCGGGCCTATGGCACAGCTCACCACGTATTGATTTTGCACTTTGCGGTTAATAGTGCAAACTTTTACTTTGTGACTGAAAGTGCAAAACTCTGCCAGGCCCACGGCCTGCGCGCCCGCAAACGCGAGGCAACCCGCTCCGCCATCACCAAGGCGGCGCGGATTTTTACTGCCCAGAGCGGCCTCAACGGCTTCACCATAGAGCAGTTATGTGAAGAAGTTGGGGTGTCCCGGCGGACGTTCTTCAACTATTTTCCGTCCAAGGAAGACGCCATCATCGGCTACTTGCAAGATGAATTTCCTGCAGATGCCATGGCTGTATTTCTTGCGTGCGGAAAAGCGGACAAGGACCCCGAAGGCAATCCCGCAGGTGAACCGTGGCCATTGAGCACCACCCTCGTGCAGGATTTATTTACCCTCGCCTGCGCCATGACGGAGCAAATGGACTTCTCCAGGGGACACATTCAGGATCTCCTGGCGGCCATGAAAAAAGAACCCCAGCTCATGATCAAGGTGATAGGAAGTGCCCATGCCCGTGAGCAGGAGTTCGCCGAACTGATAGCCCAACGCGAACAGCTTCCCGTAGACGATCCGATGGCGCGCATGGCAGCAGCCCTCTTCGGTACCTGTTCACAGCGTGCCAGCATGGCGTTCTTTTCCGAGGACAACACCTCCTCCTACGCCTGCCTCCTCGCCGCGAATATCACCACGGCCCAAAAACTTTTCACCTTGTCACACACCACCTTTGAAGGAAGTCCATGAGTACTGCACTCAAAGCAGGGGAACCCCTCCTGTTGACCCAAAAGAGGATCTGGATCATCTTCTCCGCGCTGATCGCCGGAATGATGCTCTCGAGTCTGGACCAAACCATTGTTTCCACCGCCATGCCCACCATTGTGGGCAAGCTCGGCGGTGTAGAGCACCAGACGTGGATCACCACCGCGTACCTGCTGGCCACCACCATTGTGATGCCCATCTACGGCAAATTGGGTGACATCCTGGGACGGCGGAACCTGTTCCTGGCCGCCATCGCCATCTTCACCCTCGCCTCCATTGGTTGCGCGTTTGCCACGGATTTCTGGGGCTTTGTGATCTTCCGCGCCATGCAGGGTTTGGGTGGTGGCGGCTTGATGATCCTCTCGCAGGCCATCATTGCAGACATTGTCCCTGCCAATGAGCGCGGCAAGTACATGGGCCCGCTGGGCGCCATCTTCGGCCTCTCCGCCGTTGCCGGTCCCCTGCTGGGCGGCTACTTTGTAGACCACCTGACCTGGGAATGGGCGTTCTACATCAACATCCCGATCGGCATTGCCGCTTTCATCGTGGCATTCTTTGCCCTGACGCTGCCCTCCAAGAAAGCCACACAGAAGATTGACTTCATGGGTGTGGTGTTCTTGTCCATCGCTACCACCTGCCTCATCTTCTTCACCGATTTCGGCGGTAAGGCCGGTGGCTGGACTTCACTAACAACGTGGAGCTGGGGCGCCGGCATGATCGCAGCCGTTGCCCTGTTCATCGTCACCGAGGCCCGGGCAGAAGATCCCATCATCCCGCTGTCCCTGTTCAAGAACCCCATCTTCTTGAACTCCACGGCCATTGGTTTTGTGCTGGGCATGGGCATGTTTGCCGCCATCGCGTTTGTGCCCACATTCTTGCAAATGTCCACGGGCACCTCCGCCGCCGTCTCCGGACTGTTGATGCTGCCCATGATGGTGGGCCTGATAGGCACCTCCATCTGGTCCGGTATCCGCATGACCAAGACCGGCAAGTACAAGGCCTTCCCCATTGCCGGTTCTCTCGTGACCATGATTGCCATGCTGTGGCTGACCACACTGTCCGCCGAGACCCCCATCTGGGTTATTTGTGCCCAGCTGTTCGTGTTCGGTGCCGGCATTGGCTTGATCATGCAGATCGTGGTCATCGTGGTACAGAACTCCGTGCCGCCTGCACAGCTGGGCACCGCAACCAGCACCAACAACTACTTCCGTGAAGTTGGTTCCGCATTGGGTGTGGCCGTTTTTGGTGCCATGTTCACCACCCGCCTGGCCGAGTCACTCACCAAGGTCTTCACCGAAGCTGGCGCGTCCCCGGAAGACGCTGGCAACTCCATGTCCAGCCTTGACCCGCAGGCGCTGCACCAACTGCCGCAGTCCATCCAGGACGGCATCATCAACGCCTATGCCGATTCCCTGGCCCCCGTGTTCTGGTACCTGGTTCCCTTCATGGCAGTGGCCTTGGTGCTGGCCATCTTCATGAAGGTTATTCCACTCTCAGACACCTCCGGCATGGTGGCCCGCGGCGAGGCCGTAGGCGGTGCCGAAGCCGAGCGTTTGGAGGCAGAGCGCACCGCGAACAAGGCTGCTTCCGGCAATCCGGCATCAGCAACGGACCCCAGCGGCACGGACACTCTCCTACTCGCCAAGGATGAGTCTGCGCAAGGCCCTGACAAACCGTAGTCCGCCCTGGCGAGGCGGGTGCCTAAGCCTCGCTAGCGCTGGAAGTGAGGTTCGCCATTGAAGGCGAGCGCCCGGTGAATACAGTCCAGATGGCCGGGGCGCAGGGGTGGGAGTGCGTCCAGGGCGAACCAGCCTACGGCGAGGGATTCGTCGTCATTGACGCAGGCCGTTCCGCTTACGTAGCGGGCAATAAACTCGATGTTCAGGAAATCACAGACATCGCCGTTGGGGAAAGTGACCGGCCCCACGGCCGCCACCCCCAGCAGGTGCTCAATCCGGGCACTCACACCGGTCTCCTCCAGTATTTCGCGCAGCATGCCGGGGCCCGGCTCCTCCCCCGGCTCCAAGATACCGGTAATGAGCGCCCAGCCACCGGTATCAGCCCTCTCGCCCAACAGCACCTGGCCGGCGTCGTCAAAAACTACGGCGCGCACCCCCGGGAGCCAGAGCGGATCATGGCCGATCTTTTCGCGGAGCTTGAGAATGAATTCCGGTGATCCCATGCGCCCAGCCTATCCCCAGGGGATGACACCGCTGAGGCAGCGGCACCTTCCATCTGGTGGCGGCTGACTCCGGAGACGGCCGCCCTGCGGGTGTGATCACCCCAAATGAGAGGACCGCTAACTGTGGCGGCGTGCGCTCAGGCAGGGAGCAGCAGCATGGTGGCCAGTGTGCCAGCGATCATGGAGGGGGCAAAGGGTATTGCCGTTTTGGCCGTGCCCTTGCGGCTCACAATCAGCAGCATGCCCCAAAGACCGCCGGCAACAAATCCAGCGGCAATCCCGAAAACAACATGTTGCCAACTCAGAAATCCCAGAAACAGGCCCAACACTCCTGCCAGTTTCACATCCCCAAAACCCATCCCGGCCGGATAGATCGCCCACAACAACCAATACAGACCAGCCATGGCCAGCGCTCCGCCGGCGGCCCGGAACGCATGCCCTGGTGCCTGAGCAGCTATGGCTGCCGTCAGCAGCAACGCCGCAACAATGGGATAGGCCGGAAGTACATAACGGTTGGGGAGGGTATGGGTGCGGATATCGATAACGCTCAGCACCAGGGCCAGCCACAGCAGATACAGGCTGGCGGCGAGAGCACAGAGCAGCGCCAGGGAGTTTCCTTCCCAGAAATCCAGCAGTCTTGTGACCATAAGCGCGATGCTACGCCATCGCCTCCTGCTGCGGGCCAAAATGGCCAGCCACGGGGCTAAGCTGTGGTTATGAGTGCCCCCACCTTCACTGCCGATGCCTTTCGACATCTTGCCCGCTCCTCCCCGTGGCGCTGGCAGAGCGTGCGCTTTGAACTGCATAGGAAGTTTCCCAGCTCCGCCTACGGTGGCTCCGGAAACTCGTGGGTGCCGCTAGCTGTGGCTGGCGCCGAAGTAAAGACTACTCCCGGCATTGATGAGCGCACGCGCGGGCTGGTCGAAGACAAAGATCCCACGTTGTCCATAAATTGCTGGGTGCGCCGTCCCGGAGCGTTGCGGGTAGAGACGTTGGAGGGGAAGTTGTTGGCCAGCACCACCAAGATCAACGAATCACGGGACTCCCTCTTTATCAGCGGAAACCGCAAACCGTGGCTGCTGCAGCCCTCACTGGTCAATCCAGTCAAAGATAGCCAAGGATTCGTGGTGCGCCGCCCCGAGGCTCGCTACGGCGAACCCGCCTATGGCTCCGGCCGGGCCGCTGCAGCCCTCGATCCGGTGGAACTGACAGGGGAACGCCCTGTTCCGTTGGAAGCACCCTTCGCCAATGTGGCTGAAATTGCGGACATCGCCGTGGTAACTCACCACGGCAGGGACGCCGTGGAAGCGGTGCTCACACCTAATTCCAGTTACCGTCCGCTCTTTGCTGACGCGCCGCTGCTGTTTCCGGGCCGCACAGCCGTCCGCATCGATCTGGAGACGGGGATTTGTGTGGCCTCCCAGTCACTCGATGGCGACAGTGCCGGGGCAGGGCACTGGATGGTGCTTCTGGGTATTGATGAGTACATGCTCGATGACCTTTTTGAAGAGGTCAGCATGGGCTTGACCGATGTCCGGGCCCACATCCCGTGGGAACTGGGCCCGGATCAGTAGCCTAGATCTCTGCCCGTTCCAGCAACTCCGTCACGAGCGCCGCAATAGGCGAGCGTTCGCTCCTAGTGAGTGTCACATGGCCAAATAGTGGATGCCCCTTGAGTGTTTCCACTACCGCCACCACGCCGTCGTGTCTGCCCACCCGCAAGTTATCCCGCTGAGCGACGTCGTGGGTGAGGACAATCTTGGATCGCTGGCCTATCCGGCTCATGACGGTCAGCAGCACATTTTTCTCCAATGACTGAGCCTCATCCACAATGACAAAGGAATCGTGGAGGGAGCGGCCTGCGCCCACGGGTTCATTTTCTCACTTTCGGAGCCCGGCAGATACCCCAGTTCCTGCCCTCCCACGGCGTATAGTGGCCGGAACACCACTACTTTGCGGTGCTCGTTCCGCATCTAACACTGCTTCCAGCCCCGCGCACAAGGCCAGGGCGCTCTTGCCGGTTCCGGCCCGCCCACCCAAAGAGACAATCCCCACCTCAGGATCCAACAGTAGGTCCAAGGCCAAGCGCTGCTCAGCGGAGCGGCCGTGCATATCTACGGTTGCTTGAAAGAATCAGGGAAGTGTTCACCGGTTGCACGTCAGCTTCGGGGATGGAGACGCCTTCATGGTTGTAAAGGCTCTGAATCTCAGCGTCCGTGGCCTGCACCTCTGCCACCCCAGTCCATCCCGAATCTGCCACGAGTTCATTGCGGTACTCCAGCCGCAGTGCCCTAGAGCAATGGTTGTGGCGAAGCCGCCATGAGCTGCGCCCAACTCATCCAAGAGCCGCAGTGCTGTGCGGGCAAAGTAGCCCAACTCGGGGTCGTGGCGCTTGCGTTCCAACTCGGCGACCACCACAATCGGCACCACCACCTGGTGCTCGGCGAAACGTGTCACCGCCCGTGGGTCCGAGAGTAAAACGGAGGTGTCAATAACGTACGTACGCAAGGCGGCCGTTGTGTGCCGGCGCTGGGATTGCTGTTCAAGGTTCATGGTTTCAACCACGTCTGCTCCAACCCTCCGGAGGGTCTAAGAACCTCCGGAAACCTCAGGGGCTCCTGGTGAGTGCCAGCTAATCCTGCCGTTGATCAGAACCGCCAGAACCAGGACGGCCACGGCAATCCACAAGGCGTTCAGATTAAGCGTCAGGTAGGCAAAGCCGCCGATGATGGAGCCTGCCGTCAGCGAGAGCCAGAGCAGGCCATAGCGCAGCCACAGCCACCGTTGCCCCCCGGTCAGTGCTGTGGCCAGATGCTGACCCATTTTCACCAACGTGCCTGTCATATAGGTCAGACCGATGCTGACCTCGCCGTCGCGCTCAAAAATGACGTTTTCAGCGCCCATGGCCAGCGCCATGATGGCCGGGGCAAGCCATCCCCCCAGCCCCAGATCAAAAAGTACGACGGCGCAGACCAGTGCCGCACTCACGTACAGCAGCACCGCCATCCGTTTACGGGACGGGACCATCCGGCGCAGGATCGAGGCACTCACCACCCCTATGAGAAACGCGGCCACCAGCCCGAAGGCGAGGGTGAAGCCCAGCCAGTTACCTTGGGCCAGTGCCGTGCCACCCCGTGTGGAGTTTCCGCTCATGAAGGAGACAAAGTAGCCGCCCAAATGAATGAATCCCACGGCATCAACAAATCCTGCGGCGCTGGAAAGGACGGCGGCAAGGAGTATCTCGGAGCGGTGATGGCTCTGCACTGCGCGCTGGCCTAGCTGCCGAAGCGCCGGCTGCGGCCCGCGTAGTCGCGCAGCGCGCGGAGGAAATCGATCTTGCGGAAGGCCGGCCAGAGCGCTTCGCAGAAGTAGAACTCGCTATAGGCGCTCTGCCACATGAGGAACCCGGAGAGGCGCTGCTCCCCCGAGGTACGGATCACCAGATCAGGATCGGGTTGGCCGCGGGTATAGAGAAATTTGGAGATGTCATCAACACTCAGAGAGTTGGCAACCTCCGCCATGGTGCGCCCCGCGGAGTCCGCGTCATGGAGGAGTTCCCGGACGGCGTCAATAATTTCACGCCGGCCACCATAGCCAATAGCCATGTTGACGTGGATGCGTTCCTGCGCCGGGACCCGTTCAGTCAGTGTGGAGAGCCGGGCGGCCAAATATTCGGGCAGTAGTTCCGGGGCGCCCATGGCGTGAACGCTAATGTCAGCGTCGGCGTCGAGTACATCCAGGGTGTTGGCGATGATGGCCATGAGCTCATCCAGCTCTTCGGGCGAGCGGCTCATATTGTCGGTGGAAAGCATATAGAGCGTGACCACCTTGATGCCGAGGTCCTGGCACCAGCCCAAAAATTCCAGAATCTTATCCGCACCGGCCTGGTGACCCTGGCTGGTGGGGGCATTGAACTGTTTGGCCCAGCGGCGGTTGCCATCGACCATGACGCCAATGTGCCCGGGCACGCTGTCCAGATCAAGAGATCTTGCCAAGCGCCGTTCATAGAAGTTGTAGAGAATCTTTGGCATCCGCATGGACGCGGTGGACAACCGCATGAGAATGCACCGGACCTTTGCGAATGATGGCCCTGCGGCCGTACGAATCTTGCTAGATCTAGATTACCCGCACGCACCGGGGAATCCTGCCAAGAAAAAGCAAAATACTTGTTACTCACCGGTAGCCCTATGGGTGCGCGGGATATGATTTTTGCCATGAGCACTCTTTCAAACACGGAACACAAGCCCTCTTGGCGCGGCTGGCTACATGCTGGAACTGCTCCGTTGGTTCTGGTGGCAGGCACCATTTTGGTGGTACTGGCACCGAGTTCCGAGGCAAAAATCACGTGCGCCATTTATGTATTTACTGGCGTACTGCTTTTTGGCACCAGTGCGCTCTATCACCTTGGCACTTGGTCTCCAAAAGCGAAGGCCACTCTTAAACGGCTCGATCACAGCAACATCATGCTGGTCATTGCCGGCTCCTACACGCCGCTGTCCTACTTGATGCTGCCCCGACCCACCGCCACGCTGTTGTTGTGGATGATTTGGATTGGCGCCATCGCCGGAGTCATCTTCCGTGTGGCCTGGGTGCGCGCCCCACGCTGGCTCTACGTCCCGATCTACGTGCTCTTGGGCATCACAGCCCTGTTTTTTCTCCCCGAATTCTGGGCAGCAGGGGTAGTACCCACGCTGCTAATTTGCCTGGGCGGGGCCATGTACATTGCCGGCGCCGTCATTTACGGGATCAAGAAGCCCAATTTCAGCCACCTCCACTTTGGCTTCCACGAGTTGTTCCATGCCCTCACTGTGGCAGCCTTCGCCACCCACTTTGTGGCAGTGGTCCTGGTGGTCTTCTCCTAGGCACCATATTCTGGGCACCGTCTTCTGGGCACCGTTACCTACCGGCCGTCTCCCCACAGCCGTCTCCGCAGTGCGCAGACGGCCGTTATTCTGCCTCGGCGCGGTGCGGGCGGCTTACGCGGTGCGGGCGGCTTACAGAAGCTGTTGGAGCTCTTCGGGGCTTTCAACGGGGCGCGCACAGACCATATTCCTGCAAACATCGGCCAGCGGGCTGCTAGCCGCGGTGCGCCCGGCCAGCAGTGGCACTGTTTGCGTGTCAACGCCATCCCCCACAGCAAGGGCCATCCCGGGCGATCCAGATAGCCATGCCTGGCGTATCAGTGCTTCCCGTAGCTCCCCAGGGGCTCCCACGATGGCTAGTTCCAACGGCCCGGCAGCTAGTGCTAGCGCGGCACCGAGCATTCCTCCGGCAGATCGAGGCGCCCGGGCGGCCAGTTCCGGAACTGTTGCCAGCATGCTCTCCGCCATGGCCCGATGCCGTGCGGATCCGGTGTATGCCGACCACGTGGTGAACGCCTCCGCCAGCAACGCCACCCCGCCTGTTGTGGCGTTGTCGAAGGGATCGGCACAACGCGATCCCTGCACCGGATGTCCGGCGGACGCAGCGCCCTGGTTGAACACCACGGAATCTACAATGAATTCCTGCTCCGCCGCCGCCACAAGTTCCCCGGAAAACTCAAACCAGCGGGTATCCCCCGTGGCCGCATACAGTGTCAAAAACCCGTTGGCGCAGGCTGCATAATCCTCCAGTAGCCCCTTGATGCCGCGGGCCACCCCGTCATGGGAAACCCGAGATAGTGTCCCATCCCAGTGGACAGAGTGCAGATATTCTCCCAGTTCCACGGCGGCCACCAGCCACGTGGGTTCCTCAAGTACCATGGCGCCTTCAGCCAGGGCACGCATGAGCATGGCATTCCAGGCCGCCACCACTTTATCGTCCCGGGCTGGCATGATCCGGGTGGCCCGGCGCCGCAGCAGGGCGGGCTTGAGCTGTTGCCATTGCTGTTGCTGGCGCCCAGTCAACGGCGCTCCAGGATGCAGCGGATGGGAATCACCGGCACCGGCGTCCGCGCTAATCCCCATGGCTTGTCCCACGGCAGCTGCCAGGTCCAGCGCGGCAGCTGAATTCTCTTCAATTTCACACGCCGCGTCCTGCAATTCCGTCATGTTCCACTGGTAGCTGGCACCCTCGTGGTGAACGCCCGAAACCACGGTGTCTGCATCCAGGGAGGACGCAAATGCGCCACCTTGCAGGCGCAGTTCCGTCAGGAGCCAGTGCACCGTGGCTGTTGCGGCCTCACGGGCTGCAGCGCCTCCCAGCGGCGCAACGGAAGGCGGGCAGGCTGCAACCCAGGAATTTTGATCTTCCAACGGCTCGCTCTCAAGCAGCCTTATCCACCGCACCAACACCTGCAGCAGCCCGGCATTGTCATACAGCATTTTCTCGTAGTGCGGTTCTGACCAGTCAGCTGTGACGCTGTACCTGGCAAAGCCGCCGCCCAACTGGTCAAACAGCGCCGAATGCACCATGGCGCCCAGTGTCCGCCCCGCCAAACCACGCGCCTGCGCGGCCGTTTGGGTTCCGGAGGCGGCCAATCTGAGCAGGAATTCAAGGCCCGGGGTGGGCGGGAACTTCGGGGCCTGACCCAGCCCGCCGTGACGCAAATCTTCGGCCGCAGCCATGGCCGCCAACGCTTTTTCGCCCGGCCCCAGCCAGTCCGGGCCCTGCCCTGTGGGAAGTTCCACGGCGTCCCGCACGTTTGTGTTCACCTGCCACAGCGGCTGGGCGAGGGTTTCGGCCAGGGACTGTGCTGTTTCTTCCACCTGGTCACGGCGCATTCGCCAGGCCTCTTCCACCGCTTCCAAAACCTGGGCAAAAGAGGGCTGACCACTGACGGGTTGGGGCGGGAAGTAGGTGCCGGCGTAGAAGGCTTTGCCCTCCGGGGTGAGGAAAACGCTCATGGGCCAGCCACCTTGGCCACTCAGTGCCTGGGTGGCGGCCATGTAGGTATCATCCACGTCGGGGCGTTCCTCACGGTCCACCTTGATGGAGACAAAATGCTGGTTCAGGTAGACGCCAATGGCGGGGTCTTCAAAGGACTCCCCCGCCATGACATGACACCAATGGCACGCGGCATAGCCCACTGAAAGAAAAATGGGTACATCACGTGCCACTGCTTCGGCAAAGGCAGCCTCGTCAAAAGGCTGCCAGGCCACTGGATTATGAGCATGCTGGCGAAGGTAAGCGCTAGGTTCACCCGCCAGCCTGTTCATAAGATCCGGCTACTTCTCGCCCGGGCCGGGGGTGTGCACGGGCCGCGGTGCGCCGCCGTCGTTCTCCTGCGTGGCATTCTCAGGAACAGAATTCTCGGGTGCACTCGCTTCGGGCACACTGTCCTTGAAGGCGTTCTGGTAGCTGGCCTTTAACATGTCAGACTCGGACATGATGGGGATGCCCAGGTACTCACTGGGGACTCCCGAGCGTTCTTCCTCCACCAGTGCACGGTAACGGACGCGGCGAACGCGTTTGACCATGTCACGGATCAAGAAAAACATGATCACCACAATGCTGAAGGTCATGACAAAGCCCAGCAGTCCCGGCGTGATTTGATCTTCGGTCAGGCCAGGGCGCAGGCCCGGCTGCGTAGGGATGGCAGGGTCAGTGTTGGCGAGCAAAATCAGTGTAAGCACAATCCGTCTTTCGTTTCATCCCCGGTGGCCAAGGTGTCAGCGGGAAACGTCCACTATCTATCGTAAGCCAGCAAAGAGGTCGTTCTCCGGCATAGTGGTTGGAACGCGGGATTCAATGAGTGAATAATCCTCCCACGGCCAGACTTTGCGTTGCATGGCCGGGCTGACGGCGAAGAAAAAGCCTTCGGGGTCCACTTGGGTGGCATGGGCACGCAAGGCGTTGTCACGGCTTTCGAAGTAGTCACCGCAGTCAATCTGTGTGGTGGTGGGGTGTTTACTGGCAGGCGGGGTATGCCCCTCAGTATCCGCTTCTAGCCAGGACGCGATCCGTTCAGCGTAGGGCGAGGCAAGGCCCGCCTCCTCCAGTGCGTAATGCAGTGAACGGAAACGCTGCGGGTTGAATGCCAGATCATAGTACAGCTTTGACGGTTCCCAGGCTGGCCCAGTCCCGGGGTACAGGGCAGGATCACCGGCGGCGTTGAAGGCCTCCACGGTTACCTTGTGCGCCATGATGTGGTCCGGGTGGGGGTAGCCACCGTTTTCATCGTAGGAGACAATCACATGCGGCCTAAAGCGACGGACCAGCCGGACCAGCGGGGCAGCGGCAATCTCCAGTGGTTTCAAGGCAAAGCAGTTGGCGGGCAGTTCCGGCAACGGTTCACCTTCGGGCAGCCCGGAATCGGCAAAGCCCAGCCATTGGTGTTTGACGCCAAGAATTTTTGCGGCCCGGGCCATCTCCATCCGGCGTGCCCCTCCCATGTCACGGGCAGAGTGCGGATCATCCTTCAGTGCCGGGTTTTGGATGTCACCACGTTCCCCGCCCGTGCAGGTGGCCACCATGACCTCAACGCCGGAGGCTACGTAGGAGGCCATCATGGCCGCGCCCTTGCTGGCTTCATCATCCGGGTGGGCATGAACGGCCAAAAGTCGTAGTGTCCCCACTTGTTCATTCATCTTGCTACTCACGTAAAAACTTCCTTCGATTCTTCGCTCACACAGGGACAACACGCGGTGGCAGAAAGAACGCTAAACTTGTCTTGGTCCAGCGCTCCATCTCTTGGGGCGGCCGGCCGCGGCAATCGCGGAACAGACACAAGTGGATGCAGTGACAAATTCTGATTCTTCAGCAGCTACCAGCCTAGCCAATCGTTACGGGACACCCAAGCGTAAGGTGTCCAAGAAAACACAAAAAATCATCATTGTTGTTGCGGCCGTGCTCGCCCTGACATGGATTTTGTGGGTCACCATTGGCGGCAACGCCGGGATCAGCAATAAAGATCTCAGCTACCATGTGGTGGATTCAACCTTGACCACTGTGGACTTCGCTGTCTCTAAAGATCGCGACGCTACAGCACAGTGCGCCATCAAGGCCATGGATGACACCTACGCCGTGGTGGGCTGGAAAGTGCTCACCATAGGACCCAACAGTAAGGACACCGGCTCCGAAAACGGCCGCACCACAATTGTCCGTGCGCAGCTACGCACTGACACTTTGGCCGTCACGGGCCTGGTGGAAAATTGCTGGATAGTGAAGTAGAAGTCACATCCCCCGCGTCAATTCTTGGGTTTATCCGCCTTATTGACTAAACTAGCTCTTATTACCATCTGCCCCGCTTGGTTGATCCCAAATTTTTACGGCGTATGGATTGCGCAACAACTGTGTTGCACAGGCATAAACGTTCAAGGGATCGGCACCGGCGGGGCCTTTGCTTTTGTACATTCAAGGAGAACTACGTGCCTACGACCCACAGTGCGCCTTCAGCATGGCTGACGCAGGAAGCCTTCGACCGCCTCCAGGCTGAACTTACCCGGCTATCTGGCCCCGGCCGCGCGGAAATTGTCAGCAAAATTGAGCAGGCCCGCCAAGAAGGGGACCTGAAGGAAAACGGCGGCTACCACGCTGCCAAGGACGAGCAGGGCAAGATCGAAGCCCGCATCCGTCAGCTCAGTGAGATGCTGCGCAATGCCCGCGTTGGCGAAGCTCCGGCTGATGATGGAGTTGTGGAGCAGGGCATGGTGGTGGTTGCCACCATCGCAGGGGACAAGACCACGTTCCTGCTCGGCAGCCGCGAAGTTGGCGCTGGCGATCTGGAAGTCTTCAGCGAGCGTTCTGCCCTCGGCGAAGCCATCATGGGTAAGCAGATTGGTGACAAGCTCAGCTACCTGGCCCCCAATGGCCGTGAGATTGCCGTGGAGATCATCTCCGCCAAGCCCTATGTAAGCTAAGGCTTCCCAGCACTAAAAATTGACCCGCAGCACACACCGAATCCGGCGTCTGCTGCGGGTCATTTTTCTGGGCTCTTGCTCACAGGGCACAAGAGCCCAGAACACTGGGGTTTAGTGAACTGGGGTTTAGTGCACCACGATGGGTTGGAAGCCTTCGGCACGCAAAGCGGTCAGGACCAGTTCACAGTGCTCATGGCCCTTGGTTTCTAGGTTGACGGTGATAGAAACATCTCCCATGGAGATGGAACCGCCCACGCGCGTGTGGTCCAAGCCTGTGACATTGGCATCATTTTCGGCAATGATCCGCGAAATGGTGGCGAGTGAACCCGGGCGGTCGTTGAGCATCATGCGTACCGTCATGAACCGCCCTGCCGCGGCGAGACCGCGCTGGATGACCTTGAGCATGAGCATGGGGTCAATGTTGCCCCCTGAAAGGACCACCACCGTGGTGCCCGGGTTTTCGATCTTGCCTTCCATCAGGGCTGCAACACCCACGGCACCCGCGGGCTCCACCACCATTTTGGAGCGTTCCAGCAAGAAGATCAGGGCCCGTGCCAGGGAGTCTTCGCTGACGGTGATGACGTCATCTACTAGTTCCCGGATGATGGAGAACGGCAGCTGACCGGGACGTCCCACGGCAATACCGTCAGCCATGGTGGAAACCTTCTTCAGCGGCACCAGGGCGTCAGCGGCTAGCGAGGGCGGGTAGGCTGCGGCGTTTTCGGCCTGCACACCAATGATCCGGATCTCCCGGCCCAGCTCTTTGGCACGCGCCTTGACGGCCACTGACACACCGGCCAACAACCCGCCGCCACCAACACCCATGATGATGGTGTCCACATTGGGCACCTGATCCAGAATTTCCAGGCCAATGGTGCCTTGTCCGGAGACCACGTCCACATTGTTGAACGGGTGCACAAAGACGGCCCCGGTCTCATTGGCGTAGCGCTCAGCCTCGGCCAGGGATTCATCCACGTTGTAGCCGTGCAGCACCACTTCGGCGCCGTGGCCGCGAGTGGCGGCCAGCTTGGGCAGGGCCACGCCCAGGGGCATGTAAACGCGGGCCTTGATGCCCAGCGCCTTGGCCGCCACAGCCACCCCCTGTGCATGGTTACCGGCCGATGCCGCAACCACGCCACGGGCACGTTCCTCTGCGGAGAGCTTCGCCATGCGCACATACGCCCCGCGCACCTTGAACGATCCGGCCCGCTGCAAATTCTCACACTTGAAAAACACCTCAGAGCCCGTCATTCGCCCCAGCGCACGCGAGCTCTCGATCGGTGTCAGGGCAATAATCTCCGCCAACAACTCCCGTGCCTCTTCTACATCTGCAAGGGTGACGGGGAGCTTGCTGCTTGCGTTCACGGTAGTTTTCTCTTTCTCTGCGAAATGGTGGTGGAGCAATTTCACTGCCTGTGACGGCGGGGAAATCTTGAAGGGTTCGTGTTGATGTTCCGCTCCGGACCCCGGGTCAGTCTCGTGATTCACCCTCAGGGAAAGCCGGGGAGGCAGCGGTGGCCGGGGTGGGCTCGGGCGGCCCGGCGGTGGGCTCACCGCCGTCGGGCACTAATTGCGGGATCCCATACTTTTGGCCAATCTCTACATCATGCTCCCAGCCTCGGTTGGCAATGTAGCGGATAAAGGAGTTAGCCACGGCCAGTAGGGGAACCGCGAACAAGGCACCCAGGATGCCGGCAACGCCGGAGCCAGCCGCCACGGCCAGGATCACGGCTACGGGGTGCAAGGACACTGCTCGGCCCATGATGAAAGGCTGCAGCAGATGGCTTTCCAGTTGCTGGACGAGCAAGACGATGCCGAGCATGATCAGGGCGTTGACCCAGCCGTTAGCCACCAGCGCCAGCAGCACAGCAACAGCACCGGTGACGAGCGCACCAACTACGGGGATGAAGGAGCCAACAAAGACCAGTACGCCCAACGGCAGTGCCAAGGGGACCTGAATGATCGCAGCACCGGCACCGATGCCTACGGCGTCCACGGCGGCCACCAATATCTGAACGCGGGCATAATTGCCCAGCGACGTCCAGCCGCGACGGGCGGCGCCGTCCACGGCGGGCCGTGCACGGCGCGGGAAGAACTTCACCACAAACGCCCAAATATCCTGCCCTTCAAGGAGGAAGAACAGCAGAATGAACAGGGTCAGCAACAGCCCCACGGAGAAGTGAGTCAGGCTACTGCCCACACCCAAGGCGCCAGAAAGGATCGCGTTGGAGTTATTCTGCAAGCTTGCCAGGGCATCGTTGAGATACTCCGTCATTTGATCGTTGCTAAGGCCCAGCGGACCGGAGTTGAGCCACTCCTGAATCTGGATCAAACCCTTAATGGCTTGCTGGCTCAGGTCACTAAAGCCCACCACCACTTGCCGACCCACTAGGAACAGCGCACCCAAAACCAGAACTACCAGACCCACCTCGGCAATGGCCACGCTGAGTCCTTGGGGGACACCAATTTGCTTGAGTTTTTTCACCAGCGGGCGCAGCAATGATGCCAAGATTGTGGCGATCATAATGGGCACGAGCAAGATCGAAACCTGGCTCAATAGCCAGATCAGCATGGCTGAAACTATGAGGACAACGGCCATCCGCCAGGACCAGGCAGCGGCCACGCGCATGCCCACCGGGACCATAGAGGTTTCATTCTGGAGAGTGCGCTCATCGTGCTGCTTTGGGGGCGTCATAATGTAATACTTCCCTATAGCGCAAAAATTGTTAAAACGGCGTCCATTTTGACCGTTCCACAAAGGCTCAAAGGACGGAGTCAACACCCCAGTTCATGGTGAATCTCTCACCGGGTGCCAGCCAGCGCAGACCTTGACCGGAGTTGAACGCATTGGCCGGACCGGTCATGGGTTCCAGTGCCACGGCAAGGGTCCGTCCCGGAAAAATACTGGTGACGTACACGTGAACATAATCCACGCTGGAATCGTGCCACAGACTTACGCTGCGCCCGTCCGGGGCAGATAGCGTGTGCCGGGCTACGCCGTGGTCCGTCACCAGGTCGGTGAAGGCAGTGTCCATCAGGGAATCCCGGACGGGCCGGCCGGCCCGCAAGTCAAAGCGCCCTGCCACGGCTTGCGTACTCGTGGGGATCATGCGCTCATTCGCTACCAAGCGAGTGGCGGCGTGCACCGTCAGGGTCAGCTCCTGCGCCGGGACATCACCCAAAGTGAAGTAAGGGTGGGCGCCCAGGACGAAAGGGGCTTTCCGGGAGGAATCGTTAATGAGGGTCTGGGCCGTCCGCAAGTTGCCATCTGCATCAAGGCAATACCGCACCTGGTGACGCATCAGAAAAGGGTAGCCATGCTGTGGATGGATAACCGCTTCCAACAGCACGTGAGTCTCGCTGACATCCAAGGCGTGGTAGCCGGTATTGCGCAACAGGCCGTGAATGGCGTTGTTGCGATCAACTTCGGTAATGTCCATCTGCTGCGTGTGGCCCTCCAGCTCCCACCGCCCACCATCAATGCGATTGGCGAAGGGGGCCAGTGTGATGCCCGCCGCGCCGGGAGCAATTTCTTCTAGCCGGTAGCTCTCCACGAGCGCCACCCCGGACTTGTCATAGGCGCGCAGACCAGCAGCCAAAGAGGTGATAATGGCGGTGGCATCCCCGCGGCGCAATGTAAATTGTGTGCCTGTGGCTGCCCGGGGGGCCGCTGATTGGCCGGTGGTGGCGTCAATAGTACTCATGCTGATTAGGTTACTGCCTTCACTATGTTAAATGTGTTTTGGACCACGAGACATACTGCGGAAACCACAACAATAATGTAATATTTTGTTTGAAACTGTTATTTTTGATCGGTGATGGAAGTAGGGCTTTTCAATGCTTGCACCAGAGCGCCAAGCGCGCATCCTCAAAGAACTGCAATTGCACGAAGCCGTTCGCGTGGCTGACATCGCGGTACTTCTAAATGTCAGCGAAATGACCATTCGCCGCGATATTGAAACCTTGGACCAGAACGGGTTGGCCCGCAAGATCCACGGTGGGGCCATGCGCTTGGCCCGGCTCAGCGCGTTAGAGCCCGGCTTTCTGCTCAACGTGGACAAGGCTCTTGATGCCAAAGTTGCCATTGCCAGTGAAGCTCTTGCGTTGGTGCAGCCTGGTATGACGCTTGCCCTGACAGGGGGCACCACCACGTATCAGCTGGCCATGGCCCTGGCAGCGGAATTGGACAGGCTGCGGAATCTGACGGTTGTCACCAACTCCCTCAAGGCCGCTGAGTTGCTGTATAACCACCAGGGCAGCTCGGATCTGAAGGTCATAGTGACAGGTGGAGAACGCACCCCCTCTGAGGCTCTTGTTGGTCCTGTGGCACGGCTTGCACTGCGCAGCATGAACACCGATATTTGCTTCATGGGCGTGCACGGTCTGGATGTGGAGCGCGGCTTGACCAGCCCCAACTGGCTCGAGGCGGAAACCAACGCCGCCTTCATTGAGGCCACCTCACGGCTGGTTCTGCTGGCTGATAGCTCCAAATTCCAGGTACGTTCACTGGCCGCCATTGCCCCCTTGTCCGCTGTTGACACCATCATCACCAACAACGATCTGAGCCCGGCCACCGTAGAACTATTCTCCGCACGGGTCAGCCATTTTTTCGCCGCACCTCAAACGGGCGCATCCTCCCACCTCCCAACCGGAAAGATCTCATGACCATCGCCACCAGTACGCGCCTTGCCGACGGCCGGGAACTCATTTACTTTGACGACGGCACTCAAGCCAAGTCTCATAAGAGCCTTGACACGCGTCCCCTTGATGCACGTTCCCAGGAGAACACGGGAGAACTGCGCTTCGACGCGCTCACAGGAGACTGGGTGGCTGTTGCCGCGCACCGGCAGACCCGCACCTATTTGCCCCCGGCCAACCAGTGCCCACTCTGCCCCACCACGGGCGAGAATCTCTCCGAGATTCCCGATTCCGCTTATGACGTGGCTGTTTTTGAAAACCGTTTCCCGTCACTGGGCCCGGCGGTGGGCAGCATTCCGGAAAGTCCTCAATGGGGCACCATGGGACGGGCCTTTGGCCGCTGCGAAGTGGTGGCCTTCACCCCCGAGCACACAGGTTCCTTTGCCGGGCTCTCCGAAGAGCGCGCCCGCACTGTTATCGATGCCTGGGCGCACCGAACAGAAGCATTGAGCGCACTGCCGGGCGTCAAGCAGGTGTTCCCCTTTGAGAACCGCGGCCAGGATATTGGTGTGACATTGCACCACCCCCATGGCCAGATCTACGCCTACTCCTACGTCCCGCCACGCAGCCAAGTCATGGCCGCTGCTGCCCGGGACTTCTATGACGCCCACAATGGTGGCGCCACGCTGCTGGGGAACATCCTCACCAACGAATCCGAGTCCGGGGAGCGCATGATCGCCCAGGGCCAACACTTCAGCGCCTACGTGCCTTTTGCCGCGCACATGCCGCTGGAAGTCCATCTGACCCCGCACCGCCATGTCCCCGACTTTGCCGCACTCAACGATGCTGAACGCGATGAATTGGCCTCCATGTATTTGGATGTTCTACGCCGTCTGGACAGCCTCTATGACTCCCCCACACCGTATATTGCCGCCTGGCACCAGGCGCCGTTGGACTCTGTGCTGCGTCCGGCCGGACGGTTCCACCTGGAACTTACTTCCCCGCGCCGGGCTGCCGACAAGCTAAAGTTCCTGGCCGGCTCCGAGGCCGCCATGGGCGCGTTCATTAACGACACCACACCCGAACAAGTTGCTGCTCTGTTGCGTAACACCCCCGGGAGTCCCACATCCAGCAGCACATCCGGGTCCCTTTCCGGCATGGTCTCCCGCACCCAGAAAGCAGGTTTGCTATGAGCCAGTCCATCGATGCCACCGCGGTAGCGGCAGCGTTCACCGAGGCCTTTGGTGGCACCCCCGACGGCGTCTGGGCGGCTCCTGGCCGGGTCAACCTCATCGGCGAGCACACCGACTACAACGAAGGTTTTGTGCTGCCGTTCGCCATTGACCGGGCCGCCGCGGTGGCCATCAAGCTCCGAACCGACAACGTGGCCCGGCTGCGCTCCAGCTATGGCGAGGCGCTCACCGTGAGTGTTATTCTTGACACCCTCTCCCATGAGACCATGCAGGGCTGGACGGCCTATCCGCTGGGCGTTGTGTGGGTCATGCGCCAGATGGGCATCACCCTTGGCGGCTTTGATCTGTTCCTGCATTCCACGGTGCCCTCGGGTGCCGGGCTGTCCTCGTCGGCCGCCATTGAATGCGCCGTGGCCACGGCCTTCAACGAGCTGGAATCTGCCGGGCTGAGCCTGAACGAACTTGTTCTGGTGGGCCAGCGCGCGGAGAACGAGGTAGTGGGAGCCCCCACCGGCATCCTTGACCAGTCCGCTTCCCTGCTGGCCACGGAAGGCCATGGCGTGTTCCTGGACTGCCGCACACAGGAGTCCAAGGCTGTGCCGTTGGATCTGGACGCGGCGAATCTGCTGATTCTGGTGGTTGATACCAAGGTCAGCCACGCACACGCCACGGGCGGATATTCTGCCCGCCGCGCCTCCTGTGAGCTGGGTGCAGAGGTGCTGGGCGTCGCCGCCCTGCGGGACGTTTCTGTCAGCGGACTGCCCGAGGCCGCGGGTCTTCTGGATGAGGAGACGTACCGCCGCGTGCGCCACATTGTCACGGAGAACCAGCGTGTGCTGGACACCATTGCTGTCCTGGGCCACGCCGGACCCGGCGCCATTGGTGACTTGCTCACCGCCAGCCATGCCTCGATGCGGGACGATTTTGAAATTTCCTGCCCTGAGCTAGACCTTGCCGTGGACACGGCACTGGCTCATGGCGCGCTGGGTGCCCGCATGACAGGCGGCGGTTTTGGCGGCTCAGCCATCGCCCTGATTCCGGCGGCCAGCGAGGCCACGGTGCGTGAGGGCGTTCTCCAGGCCTTCGCAGCGGCCGGCTTCACAGCACCTGACATCTTTGCTGTGTCTGCGGCTCCGGGCGCCCGGCGAATCGCCTAAGCGCTCAGCTCATCGTCAACACAAAGGCCGCGCCCCACAGTATGTGGGGCGCGGCCTTTGTGTTGACGCCGGACTACTTGTTCAGGTGGTCCCGGTGTGTTTGCTGTGCCTGGGCGATTTGCATCAGGATTTCCTCGGAGTCCTTGTGCTTGTCGCGGTACTTAGGCTCCATGGTGCTGATGGTCTTTTCTTCGACCATCAGCATGCTGTACACGCGCTCCCGCTCAGCGGAATCAGCCGTGTAATCCAAGTCCAGGTAGTTATCCGCATGGCGGCGGGCGTTATTGAACACCGTCTGCGCCTTGCCGGACTTGCTCACCAGCGAGGCAATGATGGTCACTGCCAGGACTCCGATGATCACGGTCAGGGACAGCCCCGTGCCGATTTCAAACACCGGGACGGCCTCGCCACCGTTGATGAACGGCAGGTTGTTCTCGTGCAGCGCGTGCAACACGAGCTTCACACCAATGAACGCCAGGATCGTAGCCAGGCCGTAGGAAAGGTAGATCAGGCGGTCCAGTAGGCCATCTAGCAGGAAGTACAGCTGGCGCAGACCCATGAGGGAGAACGCCGTGGCGGTGAAGACGATGTACACGTTCTGGGTCAGCCCGAAGATGGCCGGGATGGAATCCAAAGCGAAGAGCAGATCGGTGCCACCAATGGCCACCATGACCAGCAGCATCGGGGTAAGGACCTTTTTGCCGTCGATCTTCGTGAAGAGCTTGTCGCCGTCGTACTTTTCAGAAGTATTGAAGAGCTTCTTGGCAAGCTTGATGATGAAGTTATCAGCGTCGTCGCCGCCGCTGTCTTCTTCCTTGAGCAGGTTTCCTGCCGTGATGAGCAAGATGATGCCGAAGATGTAGAACATCCAGGACCAGGTGTTGATCAGTGCTGCGCCGGCAAAAATGAAGGCGGTGCGGGCGATCAGCGCAAAGACGATGCCGAAGAGCAGCACTTTTTGCTGGTCTTCGCGGGGAACCTTGAAGCTGGCCATGATGACCAAGAACACGAAGAGGTTATCAACGCTCAGGGCCTTTTCGGTGATGTATCCGGCGAAGTACTCCCCGCCCATGGTGACGCCACCGAAGGCAAGCACCACAACTCCGAAGACTAGGGCCAAGCCTACGTAAATGGAGGACCAGATGGCCGCTTCCTTCAACGTGGGGATGTGCGCCTTTCGGATGTGGAAGAAGTAGTCAAAGGCCAACAAGGCCAAAATGACAACAATGGTAATGCCCCAGATCAGAGGGGATACGTTCATGAGCTGCTCTCGCTAGTTTCGAACAAGGTATGTAAGTGGTTTCAGTATGTAAACAACGCCCGGTCCAAGGGGCCGGGCGTTGTCAAAAGAAGGGGTGGGAGGGGCTAGTTATTGCCTCGCAAGATGGCCAGCAGGCGCAGGATCTCCACATACAGCCACACGAGCGTGACCGTGAGGCCAAAGGCGGCCGTCCAGGAATATTTGGTGGGCACCCCACGCTGCACACCCTGCTCAATGGAGGTGAAGTCCACAATCAGCGAAAATGCTGCCAAGCCGATCGCGAACAGGCCAATGACCACGCCGAACGGGATGTTTGTTCCCGGAATGTTCATGCCATTGATACCCCAAGGGGTGGTGGTGACGTTGAAAACCATGAGGAAGAAGTTAATCATCGAGAAGAGGGCGTAGCCAGAGAGCGCGATGATGAAAAAACGCGTCATCTTCGGTGTGGCACGGACCTTCGCGTTGCGGAACAGCACCAAGGTGACAAGGAAGACGCTCAAGGTACCCAGCACGGCTTGAACAACAATGCCCGGGTAGACGCCCTCTAGCAAGCCCGAGAGGCCACCCAAGAACAAGCCCTCAAAGAGTGCGTAGGCCAAGATCAGCACCGGTGACGGTTCCTTCTTGAAGGAGTTCACCAGCCCCAGCACCAGACCAATGATCATGCCGGGCCACATGAGGGCAGGAACCATCCACCCCAGAGCAGCACCCACCAGCACCAGGGTGAGCGTGAAGACTGTCTTCATGATGACGTCGTCGTACGTCATCCGGCCGGTCTGGGACGCATTGGCTGAGGGCTTGCTGTACATGTCCTGCAACTGCTGCGCGGAGAACTGCGCCTGGGCGGACATGGTGTCAGCTCCACCGTTGACGGAGCCGCGATATCCGGCCGGCGTTTCCTTGAAGTTCTTATTGTTGGCAAATACCGGGTTTCCACCAAGTGCCATCGTGCCTGTGCCTCCAAAATAGGGGGTGAAGTAATCTTCCAACTCTACCAAGCAGGATGCGTAGACGAGACAATTTGTGCCTTTTGGACGCTATTGACAGCTCATTGCCAGTATTCGTTCACCTAACGTTTACCTAACTCACCAAAACAGCGCTCCGCTGGGCGTTGTGCCCGTCACAGTGGCCTACTTGTCGCAGGCAATGCCATCCTTGTCACGGTCAAGCGGTCCCCGGTACCCCGGTTGACCAACATGCATGGGAGCAGCACCAGCAGCCTTGGCTTCGCTGCAGTTCGCATAATAAACTGCCGCTGGCACCTCAACTAGGGGCTGAATAGGCGGGGCTTGTTGGGCCTCGGCCTCCTCAGCCGCACGCCGGGCAGCCTCATTGGCCGCGGCTGTATCTGCCGCAACCTTTTCCGCAGCGGCCTTTTTCTCAGCAGCTTCGGCAACTACCCGTGCGGCTTCATCGGCGGCCGCCTTGGCCTGCTCATCTTGCGCAGCCTTTGTGGCTGCGACGGCCGATGCTTCGGCGCTGGCCTTGGCCTCGGCGGCGCCTTCTTTAAATACCTGGAACACCACGGTCTCGCCTTCGGCCACGAGTGCCCCGGATGCCGGGTCATGACTCTCAACGGTCCAGTTCTTTGGTGACAAGATTGTTTTGCCATCAACTGTGTCAACGAATGTGGTCTCGATCCCGTGGGCTTTCATCGCTTCAACAGCTAGCTCCAGAGATTTTCCCGCGTAGTTTGGAAGGGTGAAGCCATTACTGGCAGCGGTGCCGGTTGAAGAGGCCTCATCAATGTCCTCGCCAGTTCCACAAGCACCTAGCAATCCCATCAGGACAACCAGAATAATACCGCCGCACAGCAACTTGGCTCTCTTCGCCATTTTCTTCTTCACAGTCTGTCCCCATCAAGGCTTGAGCGTTACGAGTGATCGCCGACCAACACCTCATCGCCACGGAATATCAACTTGGGTGGAAAACGCCGGCACACAGCAAGAAGAAACTGAAATACGGCGGGAGTTGGCCTTCATCACGAGCATAGGACGGTGGCTCATGTTTAGTTCAAACGCGGGGTTGCGCAGTGGAATAAAGTTCGCTGAACTCGTAACAATCCACGCATTTACTCGCGGGAGGCCACAGGTGTGCACAAGCGGTGGCGCTGACTGGTGGTACCCCAGGTCGGACTCGAACCGACACTTTACAGATTTTAAGTCTGTTGCCTCTGCCATTGGGCTACTGGGGCTGATTTACAGGAGAATTCCTTTATGCTCTCGTCAACACTACTGGATGCACTGCCCGTCAATGAAACTGCGTGTCAGAGCGAGTTGAAAGGATCGGCGTACCGGAACACTCCGTGGCTTCCGGGTTCATAGTTGGCCAGGGGTAGCCCCATGAAATGTGAACCCCAGGACTGATCAGGTGAGACGATGCCCAGAGAATCGGCAGGGACAAAACCGAAGCGGGGGAAGTACTCGGCGTGACCTAAAAGGACCATAGTCCGCTCCCCCATGGCATTCGCCGCCTCGATGCTCGCGTTCATCAACGCCGAACCAACACCTTGTTTTTGATATTGCGGCAGCACTGCAAGGGGACCCAGACCCAATGATTGCGCTTCACCGATCCAGGCACGCGTGGTGATGACATAGCCCAGAATTTCACCCCGGTCTCCCTCCGCCACCAACGACAACAGTGGCATGTATTGCCGGGCGGCAAAGAGTTCCCGCACCAGTTTGGCTTCCATGAGAGTGGGGAACACTGCCTCCAGGAGGGCGTGGATCTCAGGCCGATCCCCTGCTTGCTCACGTCGAATGATCATCAGATAAGTCTAGTGCAGTAATTTTTTGAGCCCCTTGGCGCCATGGTGCCTTGGCAGCGTCAGGCCAAGACAGCGTGAGAGTGAAAAACGGCGACCCCCGCCTAGGCCTGTTTCCAGGGTGGGAGGGGTCGCCGTCGTATGTTTCTTAGAAGTGCTGGCTACTCGGCCGTGGCTTCTTCCTTCTTTTCAACCTTGGCTTCAGCGGGCTTGGCAGCCGGAGCTTCAGAGGCCGGAGCGGCCGGAACCTCAGCGGGCTTGGCAGCGGGCTTCGGGGCCGGGGTGGCAGCCGTGACGAAGGCCTTGCGCGGGTTGTCCAGGAATTCCAGCTGAGCCAGGTCGCGGCCAGCAAACATTGCCACGAACCAGTCCATGATGACGCGGAACTTGCGCTCCACAGTGGGCATGGCCAGCCCGTGGTAGCCGCGGTGTGCCACCCAGGCCAGGGGGCCCTTGAGCTGGATGCCCATGATCTTGGCAACACCCTTCCATTCACCGAAGCCGGCAACAGCACCAAGGTTCTTGTGCTTGTAACCCTTCATCGGCTTGTTGAAGCGGCTGGCCCACAGGTTCTTGGCAAGGCGCTTGGCCTGGCGGAGAGCGTGCTGGGCATTCGGAACACAGGTGCCATCGGGCAAGCCGCCGGTGACATCCGGAACAGCCGCCACATCGCCGGCAGCCCAGGCGTTGGGGATAACACCGAATTCGCCGGTGATCTGCAGGTTGGCGTTGACGGAGACGCGGCCACGCGGCTCGATCGGGAAGTCAGTGGAGCGGACCATGGGGTTGGCCATGACTCCGGCAGTCCAGATGAGGGTATCGGCGTCAAATTCCTGGGCAACACTCTTGTCCGGCAGGTTGATGAGCTTAATGCCCTTACCTTCGGCGTTGTCCAAGGAGGTGTTCAAGAGTACTTCCATGCCGCGGCTGCGGAGGTGGTCAACAACCCAGAGTGCCTGCTTCTCGGTGACCTCGGGCATGATCCGGCCCATGGCTTCCACGAGTACAAAGCGCAGCTCGGACTGCTCTACACGGTTGTTGAGCTTGACGGCGGCGCGTGCCATGTCCTCAAGCTCGGCGATGGTCTCGATACCGGCGAAGCCGCCGCCAACTACCACGAAGGTCAAGGCGCGTGCGCGCACGGCGGGGTCGGTCTCGGTGGAGGCCTGCTCAATAAGGGACAGAACCTGGTTGCGCAGTGCAACAGCTTCTTCAATGGTCTTCAGGCCGATGCCTGATTCGGCCAGACCCTTGATGGGGAAGGTGCGGGTGACCGCGCCAGCAGCCATGACCACGTCATGGTACGGCAGCTCGAACGGTGCGCCGCCGTCAACCGGGGCAATGACAGCCGTGCGGTTTTCGTGGTCAATGCTGGTCACGGAACCCTGGATGAGTTCGGTTTCCTTCAGGTGCTTGCGGTGTGAGACAACAGCGTGACGTGCCTCGATGTTGCCACCGGCAACTTCGGGCAAGAACGGCTGGTACGTCATGTAGGGCAGGGGATCAACAAGGGTGACGATGCCACCGAACTTTGCGATCTTCTTCTGCAGGTTAAACGCCGTGTAAAGGCCGACGTAACCGCCGCCAACTACGAGGACGCGCGGACGTGCTGAAAAGGTGGGAGTGATTGCCATATCTCTATACTACATTTGTTTGTGAAAATATTCACTAGGGAGTTTTTGTGATTCTCACCGCACCCTTTCCCAAAGGCACGACGGCGGCACTAATGCTTGGGTTTGTTGCCTTGCCGAGGGCGCAAGGAGGGCTCTGGCGGGGCCTCGGATGCCGCCCCGGAGCCAGAATCGCCACCTGACCCGCCAGCTTCTCCCGCAGCTGCCACGTAAGCTGACCCGCCAGCTTCTCCCGCACGCACGCGCCGCCGTGCCAGCAACAGATGCCCGCTGCCAGCAGCCAGGATGAGCACCAAAAGCCCTGCTGATCCCAACACCAATGCCTGAGGCAGGGGGCTGCCCAATAGCTCCGGCGTGATCGCCACAGGGACGTGGGCATCGCTCAGTGTTGGTTTGGGCTGAGGCCTGGAGGTCACGGGTGTGCCGCCCTCATTGGTGGGCGCCACCACGGCGCCGCGACGGTGCACACGGATCCACTCCGAGATGCTGCCCATGGGGTTATCCGTGACCTCGGGAACATCGGCGCTCAGGGCCGCTTCGGCGTCGAGAATTCCGTAGCCATAAATGGCGTTGGGGACACCCGCCCCCTTGGGCTTGGCTGTTGAAATGATCCTGTTGATGACCTGTGCGGCGCTCATGGAAGGATATTTGGAGCGAATCAGGGCTGCGACTCCGGAGACTATAGGCGCGGCCCCACTGGTTCCATTCCAGCTGGCGTACCCGCCGCTGGGCAGCCCGCCTGCCAGGTCCTCCGCCGGGGCACTGACGCCAATGCTGATCCCCTGCGAGGAGGAATCGATGCTTGCCGTGCCGTCTCGATCGAGACCGCCCACGGCCAGGACACCCGGGATGGTGGCTGGAGCACCCACTTGTTCGCTGCCTGATTTGCGGTTGCCTGCCGCGGCCACAATGAGAACATCGTTGGCTTCTGCGTAGGCAAAGGCGTCATCCCAGCTCTGCGGCCAGGCTGTGGATGAACTGCCCAGGGACATGTTGATAATCTTGGCGCCCTGGTCCACGGCCCAGGTCACGGCTGCCGGAATCTGGTCATCAATGTTTTTTCCGGACGGGTTTTCGCTGCCCAGCCACACCGAAATGCTCAAGAGTTCAGCTTTTGGTGCCACGCCGATGACCCCGTCCGGCCCGGCCCCCACGGTAGCTTTTGCCTTGGCAGTGCTGCTGGCTTTTGGTGCAGCCTTTGATGGACTGGCGGTACTGGCGTTGTGTCCGCGGCCTCCCAGCATTGTTGCCACAAGCGTGCCGTGCTCGGGTTCGGCGCCAATGCCCTTGGTGCCTTCTTTGTTACCTTCACCGGACATGTCGATCCCGCCCACCACGGCACCTTTGAGGTCTATATGGTCCGCGTCAATGCCACTGTCGATGATGGCAACTTTCACACCCTCCCCCTGCGAGAGTTCCCACGCCTTTGCGATCCCTGACTGTTGGAGCCAGTACTCGCGGTTGCGGATGTCATCGGCGGATGCGGCGGGCGCCCCCACTACGGCCAGTGAGCCGGCCAGGGCAAGCGTTATCAGCGCGGCAGCGACAGCGCGCAACCGTGGGGCTAACTGCATGTGGGCTCGTTTCAGTAAGGAATGGATGTCAGCTTCGGGCTGCACCCAAGGCAATTCCATCCAGAATATCGTGTTCACTGGTGGTTGCCGATTCCACGCGCCCGCCGTTGAGCTCTGACACCCGGCGCAGCACCGTTCGCCAGATCAGGGCTCCGGCGCCAATGACGTCTACACGGCCCGGATGCATGAAGCCAAGCTCGGCGCGCTGGGCCCGTGTCATGGACAGCAGCGAGGTGGCCGCAGCATCCACTGTTTCCAGAGGTACTACGGCGGCATGAATCACCTCGCTTTGGTAGCTCTCCAACCCCAGGGCGTGCGCCGTGATGGTGGTGATGGACCCTGCCACACCCACCACTTGGGTGACGTTGGCAAGCGGCACCGCGGCGAGGACCTCCTGGAGTTTATCTTCGATGGCTGCCTCGGCAGCAGCAATTTCAGCCTCGGTGGGCGGGTCTGATTTCAAGTACCTTTCGGTAAATCGCACGCACCCCATGTTGGTACTCACCCCCGCCACAACACCCTTGCCGTCACCCACAACGAATTCTGTGCTGCCGCCGCCCAGATCAACAACCAGGACGCGGCTCTCCCCCAGTACTGGTAGCACGCTGACAGCGCCGGCGAAGGAGAGAGCCGCCTCTTGGTCACCACTGACAACTTCAGGTTCCAGCCCGAGCCGGGCCTTGATGCCGGCCACAAATTCGTCCCTGTTACCGGCGTCGCGGGTGGCGCTGGTGGCCACAAAACGCACCCGTTCCACGGCGTTGGCGGCGATGATGGCGGCGTAATCGTCCACGGCAGCGAAGGTGCGCACCAGTGCCTCAGGGGCCAGTAATCCGGTGACGTCAACGTCTTGTCCCAGCCGGACCACACGCATTTCACGGTGCACATCACTCAAGGACGCCCCACCCTGTGCTCCTAGGGACACATCAGCAATGAGGAGACGGATCGAATTTGTTCCACAGTCAATAGCTGCAACGCGCATCTTGATGGCCTTTCGGAAAAGCTGCGTGGACGTGCTGATTACGGGTTCTGCTGGTTTAAATGCTTGACGTGGCGGCTCAGGTCCTTGTGCGGGACGGGTGCGGCGTTGTCCCAGGCACCGGCACAGTAGCAGGACTCTGGCGTCCACCACTGGGCTACTGCGGCTAGGGCCTCGTCGCCCAGCGGGTTGACGCCGGGACCTTCGGCTAGTGCATGCCCAATGAGCACGTGAAGGCATTTGACACGGGTAGGCATGCCCCCGGCGGAGATGCCGGCAATTTCCGGCACAGGACCGGTTCCGGCGCGTTCACCAATCGCTTCGCGTGCTGCAATGTAGCTCTCATGCGCCAACTGGTAGGCGGCGGCCAGCTCCGTGTCCGTCTCCAACCGTTGGGTCATCTCGTTCATGAGACCGGCGGCTTCGAGCCGTGATGCCGCAGCCGTCAAGATGGGGTGTGTCAGGTAAAACGTGGTGGGGAACGGGATCCCGTTGCTGAGCCGGGGAGCTGTGGCTGCCACCAGCGGGTTGCCGCAGATGCAGCGGGCCGGTATTTCCACGACATCGCGCACGGGGCGGTTGAGCTGCCGGCTCAGGGTGTCCAGATCATGTGGCGTGGGGATGCGCCCATTCGAGGCGGAGCTGATGGTTTCGGGCACGGGCGGGCCTTTCCTGGAACTGTTCTCAAGCGGTGTCCGGCGACGGCCGGGGTGTTCAACCTATTATTTTAGCGTGCCGGGCGGACACCGGGCATCAGGGTGCCGCTGGCGCAGTGGGCTCAACCGCCGGGGCAGGCTGTTTGGCAGCGGGCTCCTTGGGCGTCACGGGCACCTGTTCCTTGGCGGAATTCTTGACAGCCTCCCACAGGCCAGACACCCACGGTTCCACTGTGACTTCAGTAGCTTTTTTGGCTGTTGTTGCTTCGGCCGCAGCAGACTTGGCTGCACCTACCGAGTCTTTGACTTCCTCGGTGCCGTTGGCCCCGTACACCCAGTACCCGGTTTCACCGGGCATCAGCATACTCACCCGTTCGCGGGCTTGGCGCTTGATATAGGCAGGATCATCCCAGCGTTGAAGTTCTGCAGCATAGGCGTCCTGTTGCGCCTGCCGGGAGGTAATGTCTTCTTTCAGCGTGGCAATTTCGCTGCGTTGAGTCATGAAGGTGTGCACGTTGGGAGCCAATAAGATGGTGAAAACGCCCATGGTGAGCACAAGTACCAGGATTCGCCCGGAAAATGATCTGGCCGGGACAGGGCTGGTGCCTGCCGTGTGAATCACACCGTCCTGGCGGCTGCGCCCGTTGGGCCCACTGGTGAGCTGGCGCTCACGCTTGCCACGGGGCGGGGCCGGGACCGAAGAACCTTCGGCACCAGCGCCGGAGCCGGGCGTGGCACCAGAGTCAGCTGCCGGCGTCGTGCTAGCCGACGTGGCATCAGGTTTTTCCGGGTCGTTATGAAGCCCGGATGTGAACTGTGCTTTGGGCACTGAAGGCCGTCGTGTGGCCATGCTTTCCCTACCTGCCTGCGCCGGAGATTCCCCGGCAGCAATTATTCCAACGCTCTCTCACCTTCGGGCCGTTTTATCCAAACGCTCTCTCACCTTCAGGCCGTTATATCCAAACGCTCTCTCACCTTCGGGCAACGCGTGGGTTAATCGCAGAAGGCCGCGGAAGCTGGCGAGGTGTGAATTCCACCTTAGCCAGCCCCCGCGGCCTTCGTTGCTATTTAGCCCTTGAAACGCGGGAAGGCGCTGCGGCCTGCGTAGCGTGCGGCGTCGTCGAGTTCTTCTTCGATGCGCAGGAGCTGGTTGTACTTGGCAACTCGCTCGGAGCGGGCCGGGGCACCTGTCTTGATCTGACCGGCGTTGGTGGCAACGCAAATGTCAGCAATGGTGGTGTCTTCGGTCTCACCTGAACGATGCGAGGTGATGGTGGTGTAACCGGCGCGCTGGGCCATGGACACTGCGTCCAGGGTCTCGGTGAGCGAGCCGATCTGGTTGACCTTCACCAGCAGCGAGTTGGCCGAGTTCTCAGCAATGCCGCGGGAAAGGCGCTCGGGGTTGGTGACAAAAATGTCATCGCCCACGATCTGGACCTTCTCGCCAATGGCCTCAGTCAGAGTCTTCCACCCTTCCCAGTCTTCCTCATCCAGGGGATCCTCGATGGAGACCAGCGGGTAGTCGGCAACAAGCTCAGCGTAGTAGGCGCTCATGTCCGCAGCAGTCAGTGCCTTGCCTTCGAACTGGTAAGCACCGTCCTTGAAGAACTCGGACGAGGCAACGTCCAGGGCCAGGGCCACGTCCTTGCCGGGCTCGTAGCCTGCGCGCTTGATGGCTTCCAGGATCAGGTCCAGGGCTGCACGGTTGGAGGGCAGGTTCGGTGCGAAGCCGCCCTCGTCGCCCAGACCGGTGGAGAGACCCTTTTCCTGCAGAACGGCCTTGAGGTTGTGGTAGACCTCAACGCCCCAGCGCAGACCCTCAGAGAACGTTGCTGCACCCAACGGGACAACCATGAATTCCTGGATGTCAACGTCGGAATCTGCATGTGAACCACCGTTGAGGATGTTCATCAGCGGAACCGGCAGTACGTGTGCGTTGGGTCCGCCCAAGTAGCGGTACAGCGGCAAGCCTGCGGACTCTGCAGCAGCGCTGGCCACGGCCAGGGAAACGCCCAAGATGGCGTTGGCGCCGAGCTTGGACTTGTTGGAGGTGCCGTCCAGTTCCAGCATGACGGAGTCAATCAGGCGCTGATCCGTTGCGTCCAGGCCCTCAACTTCGGGGGCAATAACTTCCAAGACAGCCTCGACTGCCTGCAAAACACCCTTGCCCTGGTAACGGTTCTTATCCCCGTCACGGAGTTCCATTGCCTCGAAGGCACCTGTGGATGCACCGGAGGGAACGCCGGCGCGGCCCATGGCGCCATCGCTGAGCAGAACCTCAACCTCTACGGTCGGGTTTCCACGGGAATCCAAGATTTCGCGTGCATGAATGGCTTCAATAAGTGCCACGTATCGCTCCTAATAGTCAGCTTTGTAGAGTAGATGTCGACCACGCTGTCGCCTCAATCCTAGCCGACGGCGTGATGGGGCACTCATTCAATACGCTCAAAGCGGGAATGTTGCTCCCGGGCGGTGCCCCATAACGAAATTTTGCGCAGGAGACTTCCCTCACCTTCGTAGCGATACATCGTTGAGTATCGCTGCCTTGGGACTGGCTACTGCCTGCTGGCGCCCTGGCTGCGCTCCTGGAATTCCTGCACGGCATGGCGCAGGGCCCTTTCGGGGTCTAGCCCCTGACCTTGCGCCGCCAGCACGACGCCGAAGAGCGCCTTTCCGAGGTCTTCTTCAGTTTCGATGGGGCTGGGTAGGGTCCCTGCGGGGACTGGCAGGGATGCCCGCCGGGCCCGCTCCACTGATTTTTGTGCCATGGCCAGCGCTGGCAAGGAGTGCGGAATTCCGGCAAAGGGGCTCCATTGCTGACTCGGGGCCGCCGTGTTCTGCCTTGAGGCGGCACGTTCCTGGGCCTTAACCCGCTCCCAGGTCTCCTCGATTTCGGCAATGGTGGCGGGAAAACTCTCCTGCAAGGTGCCGTTGGCGTGGAAGACGTGGGGACTGCGGCGAATCATTTTTTCGCTGAGCCCGTGGGCCACCATAGCCAAGTCAAATTCGCCGCATTCTTCGCCGAGGCGTGCGTGCAGCACCACTTGGAGCAAAATGTCTCCGAGTTCTCCGGAGATTTCACTGGAGTTTCCGTGCTCCAACGCCTCGATGAACTCATGTGTTTCCTCCACCAGATAGCTGGTGAGTGATTCATGAGTCAGTGCGGCCGTCCAGGGGCAGTGTTCGCGAAGTGCCTGGACCACAGCAACAAGGCGGGCCAACTCCACTTCTGTGGAGCGGGCCCGCCCGTTGTGTTCAGGCACGTAACTACTCGTCACGTCCGGCATCGCCTAGATCGGATGCGTCAAACGTTTCAAACTCCTCAGAATCTTCAAAGTCGTCCATCTCCTCCATGGCGTCCTCGAAGTGCTCAATGATGAAGTCCGCTAGCTGTTCGCGTGATTCGATGGGCAAAAACGATGCATGGACTGCGTTCAGGGTCAGTTCCAGCACCGTGTCCAGGCCGTAGCCGAAGGTTTCCACGAGCAGCCCGAACTCACCGGTCAGGCTCACGCCACTCATGAGCCGGTTGTCCGTGTTGACCGTGACGTTGAAACCCAACTGATGCAGCAGGTCAATGGGGTGCTCGGCAATGGTGGTTCCAAAAGCCGCAATGGCGCCCGTCTGCAGGTTAGAGGAGGGGCACAGCTCTAGCGGGATTTGGCGGTCACGCACCCACTGGGCCAAATCACCCAAGGTGAGCGTGCCGACGTCGTTCCCGTCCTCTTCTTGGACATCAAGGTGGATGTCCTCGGCAATGCGCACGCCGTGGCCCAGTCGCAGCGCCCGGCCATGGACCAGTGCGTCCTGGATGCTTTCCAGCCCCGCTCCCTCGCCTGCGTGCACAGTGGCAGGGAAGTTGTTCTCGGCCAAATAGGTGAAGGCCTCGGTAAAGCGGGAGGGCAGGAAACCGTTCTCGGCCCCGGCGAGGTCAAAGCCAACCACGCCGTTGTCACGGTGGCGGACAGCCAGTTGGGCAATCTCGGAGCCACGGTCGCCGTGGCGCATGGCGGTGATGATCTGGCCTACCTCAATGTATCCACCAGCCTCATCCACCGCGTCCATGCCTTCTTCAAGGCCTTCCTGGACAGCTTCCACGGCATCGTCGAGGGACAGCCCGGCGGTGAGGTGCTGCTCCGGGGCCCAGCGCACCTCGCCGTAGACCACTCCGTCTTCGGCTAAGTCTTCAACGAATTCCCGAGCGACCCGCACCAGGTCATCATGGCTCTGCATGACGGCAATGGTGTGTTCGAAGGTCTCGAGGTAGCGTTCGAGCGAACCAGAGTCAGCGGACTCGAGGAACCAGCTGCGCAGTTCCTCGGGGTCGGTAGCCGGCAATGTATGCCCGGCTTTGGCAGCCAACTCAATGATAGTTTCGGGGCGTAGACCTCCATCAAGGTGGTCATGCAGGGACACTTTGGGCAGCGATTTGAGATCGACACCCGGGAGAGAAATGCCTGTGTGTTCTGAAGTTGAGTTAGTCACAGTCCCACTCTAGGGATGCGGGGGGCCCTGCGCTAGTTTGACGGCGCTCTAGTGCCTGTTAGGCCCAGTTCCTACTTCTTCAATTTTGTTCCCCACGGGACTTAACAGCTCCTGCTGATCGGGCTCATTGATGGCGGGCACCGCAGGCGGGGCGGCCGCCGCGGGCACGGCCGGCACAGCAGGTACCACGGTTCCGGCGGGATCGGCCGCATCGGGTCCGGCAGGTCCGGGATCGGGGACAGCAGGCACAGCGCCGAGATCAGACACGGTTCCGCTCACAGCCACATCCCTGTTGAGCCCTCGCTTCTCCAAGATGCGGTGCACAAGCTTCATCGCATGGTCCACGAGGAAGCCGATGCCGATGGCAAAGACCACGGCAATGACTACACCCAGCAGCGGGTTATCGTGCACCCAGCGGCCGGCGAATGTTCCCACGGCCACGGAATAACTGGCCCACGTTAGAACCGCGATGCTGTCCAGAATCACGAATTGTCGCCACCGGAAGCGGGTGGCGCCTGCCGTGAAGTTGACAGCAATCCGCCCCACCGGGATGTAACGTGCCGTGAAGATCAAGATAGCCCCACGTTTTTCCAGTTCCTTGCCGGCCCACGCGAAGGCTTTGGCGCTGCGGGGCCAGCGCATCCACCGGAAGCGTTCCACCCCGAGCCTGCGACCCAGCCAATAGGCAATATTGTCGCCAATGATGGCACCGAAGGAGGCGCCCAGGATCAGCAGCCAAATATTGGGATACCCCTCCCGGGAGGCTATGGACGCCAGAGCTACTATGGCGGTTTCGCTGGGCAGGAACAGGAAAAACCCATCAATGAGGCAAAAGAGCGCCACAACAGGAATCACCCACCATTGAGCAGCGGAATGTTCAATGGTGACGTTGATCTGATCGATGAGGCCCAAAAAATCCACCGGGGACTTGTCCTCTCCTGTGATGGTTGCTTCCTTAAAGTTTCCCACGTTGGAGCAGCCCCTGTATCCACCCATCGGAGGATATTCCCTTGCCCCAGTCCCTCTTGAGAATGAGAGCCCTCCCCCGCGAGCATATGTCCCGGTTGCGGTGAATTTGCCTCGACCGGCATCACCCCACGGCTAACCACCAACCGCCAAACGGAGTAAAACATTCTATAGCGCAACAAAGGTGGCCCGGAAAGATTCCGGGCCACCTTTGTTGCTGGTGCAATCCCATCACCTGAGAGTGGTTGAGAGAGTGTTCCTCAAAACACCCCGTTAAGTGAGAGAGCGTTGGTAGTGGGGTTAGGCGATCCGGTCGATGATGAGCCGGTTCGCCGGGCGGGAACCTTCCGGGGCAATCGTGAACGCACCCTCGAGTGCTTCCTTGGCGCCCTGGAACTTCTCCGGAGTGTCTGTCAGCAGCGTCATCAGCGGCTCCCCTGCCCGCACCACGGCACCTGGCTTGGCATGCATACGCACCCCAGCCCCAGCCTGGACAATATCCTCCTTGCGGGCCCGTCCTGCACCCAGCCGCCACGCGGCAACCCCAACGGCCATGGCATCGAGTCCCACGAGCACGCCATCGGCCGGGGCATAAACCGTCTCCGACTCCCGAGCCACTGGCAGTGCTGCCTGCGGATCCCCGCCTTGGGCACGAATCATGCGCCGCCACACGTCCATGGCCCGTCCGTCCTTGAGCGCCGCTGCCGGATCAGCACCGTGAATGCCGGCTGCCTCCAGCATTTCCTCTGCCAGCCTGACGGTAAGTTCGACGACGTCTTCCGGACCACCGCCTGCCAGCACGTCCACGGACTCTTGGACCTCAATGGCGTTACCTGCGGTCAGACCCAAGGGTGTGGACATATCTGTCAACAGCGCCACGGTGTTAACACCTGCGTCTTTGCCCAACGCCACCATGGTCTGCGCCAGCTCACGGGCCCGCGCTTCGGTCTTCATAAACGCCCCGTTGCCCACCTTCACATCCAGCACCAACGCCGCAGTGCCTTCGGCAATCTTCTTGCTCATGATGGATGAGGCAATGAGCGGGATGGATTCAACGGTTCCGGTTACATCGCGCAGCGCATACAGTTTTTTATCCGCCGGCGCCAGGTTTCCACCGGCTGCGCAAATGACTGCGCCCACCTCGGAAAGCTGGCGCATCATGGCCTCGCGGCTCACATCTGCCCGCCAGCCGGGAATGGCTTCCAGCTTGTCCAAGGTCCCCCCGGTGTGCCCCAGCCCCCGGCCAGAGAGCTGTGGCACGGCTGCGCCAAATACGGCGACCAGAGGCGCCAGCGGCAAGGTGATTTTGTCCCCCACGCCGCCAGTTGAATGCTTGTCAGTGGTGGGCATCCGGGCCCCGGCCGGGTTGCGCAGAGCGGAGAAGTCCAGCCGCTCACCCGAGGCGATCATGGCCGCAGTCCACTGTGAAATTTCTTCCCTGTCCATGCCGTTCAGGAAAATGGCCATGTTCAGGGCAGCCATTTGTTCCTCAGCAATCTCCCCGCGCGTGTAAGCCGCAATGGTCCAGATGATCTGTGCAGGGGTGAGCTTGCCGCCATCACGTTTGGTGGCGATCACGTCAACTGCGGCGAAAGTTTCTTGGGCGTTCATGAGTGTTCCTTCAAGTTGTCGGGGCCGAAAGCGTCGGGCAGAATTTGATCCATGGTCTTGGCTCCTGAAGAAGTCATGATCTGGGTTCCCGCCGTACTGAATTCAAAGAGCAACTGCCGGCAGCGCCCGCACGGCATGAGGATCTCTCCAAATCCGTCAACGCAATAGAACTCGGTGATCAGGCCGCCGCCGCTCATCCGGGCGGCACCCACCATGGTGCATTCTGCGCAAAGAGTCAGCCCGTAGCTGGCATTTTCCACATTGCACCCGGAGACGATCCGCCCGTCCTCAAGCCTGGCCGCAGCCCCTACCGGATAGTTGGAATACGGCACATAGGCGTGGGTGAGTGCCGCGGTGGCGGCTAGGCGCAGTGGCTCCCACACGGAGCCGGCCTTCACAGCCATACCGGATGTCACAGGTACCTCAGACTTCTCAGGCATACCGCGCTACTCCTTAATATAGGGCTCGCCGTCCGCGGCCGGGGCCAGAGAACGGCCCACGAATCCGGACACGGCCAGAATGGTCAAAGCGTAGGGCAGCATCGCCAGGAACTGGCCGTCGATCGGGGTACCGGCCAGGGAGAGGATACTTTGAAGGTTCCCTGCCACACCGAACAACAGGGCTGCCAGTGCAGCACCGATGGGGTTCCAGCGGCCAAAGATCAGCGCCGCGAGGGCAATAAAGCCCAGCCCGCCGGTCATGTCCTTACTGAAACTACTCACCGCAACCAAGGTGAAGTAGGCGCCACCGATTCCTGCCACAGCGCCACCGGCCAGCACGTTGATGACCCGGGTGCGGTTGACGTTGATACCGACGGTGTCCGCCGCTTTGGGGTGCTCGCCTACCGCCCGCACGCGCAATCCCCAGCGGGTGCGGAACAGCCCGAACCACAAAGCCGCGACAAGGATCAGCATGAAGTAGCCAATGATGGACTGGCGGAACAAGGTGGGCCCAATGATGGGAATTTCAGAAAGCAGCGGGATCGGGAGGTTGGGAAGGTGAGCCGGCTGGTTGTAGATGGTGGCGCCGTCGACCTTGGTCTTCATGATTTTTTCGAAGAGGAAGCCAGTCAAACCGGACACCAGAACGTTTAGCACCACGCCAACAATGATCTGGTTCACCACATATTTGATGCTGAACAGCGCCAGCAGCACTGACACCAAAACACCGGCCACGGCGGCGGCGATGAGCCCGGCATAGGCGTTGCCTGTAATTGAGGCAACCAGTGCGGCCGTGAAGGCACCCGCCAGCAGCTGACCTTCAATGGCAATGTTGACCACTCCGGCACGTTCCGAGAGAACACCTGACATGGCGCCGAACAGGATGGGGGTGGTGATCAGCATGGCACCGGCAAACAGGCCCACCAGCGTGATGTTTTGTGTGCTGGTTCCGCCAATGATCCAAACCATCACTCCGATGACAAAAACCACGGAGAAACTTGTGATGACCCATTTGGCAATCTTGCCGGAGTCCCTGGTTTGGCGCCACGCCAGATACGTCAGGGCCACGGCGATAATGGAAACTAGGGTGCCCACGGCCTTGGCCGGAACTACCAGGTCAGGTACCTGCCACGCATCCGTATCTTGGGAGATACGGAACGTTGCCGTGCCGCTCGGTCCCAGAATAATGAAGACCACCACGGAGAACAAGGACAGTATGCCCAGCAGAATCGGCATCTTCCAGCTGCGGATGGCAACCGCGTCGGCAACCTTAGGCGTCTCACTCTTAGCAGTGATGCTCATATGTTCGCTCCTACACGGCGGGCTACCTTGATCCGGAAAATCGACCGGACCAAAGGAGGTGCGGCGATGAAGAGAACTATCAATGACTGGACCACGGCAACAATGTCAATGGAGACATCGGCATTGATGGCCATGGAAGTGCCACCGGCCTTGAATGCACCGAAGAGTATTGCGGCGAAGAAGGTCCCCCACGGTTTCGACCTGCCCAACAGGGCCACCGTGATGGCATCAAAGCCAATACTGCCGGCAATGTCTGAATCGAGGATTTTTTCGGTACCGGCCAGCTGGGTGACACCGGCCAAGCCCGCCAGGGCTCCGGAGATCAGCATGACGGTGATGTAGCCCCGAGAAACCAGCATGCCGGCCGTGCGTGCTGCCCGCGGATTTGCGCCAATGGCCCGGTACTCAAAACCGAGGGTTGAACGCTCTAACAGCCAGGAAACAACAAAGACGGCGATCACGGCCACTATCAGCCCCGCATGGATGCGGAAGTTAGGGCCCAGCAACAGCGGGAACATGGCACTTTCATGCATGCGCGGGCTGATCGGATTGGAACTGTTCGGGTCTTTGAGCTGGTTCTTGAGCAGATACAGCACCAAGGACACTGCAATGTAGTTGAGCATGATGGTGACAATGACCTCATGCGCCCCGGTGCGTGCCTTCAAGAACCCTGCGATCCCGCCCCAAACCGCTCCACCAACAGCACCAGCTACAATGACGGCCAGCAAGTGAATGCCCGGCGGCAGTTCAATCAAGAACCCTACGGCGCCAGCAAAAGTGGCACCCAAAATAATCTGGCCTTTGGCGCCAATGTTGAACAAGCCCACACGGAACGCCAAGGTCACGGCCAGTCCTGAGAGGATCAGCGGTGTGGCGAAGGTGAGGGTTTCAAAAATACCCAGCCGCCCCTTCCACGTGCGTGAGCCGGGATCATAGGTAGCACCTCGCCACAGCGCGCCATAGGCTTCTGAAACTGATGCCCAAACAGCTTTGAACGTTGCGGTGGGATCGCCAAAGAAATAACCCAAAGCGGTGGTAACACGGGCATCAGTGGCAGCGATGAGGATGCCACCAATAACAAGGGCTACCACTACTGCCAGAACAGAAATCATGGCGTTACCGCTCATAATTTCCCGTACCAGCTGGCTGCCACCCCCTTCTCGCTCCGGTTTGACGGGAGAGCCTGGGGCTCCGGGTACACCGGGTGTGCCGGGATTGCCGGGCGCTCCGGGTACTGACGTGCTGGTTGGTGTGCTGGAAGGCTCCGCGGCTTCCTCTGCAGGTTTGTTCACTTCAGGCCCGCTCATAGCTGCACCCCTTCCCCGGTTTCCCCGGTAGTTCCAGATTCTTGTTGCGATTGCATTTGTTCCGAAGCTTCTTCAGCGCTGAGCCCGGCCATCATCAAACCGAGTAGAGCGCGGCTGGATTTTCCAGGCACAATGCCCATGAGCCGGCCTGCAAAGAGCACGGCGATCCGGTCAGCGAGTTCAAGAACTTCATCTAGTTCGGTGGAGACAATGACCACCGGTGTTCCGGCATCGCGTTCTGCCACAATGCGCTTGTGCAAAAATTCGATGGAACCTACGTCAACACCGCGTGTGGGCTGTGAAGCAATGAAGAGTTTCAAAGGCCGGGACAACTCCCGTGCCAATACTACTTTTTGCTGGTTGCCACCGGAAAGCGTGTGAGCAGCATCCTGGGGTGACTGCGCCCGAATATCAAACTCTGAGACCTTATCTACAGAATTTTTGGCAATGGCGGAGCGGTTCAATGTTCCGCCACGGGAGTACGGAGCCTTTTTATAAAGGTCAAGGATCAGGTTTTCCGCGATGGAAAGTTCCCCGACCAGGCCATCATCTTGGCGGTCCTCAGGAACAAAACCGACACCGGACTCCAGCACCTGACTAACGCTTTTGCCTACCAGCTCTTTTCCGTCCAAAGTGATGGACCCCAGGACATGCTTATGTAAGCCCAGCACGGCCTGGGTCAATTCGGTCTGTCCATTGCCCTGAACCCCGGCGATCGCCAAGATCTCTCCTTGAGAGACGCTCAAGGAGAGATTATCGAGCAGCCGATGACCGGAATCGTTCATGACTGTCAAGTTGGAGACCTTGAAGGTTTCCGCACCGGGAGTAGCATCGGCTTTGTTCAACGTCAGGTTCACAGCGCGTCCCACCATCATGGCCGCCAACTCTGTAGTGGACGTATCGGGGGGCGCAGAACCAACCACCTTGCCCCGTCTAATGACGGTGATGGTGTCAGAGATCGCCTTCACCTCACGCAACTTGTGGGAAATGAAGACGATGGAGGTACCGCTGTCCCTGAGCTGTCCCATGATCTCCATGAGTTCATCAGTCTCTTGAGGGGTGAGAACGGCGGTGGGCTCATCCAGGATCAGTATCTTGGAGTTCCGTACCAGTGCCTTGATGATTTCCACCCGTTGCTGCACCCCTACGGGAAGATCTTCCACCAGCGCATCGGGATCCACATCGAAGCCAAATTGTGCGGAAATCTCACGAATCTTCCTCCGCGTATCGCCAAGATTGAGAACTCCTCCGAAGGAGGTGCTCTCCGCTCCCAATGCCACGTTCTCCGCGACAGTAAAGACCGGGACAAGCATGAAGTGCTGATGGACCATGCCGATTCCTGCCGCCATGGCGTCCGCCGGGCCGGAGAAGGAAACGGGGACATCATCAACTAAGATCTGTCCTGAGCTGGGTGAATACAGCCCGTATAAAACATTCATGAGCGTGGATTTTCCTGCACCGTTTTCACCCAGCAGACTGTGGATCTGTCCTGATTCCACCACTAGGTCGATGTGGTCATTCGCCACGAGGGTACCAAAGCTCTTGGTAATGCCCCGAAGTTCTAGTTTCAACGTTTTAGCCCGTCTGCGAAAAAATGGTCACGGCTGACAAACACGTGTGCTGGGGGCCGCCACCGGCGACCCCCAGCACACGCATCACATTACTACTTCGGGCTGGCCGCAGATTCGACCTTGATGGACCCGTCAATGATCCCCTTCTTGATGTCATCAAGTTGGGTCTTGAGGTCTGCACTGACAGCAGAGTCCAAATCGTGGAACGGGGCAAGTCCTACGCCACCGTTCTCCAGGGTGCCAATGTACGGGGTGGGGTCAAACTTGCCGTCCAAATCTTCCTTGACAACGGTCTCCACTGCTTCTCCCATGGTCTTGATGACTGAGGTTAGCAGGATCTCCTTGTAGGTGGGTGCTGTCAAGAAACCGTCGGAGTCAACCCATACCAGCTTCACATCCTTGCCGCCCTTGTTGGCGGCCAGGATGGCATCTCCTGCACCCTTGCCCAACGGACCGGCAACAGGCATGATCACGTCAGCGCCGTCGGCGATCAGGTTGTTGGTGTTCTTGGTGCCCTCTTGGACAATTTCAAAGGTGTTGGCGAACACGCCCTGCTGGGTTTTGGCGTTCCACCCCAACAGCTTCACATCCTTGCCCTGCTTCTCGTTGTAGTAGTCAACGCCCTGAGCAAAGCCATCCATGAAGATGGTGACGGTGGGGATGTTGATACCACCGAAGGTGCCTACCTTGCCGGTCTTGGAGACGCCGGCTGCAACGTAGCCAGCCATGAACGCGGCTTGGGCTGTGTTGTACACAATTGGTTTGACGTTGGGCAGATCGATGGAATTGTCATCGACGATGGCGTAGTGCAGATCCGTGTTGTCCTTGGCCGCCGTTGCGGTGGCTTCTGCCAGCAAGAATCCGACCGTCACGGTGAGGTTACAGCCAGCGCTGGCCATTGTTGCCAGGTTCGGTGCAAAGTCAGCGGTGGTGGAAGACTGAGCTTCCTTCATCTTGATGCCAAGGTCCTTAACGGATTTCTGCATTCCCTCATACGATGACTGGTTGAACGACTGATCGTCGAAACCGCCGGAGTCAGAGACAATGCAGCCAAGGAAGTCAGACGCGGCCGGGTTTTGTGAGCTCGACTCGCCACCACCGGGGGCGGGCGGAGCCTCGCCACAACCTGTCAGAAGCAGTGCCGTGGCACTCAACGCAATGGTGCCCACCAAGGCCCCGCGCTTGACAGTGTTCAAAAGCAAATTTTTCAAAGTTCCTCCATCGGTTGATCGCCGCACTGGAGGGTTGATGGACAACGCAACGCTATCAAGCCCAGCTACTAGATCAACGCTGACCTAGTGGATGAAGCAAAAGCGAATACCTTGACACACCCCAGCATTGCGGCACTACCTCATACCCTAGTGTGATTTCACAGCCAGCGGCCAGTCTCAACCATGTCCAGCCATCCATCGTTGGGTAACTGTTACACAACTGGCAAAATCCCTGCCGAGCTAAGCGGCGGTTGGCTCGCGCAGGGTCCGCAGGGCCGCGGCACACAGTACCCGGATGCCTACTGAGAGCGCCCGTTCATCAACAATGTAATCGCCCCGGTGCAGATCGTATTCCTCTCCGCCCGGAACGTGCGTGCCCAACCGCATGAGTGAGCCTGGAATGCCTTGCAGGAACCAGGCAAAATCCTCGCCGCCCATGGACTGCGGTGCCAGCACCACTGAATCATCCCCCAGTTCAGCGCGGGCAGAGGCCTCAATCAGCGCCGTCTCATGCTCTGAGTTCACCACAGGAGGGACGCCGCGCGTGTGCTCCAGATGAACGTCCACCCCGAAGGGTGCAGCACTCTGCTGGACCACCTCATCGAGCAGCTCACCTGCCGCATGCCACGCCTCACGGTCCAGACAGCGCATGGTGCCGCTCATGACACCGTGCACAGGAATGGCATTCGGAGCCGAACCAGCGTGGATCTGACCCCACACCACCGAGACACCGCTGCGCACATCCACCCTCCGGGACAGCACAGCCGGGACACTGATGGCAATCTGTGCTAGGGCGAACACCAGATCCTCGGTCAGGTGCGGGCGCGAGGTATGGCCACCGCGGCCGGTGAGCTCGATCTTGATGGTGTCCGAGGCACTGGTGATGGGCCCAATCCGGGTGCCAATCTTACCCACCTCAATACGGGGGTCACAGTGCAACGCCATGATGCGGGGAACGCCGTCCAGGGCACCCTGATCTATGCAGGACAACGCCCCTCCGGGCATGGTTTCCTCGGCAGGCTGGAAAACAATCCTGACCCGGCCACCGAGTGGGCTGTGCTCATGCATCCGTGCCAACACCAAGGCGATGCCGAGCATGGTGGCGGTGTGGAAGTCATGGCCGCAGCCGTGAGTCACCCCGTGGTTGCGGGAGGCGAAGGGCAGACCCGTTTCCTCAACGATGGGCAGTGCGTCAATATCGCCGCGCAACGCCGTGGCAATGGGTCCTTCCCCAATGTCCACAATGACCCCGGTACCGTCGAGGCGGCGGGGCGCCAACCCGGCGGACACAAGGTGTTCGAAAATTTTCTCCGTAGTGCGGAATTCTTGAAAGGATAGCTCCGGGTGGGCGTGGAGGTCCCGGCGAAACTCTAGGACTTCGGCCAGCACAGGTTCCAGCCACGGGCCTACTAATTCAGTTGCATCTGTTTCCAACGAGTAATTGCGCACACATCAAACTCTAACCACGTCAGAGCCGGGGAACCCCATTGACTTCGCCGCATTACTCCGAGCTTGAAGATCGGGAGCCCGTGGATGGGCCCACGCGCCCGAGGGCCCCGTTTTTTGGTCGCCCGCGATCAAAAAACGGGAGGGCGTGGGGACTAGAGGACGTCGGTATCTCCGCGGGCCTTGAGCCCGTCAACAGCCTTTTTTACCAGTTGCGAATGCGCCCTGGTAGTGACCAATAGTGCGTCCGGGGTATCCACAACCACCACGTCCTGGATACCGATCAGGGCAATGACACGCTTGGTATCGGTCACCACAATCCCTGTGCTGTCCTCCGTGAAGACTCGTCCGCCTTCGCCAATGACCTTGACGTTTTTATCTTCTTTAGCGCTGCTCAGGCGTGCGATCGCAGCAAAATCTCCTACGTCATCCCAGCTAAAATCACCAGGAATCACGGCCACGTCACCGGCGTCAGCAGCAGGCTCGGCCACCGCATAGTCAATAGCGATCTTGGGCAGCGTGGGCCAAACGCGGTTCTTCACGGCAATCCGGTCCGGGGTGTCCCACGCGGCCGCGATTTCCATCAGGCCTTCATAGAGGCCAGGCTCGTTGGCTTTGAGGTGGCGGAGCATCAGCTCAACCGGCGCCACAAACATGCCTGCGTTCCAGTTGTAGTCACCGCTGGCAAGGTACTCCTCGGCGATTTCCTGGCTCGGCTTTTCCACGAACTTGACCACGGTGTGCGCGCTAGGGGCACCCGCAACAATCAAGGGCTCGCCCGTGCGAATGTACCCGAACCCTGTGGAGGCATGGGTCGGTTTAATGCCGATGGTCACAATCTTGCCCGTAGCTGCGGTGTAGATAGCTTCACGCACGGCAGCCTGGAATTTTTCCACGGGGCTAATGACCTGGTCCGCGGCAAAGGAACCCATGATGGTTGTGGGGTCGCGCATGTACAAGATTGCCGCTGCCAACCCGATGGCAGCTCCTGAATCCTTGGGCTCTGTTTCCAACACCAAATTCTTGTCCAAAATTTCCGGGAGCTGGCGGCAGACCGCTTCACGGTGCGCATCTCCGGTTACCAGCAGCACCCTTTCACCACTCAATGGCTCTAAGCGGTCAAAGGTGGCGCGGATCAAGGTACTGCCACTGCCCGTCAGGTCATGGAGAAATTTCGGTGCTGCCGCCCGGGACAACGGCCAGAGCCTGGTACCAACTCCGCCAGCGGGAATCACGGCGTAAAACCGATCTAAGGGGTCGGTTGAGGCCGGTGTGGGGTCAACCAAATTTTGCGTATTCATCATGACCACCATAATCGATGCGTTTCAAATAGAGCCTTCTGACGCCGTGCAAACACACCGGCGAGGGCGAAAGACCCACCCACGGTAGTAGAAGACGGTAATGCCGGTTGTGCCGGGTGGTGGCACAAGCGGATGCCGGGCTGTTGTAGCCGGGCCCACCGCAGCCGTAGCTGACAGTGGTAGCCGGAGGTAAATGAAGGCAATTAAAGTCGGCACGAGGCCTGCCTTCTTCACCCAATTCTCCCAAATTGCAACGCCGTTGTGATTTGATGCATAGAGCAAGGAGTACCTAAGTTGAATATGCTGTTAGCTAAGCCTAAATTTAGGCTCAAGTATGAGTGCTCACGCCGTGTGCGTTTCCCCGCGTGGAACCACGCCAGCGCAACGGTGACGCAGGGAAGGTTTATTCAGTGCCGACAAAACCAGCTGGCACTCTGTACCGCGGCCGAGAAGGCATGTGGTCATGGGTGGGACACCGTATTACCGGTGTAGTGATTTTTATTTTCTTGTTGGTGCACGTTCTCGACACCTCTTTGGTGAGGGTTTCCCCTGAGGCGTACACCGCAGTCATTGGGGCGTATAAAAACCCCATTATGGGTTTGGGTGAAGCGGCTCTTGTCGCAGCAATTGTGTTCCACGCCTTCAACGGCCTGCGCATTATTGCCATCGATTTTTGGAAAAAGGGACCCAAGTACCAGCGTCAGATGCTCTGGGGCGTACTCGCTCTGTGGGCTGTGACGATGATTCCGTTCCTGATCCGTCACCTCACCATTGTCTTCTCCAATTTCTTCGGAGGGAACTAAATTGAGTACAAACTCCATCGCGTCCCCGCGCTCCAACAGCGCGCAGTCGCCCAAGTACAAGCGCAACAAGGCATCGCATTCGAGCTTTGAAATGTTCGCGTGGCTGTTCATGCGCCTCTCCGGTGTGGTCCTGATCGTTCTGATCTTCGGTCACCTCTTCGTCAACCTCATGTTGGGCGAAGGCATTCATGCGATCGACTTCGGGTTTGTTGCCGGCAAGTGGTCCGATCCGTTCTGGCAGATCTGGGACCTGGCCATGCTGTGGCTTGCCATGCTGCACGGCACCAACGGTGTGCGCACCATCATCAACGATTACGCTGAGCGCAATGGCACTCGGATGACTCTCAAGACGATCCTGTATGTGGCTAGCGCCGTCATCATCGTCTTGGGCACCCTGGTCATCTTCACTTTTGATCCCTGCCCTCCCGGCGCGGTCATCGACCTCCCGTCCTTCTGCCCCGTTCCTTAGTTTTAGGAACGTCCCCTTCCCGGGGCGGCAAGAAGTGAACACCAGTTTTTAGTGCAGTACAGAGAGAAAGAGCATCCAGTATGCAGGTCCACAAATACGACGTTGTAATCGTCGGGGCCGGTGGCGCAGGAATGCGTGCCGCCATTGAATCCGGACAGCGCGCCCACACCGCCGTCCTGACCAAGCTCTACCCCACTCGCTCCCACACAGGTGCGGCCCAGGGCGGCATGTGTGCAGCACTTGCCAACGTGGAAGAGGACAACTGGGAGTGGCACACCTTTGACACCGTCAAGGGTGGGGACTACCTGGTAGACCAGGACGCTGCGGAGGTCATGGCCAAGGAAGCCATTGACGCCGTGATCGACCTGGAAAAGATGGGTCTGCCGTTCAACCGCACACCCGAAGGCCGCATTGACCAGCGCCGGTTCGGCGGTCACACTCGCGACCACGGCAAGGCTCCTGTCCGCCGCGCCTGCTATGCAGCAGACCGCACCGGTCACATGATCTTGCAGACCCTGTACCAAAACTGTGTCAAGCACAACGTTGAGTTCTACAACGAGTACTACGTTTTGGATCTGCTGACGGTTGATGAGGAAGCCACCCGCGAGGACGGCACCGTCTACCTGCAGAAGAAAATTGCTGGCGTGGTCTCCTATGACCTGGCCACAGGCGAATTGCACATCTTCCAGGCCAAGTCAGTGATTCTGGCAACCGGCGGCGCAGGCAAGGTCTTCAAGACCACCTCCAACGCCCACACCCTGACCGGCGACGGCATGGGCATCGCGTTCCGCAAGGGCATCCCGCTGGAGGACATGGAGTTCTTCCAGTTCCACCCGACAGGCCTTGCCGGTTTGGGCATCCTGCTCTCCGAAGCCGCCCGCGGCGAGGGCGCAATCTTGCGCAACTCCGAGGGTGAGCGCTTCATGGAGCGTTACGCCCCCACCATCAAGGACCTGGCCCCGCGTGACATAGTTGCCCGGTCCATGGCCAACGAAGTTCGTGAAGGCCGCGGTTGTGGCCCGAACAAGGACTACGTTCTCCTTGATTTGACCCACCTGGAACCGGCTCACATCGACGCCAAGCTCCCGGACATCACCGAGTTCGCCCGCACCTACCTGGGTGTGGAACCGTACACGGAGCCTGTTCCCGTGTTCCCCACGGCCCACTACGCCATGGGCGGTGTTCCTACGAACATCACCACCGAGGTTCTGCAGGATAATGACACCATCATCCCGGGCTTGTACGCAGCCGGTGAAGTGGCCTGCGTTTCGGTCCACGGCTCCAACCGTTTGGGCACCAACTCGCTGCTGGATATCAACGTGTTCGGCAAGCGCGCAGGTGTAGCTGCTGCCGAATACGCCAAGGGTGCCGATTGGGTTGAGCTGCCGCAGAACCCGGAAGCTGACACCCGCGCATTGCTGGACCACATACGGACCTCCGACGGCGGCGAAAAGGTAGCTGCGATCCGCAAGGAACTGCAGGACACCATGGACGCCAACATGCAGGTGTTCCGCACCGCCGATTCGCTGAATCAGGTTCTTGGCGATATTGCCGGCTTCGAAGAACGTTATTCCCGCATCACCGTCCAGGACAAGGGCAAGCGCTTCAACCTTGACTTACTTGAGGCTGTTGAGCTGGGCTTCTTGCTGGAACTGGCCAAGGTCATGACGGTTGCTGCCCTGCACCGTCAAGAGTCACGCGGCGGTCACTACCGCGAGGACTTCCCGGACCGTGATGATGAGAATTTCATGAAGCACTCCATGGCTTATCTTGATTCCGGTGTCACGGCAGATAGCTCCAAGGAGCACATTGCTGGTATCCGTTTGGAGACCAAGCCTGTTGTTGTTACCCGTTACCAGCCCATGGTGAGGAAGTACTAATGAGCGCCGTAGAAGCTGAATTGCCGGAGCCGGCATCAAAGATTGAACTGCCTGTCCACCTCGGTGGCGGCGGAGAAATCCCAACTTTTGACGTCACCTTGCGTGTGCGTCGCTACGACCCCGAATTTTCGGAAGAGTCAAAGTGGGAAGACTTCACCATGACCATGTACGGCACCGACCGTGTGTTGGATGCCCTGCACAAGGTCAAGTGGGAGCAGGACGGCTCGCTGTCCTTCCGCCGTTCCTGTGCGCACGGCGTGTGCGGTTCCGATGCCATGCGCATCAACGGCCGTAACCGTCTGGCCTGCAAGACCCTGCTGAAAGACCTGGACACGTCCAAGCCCATCACGGTTGAGCCCATCAAGGGCCTGCCCGTTGAGAAGGACTTGATTGTGGATATGGAACCGTTCTTCCAGTCCTTCCGTGAGGTCATGCCCTTCCTGGTCAACCGCGACCACGCCCCCACCAAGGAACGTCTGCAGTCCGCTGAGGAACGCGCGCGTTTTGACGACACCACCAAGTGCATCCTGTGCGCCGCGTGCACGTCTTCTTGCCCCGTCTTCTGGACCGATGGCCAGTACTTCGGCCCGGCAGCCATTGTGAACGCGCACCGCTTCATCTTTGACTCCCGTGACGACGCAGGAGATATGCGTCTGGAGATCCTCAATGACAAGGAAGGTGTGTGGCGTTGCCGCACCACCTTCAACTGCACCGAAGCATGCCCGCGCGGTATCCAGGTCACCCAGGCCATTGCCGAGGTCAAGCAGGCAATCCTGGCCCGCCAGATCTAGTAGTTGCCGAACTACAAAGCGCCGCTCCCCTTGTGGGGGCGGCGCTTTTGTGTTTCCTGTACTTCTTACCCCCATTTCCCACAGTACGACGCCGGGAGGTGGGCTCACGCTGGCAAAGGTGAGCCCGCGCCGTCGTACTTGCGCTGACACTAGCGGGAGGTGGCCTCGAGTTCATCCAGGGCCTCGGCAATGTCATCGCGGGACTTGATGTTCAACTTCTGATAGATCTTCACGGCATGGGTTTCAGCGGTTCGTTTGGAGATAACAAGCTTCTTTGTGATCTGGCTATTGCTGTAGCCCAAGGCCAGGAGAAAGGCGAGCTGCTGTTCACGTGGCGTGAGAATTTGCAGCGGGGTTGCTGGCACAAAAAGTCCGCGGCGCGCCAACAGTCTGGCTGCATCCCCGCGGCTGGGAACACCGCCGGCAACAATGTGCTCACAGCTTGCCAAAAGTGGGGCCGCTAGCGGCGCGTCCATGCCGCGGGCCAGCCCCCGCGCTCTGTCAAGCTGCTCGGGGGTGAGCCCTCCGCCCGCACAGCACGCCAGAAGGTGCAGCGCCCGCAACTCCATGAGCGCAAAGTCGAAGGTCCCAGCCAGCTCAATGAGCGCCAGTGCCTCCGCTTCTTCGCCTCCGTTAGGCGCATACATTGCCGCGAGGAGCAGCGCATAGCGGGAGGGTAGTTCCAGTAGGCGGCTCTCACCCGTGGTGCGGTTGAGTAGTTGCTGACGCACTTGGGCGGAGGCCACGTGGTTGCCGTTGGCGGCATGGGCCAACGCAAGGGTTGCCAGGAGCATGCCCTCAGAGCCGGTACCGGAAAAGTCCTCCAGTTCAGCACAGGCCAAGGTCAGGTTCTGTGCTGCCGCCGGCCATTCACCATTCATGGACGCCAGCAGTCCCTGGCCAAAAGCCACAAGAGTCTTGCGTATCTGCACGTGTCCGGGGTTGCGTGAAATGGCAGTGTTCATCAGCCCGTAAATGAACGAGGCTTCGCGGACGTTACCGGTGAGCATGTCAGAAAGGCACCAGGCGCCAATAATTTCACCGGCCGCAAGGGGGTACTTGCTCATGGATCTCACAGCATGTGTCATTTGTGTTCGGGCGAGGGCGCGTGCCTGTTTTGCCTCCCCGCGCTGACCCAAAGAGATGATGCTGGTAGATGCCAGCGGAAGAAAATGCGGTGTTGAGCGGGTGGCCTTGTGGGTTTCGCTTTGCACACGGGCGGATTCCAACATGTTGCCGCCGTAGCTCAGGTGAATTCCCCGGGAGGCGCGGAGGCGAATTTTTGCAGCCTGAACGGGCAATTTGGAGGAACTTAGAAGTTCTTCTGCCCAGTCCAGGACCTTCAACGCATCCTCCCATCGGCCCTGCTGAAGTACATACGCATCAGCTAGCACCGTTGCCAGATCGGCGGCCAAGGCGTTGCGTTGCTCTCCGTCGGGGAGGTACACCACAGTATTTTGGGCACGCTGAGCATCGGCGGAAACGGCCTCCGGATTGTTGCTGAAGCGCTGCGCTTCAATCCGGCTGATGAATGCCTGGGCTCGGAGCGTGGCAGGCGCCCCGGCATGGCGCAGGATCAAGGTGGCCGTGCGGATACGGAAGGCATAGTCGGTGAGCATGCGCCCGTATCCGAAGGCTTCCGCCAACAACCACATAGGTACCTCAGTGCCCGCATCCAGCGCCCACCCCACCACCGTGAGTAACTCGGAAATGTCCCCCGTCCAGACATATTGTGCTGCTTGCGACCCTGATGCTTGTGGCACTGCTGCTTGTGGCCTTGCCGGTGCCACCCCCTGAGGGGCTTGCTGGGCGTAGCGGGCCATGGCGGCCGTGTAGAGGGCGAGGTAATGGTTTCTGCATTGGGCCGGGCTCAGCAGACCTTCCATGGCCTCACCAAAAATGGGGTGCGTGAGTGAAACGATTCGCCCTAGGTTTGCCGAGTTGTTGGATAGTCTGATGAGTCCGGATTCAGCCAGCGTCTCAAGAGCATCCAGGCTCACTTGCCGGCCAAGTAAGTCCAGCGGCACAGGAGCACACAGCGCCACTATCTCAAAGGCGGCTCTTTGCTCCGCTGAGAGCTGTTCAATTTCAACGCGGAGAATATCAGCTAGTGAGGTGCCTGCCGGCAGTTCTCCTGCCCATACCCACAGCCCCTGCCGCATTTGCAGTTGCTCAGAGGTTTTGAGCACACGGAGAAGTTCGTGCAGAAACAGAGCATTCCCGCCGGTCATTTGGTGCAACTTTTCAACGGTTTCCACCGCAAAGGCCCGATCAGGGAGAATGTTGGCGGCAAACTCACCCGTCTCGCTCAGTGAGAGCTCAGGGACGTCAATGCGCCGCAGAGTTCCGTCCCGCCATGCCCGGACAAGTGTCCCGGACGGGCCAGGAATGCTCCGACACGTGAGGATCACCCGGACATCGGTGCGGGAGAGGAGGTATTCCAGAACCGCTTCACTCATCTGGTCCAGTAGCGGCACATCATCAATGTGGATGATCAGACGCCCGGCTTTTGCGCCGGCCCGGCCTTCAAGCCCTGCGAGGTGGTCCAGGCAGGACTGGATGATATATTCACCCACACGCTCCGGGCGCTGAGTATCAAGGTGGTTCTCTTCTGAGAACACCGAGTCAAATACGGCCAGAGGGGTGCGTCGCGTTGCCTCCGTCGCGGCAAAAGCCATCACCTGCAGCCCTGGAGTCTGACTGCACAGCTTCTCAAGTGAATGGACAGCCAGCGAGGTCTTACCCACTCCCCCTGCGCCTACCAGAAGCAGGTTTGAGCCGGGCCGTCCAATATCTGAAACCACCTGCTCCACAAGCTGCTTACGGCCCAGAAACTCGCGCCGTCGCAGCGCCGAGTGCCGCAAGCTCATTCTTGACATATGCAATTATTCCATCCGGTGAAATACTGGCCGACTTAGGCAAAACGGATACTCTCGCGTTCATGATGAAGCCCGCTGTATTGCTTGCACATCCCACACTCAGATACGGGGCTTTTGAATGCCTTCGATTACTTCACTTCATACTAGTTCAGAGCTACCAAGCATTGACAAGAGATGACGGCGGACCAGGAACTAACGGGCACCCTTGCGGGGGCGCAGATCTGCCGCCAAAACAGCCGCAATAGCCGCCGAGATTAAGTACACCTGGCTGAGAAGGAAGAACCAGACAAACAAACCCAGGATCACGGCAAAGGGTGCCAAAAGTCTGTTATTGGTGATTCCGTTCAGGAGCAGGGCGCTGAAAAACCGCAGGACGGTGGCGCCTGCACCGGAAAACAGGGCCGCCAGTATCAGGACCCGACCCCGCATGCGCACCCTGGAGGCGATGCTGAACATGACCATGGCTACGGCCACATCCAAGATGAGCATCAAGGCGATCGAGCTAAATCGTGCCACCGCACCGGTCAAGAACGAGCCTATTCCCAGTAATTCGCTCACGCTGCCCATAGCTGCCGTGCTCAGCAAACCAAGGATGCTGGTCAGCACCAGTGCCACGGCCAGCACGAGGAGGGTCCCGCCGTCGCGCATTTTGGAAAGGACCGGGTTGGTCCGGTCCCTGGCCAAGCCCAGAATGGACCGGATGCCTTCACGCAGGCCGTTGATCCAGCCCATGGCGGTAACTAACAAGGCGGCCAAAGACACCAGCAGTGTCGCTCCGAAGCCGCCAGTGCCCAGGAGCTGATCTGGCGTGGCCAGCCCTCCAGCACCGGTGTCGATGAGCCCGGGCGTGCTCTCGGCAACCAGCTCGATCACGGCGTCGCGCAAAACATCATTGCCGGCCGCGAATATGCCAAAGATGGCGAACCCGGCAACCAGCATGGCACCGACGGAGAAGAACATCAGGTAGGCGTTGCCTGCGGCGAGGAGGGGGCCGCGGCGGCGCGTGTACAAGTTCCATACCCGGACCACAAAGCTCTGCCCCGCCCAAGCGTTGAGCCACTGAAACAGTGTGCTCAGCTGTGCAAACTGGTTCCCGCTGGCACGCGCCTTCCGAAAGGATTCGCGTTTCTGCACGGTCCACGCCGCGAGGCCAACGCGGTCCAAGGGGCTGGGCGGGGGCTTCTCCGGGGCGGCCAGGGGGCGTTTGGCAGCTATACCCGGTGCCACAAATCCCGGAAAATGTCCTGAAAGCTGGGCACGGCTAGGTTCTGGAAGTTCCTCCAAGAATCAGCTCCTCGCGCAGCGCCCAGCTACCGTCAATGAAGTTATAGAGCCCAATGCTGGCCACCTCAAAGTCCGCTTCAAAGCCTGCCATCTCGGCCTTGGCCTTAGCCATGGTGGCCTCGGACAGATCGTGGGCAATGGTCAGATGCGGGTGAAATTCAAATTCAAGCAAATGCTCCAGAGGACCCTGTAGCAGCTTGGTGTGCAACTCGGCACAATCTTCAGCGCCCATCTCAACGTTGAGGAATACCACGGAAGAGATGGGTTCAAAGGTCCCGGTACCCCGTAAAGAAAGATGGAACGGAGCATAGTCTGCGGCAATTCGGCGCACATGTTCTGCCGCCGCAGCCCACGATTCCTTAGTCCGCCCTGACACCAAAGTGATGTGGGCAGGCACAACAGGCATTTCCGGACCAGCATACTCGGCACGCTTGTGCGCTAAGTCCGCGGTCAGGGACGCGGGCAAGGAAATGATCACACCTAAACTATCGGCGTGCGGTGCCAGTGAACCACCGCTCTGCCCAATGCCCGGCACTACTATCCAACCGCCCCGAGCGGAGGCAGGAAACCTACCTTGGCGTAGACGTCAGCGAGGGTTACCGAGGCAATCTCGCGTGCCTTGGCCGCACCCTTTGCCAGTAACGCATCCAGCTCCGCAGGATCGTCAAGCAACTCCAGCGTGCGTGCACGGATGGGCTCCAGCCGTGCCACAACTGCCTCGGCAACATCAACCTTCAAATGACCGTACATTTTGCCTTCGTACTCAGTCACCAGCGTGTCCACTGATTTGTCCGTCAACGTGGAGAGGATTTCTAGGAGATTGGTGACTCCAGGCTTGGATTCGCGGTCGTGGGCGATCACCGTGTCCGCGTCGGTGACGGCGGACTTGATGCGCTTGGCAGTGACCTTGGGATCATCGAGTAAATTGATCAGACCGTTGGGGCCAGAGGCGGACTTGGACATTTTGGCACTCGGATTTTGCAGGTCATAAATGCGTGCACCCTCCTTCTGAATGAAGGCCTCGGGAACCACGAATGTCTCGCCAAAACGGTAATTGAATCGCTTGGCCAAGTCCCGTGCCAGCTCAACATGCTGACGCTGATCATCACCCACCGGCACCCCCTCGGGACGGTACAGCAGAATATCTGCAGCCATCAACACGGGGTAGGTGAAGAGGCCCACGCTGGCAACATCGGCCCCACCCTTGGCGGACTTATCCTTGAACTGGGTCATGCGCGACGCCTCACCGAAGCCGGTGATGCAGTTCAAAACCCACGCCAGTTGGGCATGTTCGGGAACATGTGATTGGACAAACAGGGTCGATTTTTCAACGTCGATCCCGCCGGCAATGTACTGTGCCGCCGTCTTACGGGTGCGGGCCCGCAGTTCTGCCGGGTCCTGCTCCACAGTGATGGCATGCATGTCAGGGATGAAGAACAGGGTCTGGTATTCGTCTTGGGTTTTTACCCAGTTGACGAGTGCTCCGAGGTAATTGCCAAGGTGCAGACTGTCGCCTGAGGGCTGCATGCCGGACAAGACGCGCGGGCGTTGGGTACTCTCACTCATGATGATTGATTCGTCCTTTAGAACTTGTAATCGACAACAAGCGGGGCATGGTCAGAGAAGCGCTCCTCGTAAGAGGCTGCCCGGTCCACCACACAGCTCTGAGCCTTCGCCGCTAAGCCTGGCGTGGCGGCATGGTAATCGATGCGCCATCCGGTGTCATTGGTGAAGGCCTGCCCTCGGTTGGACCACCAGGTGTAGGGTCCGTCTACTTCGCCAGCCAGCTCGCGTGCAACGTCCTTCCAACCAATTTCCTCGCCAAAGAACCTGTCAAAGTAAGCGCGTTCCTCGGGCAGGAACCCGGAGCGCTTGACATTGCCCTTCCAGTTCTTGATGTCTAGGGTTTTGTGACCAACGTTGAGATCGCCCACCACCAGGGCATGATCGCTCGCAGCAGCAAGTTGCGGCAGGCGCCCGATCATGGTGTCCAGGAAACGGAATTTGTCTTCTTGCTTAATGGTGCCAACCTCGCCGGAGTGGACGTAGGCGCTCACCACGGTCAGGGTCTGCGGCGTGCCATCGGATCCGTTGATCACATAGTCGGCCTCGACCCAGCGACCGGTGGTGGCAAAGTATTCCTCGCCAATACCAATGCGCGTGGCAACGGGTTCCAGAACATCCTTGCGGGTGGCGATCAAGACCCCGGCACGGCCCTTCGCCTCAGCCTCAGCATGGAGTACGTGCCATTCCTCGCCCAGGAAACCCTCAACAATGGCATCTGGTGCGCGGACCTCTTGCAGGCACAGAATATGCACATCTCGCTCGGCAAGCCAGGGGCCCATGCCGTTCTTGTAGGCGGCCCTGATGCCGTTGACGTTGACGCTTGCGATCCTCAATTGACCGTTTTCGATACCGTTGCTCACTTGTTCCACCTTACCTGCAGCTACCCGCAGATCCTTGTTGTGCCACCCCGGTGCTATTAGTCGATGATGACGCCGCTGACGGGCTCCTCACCGTCTCCGCTCTGAGCCGGACGGGTGGCGTTCCGGGGGTTTTCGCCTTGGCGTTCCGCGTTCTTCTTGAGCATGGCCGCATCCATTTTGGCTTCCTGCTCTTCCCAATTCGGGTTGATCATGCCCCGGCCGTTGGTGGCGGTGATGTCAATGGTGTCCAGCGCACGGGCCACCATTTCAGGGTCCTTGCCCAAGTATTCGTTGACGACGCCAATCTGCACGCTGATGATTTTGAAGGAATGATCCAGCTTCATTTCACGCGCCTTCTGCGCCGAGCGTGAGCCGGAGTCCTGCGAGACCAGGTGAGTGCCGCCGTCGGACGGGGCATTGGCGCTGTTTTGCTGCGCCATCTGAGCCTGTGCCAGTGCTACCTGCCGGGCGCCAAACGCTGCAGCTTTGTGTACCCCGATGTAGACGGCGGTGGAGAGCACCAGCCAGCCCAAGGCAATCGCGGCGATGACCCAACCGAGCACGGTGAAGTTGTTAGCTGCCATCACCACGGCAACGAGGAACACGATCGCCAGCACAATGGTGCCGAGGCCTGTGAATTTGCTGGGTTTCGACATTTTGCCAGATACAGGAGAAGTCATGGTTCCATTCTCTCAAATCCCGCGGACACTCCAGACCGCCTTCCACCAGCGGCGAACGCGGGTGCGGCCACCAGGGCGTTCACCGCTCCCAGCCCCGCTAACCTTCCGCGCCCGTCCCCCACATCCGCGCCCGTAAGACCGGTAGCGGATGTGGGGGACGGTAGCGGATGTGGGTGCTCCTCTTGCCTGGAGTTAACTTGTGCGCCACCACGGCAGTCTGACGTTGGGCAACTTGTTCACTGGCGCCGCCCCAGCACTCCCGCCGTGCGCTGAGCAACCGGATCCTGGACCTACTTAAACGGGTTCCAGGGCGCATCAGGGGCCAACACTGACAATCCGCCCCGCAACAGCAGGAAGCCCACAATACCCACCACCCATAGCAGCGTCTCCCCCGCAATTTTTCCCAACGTGGCGCGGACCCGCTGCAACAACGGATCCAGCCGGCGTCCTAAGAGCACACGCAGCAGCACAAGAACCAGTGCCGGGATCAGCATGAGCAAACAATAGATGGCAAGCACCGCAATTTCTCCAGGCAGCGCCAGCGTTGAGTTGGATAGGAACCTAATGGCCACCAAGTACGGAAGCATGGTGGGTAGTTCCAACAATCCTGCCAATAGCGCCAAGCCGACAATGCCGCCCGGGCTAAGCAGGGCCTTGGACAACCTCTTGTGCCATTTGATTTCGGCGCCTGCAACAGCAGCGCCGGTGCCCGTCCCGGCGGTGCCAGTCCCGGCAACGCCAGCAGACGAGTCCGCTGAGACGATGGCCCGCTGCTTCTCCCTCTTCGCCGGGTTCGGCGCCAACGCATACGCCAGCATGCCTGCCCCACCCAACAGCATGACCCACTGGATCACTGGGAGCTGTTCCAATGATCCACCGTTCAAACCGTTGAGCGCCCACTCAAGACCGCTGAGCATGGCGATTCCAATCAACAAATAAAAGAACGCCAGCACACCAAGGTACAGCAGGATCCGTGGAAGAATCCGGCGGGCTTCGGGGCGTAAGAGCAGCCAGAGCGGGATCAGCAATGTTCCTATGCTGGTGCTGTCAATAAGGGCCAATACGGCAAGTTGGGCATAGATGGCAATAGTCATGCTTCCAGCGTGCCCACGCCCTTCCCGCACCGCGTCGGCCAGGGGAACCACAACCTGTCATACCTTCGTCGCATGAATGCCGTGTTTGGCTTGCTGCGCCCGCTGTGGCACGGAACACTGGTGGCATGGTCCAATCCCCCGCAGCCACCCGTCCACTGCCGCTGTTGCGGCGCTTGGGTGGCAGATTCATGAGTCTTGACGTGCGCAATATTGGCAACATCAAGATCGAGGATATGGCCCTGTCCGGTGGCTACTTTGCTATTTTTTGGCTCCTGGAGGCGGTCAACCTCACCGCTTTCGGCAGCCTCAAGGTCGAAGCTTTCGCGTCCGCTTGGCCAGCCATTGCCGTGCTGGGCTGCGCGGGTGTATTGTTCCGCAGGACCTCCCCCACTGCCATGGCATGGATGTGTGGCACCGCAGCCGTGGGCTTGCTCCTGGCTGGTCAGGCCGGGGCGTTTTTGCTGATGTTCGAGCTCTTCTTCTCCTTGGTCCTCTTTGGGACTGCACGGGCCTCAGCGCTTGCATCACACGCCGCATGGGTTCTCTCCGCGCTATCTGTGGCGGGCGCCTTCGCTCTCTTCCGGGATGCCGGAATTGCCGTTGCCGCCGGCTTCATCGCCGTCCTCACTCTCCTGACCCCAGCGGAGTGGGCCGGGAACTTGCGCAAAGCCAATCAGCTTGCGGACAGTGAATCCGCCCGCGCCGATGCCGTCCAGGAGGCGTCCCGGCAACGCCTGCTGGCCGAACGCAACGCCCATGATTTAGCCCTGGAGCATGAAAGAGCGCATCTGGCGCGGGAGCTCCACGACGTCATCTCCGCCCGGCTCTGCGCCATTGCACTGCAGTCCGGGGCTGCGCTCCATGGCGCCCCAGAGGGATCGGGCCGCGTTCTCCTGCACCAAATCCGCGGTGAAAGTGTTGCCGGCCTGGAAGAACTGAACACCATGATCCGGCTCCTGCATACCAGAGAGGTTTCCGAGTCCCCGGGCAGGCTTGCTGATCTCGAATCTCTCACCGAGTCCCGCCGCGCTGCCGGGCTTGAGGTACATCTGGACAATGCCATGGACGACGGCGGACATCACCTACCGCTGTCCGTGCAGACCGCGGTGTACCGCATAGTGTCCGAGTCCCTAATCAACGCTGCCAAACATGCCCCGGGTCAGCCGGTGGATATTTCCCTTGCCGCCAGTGGTCCGGGGGAAGAGCTTGTGGTGAGCGTGCGGAACCTGCTTCCGAGTGATCCCAGCGGTGCCCCCACAGGAACAGGAACCGGCATCCCAAGCATGCATTTCCGTGCCACGCATGCCGGCGGAATGCTGAGAACCGGCCCCGAGGAGGAACACTGGGTGGTCCGTCTGCGGCTTCCGCACCAGCCCCAGGACAGCACCGATCCCAACGAAGGAGCGCGTGCATGAGCCTGCCCCGCTCCCCCGCCCCCATCACAGTGCTGATAGTTGATGACCACGCAGCCATCAGGCTCGGCATGCGCATGGTGGTAAACACTTCCCCGGACATGGAGGTAGTGGGCGAGGCCGGTGACGGTGCAACGGCACTTAGCATGGCACGGGCCCTGCGTCCGGACGTGGTGCTCATGGATTTGCGCATGCCCGGCATGGACGGCATCGAGGCCACCAAAACCATCACCGAGGAAAGGCTCGCCAGCGTCCTGGTGCTGACCACCTTTGACCACGACGCGCAACTATTTGGCGCGCTCCGGGCCGGTGCCTGCGGGTTCCTGCTCAAAACAGCCGAACCGGAAGCGATCACGGCAGCCATACGCCGGGTGCATGGTGGAGATCAGGTCATTGCCCCAGAGGTAACGGCCCGGATTGTGGCCGCAGCGTTGTCGGGCAAGCAGGCGCCGGTGCCGGATCCTGCCCCTGTTCCGGGCCTGGCGGAGCTGACGGAGCGCGAACGGGAGGTGTTTGCCGCCCTCGGCGAGGGCCTGAGCAACCACGTGATCGGGCGCCGTCTGGGAATCTCCGAGGCCACCGTAAAAACCCACGTCTCGCGGGTGCTCTCCAAGCTGGGCCTGGCGTCGCGGGTGCAGGCGGCGCTGCTGCACAAGTAGCAGCCCATCGCGCTCCCTTGCCGCCGGCCAACTTCGGGTCCATCATGGGGGAACGGAGCACAGAGGGCTCGCGCCTGGGTCAACAGGCACTGCGCCGCTCTCATGGGGCGGTTGCTGGGGAAAAGGAGAACGTCATGGGAGCAATAAGGAAACCCACCCGGTGCAGCATTGCGCCACCGGATTTGTTGGGCAGGTTAGCTGTGGAGGGAACACCTGAGCAGCGTGAAGCGGCCACCTGTGCACTGGCCACCTCCGCGGCCATGCGGTCCCAGCGGGCCGTGATGGGCCAGCTGGGCCGGCGGTTGAACATCCGCACCGGGTCCCTGGCAGGCGCCACCTTGGAGACGGGCGAACGGCTGAGCGTCTACGACAACCAGACACAAGGCCGGCAGTTCCTGCCCGGCGTTTTGGTGCGCGGCTGGGAGGCGCCTGCCGTGGTGGACACGTCAGTCAACCAGGCCTATGACGGCAGCAACGCCACCTATGAGTTCTACCGCGACCAGTTTGGCCGCAGCTCACTGGACGGGGTTGGCATGGAACTCGTCTCCACGGTCCACTACGGTGTCGGATTCGACAATGCTTTCTGGGACGGTTCGCAAATGGTGTATGGCGACGGCAGCGGGCGGATCTTCAAGATCGGCGCCCTGACCAGTGCCATCGACGTGATCGCCCACGAACTCACGCATGGTGTCACCGAGTTCACTGCCGGGCTCGTCTACAGCAAACAGTCGGGCGCACTGAATGAATCCTTCTCCGACGTTTTTGGTTCCCTGGTCAAGCAGCATAGCCTCAACCAGACGGCGGCAGAGGCCAGCTGGCTGATTGGCGAAGGAATCTTGGTCCCCGAACTGGGGGCGGCACTGCGTTCCATGATTCACCCCGGCACCGCCTACTCCGGGGACCGGCAGCCCGGGAACATGGCAGATTACGTGAACCTGCCGGACAACAACGATCCACGCAACGACAACGGTGGGGTGCACATCAACTCCGGCATTCCCAACCGTGCCTTCGCGCTGGCAGCAATTGCCTTGGGCGGACACGCCTGGGAAAAGGCCGGCCGGATCTGGTACGAGGTCCTGACTACCAGGCTGCGCCCCACTACACAATTTGATGCAGCCGCCCACGCCACCATTGATGTAGCGGGGATGATCTTCGGAGAGGCTGAGCAAGTTGCCGTCCACAACGCGTGGAAAGAAGTTGGAGTACTCTCATGAAATTGACCATCATCCGGGCCGGCGGCATTGCCGGAATCGTGGCCCGGACAGAGCTGGACCAGCAGGCCCTGCCGAAATCGGCGGCGAAGGACTTTGCCGGGGAAGTCAGCAGAGCTAGGCTCTCCGACCAGCCGCCACCTCCTCCCGATGTGCCAAGGCCCGACACCCAGTTATACGAACTCAATCTGGAATGGACTGGGCGCGAGGTCACGGCGCGCTATACGGATGACAGCCTCCCTGAGGACGTCCGGCTGCTCGTGGCCTGGGTGGACAGCCGTCCGGAGAGGGTGGAATCGATCGAGTTGTAATCCCGCGCCTAGTGCGCCACCGAGCCCTCCAACGCAGAAGGGAAGCTCCACGCCGGAACGTGCGTTCCGTCGTCGAGCTTCCCTTGGCAGCAACTACTCCTAGGCGCGCTCTGCGGCCTCCACTACGTTGGCCAGCAGCATGGCGCGGGTCATGGGACCCACACCTCCCGGGTTCGGGGAGATCCAGCTGGCTACCGAAGCAGCGCCGGGCTCCACGTCCCCGGTGACAACTGCCTTGCCGTTACCGTCATCTACGCGGGACACGCCAACGTCCAGGACAATGGCTCCAGGCTTCAAATCAGCGGCCTTGATCATGTGCGGGACACCGGCGGCGGCAACCACCACGTCAGCCTCGCGCAGCTCGGCAGCAAGGTCCTTGGTTCCCGTGTGCGCCAGAACCACTGTGGCGTTGATGTCGCGGCGGGTCAGCAGCAAGCCCATGGGCCGGCCAATGGTCACGCCGCGGCCAACAACCAGAACACGTTTGCCGTTCAGTGAAATGCCGTGGCGTTCCAGCAACACAATGCAGCCCTTGGGCGTGCATGGCAGCGGGGAGACCATGGGCCGGTTCACGTTCGCAACTAGGCGCCCCAAGTTCATGGGGTGCAGGCCGTCGGCGTCTTTGGCCGGGTCGATGGCTTCCAGCACCACGTCCTGATCAATATGGCCAGGCAGTGGCAACTGCACAATGTAACCGGTGCAGGAGGGGTCCTCGTTGAGCTGGCGGACCGCTGCCAGAACCTCGTCCTGGGTGGCTGTCTCGGGCAGGTCAATACGAATGGACTTGATGCCCACTTGCGCACAATCCTTGTGCTTTCCGCCCACGTACCACTGCGAGCCCGGATCCGAGCCAACAAGGATGGTACCCAGGCCCGGGGTGACCCCGCGTGCGGCGAGGGCCGCTACGCGTTCGGTCAGCTCGGCTTTGATGGCAGCGGCTGTGGCCTTGCCATCAAGAATCTGAGCAGTGGCCATTTTTACCATTCTTCCTGACCGGGGTACAGCGGGAAGTTCGCGGTGAGGGCCTTGACACGGGCGCTCAGTGCCTGAACATCGGCACCACCCTTGAGTGCTGAGGCGATGATCTCGCCAACTTCGGTGAACTCCGGTGCGCCAAAGCCACGGGTGGCCAGCGCCGGGGTGCCAATGCGCAGGCCGGAGGTGACCATCGGCGGGCGCGGGTCAAACGGAACAGCATTGCGGTTCACGGTGATGCCAACGCTGTGCAGGAGGTCCTCAGCCTGCTGGCCGTCCAGGACGGAGTTGCGCAGGTCAACCAGCACCAGGTGCACATCGGTGCCGCCAGTCAAAACGGAAACTCCTGCCTCGGCAACGTCAGGAGCGTTCAGGCGCTCAGCAATGATCTTTGCACCCTCCAAAACGCGGGCCTGGCGTTCGGCGAATTCTTCGCCTGCGGCAACCTTGAAAGCCACAGCCTTGGCGGCGATGACGTGCATGAGCGGGCCGCCCTGCTGTCCCGGGAAGACGGCGGAGTTGAGCTTCTTGGCCCATTCCTTCTTTGCAAGGATCACACCGGAGCGCGGACCGGAAAGGGTCTTGTGCACAGTGGAGGTGACCACGTCGGAGTACGGCACCGGGCTCGGGTGCAGGCCAGCGGCAACGAGTCCGGCGAAGTGAGCCATATCGGTCCACAGCAGGGCCCCCACTTCATCAGCGATGGAGCGGAAGGCTGCGAAGTCCAGCTGGCGCGGGTAAGCGGACCAGCCGGCGATGATGACCTGCGGCTTCTCGGCGATGGCCTGGGCGCGCAGCTTATCCATGTCAATGCGGAAGGTATCGGGCTCAACTTCGTACGCGGCAACTTCGTAGAGCTTGCCGGAGAAGTTCAGCTTCATGCCGTGTGTCAGGTGCCCGCCGTGAGCCAGGGACAGACCCATGATCTTATCCCCGGGCTTGATCATGGCAGCTAGCGCAGCGGCGTTCGCCTGGGCACCGGAGTGCGGCTGAACGTTGGCGTACTCGGCACCGAACAGGGCCTTCACACGCTCAATAGCCAGGTTCTCTGCCACGTCAACAGCTTCACAGCCGCCGTAGTAGCGCCGGCCCGGGTAACCCTCGGCGTACTTGTTGGTCAACACGGAGCCCTGGGCTTCAAGAACGGCGCGGGGTGCGAAGTTTTCGCTGGCGATCATTTCCAGCGTGTCACGCTGGCGGGCGAGCTCGTCCTTCAGAACGGCGGCAATCTCCGGGTCAAGCTCGGAGAGCGGGGCGTTGGTAACGGACTGGGTGGGTGAAAAAGACACTACAGACTCCTGAATTCTCAGCACGAAAAACTCTTCTTGAAAAGGTTATCGCCAAACACCGCGGTATTAGGCTTTTCGTGACCTTGCGTCCCAGGCGTACGATCGCATTGGTCTTGATTCGTGCTGCTCCCCGGTGGTGTCCCACCTCATCGCCAGTCGCAACTCCTCAATAGTAATACAGAGCCCCCATGGGACGGTAACGTTGGTAGGGTGACTGATTTAATTGCGCCCTCTTCGACTCCTGCCTCCACGCATGGCTACGTGCTGACCCTTTCTTGCGCTGACCAGCCCGGCATTGTCCATGCCGTTTCTGGTTCCCTCTTGGATGCTGGTTGTAATATCACCGACTCTCAGCAATACGGAAACCCGGATACTGGCACCTTTTTCATGCGTGTTGCGGTGGAAACTACGACGTCGTTTTCCAAGCTCCGCGAGCACCTCCAGATGGTGGCGGATCGCTTTGAGCTCAAGTGGACCCTGCACCGTGCCGGTGCCCCCATCCGCACCCTGATCATGGCATCCAAGGCAGCGCACTGCCTCAATGACCTGTTGTTCCTGCAGCGCTCAGGCACCCTTCCGGTTGAAATTCCGGCCATTGTCTCCAACCACAAGGACCTGGAACCGCTCGCCGAGTTCTACGGCATCCCCTTCTATTACATTCCCGTCACCCCCGAGACCAAGGCCAGCGCCGAGGAGGCTCTCCTCGAGCTGGTGGCCGAACTCGGTGTTGAACTTGTTGTTCTGGCCCGCTACATGCAGGTCCTTTCAGATGATCTCTGCCAGCGCCTGGCCGGCAAGGCCATCAACATCCACCACTCCTTCCTCCCCTCCTTCAAGGGCGCCAAGCCGTACCACCAGGCTCACGCGCGGGGGGTCAAGATCATTGGCGCCACGGCTCACTACGTCACGGCCGTGCTGGATGAGGGTCCCATCATTGAGCAGGAAGTTATCCGTGTAGACCACGGCCACTCGGTAGAGAAGTTCGTCTCCATGGGCCGCGCGGTGGAGGCTCGCACCTTGGCGCAGGCCGTCCAGTGGCACGCCGAACACCGGGTCCTGCTGGATGGTCACCGCACAGTGGTCTTCGACTGAGCCTTTGATCTGTCGCTCCCCGCAGCCCTCACTGCTGGCTGCGCGCTGTTCCAGAGGCCGGGATCAGGGGTGAACCAGCTCAATTCCCACCCAGGAGATACCGGTGACCAGCACGGTTGAGGCCGCGGCCAAGATGAACGGACGCGCGCCAACCTTGATCAGGCTGCGGATTTTAACCCCGCAGCCTAGGGCGAACATCGCTGCGGAGAGCAGGCTTGTTTGTAACAACGAGCCGGCATGTAGAACGTCCGCTGGTATTACCAGTGTGGAACGCAACAGGACCATGGCCAAGAATCCGAGAATAAACATCGGAACTATGGGGGGACGTTTTTCACCGGGTTTGCCATAACCGGCACGCCGTTGACGCACGCTGAGCACGGCCATAACCGGCGCCAGCATCAGTACCCGCGCCAATTTGACGATCACAGCAGCCCCCAGCGCCCCTCCCCCAATAATGCCTCCGGCAGCAACCACCTGGGCAATCTCATGGATTGAAGCTCCGGCCCACATGCCGTTGAGTTCCGCACTCATACCCAGCGCCTGCCCTAGCAGTGGGATGAAGGGAATCATGAGCGAGCCGAAGATGACCACCAGTGCCACCGCGGTGACAACATCCTCCTCCTCGGAGTCAACCACCCCCTCAGCCCCGGCCACGGCGGCTGCTCCACATATGGAGAAGCCGCAGGCAATGAGCAGCACCTGGGCCCGGCGCATCTTCAGCGCCGTGCCCAGCAACACCGTACCCAGAATGCCTCCAGCAACAATGGCAACAATGACAAGGAGCATCGGAGCGCCTAGCGCGAAGATGTCTGCGAGCGCCAACGCCAAGCCCAGGAACACGATGCCCCACCGGAGTAATTTCTTAGCTGAGAAGTCCAGCCCAGGCGCCAATACAGCCGGCAACCGGAGAGCGTTTGTCATGAGAATGCCCAGCACAATGGCGATGACGAGCGGACTGGCGCCGGAGAAGAGAGAATTTATGGCCATAGACACGGCTGCGGCCCCGGCACAAAGCGCTAATCCTGGCCCGTAGGACCTCACTAACGGCAGACGGGGCAGGAGCTTTCTTGTTTCAACAGTTGTTTGTGGGGCCCCAAGGTGGGCTTTAGTACGTGGAGTGGAGAACATATCTCCATGCTTTCAAGGACGGGGCAACCCCGGTAGACGGCACTTTCACATCACGCTATATGCTTTTGATATGAGCGATGACTGGCCGAATCTGCAAGTACTGGAACTCTTTGTTGCCGTGGTTGATACGGGCAGTGTGGGTGCAGGGGCGCGGAAGGCGGGTATGGCTCAGCCCAACGCCAGCCGTGCCGTGGCCGAGCTGGAAACCAGGCTCAAAACCTCCCTTCTAGAACGCAGCCCTCGGGGATCGGTTCCCACCGAGGCCGGCCTGGCTCTGGCTGATCATGCAAGGGAACTGCTGGATGCTGCCCAGAGTTTCACGGGCTGGCTGCGCTCCAGCCCCACTGGCGGGCGCGAAGACATCCGCGTGGGTGCCAGCATGACCATCGCCGAAACTCTCCTGCCGGCCTGGTTGGCGGAAGTCCGACGGCGCCGGCCAACCTTACGCGTTGACGTGCACGTGCTGAACTCTTCACAAGTACTCCATGAAGTCCAGCAAGGGGCCCTCCACGTGGGCTTCGTGGAGACTCCGAACGTCCCGGTGCGGGTCAATGCCATGGTGGTCCAAGAAGATCAGTTGCTGGTAGTGGTCCCGCCCAATCACCGCTGGGCCCACCACACCGGCAAAATCTCCTTGGCGGAATTAGCTCGCACACCCTTGGTTGTCAGGGAGCCCGGCTCGGGAACCCGCGAAGCGTTACAGGAGCTTTTTGCTGGCCTGCCCATGGCCGAGCCTGCGCAGGTGTTGGGCAGCAACGCAGCCGTCCGGGTGGCTGTCCTCTCCGGCGCCGGCCCCGCCGCCCTGAGCGCACTTGCACTTCACGAGCAGTTGGAGAGCGGGGCCCTACTGCGGGTCCCCTTTGAAGGCCAGGGCATCAGCCGCCCGCTGACAGCGGTGTGGTCCGGGGCGCAACGGCTTTTCGGAGCCGCAGCGGATCTTGTTGCCGTCGCCGCCGCCCAAGAAGGCCCGCACTGAATCCACTACTGAGGAATCCTATGGCTAGGCTGGTGGCATGCAAACACGTATTTTGGGAAGAACAAACCGCACCGTATCCGCCGTCGGGCTTGGGACATGGCAGCTGGGGGCAGATTGGGGCAATATCAGCGAGGCCGACGCCTTGGAGGTGCTTGGCGCTGGTGCCGATGCTGGCGTGAGCTTCTTTGACACCGCAGATGTCTACGGCGACGGCCGCAGCGAACAGGTGATTGGTAAATTTCTGCGCTCACGCGGACCGCAGCACGGCATCACTGTTGCCACCAAGATGGGCCGACGTATGGACCAGATTCCAGAAAACTATGTTTTGGCGAACTTCCGCGCATGGACGGACCGGTCCCGCAAGAATCTTGGCACGGACACCCTGGATCTGGTGCAGCTACATTGCCCTCCCACCGCGGTGGTGAGTTCGGATGAGATTTATGACGCGCTAGATACCCTCGTTGCCGAGGGCGCCATAGCCAGTTATGGGCTGAGCGTGGAAACCTGCCAGCAGGCTCTGGAGGCGATTGCCCGCCCCCACGTGGCCACCGTCCAAATCATCCTGAACGCGTTCCGGCTCAAGCCCCTCGAAGCAGTGCTGCCCTCCGCCCAGAAGGCTGGCGTGGGCATTATTGCGCGCGTGCCGCTGGCCAGCGGGCTACTGTCCGGAAAGTACACCGCCACCACCACATTCGCCGCCGACGACCACCGCAACTACAACCGCGACGGCAGTCATTTTGATGTGGGCGAAACCTTCTCCGGCGTTGACTATGCGCGGGGGCTTGAAGCAGCCACACGTTTTGCAGAACTCGCAGCCACGGCAGGGACCACCCCAGCACAGGCCGCGCTTGCCTGGGTGGCCCAGCTCGAGGGCGTATCTACGGTAATCCCTGGCGCCCGCTCCACGGACCAAGCCCAGGCCAATGCTGCTGCCGGATCCTTGCAACAGCTAGGCGCGGCCTTCAATACTGAGGTAGCCGCCATCTACAATTCATTACTACGAGCCGACATCCACCCACGCTGGTAACCCCCGGCCACTGAATAGTCACCACAACCCCCGAAGATTGGACAAATCATGAACCAACTCATTGCCCTTGACGGCAACACGCCCGACGTCCACGAAAGTGCCTTCGTGGCCCACACCGCCGTCATCATCGGGGCCGCATCGCTGGGCGCGGATTCCAGTGCGTTCTACGGTGTTGTGATGCGCGGGGATACCAACTCAATCACTGTGGGTGAGGGAACAAATCTGCAGGACAACGTGGTGTTGCACGCTGATCCTGGCTTTCCTACCAGCGTGGGCAATGGTGTCAGTGTGGGCCACAGCGCAGTGATCCACGGCTGCACGGTTGAGGACGACTGCCTCATCGGTATGAGCGCCACCATCATGAATGGTGCCATCATTGGTGCCGGATCACTTGTGGCAGGTGGAGCTGTGGTGCTTGAAGGCGCCATTATTCCGCCCGGCTCACTCGTAGCGGGGGTTCCTGCCAAGGTTCGCCGTGAGTTGAGCGCTGAAGAGCTCGAACATGTCCGTGAGAACGCACGTAACTATGCGGTATTGGCCCGCAAGCACAAGGCCCTCCAGAGCGAATAAGCGCACGCATGGCATCAGCACGTCTTGCACAAAACCAAACAAATTCCTGCACGTCGGGAACAAGAACGTGCCTAAACTCCCTGAATTGCAGACAGTGTGCGCCAAGAAAGCTGGCGCTGAATTACCCACTTATTCGCCCAAAAGCTCACGCTACACATTTGGGCTTAACGGTGAATCCTCAATCTCTGTGAATTGCGTTAATAAGTTGACCTCAAGAGCTTATGTGATGCACGCTACTATGTATGACTGACCATCTCCCCCTCACATCACCACAGGATCCCAAACCCGGCTCCCAGTCCGCGCTGCGGCATCGCAATGAACAGCTCATTGTCGCAACTCTGCGTGAGCTCGGTCCCCTCCCCCAGGCTGAGCTTGCTCGGACCACGGGTCTGTCCACAGCAACGGTCTCCAACATCGTCAAGTCCATGTGCGCAGAAGGGCTCGCCCACACCAGCCCTACCACCAGCTCGGGGCGACGCGCCCTGGCGGTTTCGCTGCTGGAGTCCCCCCACGTTGTTGTGGGCATTGATTTTGGCCGCAGCCACGTTCGGATCGTTCTAGCCAGCGCGGACCACCAGGTAAGAGCGGAAAAATCAGCACCCCTGCCAGTGGGGCATCTGGCCACCGAAAGCATCGCCACGGCCGCCACCATGCTGGCGGATGCCCTGGCGGAATCCGGAATCTCCCGCAGTGATGTCATGGGCGCTGGGATCGGGGTTCCGGGCCCCATTGACCACCGCACCGGAACCGTCATCCGTGGCGCCATCTTGCCCGAGTGGGTGGGCGTGAATATTGTGGCCCGTCTCGAAGAAGCCCTCGGCATGCCAGTATTTGCCGATAATGACGCAAACTTGGGCGCCCTGGCCCAAGTGACATGGGGTGAGCACAGCGCCGTCCGAGACCTAGTGTTCTTGAAGATCGGCAGCGGCATAGGTGCAGGCCTGATCCTCAACGGCGCCCCCTACTACGGACACACCGGCATCACCGGTGAAATTGGGCACGCCACCATCTTTGACCAAGGCCTGGTGTGCCGCTGCGGCAACCGCGGCTGCCTGGAAACCGTTGCCTCTACAGCGCTCATGATTGAACTCCTCAGCCGTGGGGAACCCCGCCCCCTCACCGTGCAGGACATCATTGCCCGCGCTACATCCGGGGATGCGGCGGCGCTTCGAGTCATTGACGACGCCGGCATGGCCGTGGGCCGGGCTGTGGCCAACGTGGCCAACATGATCAACCCGGAGATCATTGTGGTGGGCGGCCCACTCGCAGCCTTGGGCCACATCCTGCTCGATCCCATCCGGCGCGGACTGACAAGGCACGCCGTTCCCGCTATTGGCGAGGCAACCACCGTCGTCATGTCTTCCCTCGGCGATCGGGCCGAGGTGCTGGGTGCCGTTTCGCTGGCCCTAAACCACACCCGCAAGCACTAATACGCCCAAATAAGCACCAGCCAGCGCAGCATTCATGGTGGGAGGAGACAAAACGGGCTACTGTTACCAATCCGTTGCGTTAAATAATTGACTACAACAAGTGATGCAGGTAACTTTTGGGGAGCGGGTATTTAACCACCCACAAGATCATCATTTTCGAACAATTATTCACGGAGGAAAATATGCGACGTCGTCTATCGTTGCTTGCCGGAGTTGCAGCGCTGGGTCTGACCCTTGCAGGCTGCGGCGGAGGCGGCGACACACCCAGTGACAACGGCAACGCCAAGGATGCAACCGGCAAGGTTGGCGTCTTCACTTGGTGGGCTGATGGTTCTGAAAAGGCTGGCCTGGATGCCCTCGTTGGCGTGTTCAACAAGGACTTCCCGAACGTCACCTTTGACAACCTGGCTGTTGCTGGCGGCGCCGGTTCACAGGCTAAGAGCGTTCTGGCTGCCCAGTTGAAGGCTGGCAACCCGCCGGATTCCTTCCAGGCCCACGCAGGTGCCGAACTGCAGGACTACATCGATGCTGACCAGCTCGAAGACCTCAGCAGCTTCTACAAGGACAACGACCTTTCGTCGCAGTTCCCCAAGGACCTGGTTGACCGCCTGACCGTTGACGGCAAGATCTACTCCGTGCCCTCCAACATCCACCGCGCCAACGTGGTGTGGGCCAATGTTGAGGTCCTGAAGAAGGCCGGCATTGATCCGGAAAAGCCGGCTGAGAACCTTGACGGCTGGTTCGCAGACATGGACAAGATCAAAGCCACCGGGGTCATCCCGCTGGCAGTGGCTGGTTCCTGGACCCAGGTCCAGCTGTTTGAGAACGTCCTGCTCTCCAGCTTGGGTGTTGACGGCTACAACGGCCTCTGGGACGGAAAGACCGATTGGAAGAGCGCCGAAGTAACCACGGCCATCAAGGCCTACGAGAAGGCACTTTCCTACACCAACACAGACCGTGACTCACTTAGCGACTGGGCTCCGGCAACGCAGCTGGTCCAGGACGGCGCAGCGGCGTACAACGTCATGGGTGACTGGGCCGAAGCCAAGTTCGCTCAGGACGGCGATAAGTCCGGCGTCGATTACACCTACTTCCCTACCCCGGGAACCGCAGGCGTTTTTGACTTCCTGGCTGACTCCTTCACCCTCCCCAAGGGCGCCCCGAACCCGGCCGGCGCCAAGGCGTGGCTGACCACCATCGGCTCGGCTGAAGGCCAGACCGCGTTCAACAAGGTCAAGGGATCCATCCCGGCCAACACCACGGCAAAGACCGATGACTTCTCTGAGTACCAGAAGAGCGCCATCAAGGACTTCAGCCAGGACAAGATCGTTTCCTCCTTGGCTCACGGTGCAGCAGTGCCCGTTGCCTGGTTGAACGATCTGAGCACAGCTGTGAGCAAGTTTGGCGGCGACAAGAATGTTGATGGATTGCAGAGCTCCGCTGCAGCCATTGCGGCGAAGTTCGCCAAGTAATAACCACAGTGAGGTTGGGGGCGGCCGTGACTACCAAGTTGCGCCGCCCCCAAACCATGTGGTCCCGAATTTCTTCGGAAGGAGGCAAACTATGTTAAAGCGCGCAAAAACATGGGGCCCCAGCGTATTGCTGCTGGCCCCCACCATCATCCTCGTTGGCGTATTCGTCTACTGGCTCATCATTGAAAACTTCCGAGTCAGCCTGACCAACCAACACACCGCCAAACCGAGCAATAAGTATGTTGGTTTTGAGAACTACACCAACCTCTTGGCGGACCCCAACTTCCAGCACTCCCTATGGAACCTGCTGATCCTGACAGTTGTCTTCCTCGGCGGCACCCTCATTTTCGGCTTTTTGTGGGCCTGGATCCTGGAACAGCCGGCCAAGGGCGAAGGCTTCTTCCGCTCTGTCTACCTGTTCCCCATGTCAGTTTCCTTCATCGCCTCCGGCGTTGTGTGGCGCTGGCTGCTTTCCAGCCTGCAAACGTCCCAGCTTGGTGGTGAACGCACCACCGGCCTGAACCGCCTCTTGGACAGCGTGGGCCTGGGCGCCCTGCAAAACGACTGGTGGTCCAACCCCACCTGGGGTATCGCCGCTATTGCCGTCCCCGCCATCTGGCAGCTCTCCGGCTACGTCATGGCCCTTTTCTTGGCCGGTTTCCGCGGCATCCCGGACGAGCTGCGAGAAGCGGCCCGGATTGATGGCTGCACCGAATGGAAGCTGTACCGCCACGTGATCTTCCCGCAGTTGAGCCCCGTGATGCTCTCCGCCGTGATCATCATCGGCCACATGTCACTGAAGCTCTTTGACCTGATTCGCGCCATTGTTCCGGACGCCAACACCTACGACGTCCAGGTGCCCGCCACCATGATGTGGGTCAAATACATTGGCAGCGACTACGCCGATGCAGCAGCGATCGGAACCATCCTGTTGGTTCTGGTGGCCCTGGTTGTCATCCCCTACCTCTGGTACACCTCACGGATGGAGAAGCGCTAATGGCCACCGCCACAGTGAATAATAAAAACCGCGCGCGTTCCGCCCAGGACATGGCCTCCGACGCAAAACGCACCACCAAGCGCCGCATCAACCGGACCTTGAAGTACGCACTGCTGATCTTCTTCGTCATCATGGTCCTGCTGCCCGCCTATGTTTTGTTCATCACCAGTTTCAAGGGCACCGCCGACGCCGATCCCTCGCGCGCCTGGTACCTCCCCCAGGTGTGGGAAACAGGAGGCTGGGTCAAGGCCTGGACCACCCTGGCACCGTCACTGGGCCGCACCGTCATGCTGGTGGTCCCCTCCGCCATCATCTCCTCCTTCTTGGGCTCCATCAACGGCTATGTACTCTCCAAGTGGAAGTTCCCCGGGGCCAACATCATCTTCACGTTGATCTTGTTCGGCATGTTCATTCCGTACCAGGCCGTGATGATCCCGTTGACGCAGTTGGTCAGCGATCTCGGCGTTCCTCAGGGCATCCCGTCCCTGATGCTTTTGCACATTGTGTATGGCATCCCGATCTGTACGCTGATCTTCCGCAACTACTACGCCTCCGTGCCCGATGAACTGATCGAGGCCGCCCGCATGGATGGGGCCGGAATTCTACGCACTTATGGCTCAGTCATCTTGCCGGTGTCAGCGCCGGGCTTTGTGGTAGTGCTGATCTGGCAGTTCACGTCCGCCTGGAACGATTACCTCTTTGCCGCGTTCTTCTCCTCCGGCCGCAACGGCCCGGTCACGATCGCACTGTCCTTCCTGGCCGGCGGTCAGCTCACCGACTACGCCGCCTCCATGGCCGGGGCACTCATCGCCTCCGTCCCCACGCTCATTGTCTACATCCTGTTGGGCAAGTACTTTGTGGGCGGCCTGATGAGCGGTTCCGTCAAGGGCTAAACCAGCGTCCTGAGGCTGGCCAACAGCGAAAGGCCCCTCCCGCCGTCGTATATTTCCAAAAGGAAGTACGACGCCGGGAGGGGCCTTTTGCATGTCATCCCACCTGCCTATGAGGTTGCTCAGTTGCGTTTCTTGGGACGGCTGGCGATGGCCAGCAACGCTATCAAGGCGATACCTGCACCGAGCTGCGCCAACAGCCTCCCCCACGTCATGCCAGCGTTGAAGGCGTCAGAGCCGTGTGGGGCGGTGAGCCAGCTGATGGCTGTGATGCCGAGGCTGGTAATGATCAGCGTAGCGACGACCAGCACTATCACCCTGCGACCAACGCTCATGCGGTACCAAATCATCCTCATGGAGTAACTGTTTCTTTTCGGGCCGCTTCTTGGCGGGCAACTATTTCGGTAATCCAGATCGGCGCATAGGGTGAGGTGCAGTTGGGCGGTGTGGGATAGTCTTTGAGCACTTCGAGGCGTTCGCCGATAGCTAGTGCACGCTCGCGCAGCTCTGGGTTTTCAATGCCAATCTGGGCCAGCGCCGTGTTCATGGCCCATTGCAGGCGCGACGGGGCCGTTTTCATCTGCGCCTCAATGATCTCCAGCAGTTCCGGCAGGTTCAGCCCGTCCGGCTTTTTCACGATCAGTTCACTCGTCAGTGCCCAACCGGAGGCGGCCACAATAGGGTCGGGATCGGCAAACCAGGCCTGCCGCAACTCTTCCGTGTGGACGCTTTTCTTCACCACGTAGTTAATGAACCAGTCGTTGACCTTGGGTACGGATGCTTCCCGAACCATGGTTTCCAGCTCCTTGACGGTGAACGCCTTGGGCCGGCAGATCAGCAGGGCCAGCAGACGGGCTGCCGTGTTGCCCGTCTGCCACAATTCGCGGGACAGCTCGGGCTGGGTTTTCAGCGCTTTCGCGATGGTGCGCAAGGTGCCAAGGTTCACGCCGTGATCGTCCCCGCGGGATTCATTGATGGCCCGTGCTTGAGGATTCTCCAGCGCAGCGAGCTCCTGCAGCAACTGCTCAGCGGTAAGCTGTTCCACGGTATTGCCTTTCTTTGATCCATAGTCTCAAGCGTAATAGCAGAGGCCCACACCGTGGCCCGTCATGTTCCCCGCCCTACACCTGGCAACTGGCAGAATTGGCGCATGAGCATCCAACGATTCGTCGGCCGTCCCGACTGGTACACAACGTTCAATCCCGAGACCCTCACCGCAACCGGTGATGCCCTGCGCTGGGGAGTTGTCGCCACCGGAAACATTGCCCGCACCGTGACTGCCGATTTGGCACTTCTGGAGGACGCCGTCCTGCACGCCGTCAGTTCCCGCGGAGTAGGCAGCGCGGCCGGTTTTGCCACCGACTTCGGCTTCGCTACGTACTATTATGACGGCGGAGAGCACGGCACCGCCGCGGCTGGATACCTACAACTGGTGCAGGACCCGGACGTGGATGTTGTCTACATCGCCACCCCGCACGCCCAGCACTATGACATCGCCAAGGCTGCTTTGGAGCACGGCAAGCATGTTCTGTGTGAGAAGGCGTTGACCATCACCGCAGCTGAAGCACGGGCACTCATTGAGTTGGCCAGGGAACGGCAGCTGTTCCTCATGGAGGCTGTGTGGGCACGGTTTGTTCCCGGCTTCCAGCGGGCGTTGGAGATCCTGGAATCCGGAGAGATCGGCCAAGTGAAGTGGGTGCGGGCCGATCTTGGTTTCCCTGCCCCGATGGATGACAGCGCCCGCATCTGGGCGCCAGCTGACGGTGGCGGGGCGCTCTTGGACATCAGCGTCTACCCCCTGTTGTGGGCGTGGGGCACGCTGGGCGCCCCGGAGGCCGTGCATGCCACGGCGGAGTTGACTGCCTTGGGTGTGGATGCGCAAAACTCTCTGGCCCTGAGCTACGCCAACGGCGCCCAAGCCCAGCTGATGAGCTACCTTGGCTCGCATGGTCCCCGGGCCGCAGCAATTTCCGGGACCTTGGGGTTCATCGAAACCATTGGTTCGGTCAATAACCCCAAGGGATTGCGGATCGGTGTGGGCTGGGAAGAGGAGCGCGAAGAGTATTTTGAGCACCCCGGCAGCGGATACACGTACCAGCTGCGCGAGGTAACCCGCTGCATCCAGGCCGGGCTAACTGAAAGTGCCACCATGCCTTTGGCTGACTCCTTGGCCATCATGGCACTCTTCGATAACGCTCGGGAACAAATTGGTGTCAGCTACCCCAACGATTCCCGCACGGACCTCTAGCCCCACCCCACCGGCCCGCCTCTCATCCACGAACGCTCTCCCATCAATGGTTGAAAAATCAGGAACGCTATCTCACAAAGTGGGATAGCGTTGCTGAAAAACTCGCCATTGCTGAGAGAGCGTTTGTAACAAGCGGCTCGAAGGGAGGCAACCCATCCTTGGAAGTGGGGGTGGAAGTGGGGCTGGAAGTTGGTCAGCCTACTCCTAGGTAGGCTTCCTTGATCGCCGGGTTGGCCAGCAGTTCCTTTCCGGTGCCACTGTGCGTGATCTCCCCTGTCTCCAGGACAAAGCCTCGGTGGGCGCGCGCAAGCGCCTGATTGGCGTTCTGCTCCACCAGTAGCACTGTGGTCCCCTGGGAGTTAATCTCCGTGATGATCTTGAAGATCTGCCGGATGAACTGCGGTGCCAACCCCATGGACGGCTCGTCAAGGAGCAGCAATTTGGGGTGGGACATCAAGGCCCGGCCAATGGCAAGCATCTGCTGCTCGCCACCACTCATGGTGCCGCCAAACTGCTTTTCACGCTCCTTCAACCGGGGAAACAAGGTGAAAACCCGTTCCAGATCCTCCCCGACCTTGCTTCGATCCTTCCGGCCAAAGGTTCCCATATCCAAGTTCTCCAGGACAGTCATGGCAGGGAAGATGCCCCGCCCTTCCGGAGCCTGGGAGATACCCTGGACAACCCTGATATGGGCTTTCATTTTGGTGATGTCCTCACCCATGAACTTAATGGTTCCGTGCGTGGGGTTCAACAATCCGGAAATGGTCTTCATGGTGGTGGTCTTGCCCGCACCGTTGGCACCAATCAGGGAAACAATCTCCCCCTCATCCACGGTGAAGGACATGTCATGGATGGCCTGAATGCGCCCGTAATGGACGGAGACGTTCTCGAGCTCAAGCAAAGTCATCTTCGGGCTCCCCTAGATAGGCGGAAATAACGCGTGGGTCTTCACGGATGTCATGCGGTTTGCCATCGGCGATCTTCTTCCCGAACTCCAGCACCACAATCCTGTCCGTGACCCCCATGACCAATTTCATATCATGCTCAATCAGCAACACCGTATAGCCATCGTCGCGGATGGTACGGATCAGCGCCATGAGTTCTTCTTTTTCTGCAGGGTTAAATCCTGCGGCTGGCTCATCCAGGCACAGCACTTTGGGATCCGTGGCCAGCGCCCGGGCAATTTCGAGGCGCCGCTGGCTGCCGTAGGGCAAATGCCGCGACAACGTGGCTGCCTGATGGCCAATGCCCACAAAGTCAAGCAGTGCCATTCCCCGTTCAATGGCGTTGTGCTCCTCACGGACGTGCCGCGGCAGGCGCAGCAAGGCACCCACCACACTGGTCTTGTGCCGGGCATCCAAGCCCACCACCACATTTTCCAGAGCCGTCATCTCACCAAAGAGGCGGATGTTCTGGAACGTTCGGGCCAGCCCTGCACGGGTGATCTTGTGCTGTTTCATCCCATTGAGCAGGCGTCCTTCCAGAAGGACCTCCCCACTGGTGGGCTTGTAAACACCCGTCATAGCGTTGAAACAGGTAGTTTTCCCGGCACCGTTGGGCCCAATCAGCCCCAGAATTTCGCCACGTTTGATGGTGAAGCTGACATCATCCATGGCCACAAGGCCACCGAATTTCATGGTCAGGTTTTTGACCTCCACCAGATCCTCGCCGATCCCAACGGCGAAGTCCCTTTCCGGCGCCACCATCTCGGCAGTTTCAAGAACTACCCCACCTGCCGCCAGCGCAGCCGCGTCAACGGAGCCTGTGGGCTCTGGTGTTGCACTCATGCTTGCTCCCCTTCTGCTCTGTGTGCTGGCGTGGACGACGACGTATGCGCCCCTCCCCCTGTACCGGAACCTCCGGCGGCGCTGGGATTAGCGGACCCTCGGCGGCGCACAGCAGCATAGGCCGCGGTCCCGTAAGCCAGCAGCCGCTGCCTGGCTGGCAGCAAGCCTTGGGAGCGGTAAATCATGATGACCACCAGAGCCAGGCCAAAGATCAGGAACTTGTACTCAGCGATAGCAGTGAACCTCAAAGGAATGTAAGCCACCAGCGCGCCACCCAGGATTGCGCCAACCTTGTTGCCCGAGCCGCCCAAAACCACAGCGGCAACGAACAGGATGGAGGTGACGACGTCGAACTTTTGGTTGTTCACGAAGCCCACCTGGCCACCCATGAGCGAACCGGCCAAACCACCCACACCGGCACCGAGCGCAAACGCCCACACCTTGTACTTGAAGGTGGGAACGCCCATGGTTTCTGCTGCGTCCTCATCTTCGCGGATGGCAATCCAAGCACGGCCCACACGGCTGCGTTCAAGGTTGCCCACCAAGAACAACACGATGATCAAGATGACAAGTGTGAGCCAGTACCACGGGGTGCCATTGGAGTTTGCAAAGATGGGGATGCCATCAGCGCCAATGCCCGGGGGATGGCCCACATTCTGGAAACCTGGCTGACCCTTCATGGCCGGAATGAGAGTGGCCAGGATGCGGACAATCTCACCAAAACCTAGGGTCACAATGGCCAGGTAGTCCCCTCGCAGGCGCAGCGTGGGTAGACCCAGCAGCACGCCCACAAACATGGAGACGGCAATAGCCACCGGGATGGTCCAGAGGTACGGGATCTTGATGAACGCCGAATCCGGGCTGGTCAGCATGGCCGCCGTGTAGGAGCCCACGGCGAAGAAGGCAATGTAGCCCAGATCCAGCAAACCGGCGTAGCCGATCACAATGTTCAGACCCACTGCCACGAGGGCGAAGATGGCCATGGCCTGGCAGGCCAAGGGCCAGTCGTTGCCGGGCTCGGTGGTGATCAGTGGCGGGTTGATCACGGGGAGCAGGAATGCCAGAATCACCACCGGGATCAGGATCAGCCACTGCTTTTGTCGGGGCATTTCACGCCAACGGTCACTCCAGCTACCAAACTTGCGGTTGGGCCGGGGAACGGCACCGCTGGAACCCGGGGGAACCCCCGCAGATTCCATGTTGGCAGTTTTTTGCTCGGATTTGGCTGTTGAGAACGGCTTGGGTCCGTCAACCATGCTCATGCCTTGCTCCTTCCCAATGAGGTGCCCAGAATTCCTTCGGGTCGGAACAACAGCACCAGGACGAGCACCATGAATGCCACCACGTCAGTCCATTGCGAGTTACCCAACAGGATTTGCCCGTAGTTACCAATCAAGCCCAGCAGCAGACCACCAAGCAGTGCACCACGGACGTTGCCAATGCCGCCCAGAACAGCAGCCGCGAAGGCTTTGATGCCGAGAATGAACCCACCGTTGTAAACTACGCCGGAGGGAATTTTCATGACATAGAACAGTGCAGCGGCACCAGCTAGAATCCCGCCAATAACAAAGGTGGTGATAATGATCTTTTCCTTGTTGACGCCCATCAGCGTAGCCGTGTCAGGATCCTGTGCCACCGCACGGATACCGCGGCCGGTTCTGGATTTACTGATGAAACGCTCTGTCACAACCATCATGATCACGGCTGCTGTGACGATCAAGATCTGGTCCGAGTAGATGATGGTGCCGAAGACCTGAAAAACTGGTTTTGTTTGGAACATGGTCAGTGCCTGCTCTGGAACGGGACCACGCCACAGGAAAATCAAGTACTGGATGGTGAAGGAAGCACCAATGGCTGTGATCAGGAAGACCAAGCGGGGCGCGTTGCGTTTGCGCAGCGGTCTATAGGCCAGCCGCTCCAAGAGAAATGCTGTCAGGGCGGAGGCCACAATGGCCGCTATCAGCGCCAAGAGTAGATTCAAGATGATGGCTCCAACGCCCAAATTGGGGGCAGAGGGGCCAAAACCCAGGAAACTCAGGGTGAAGAAAACCGCGTAGCAACCCATGATGAATACTTCGGAGTGGGCGAAGTTAATGAGGTTCAGAACACCGTAAACCAAGGTGTAGCCGAGGGCCACGAGGGCGTAAATGGAGCCGAATGTCAGCCCATCAAAGGTGGCTGACCAGAAGTTCTGCCCCAGCGAAACAAAATCAAGAGTAATCCAGTCGTTGGACACAGGCGCGGCCATGAGGATAGTTGGAATCATAGGATTGTCCGTTTCTTGCGGGGTGCCGTGATCGGTTGCCTCCACGGTCCCTGGAAACCGCGGAGGTGGGCTGATGAGAAAATTGCATGAACAATGCTGTGGGCCGGTTTTACCCAACCCACAGCATCCTCACTTTGCAGAATTACTCCCCGATGGGACCAATGGGAACGATCTTGCCGTTCTCCACCTTGTAACCGTAAACAGTCGGAGCCTGCAGCTCGCCCTTGTCATTCCACTTGTAGTGCTTGCTCAAACCATCAGCATCGTAGTTCTTCACCCAGTCCAGCAGACTTGCCCGGTCTTGGTTGCCTGCATCAATGCCAGCTAACAGAACTGTGGTGGCGTCGTAGCCCTCAATGGAATACGTGCCCGGATCCATGTTTGTCAATGACTTGTACGCCTTGGCGAACGAAGGGATCAACTCACCCGGAATGCAAGGGCAGGTGAAGAAGGCGTTCTTCGAAGCATCACCTGCCTGCTTGATGAACTGGTCATCCTTCAAACCGTCCGGACCAACAAATGTCCCCGTGTAGCCCTTGGCCACCAACTGCTGATCAAATGGCGCACCCTCAGCGTAGTAACCGGAATAGAAGACTGCGTCTGCGTTGGAGTTCATGATCTTGGAGATCGTGGCCGAGAAGTCTTTCTGACCCTGGGTGACCTTGTCGGTGCCAATCAGGGCATCCCCCAAAGCATCCGAGGTGGTCTTGCCCAAACCAATTCCGTATTCGGAGTCATCTTGGACCAGATAAACCTTTTTAGCTCCAAGCTTGCCCGTCATGAACTTCGCTGCTGCCGGTCCCTGGACTGCGTCATTGCCTAGGCCGCGGAAGAACGTTGTCCAGCCGTTCTCGGTCAGACCAGGGTTGGTAGCTGCCGGGGTGATGTGGACCATCTTGACTTGTTCGAAGATATTACCTGTTGCTTTGGACTCACCGGAGAACGGCAACCCAACAACACCAATAATGCTCTCTTCCTTGGTGGCCTGCGTGACGGGGCCGGTGGCCTTATTCGGGTCCCCTTCAGTATCAAACTTCTTGAACGCTACCTGGCAGTCCGGGTTGGCCGCATTGTGCTCATTGATGGCGAGCTGAATACCTTGGAAAATGTTGATGCCAAGTTGTGCGTTGGCGCCCGTCTGTGCGCCAATATAGGCCAAGGTGGTGGTGGCTGGGCATTTGGCCTTGCCATCCCCTGCCGGCAGAACGGCATTCTTGGGTGTTTCAATGGAGGTCAGCGCGGGAATATCAACGGCCGAGCTACTGCCTGCAGCCGAGGAACTTCCGCCCTCCGGTGCAGCCTGATTGGCGCAGCCGCTAAGCAGCAGCCCCATGGTGGCCACCGTCGCCAACGTTGTCATAACTTTCTTGCGATTCATGTATTCGCCTTCCGGGTGCGCATCATCAGCCGTGCAACGCCGTCGTTACACGTAGCCAATGGCTCAGTGACTCGACCCTACTCCGCAGTACGTGATCTACGACACATTACTGCGTAAAGATCTGATAACGGATCTTTTATTGCGCCATAAAGGCACGACGGCGCGTCCCCGGCAAGAATCTCACACTGCCCAAAAACAAAAAACCCGCCTCCAAAAGAAGCGGGTTGATTGCTGTGACAGCGGTTCTCGAGCCAATCGAACCACGGTGGCCTAGCCAGCCAGTGGTTTAGCCAGCCAGTGTTGAGATGGCGGCATTCAGAAGGGCCGAGGGGCGCATGATAGCGGCAACCTTGGCTGAATCGGGGCGGTAGTAGCCACCCAGATCAACGGCGGTTCCCTGCACGGCGGCGAGTTCGGCGATGATGGCGTCCTCGTTGGCGCTTAGCTCAGTTGCCACTGCGGCGAAAGCTGCAGCCAGCTCGGCGTCCACGCTCTGGCTCGCCAGTTCCTGCGCCCAGAACTTGGCCAGGTAGAAGTGGCTGCCACGGTTGTCGAGTTGGCCAACCTTGCGCTTTGGGGACTTGTCCTGAAGCAGGAACGTGCCGGTGGCGCGGTCCAGGGTGTCGGCCAGGATCTGTGCGCGGGCGTTGCCTTCGGTCACCGCGAGGTGCTCGAAGCTGACGGCCAGAGCCAAGAATTCTCCGAGTGAATCCCAGCGCAGGTGGTTTTCCTTTACGAGCTGCGAGACGTGCTTGGGAGCAGAGCCACCGGCACCGGTCTCGAACAGGCCACCGCCAGCGATCAGCGGAACAACGGAGAGCATCTTGGCGCTGGTGCCCAATTCCAGGATCGGGAACAGGTCTGTCAGGTAATCGCGGAGTACGTTACCGGTGACGGAGATGGTGTCTTCGCCGCGTCGGATGCGCTCCAGGGTGAAGGTGGTTGCCTTCTCGGGTGACATGATCTGGATGTCCAGGCCATCGGTGTCGTGGTCCTTCAAGTACTCGTTGACCTTCACGATCAGGTTGGAATCATGCGCGCGGGTCTCATCCAGCCAGAACACGGCGGGAGTTGCGGAGGCTCGGGCGCGGGTGACGGCCAGCTTGACCCAGTCGCGGACAGGGATGTCCTTGACCTGGCAGGCACGCCAAATATCACCGGCGTCAACGTTGTGCGCGATCAGCACGTCGCCGGCTGCGTTGACGATCTGCACGGTGCCGGCTTCGCTGAGCTCAAAGGTCTTGTCATGGCTGCCGTATTCCTCGGCCGCCTGAGCCATGAGGCCCACGTTGGGAACCGTGCCCATGGTGGTGGGATCGAAGGCGCCGTGTGCGCGGCAATCCTCGATCGTGGCCTGGTATACCCCGGCGTAGCTGCTGTCAGGCAGAACAGCCAAGGTGTCATGCTCGGCGCCGTCGGCACCCCACATGTGGCCGGAGGTACGGATCATGGCGGGCATGGAGGCGTCAACAATCACGTCCGAGGGCACGTGCAGGTTAGTGATGCCCTTGTCGGAATCGACCATGGCCAGGGCCGGGCCGTTCTCGTAGCCGCTCTTGATGGCAGCCTCAACACCGGCGCGAACGTCCTGCGGCAGATCAGCTAGGCCGTTCAGGATGGATGCCAAGCCGTTGTTCGGGCTCAGGCCGGCAGCAGCAAGCGCTGCACCGTAGTTGGCGAACAGTTCCGGGAAGTAAGCCTTCACAACATGACCGAAGATGATCGGGTCGGAGACCTTCATCATGGTGGCCTTGAGGTGAGCCGAGAGCAGGATGCCCTCTTCCTTGGCGCGCGCTACCTGTGCTGCCAAGAACTCATCCAGTGCTGCGGCGCTCATGAGAGTACCGTCAACAATTTCGTTGGCGAGGACCGGGAAGGAGTTCTTCAGCACGGTGGTAGTGCCGTCGGCTGCCACGAACTGAATCTTGATCGAGTCATCAGCTTCGATCACAACGGACTTCTCGTTGTGGCGGAAATCGCCCGCATCCATGGTGGCAACGTTGGTCTTGGAGTCTGCGCTCCAGGCACCCATGCTGTGCGGGTTGGCCTTGGCGTAGTTCTTGACCGAGAGGGGCGCACGGCGGTCGGAGTTACCTTCGCGCAACACCGGGTTAACGGCGCTGCCCTTGATCTTGTCGTAACGGGCGCGAATGTCTTTTTCTTCATCCGTGGAGGGGTCATCCGGGTAGCTGGGGAGGGCGAAGCCCTGGCCCTGCAGCTCGGCAATGGCGGCTTTTAGCTGCGGGATGGAGGCGCTGATGTTGGGCAGCTTGATAATGTTGGCGTCCGGGCTCTTAGCCAATGCGCCCAGTTCTGCTAGAGCGTCTTCGATGCGCTGGTCTTCGGCGAGGTAGTCGCCGAAGACAGAGATGATGCGACCGGACAAGGAGATGTCGCGAGTCTCCACATCAACACCTGCCGTGGAGGCGAACGCCTCAACGATCGGCAGGAGTGAGTACGTGGCCAACATGGGCGCTTCGTCTGTCAGGGTGTAGATGATTTTGGCCATGGGTGAGCGCTCTCCTACGAAAATTCAGTGGATTACTTAAGAATCTAGTGTGATTTCTTTCCGTATCTAACTTACCCGAGACAGTGCGTTTGCCCGCTATCGGCGCCTTTTGGTGACTGCACACGGATAATTCACCCCGCCCCTAAAGACCGTAGTCACCGCGTGAGGTGAGGCTCATCTACTGTGCGCAGCGGCTCACTTGAGGCTACTTTGGGAACATGGAACTTATAGGGAAACTCGCAACCGCCATCAACGCTCAAATTACGCTGGAAATCCAGGCCTCGGTGGTTTACCGCCAACTCGCCATTGAAATGGATGTGCTTGATTTGCCCGGCATCTCCGGCTGGTTCTTGGCTCAGTCAGCCGAGGAATTAGTGCATGCACAAAAGTTCACCAACCATATGACAGACCGTAACGCCTCCCCCAAGATTGGTGATATTACGGCCCCCAACGTCACCACCACCACGGTACTGGAGGCTTTCGAAGCGTCCCTGGCGCACGAGCAGAAGGTCTCCGAATCCATCCGCAACCTTTACCGCCTGGCCATGGCTGAAGGTGATATTGATTCAATCCCGCTGCTGAACTGGTTCGTTGAGGAGCAGTTGGAAGAGGAAGCCAGCGTCGGTGAGATCATTGGCCGCGTCAAGTTGATCGGCACAGATGGCAACGGTCTGCTGCGGCTAGATGCAGAGCTGGGCTCTCGCAAAGAGGCCAGCGAATAGCCCTCCCCCTGAACCAGCCGTGAGCTTTGGCGGCTTAGAAGTACTCAAAGCAGCTCAAAGCAGCCAAAGCTCACGGATCGAATTACGCACGGATCAAATAGCAGCGTTTTAAGGTTCTAGCGCTGCCACATCTTAATCACAATTCCCACCAGCAAGGCCAGGAACACCAGCGAGCCAGCGCCAATGATCAGCGTGGCTAAAACGCCCGGCTCCCACAGCCATGCAAGGCCCATGGGTTAGTGGAAGAAGTGCCGGGCACCGGTGAAGTACATGGTGATCCCGGCAGCGTTAGCCGCTTCAATCACTTCTCCGTCGCGCACTGACCCGCCGGGCTGGACTACGGCGCGGACACCGGCGTCGAGCAGGATTTGCAAACCGTCGGCGAACGGGAAGAACGCGTCGGAGGAGGCTACCGCGCCGATGGAGCGCTGGGCCGAAGCACCCTCGCCACCTGAGGCACCGCCGGCGCCGTCAACATCGGATTCCACCGTTACGCCCAGTGTGTTGGCACGCTCAACGGCCAGTTTGCAGGAGTCCACGCGGTTGACCTGGCCCATGCCAATGCCCACTGCGGCTCCGTTGTTGGCGAGCAGAATGGCGTTGGACTTGGCTGCACGCACTGCGGTCCAGGCGAACTTCAAATCAGCCAGGGTCCCGGCATCGGCCGGGGCGCCTGCGGCGAGTGTCCAGTTGGCGGTGTCATCGCCCTCGGCGTCAACCCTGTCGCTCATCTGCACCAGCATGCCGCCGGAAACCTGGCGAACCTCTGCCGGGTAGCGGCCGTACCCTTCGGGCAGGGCCAGCAGGCGGATGTTCTTCTTGGCCGAAAGGATCTCCACTGCTTCGGGCTCGAAGTCCGGGGCAATAACAACCTCGGTGAAAATACCGGCCACGGTGCGGGCCATGGCCGCGGTGACGGTGCGGTTGGCCGCAATCACACCACCGAATGCTGAGAGCGGATCGCAGGCGTGAGCCTTGGCGTGGGCATCGGCAATGGGATCCACGGCGTCCGGGGAGGCAACGGCCACACCGCACGGGTTGGCGTGCTTGATAACGGCCACAGCCGGTACGTCAAAATCAAACGCGGCACGCAGGGCGGCGTCAGCGTCAACAAAGTTGTTGTAGCTCATGGCCTTGCCGTGCAGCTGGTCCGCCTGGGCAATGCCGGCAGGTGCAGCCTTGTCCACATACAGCGCGGCCTGCTGGTGCGGGTTTTCACCGTAGCGCAGCACCTCTGAACGCTCCAGGGAGTAGCCGGCGTAGGCGGGCCAATCGATGACGCCGTCCCCGTCCGCATCCAGGAACTGGGCCGAGGTCCAGGCAGCAACAGCGTTGTCATAAGCGGCGGTGTGGGAAAAGGCTGCGGCGGCCAGGCGCTGGCGTGCGGCGAGCGTGAAGCCACCTTCCTGCGCTGCGGCAATGACGGCGCCGTAGCGGGCGGGGTCAACCACAACAGCAACAGACGGGTGGTTCTTCGCGGCGGCGCGGACCATGGAGGGCCCGCCAATATCAATCTGCTCAACAACGGCGTCCTGTCCGGCACCAGAATTGACGGTGTCCACGAACGGGTACAGGTTCACTACCACCAGATCGAAGGGCTCAATGTTCATCTCTTCGAGCTGGTGCACGTGGTCCGGCAAGCGGCGGTCAGCCAGGATGCCTGCGTGGATCAGCGGGTGCAGGGTCTTCACACGGCCGTCCAAGCATTCTTGGAAGCCTGTCACCTCTGAAACTTCAGTCACGGGCACACCGGCTGCGGCGATTCTTGAGGCAGTAGACCCGGTGGAAACAATGGCTACACCGGCGGCGTGCAGGCCCTGGGCCAACTCCTCCAGACCGGTCTTGTCGTAGACCGAGATCAATGCCCGGCGGATGGGAACACGGTTAAGGGGAACGCTGGTCACGTTGAAATCTCCGTAGGTGGCTCGATGATGGCGACACATAAAGTTTAGGCCACGTAAGCGCCGGTAGGATCTCAATCATGACTTCCAGTGATCTGCTCACCGCACCGGCCCCCGCTCAAACCTCCCCCGCAGGACTCACCCCTGCTGTAGAAGGGCAGTTGCCCGAGGACCTTAACCGCCTGATCAACTCGGTTATCCTCCCCGGTTTTGTTGGCACAACCGTGCCACAGTGGCTGGAACGGGCGCTCGAGAACGGTTTGGCCGGCGTGGTCTATTTTGGCCACAACATTGATCCGGACTCCCCGAAGCAGGTCTCTGCGCTCTCTGCCGCCATCCGCGCAGCCAACCCGAACGCTGTGATCGGTGTGGATGAAGAAGGCGGCAATGTCACCCGCCTGCAGTCCCGTGACGGCTCCACCATCCCCGGGGCGGCGGCGTTGGGAGCACTCAACGAACTCAGTACAACGGAGGCGGCGGGCCGCGCCATTGGCCAGCTCTGCCGCGACGCAGGCATCAACTTGACCATTGCACCGGTGGCTGATGTGAACACTAACCCGCTCAACCCTGTCATCGGCGTGCGCGCGTTTGGCGCCGATACCGCCTTGGTCAGCGCGCATACTGCCGCTGCCGTCCGCGGTATCCAGGAACTGCGTGTGGCTGCCTGCGCCAAGCACTTCCCCGGTCACGGGGACACTGTTGCAGATTCCCACATGGACGCCGCCCGTGTGGATTTGACCATGGCGGAAATGGCCCAGTTCCACCTGCCGCCATTCCGTGCCGCCGTGGAGGCCGGTGTGGCGTCCATGATGAGCGCACACATCATCATCCCTGAGTTGGGCGAGGCCCCGGCAACTCTGACTCCGGCGGCGAGCGCTCTGCTGCGTGGGATGGGGTTCGACGGCGTGTTGATCACCGACGCGCTGGACATGGCTGCCGTGCGTGTAACGGTGGGCCCGGGCGAGGGCGGCGTGCTGGCGCTCCTGGCCGGCAACGATCTGCTCTGCGTGGGCAACCCGCTCAACGCCTACACCACGGGACGCGATGATGAGTCCTGCTATACCGAGGTCTTTGACGCCCTGCACGCCGCAGCGGTCTCAGGACGGCTGCCTGTGGACATCCTGCGCCGTGCGGCCGGACGCGTTCAGGCCCTGGCGCAGTGGTCTGCCGGGGAGGTTGCCGCGGACAAGCACGACGCCGTTGACTGGGTTTCCGTCGCTGCCCGCGCCACCCGCACGGACTCGCTAGGCTCCGGCTCGCTGGGCAAGACACCGGTGCTCGCCGGCTCCGGTGTGCTCACCTTGGTGGATGCGCGCACGGGTCACAACATGGCGGCCGGTCCCACCGAGAACTTCCTGGCCACGGCGCTGCACCACTACGCCGTGACCGCAGTGAACGCCACCGAGCTCTCCAGCGCTGAACTGGAAGTGGCGCTGATGCAGGCCCGGGGAGCTGTGCTGGTTCTTGTTGATTCACTTGAATCTGCGGAGCAGGCACAAACTCTGGAACTGGTCTTCGCCACGGCTCCGCAGGCGGTGTGCGTCAACGCCGGGTTGGCACCGGCTGAGCCCACCCTGTTCCCCGCCCTCCATGCCCACGGTTTTAGCCGCGTCACTGCCGAAGCCGTGGTCCGCGTTCTGGAAACCGTTTAACCCCGCGGCTGCCCTAGGCCCTCTGCACTAACCGCCCTCCCGCAAGGAAGAACACCGTGAGCACCCCTGAGAACACCTTCGACGCCGTCCGCGCTGAGATTGGCCAGCTCGTCACCGAAGCCAGCAACCCGAAGTACCCGGATCTGGCCGCTCTCTCCACCCAGGAGCTTGTAGCGGCCATGAATAGTGAAGACGCGATGGTTCCGGCCGCGATAGAAAAGGCCCACCACGTCATCTCCTCCATCATTGATGAGGTTGCTGCGCGCATGGCCCGCGGCGGGCGTCTGATCTACGTTGGTGCTGGCACGCCCGGACGCATGGGTATTCTGGATGCCAGCGAATGTCCGCCCACCTTCGGCACCGACCCCTCCCTGGTGGTAGGTGTCATTGCTGGCGGTAGTGCAGCCGTAAACCAGGCCGTTGAAAATGCCGAGGACAGCGAAGAGGGCGGAGCCGCGGACATGGCAGCCCTGAAACTGACCGCCAACGATTCCGTTGTGGGTATGGCCGCCTCCGGCCGCACCCCCTACGTCATCGCCGCCATCCGAGCCGCACGCGCAGAGGGCGCATACACCGTGGGATTCGCCTGCAACAATGGCTCCCCCCTCGGTGCCGCGGCCCACACCGCCTTGGAGATCGAGGTGGGTCCGGAATTCTTGGCTGGTTCCACCCGGCTGAAGTCCGGAACCTGCCAAAAGCTGGTGTTGAACATGATCAGCACCATCACCATGGTCCGTCTCGGCAAGACCTATAAAAACGTCATGGTGGACTTGCGCGCCACCAATGCCAAGCTCCATGCACGCAGCGAGCGGACCCTGATGCACGTCACCGGCGCCGATGCTGCCACAGCCTCAGCTGCCCTCACCGCGGCCCATGGTCATGTGAAGGCTGCGATCCTCTCGATCATGACGGGCCTGCCCGCAGATCAGGCCCTCTCCCTGCTGGCAAAGAATGCCGGTTTCTTACCAGCCGCCATCGAGGCCGGCAACCAGTAAGCACTTCTTCTCTCAGCATCCCTTTCACCACCCGAGTCCGATTGGAGGCACCCACCATGAGCCCCTCTCACCCCCACTTCGCAACGGAGCTGCGCAGCCGGCTCCAACGCCTGCTCGAGGCAAGCGTCAGGGACGGGGTGGCACCCGCAGTGGCCTGCGCCGTCGTACTCCATCAAGGCAGCGGAAATGACAGCGGCGGAGCGGGCGGGATTGAACTGCCCGTCCTGACAGCGGGCCAAGCCACCCGCGGCACCTTCTTTGATCTGGCCTCGGTCACGAAACTGTTCACCACGGCCACGGTGCTAGCCCTTGTCAATGATGGGCGGCTGGCTCTGGATGCGCCCATTGGCCGGCATCTTCGCGCTTATGCGGCCGGGGAAAAGTCCACGGTGACGCTGCGGCATCTGCTCACCCACACCTCGGGCCTGCCGGCGCAGTGGCGGGGCTGGCACACAGCGATATCAGACGGGAACGGATTTCAGCGCAAGGAACTCATTGCGGATCTGCTGACCACGCCGCTCACCGCCCCGCCGGGGACCCGGTACGAGTATTCCTGCGCCGGATTCAACACGATCATGGTACTGGCCGAGCGGGTGACAAAAACCCCGTGGGCACAGTTGGTGAAAGAGCGGGTCCTGTACCAGCTGCCCACCCACGGCATCACCGGAAGTCCGCGCATTGAGCAATGCGCCCCCACCGAGTATCAACCGGAGCTGGGACGCGGGCTGGTGCGCGGGATTGTGCATGACGAGGCGGCGTGGTCTTTGGCCGGGCTCAGCGGCAACGCGGGCATGTTTGCCACAGCAGACGGGCTGCGCGTGTTCGGCTCCGCCTTGCTGAACGGCCTGCCCGGCATCCTCTCCCCCGGATTGGCCGCCGAAATGTGGCGGGATCAGCTGCCCGGAATACTCGCAGAGCACTTCAAGGTAGCCGGTCCCGGTTTCGGCCAGGGTCTGGGCCTGCGCATCAACGAGCAGCCGTGGATGGGGGCTGCGGGTACGCAGGCTCGCGGGCATACTGGATTCACCGGCACCTCCCTCCTGGTGGATCAGGAGGCGGGGTTGCTGATCTCCCTGCTCAGCAACCGGGTCAACCCCAGCCGGGACGGCTCAGATGCAACGGTGCTGCGCCAGGCTGTGTCCGAGCTCGTCTACTCTTTTGCCCAGTGATTCGAAAGGCACCATGAATTCCACCACCGAGCTCTTAACCGGCGACCGTGTAGTGCAGGAGCTGCCATGGAAGTGGCGCGTGCAGGGCAGTATTTTCCTTATCGGCGGGCTCGGCTTCATGTTCGATGCCTGGGATGTCACCCTCAATGGCTTCTTGATTCCGCTATTGTCCAAGGAATGGGGACTCAGCACCGGGCAAGCGGCGTGGATTGGCACAGCCAACCTGATCGGCATGGCCGTGGGTGCCTTCGCCTGGGGATCCATCGCGGACATCATTGGGCGCAAGAAGGCGTTCACCCTAACTCTGCTGATTTTCTCGGTGTTCACGGTACTGGGCGCTTTCTCGAATGAGATTGTGCTGTTTTGCGTGTTCCGTTTCATGGCCGGATTTGGATTGGGCGGCTGCATCCCCGTGGACTATGCACTGGTAGGCGAGTTCACCCCGCGCAAGCACCGGGGCCGGGTACTGACGGCCATGGACGCCTGGTGGCCCATCGGCGCTTCCCTGTGCGGCGTGGTTTCTGCTCTGTTGATGGCATGGTTTGGCGACTGGCGCTTCCTGATGCTGATCATGGTGTTGCCGGCACTACTGGTGTTCTGGGTACGTACGGGCATCCCGGAATCACCGCTGTTTCTGGTGCGCGCCGGACGTCCGGCGGAGGCGAAGGCCGTCATTGATTCCTTGATCAAGCGGACCGGGGCCACAGTGGGCCCGTGGGTTTTGCCTGACCCGGCCGCTGCTCCAAAGCTTTCCTTGGGCAAGGTCACGGATCAGCTGGCCGGGCTGTGGCGCTTCAACTGGCGCATCACCGGCGTTGCGTGGTCACTATTCCTGACAATTTTGCTGGTGTACTACGGCGCGCTGACATGGATGCCCTCAATTTTGGTGTCCACAGGATACGCGGAAAACAAGGCGTTCATGGCCACCGCTTCCATGACGGGCATTGGCCTGCTCGGTGTGGTGGCGGCCGCCCTGCTCGTGGAGCGGCTGGGGCGCAAGTGGATCCTTGCCATTACGGGACCGCTGGCCGCACTCTCGCTGGTAATTTTTGCGCTGGTACTGGATGCGCCCGTGGCCTCTGCGATCTGGCTGTTGGTGTTTGGTTTTGTCATCCAGGTGGCCATACCCGTTCTTTACACCTACGTTTCGGAACTGTACCCAACCCATCTTCGCGCCACCGGATTTGGCTGGGCCTCCACCATTTCACGAGTGGGCGCCGGGCTGGTGCCGTTGATCTTCGGGTCTATTCTGTGGCCGGTGCTGGGCCTACCTCTGACGTTCGCCCTGACCGGTGGGCTGGTGCTGCTGGCAGTGATCTGGATGGCCTTCTCAGCTCCGGAGACCAGGGGCGCAGCACTGGACTAAGCCGCGCAGCGGCGAAAGCCTCCCCTGCGGCGAATTCCCCTCCCTGAGTTCATTCCCTCCCTAGGTTCAGGGATCTTCAGCATTCCCTCACTTTGACCCGGTATTCTAGTGGCAACCGTGCATTCCCACTGAGTAAGGATCACCATGAGCGCGTTGCTTCCCACTGTTTTCTCCACTGCCGGACTGCTTGGCGGTTACCAGATAGCTAGGGCCACGAAGAACCGGCAGCTGGGCGGCGCCGTTCTGGCGGTGGCAGGTGCCGCGGCTTTCCTGGGCTGGAAGAAAAACGGTGGGACGGGAACCGCCACGGCCTTGACCGCCACTTACGTGCTGGCTTTTGGCGCCTCCCACCCTCTGGCCAAGAAGATGGGTTCCTGGCCTGCCGTGTACACGGTTACAGCTGCAACGGCTGTTGCCTCCCTGGTCTTTGGCCGCAGCAAGAAATAACGCCCCCTGTCCAGGGCATAGCAGCCGCGAGCAATAAACCTTAGATTCCACAAAGGCCGTACACTTTTTAGGTACAACCGCCTCTAAGCGGTGATCTTCAAACGAAAAGGATCCTATGGATCTCGCAGCCGATACCACCGGCTTCCTCTCGAGCATCTGGGTCTACCTGCTGGGCGGCGGATTCGTCATGGTCTCAGCCCTCATCCCGCCGGTCCCCAGTACCACTGTGTTCGTTGCCTTGGGCGCCGTGGCGGAGCTCGACGGCGGACCCCGAGCACTTCCGCTGGTGCTGGCCATGCTGACCGGGGCAGTTGCCGGAGACTTGCTGACCTATTGGCTCACCAAATTGATGGGCGCCACACGGTGGGGTAGCGCTAGCGGGCCGCGGCGTGACCGGGCCGTGGAGGCAGCTACGCGCAGGCTCCGGAGCCGCCCGTACATGTTCATGCTGACCTCACGCTTCATTCCACTGGGCAGGCTCTCCTCCAATATTGCCGCGATAGCGGCCAAGTACCCGTTGCGTTCTTTCACGGCTTTTTCGGCGGTCTCTGGCATCATCTGGTCACTGTACTCGGTGGGGATCGGCATGCTCACCCAGCAGTGGCCCGAGATCTCAACCCAACTTGCCGTGGTCTTGGCGATCGTCTTTTCCTTGATCCTTGGCTGGTTGATTGGCAAAGTCTCCAGCTGGTTACTGGACCGTAAGAACGCCAAGGATGCTCCCAGCTTGGCTCCCTAAGAACCTCTTACAGGCAATGGCTACTTCATCAACCCGGGCCGGAGGCGCGGGCCAGCTTGGGGGCCAGCTTGCGCGGACGCAGATCTAGGCGCGGGCCAGGTCTGCGAGCACCTGTATGAGCAGCTCGCGCTCGGCCACTTTGATGCGCTCGTGCAGTGAATCTTCGGTGTCTTCCGGCAGGATTGCCACGGGGGTTTGGGCAATGATGGGGCCGGTATCCACACCCGCGTCCGCGAAGTGCACGGTACAGCCCGTCACTTTAACGCCGTAGGCCATGGCATCGCGGACCCCGTGGGCACCTGGGAATGACGGCAGTAGGGCAGGGTGGGTGTTGACGTAGCGGCCCTCAAAAGCGTTGATGAACCCGGGTGCCACAATGCGCATGAAGCCGCTGGAAATCACGTAATCGGGCGTATAAGAAGCCACCTTCTCCAAAAGCGCGGCGTCCCATTCGGTGCGGGCAGAGTAGTCCTTGAAGTTGACCACAAAAGTTTCCAGTCCGGCGGAAGCGGAACGTTCCACGCCGAGGGTGCCGGGCCTGTCCGCGCCCACTGCCGCAATCTCTAGGGGCAGGCTGCCATTGGCGACTGCGTCAATGACAGATTGCAGATTTGAACCGGTTCCGGATACTAAGACAACTATGCGCATGCCCTCAATTTTAGGGGCACGGCGCGGGCTAGCCCTATTCGGTGCCAGCGTGGCGGCGCTGGGGCAGACCCATGGACGGGTGGTCCCCTTCCAGCCAGGGTCCTGCCAGGGAACCGATGATGACACCAGCTGCTATTTCAGCCCCTACCCACAGGGCGGCAGTCAGCGGATCCGGACCCAGCTGGGAGAACCGCCCGATCCCGGCGGAGCCTTGTGAGATCCAGAAAAGGATGCCGCAAACAATCGCGGAAACGGTACCTATCACTGCACCGAGAAAGATGGTGGAGGCGGGCAGTGAGAGCCAGCGCTGGCGTACCTTCAAGGAGAGCCACTCATCAAAATGGTTTTCACCGGCCCGGACAAACCACCAACCACCCAAGAGGCCGGCCAGGACGGGGATGATGAGGGCGGCAAAGCCCCATCCCAGCTCACCGGTAGGCAAGGCCGCCAGCAAGGGAATGGGCGGCACCGGGGCCACGCTGGTGCCCAGGGGTGAAACTGTGGAACCAACACCCAAGGAGAATCCGTCGCCCCCGGCCCATGCCAACGTCCAGATCGCCAGGTTGGGCATGAATCCTAATTGGGCCAGCGTCAAGGCAGCGCCTCCCACAGCACCGGGCCGTAACGCCTGATAGACGGCAACAATGTCACTCCACCTCGCCAAGAGGTTGATGGTCAGTAATAAGGCTGAGAGTGAGAGGGCGGCCATGGACGCCACAAAACCGGCTCTGATCACCGAGGCCACATACGATCCTGCCCAGCGCTGATCTTGGCTCGTCTTGGAAATCCAGTGTGCAGCATTGACACCAATGAGCCTGCCCCATGATCCGGCCTCTAGCCTGGATCCGATGATGAGCCCGGCTCCTGCAGGAATGAGTGGCACCAACATGCTGGGAATGAGGCTTACGCTGATTTCCGGTGAGCTGCAAACAAATCCGGTGGCCAGTCCAGCTGCAGCGTAGACAGCGAGGGCACTGAATACCGGCTGCCAGAGTTGGTCGGTGTAGGAGGCGCGAGCCAAACGCCCGCCTGCCCGCCAGGAAAGCAGGAAAGGAATCAGGGCCAAACCGAGTGGCAGCAGAGTAAAGGTCCCAGTCTCTACTGAGGCCGAGCTGGGGCCATTGGTCATGGTCAGGTGCAAGGGCACACCGTGGCCCAGTAACCAGATCTGGCCTGCAAACTGGGCTACCGCTGAGGCGTCCCGTTGCGCAAAGCCGCCCGCCAACCAGGTGGCTGCCACCGGAACGGCCACGATCAGCGCGGAGATGACGAACATTTGTGCAGCTTCAAAGGCCCCCTGCAGCCAGAGCGGCATGGGTATTCCGTGGCGTTTTCGCTTGTCCGCTTTGCTGTTCATCGTCTTCAATGGTGCCACATGGCGGGCGGATACCTAGTTAGCGGCACTGGGTTGGCTGGCAAAAAGTGTTCAGTGCATCCTCACTTTGTCTGGGGAACCCGGCCCTACACCCTGGGACCCTACACCCTGGGACCCTACGCCCTAGGACCCACCAGCTGGGGGCCGGTTCACGTTCCGCTCCTTAAACACAAATAAGGCCCGGGATAAACCGGACCTTATTTGTTCAAGCCCTAAAGGCTAAAGAAAAATGCGGTTACCCGCAAATGTTCTTTAGAATTAGATAGCCTGGATGTTGACTGCCTGAGGACCCTTGGGACCCTGCTCAACATCGAAGGAAACCTTCTGGTTCTCTTCGAGGGAGCGGTAGCCTGAGGAGTTGATCGCGGAGTAGTGCGCGAAAACGTCCTGGGACTGGTCATCGGGAGAGATGAAGCCGAAGCCTTTTTCAGCGTTGAACCACTTGACGGTACCTGTTGCCATTATTTCTATTTCCTTCTGAAGTTGGAGATTCCGCCCGACCTTCGGGCCTCCGTGTACGGTGTAAGTCCGCTTCTCCAGAAAAGCGACGTCTTCCCCGAAAGGATGGCGTCGCTTCAACTACAAAAAACGCAACACTACAACTACGTCCAAGTATACATACCTATTACCCAAAAGCCACTAAGAGCTGAGAGGTGTGTCACTTAGCGCCTTGGGGCGGGCCGCAAATATTCGCAAATCGTTGATTTTCCGGGAAGAAATAGGCCTTCTTCCGTGACGCGGCACTCATTGTTCACTTCGTCTTCACTTGTCATGTTCGTGAAATATTGATCTGGCTGCCAATCTTTGTGGCCAAACAGAGCACCTTGGCCACACACTGCGCCGGCACCCGGCTACTAGTGCCGGCACCCGTATAGTGGGCCCGAGGATAGTGAAGCCATCACTTGGCTGATGTTGAGAACAGTGAGGGGGATCAGATGCGCAGTTTCAGCTCGCGAGTCCCCGGAACATTCCCGGCACTCTTGATTGCTCTCCTCCTGGCACTGGGCACCATGACACTGGTGGTCATAGGCTGCACCGGTGCCCAAGCATCGCCTGGCATGCAAACAATTGCAGTGACCCCCGCAGCAGAGCAACAGATCACAGCAGCCACCACTGCTGCCCTTAATACCCATTCCTCGCGCACCAGAGATGTGCTCCATGCGGTTAATCAGCTCTCCCCAGAATGTAAACCCAGGCACAAGAAGGTTCGCCTGGAAAGCCATGCGGTCTCCCCCAACCTGGTTCAGTTGCAATCACCTCGCGGATCTTTTGGCTCCCCTCTACCCCACCGCCTCCTCGTGGACGGTGCTGCCCAGCAGTTCCTCGGACGGATACCGGCGGCTTTGAGCCATCTGGATCTCGGGATCGTAAGAACGTAGACAAAGGTGCGCCAACTCCTACGCCAGCATTAATGCCAGCGGCGGGTGTACGGCGTTGAGCCTGTCCTAATATTTTCCCGTGGCGCACTGCCACCGGGCACACTTTCCAGTGCCTGCGAATGTGCGCTGCTGATACGATCCTGAAAGTTTTTTAGATGAATACCCAAAAGACGAGCACCAAAAAGACCCGGAATGTTGTTTTAGCGCTGGTGTTGGGCGCCGTTGTTATCTTGGCAATAGTTTTTGCCGGCGCCGCGGCCAATGAGAACCGCCTAAAACCGGCAGGTACTGGCTCCAACGCGCTTGGCGAATCAAACCTGCCAGCCGCCGAGCAGGCCCCTGACGTCAAGCTTGAGCGGCGCATTTCCGGCGATCCGATGGCGCTGGGCGCCGTGGATGCCCCGGTAGTCATGATCGAATATTCGGATTACCGCTGCCCGTTCTGTGGTGTCTACGCACGCAAGACCCAGCCGGAAATCATCCAGAAGTATGTTGATTCGGGGCAATTGCGTATTGAATGGCGTGATTTGCCGGTGCTGGGTGAGGCGTCGGTGAATGCGGCCGTTGCTGCCCGCGCCGCAGGTGAGCAGGGCTTGTTCTGGGAGTTCAACCAGACCGTTTACGCCGGCGCCCCGGAAAAAGGCAAGGCCGAACTCAGCGAAGCAGAGCTACTGAAGTTCGCGCAGAAGGCAGGGGTGCCTGATCTGGCAAAGTTCTCCGCGGATAGCAAAAGCCCCGAGTTGTTGGCCCTGGTCAAGGCCGATCTATCCGAAGGAACGGCGCTGGGCCTGAACAGCACCCCTACCTTTGTCATCAATAATGAGGCGATCCCCGGCGCCCAACCCATGGAGGTCTTCTCCGAAGTGATTGACGCCGCCCTAGCCAAGGCCAAGTAGCCGTGGATATTGGCTATACGGGAGCGTTTCTCGGCGGGATACTGACCCTGCTGAGCCCTTGTTCTGTCATGCTCCTGCCAGCGTTCTTCGCTTACGCCTTCGCCAGCCCTACAAAGCTGCTGGGGCGCACAGCACTGTTTTATGCCGGTTTGCTAACAACACTGGTCCCGCTGGGGCTATTGGCAGGACTGCTCGGTTCACTCGTTCTTCAGAACCGGACGGCGCTGATTAGCGTTGCGGCCGGAGTAGTTATTATGATCGGCATCCTCCAGCTGGTGGGGGTGGAATTTCCCGGGCTAAGCCGGCGCGCTGGTGCTGACGGGACCTCAGCGGTATCCGTTTTTGTGCTGGGCTCGGTCTACGGCGTGGCCGGGGTCTGTGCCGGTCCCATCCTTGGCTCGGTGCTGGCGGTGGCCGCGACGGGCGGAAATCCGCTCTATGGCGGGATTATGCTGGCAATTTTTGCCCTCGGCATGGCCTTGCCGCTGCTGCTACTGTCACTGCTGTGGACGCGCCTGGGGCTCGGCACACGGGGCTGGCTGAAACCGCGCCGCTTCAGGATTGGCCCGTGGGAAAACTCCATCTGGATGGCAATCTCGGGCCTGTTGTCAATAGGAATCGGTGTGCTGCTTCTGGCTACGCAGGGCACCTCCTCACTAGGTGGTGTGCTGACCATTGACGCCCAGTTCGAGGCTGAGTCCGCGGTGGTGAGCTTTGCCGCGGGTATCTCCAATATGTGGTTTGCAGGGGCGGCATTAGTACTCTTGTTGCTCGCAGGCGGACTCTATTGGTGGCGGTCTCGGCGGGCGGAAAGTGCCGCGAGCCCGGCTCCGGCACAGGAGCGCCCATGATGATCACCGTTGCGGGGAACCTGCGCACGTGGCCGCTGCGGCGCTGGCTCACCGGGGCGGCAGTGGCGGCGCTGGTTTACGTTCTTGTTGCCATCCCCACGGTGTTGATCCCCAATACCTTCTTTAGCCGCGAGATCCCGCCAACCTGGTGGTCTTACACGGCCCTGGGCATCAGCTCTCTACTGACAGGGCTGCTGGTGGCCACCTATGTTGCCTCCCCCATACCCCGTACGGGCGCCACCAATAAGTCCGGCGTCTTCGCATCGTTGCTGACGTTCTTCGCCGTGGGCTGCCCTGTGTGCAACAAGCTGGTGCTGCTGGCTCTGGGCTCTTCTGGGGCTATAACGTTCTTTGAACCCCTCCAGCCGGTCCTGGCTCTGCTCTCTCTTGGCCTGCTCCTCTGTGCCTTGTTGCGCCGGATCTCGCAGGAGAATGCGTGCACGGTGCCGGTCCCAGCGTAAGTCGGGGTTCCCGGCGTCGTGCTTGGTAGTGAAGTACGACGCCGGGAATCTCCTTGCGCTGGGTGAGCCAGGGGTAGGTACGTAGGCAACAGCGTCAGCGTGGCCTGACATCACCATTCCCTGAGCTCTCAAGCGGATCAGGTCCAGGGGCTGTGATGCACACCTCTGAAGTGGCTTGACAGTTCGCCGTCAGTGCGGTGCAATATATTGCATGCTGCACATTGATCTTGCAGAACCTTCAAGCCGTACTTTTCCTCATAGAAAGTTCATCCACCATGGCAATCACAGACTTTGAGCGCTACCCCTTGACCTTCGGCCCCAGCCCCATCCATGAGCTGCCACGCTTGAGTGAGCACTTGGGTGGCGCGAAGATCTGGGCCAAGCGAGAGGATGTGAACAGTGGCCTGGCCTTCGGAGGCAACAAGACCCGCAAGCTGGAGTACATTGTCCCGGACGCCATTGCCCAGGGAGCGGACACGCTTGTCTCCATTGGCGGGTACCAATCCAACCACACCCGCCAAGTTGCAGCCGTCGCTGCAAAGCTAGGCATGAAAGCCCGCCTCGTTCAGGAGAATTGGGTTGACTGGGCCGATCCCCTCAGCGACCGGGTCGGTAACATCCTGCTCTCCCGCATCATGGGTGCCGAGGTTACTTTGGACAATGCCGGCTTCGACATCGGCATCCGTTCCAGTTGGGAACAAGCCATTGCTGAGGTTGAAGAAGCAGGCGGTAAGCCGTACGCCATCCCGGCAGGTGCCTCCGAGCACCACTTAGGCGGGCTGGGCTTCGCCAACTGGGCCTATGAAGTGGAGCAGCAGGAAAAGGACCTTGGCGTCTTCTTCGACACCATTATTGTCTGCACCGTCACCGGTTCCACCCATGCCGGGATGATCGCCGGGTTCGCCGGCCAGGACAAGCCCCGCCGGGTCATCGGCATCGACGCCTCTGCCACGATCGAAAAGACCCGTGCACAGGTGGCCCGGATCGCCCGGCATACGGCAGAGTTGATCGGTTTGGGCCGGGAACTGCGCGATGACGAAATCACAGTCCTTGAGGGCTGGGCTGGGGATTATTACGGCATCCCGGTTGAATCAACCATGGAAGCCATCCGCCTCTCCGGCTCTCTCGAGGCCATGATTATTGACCCCGTGTATGAGGGCAAGTCCATGGCCGGGCTCATTGATCTGGTCAAGAGCAAGGACATTCCCGAGACCAGCAATGTTCTCTACGCCCACCTCGGTGGCCAGCTCGCACTGAACGCTTACAGCGGACTCTTTCGCTAAGTCAATCCAGCAGGTGGAACTCCGGGCTCGCAAGGGTCCGGAGTTCGGCTAGGCCCGCTCCAGAATTCCGGCTAGATCAGCCGACGCCGGGAGGTTGCCGTAGTTGAAGGAGCGCTCAAGCCCCAGCCGGGAGAACACAAACGCCTCAGATACGCTGGCCGGGGCGAAACGGATAAGCAAGGACGCCTGGAGCGCGAGCGCCATCTTCTCAACGATGTTGCGGGCTTGCCCGGCGAAGTTCAAGGGGGCCAGGCGGAGAGGCGCAAGTTCTTCCTTGAGCCGGGCCATAAAATCATCGAACACCGGGTGCGCCCCCGATGCCAGCCATAACTCGGCCAAGAACGCATCAACGGAATCCGGCTCCGTCCCCATGGCCCGCAAAACATCAAGGGCAATGACGTTGCCGGTGCCCTCCCAAATGGCCATGACCGGCTGCTCCCGGTAGCGCATGGCGAGGGGGAAGTCCTCAATGTATCCGTTGCCGCCCAAACATTCCATGGCTTCATAGGCGTGATTGGGTCCGCGCTTGCACACCCAATATTTGGTGACCGCAGTAGCAAGGCGGCGGAAGGCGCTCTCGGTTGGTCCGGCGTCGTAATCATAGGCGCGGGCCAAACGCATGCTGACAACGGTGGCAGCCTCGGACTCCAGCGCTAGGTCCGCTAGAACATTACTCATGGCGGGCTGGTCGATGAGCTTGGCTCCAAAGGCCTGCCGGTGCCGTCCATGCCAGAGAGCCTCGGCCACGGATTGGCGCATCCCGGCGGCGGTGCCCAGAATGCAGTCAAGCCGGGTGCGTCCCACCATGCCCATGATGGCGCGTACGCCGCGGCCGGGCTCACTGATCCGCCAGCCGTGGGTGTTTGAAAACTCCACCTCGCTGGAGGCATTGGATCGGTTTCCCAGCTTGTCCTTGAGCCTCTGCATCATGAAGGTGTTGCGTTCACCATCCGGGAGCACGCGCGCAACAAGGAAGCAGCCTAGGCCGGCATCCTCCTGTGCAAGAACCAAGAAGGCGTCAGACATGGGGGCGGAGCAGAACCATTTGTGGCCGGTGAGCAGATGGTGTTCGCCCTCCTGCACGGCGCGGGTGGTGTTAGCGCGAACGTCCGAGCCGCCTTGCTTCTCCGTCATGGTCATGCCGAAGAGCGCACCTGGCTTACCGTGCTGCAGCGCCGGTGAATAGTTGCGCGAGTAGAGCCGGGGCAACCATTCTTGCGCCAGTTCGGGTGCCAGCTGGAGGGTATCGACGGCGGCATGACTCATGGAAATGGGGCAGGCGTGGCCCGGTTCCACCTGCGCGAACAGCATGAACTGCGCAGCTCTGTGAGCATTGGCGCCCACCCCGGGCTTTTGCCATGCGGAGGTGTGGGCGCCGGCAGCCACCGCGGCACAGATGATCCGGTGGTAGGAGGGGTGGTACTCCACCTCGTCGATCCGCTGCCCATACTTACTGTGGGTGTGCAGGATGGGCGGGTTTTTGTGGGCCAGCCGGGCGTCGTCCTGGAACTGCGCTGAACCTACGACGGCGCCACTAGCTTCCAGCGTTGCCTCGCCTTCCGCTTCACCCACCGCTTGACCGACCGTGCGAAGATACTCCCGGAGCGGAATGTTCGCGGTGTACTCGTTGAGGTCCACACGCGGCGGCGGCTGGTTGGTAACACGGTGAGTTATATAAGGTCCGGACGTGATGCCGGCGTCATTGGCGGTCATGGCTTCAGGCTACGCCCTCCCGTCAAGGTCCACCGTGGCGTGGTTCCGGGCTCAGGGGTTGGCCTCAGTGACTGACCGATGCACAGGCCGCGTCCAAAAACTCCGCCACTTCACGCGGCCGCGAGAGCAGTGGGGCATGGCTGGAGGCAACCTCGGTGATGGCGGCCCCCATACGTTCCGCCATTTCTCGTTGCAGCACCGGCGGAACACAAAGATCCTCTGCGGAAACCCAGTAGTGCGACGGCAGATCCAACCACGCTGGCGAGCCAACTTTTACCCGGTCCAGGCCTATCCTCACCATCCGCTGGGTGGCCGCGGCGACGGCTACGTCTTCCGGGAGCGCATCGGCTGCCAGCACGTCCCCAAAATAATCCCTGTCTATATAGGTGTACTCCCCCGCAACCACCACATGCGCCGAGATGAGACTGCCAGGATACTTGCGCGAAAGCCCACTCACGGACTCCCCCTCCGCCGGTGCGAACGCAGCGATGTACGCGAGCGCCTTCACGGCTTCAACCCCGCGGGCGGCTTCGCCTATGACTGCCCCACCGTAGGACCAGCCCACCAGCAGCGCCGGCCCCTCTACAGTGGCAAGGGTCCGGCGGACGGAGGCAACGTCGTCGTCGAAGGTCTCAAGGGAAAGCTGGGCGGCGACAGGGGTGTGGCCCATGGCGCGCAACTCCGTAATGACCTTTGCCCAGCTGGATCCGTCCGACCACAACCCATGCACCAAAACTATGTTCGCCATCACGCACCTCTTCCTTGAGTTGCCCCCAAGATATCAAAGGGTATCCCCCGCCTGCACAAGGTGAGCTAGCGTTCGTCGAAAAGCCCCCAAAGGTGAGCTAGCGTCGGTAGGAGGGCGGGTCAGGTGCAGAGGAACACGCCGGCACGGTAACCGTAGTCGGCTTCCAAGGTGTCCACCCCGTTCGGGTTGTGGCCCGTCAGAGCTTCCTGGATGACCTCCGGCGGCGCCGGGAACTCCGCATTGAGATGACGCAGCGCCCACGCGTTGGACGTGAAGGCCCATTCGAACACCAGCAACGCCCCAATCACGGCAGCCCACGTCAGCACATGAGCCGCCGTCCACGGGATCTCCCGGTTCAGTGGCGCCATCACCATGGAGTGAGTGCTGAGCATGGCAAATCCAGCCGCGAAGAAGCCGGCAAAAACGGCGGCTTCAGTGGCTCCGAAGGAGACACCCGAGCGGATGAACCAACGGCTGCGCAGCATGAACTGCCAGTAGATAGCCGCATTAATTATGGTCAGTACCGTATAAAGCCACAGTGCAGCCAGCGTCCACCACGGCACATCCTGAACCATAGGCGGGACCAACAGCGTCCCTATCAGTGCCAATACTGCGATCAAATTCGGTGGGATGCCAATAAGTATGCGGGTCCGGCGGGCGGCCCTCGGCGTGGCTGCGTCGCTGGCCGCCGTCTCATCAGCCATCCACTGCGGCAGCCTCTTCAAAGCCGGGGCCGAACTCCCAGACTCAGCTACCCCACTCACAGTGGCAAGGTTCACGGCTGCGCCCGCCTGCGCAATGCCGGCGCGCGCTCCGGCAACTGTACCGTCCGGTTCCGTGCCGGGCCGGGCCACCAAATCCTCTTCGGAGGCGTGCACACCCGGCACCGGAAGATCGGTGAAGTGTGCAAATTTCTGCCCCACATAGCGGCGTTCAAGCAGGATCCGTTCCTGAACAAAGGGACGTTCGGGGTCAACCCACACGTCAAACTCATTGCCTATGGCCGGCGCCCACACCGTGTAGTCAAAGAAACGAATCCTTGAAGTCTCCATCCTGCCTTGAATCAGGTATTCCACATCCACGTGGAACATGGCTCGGTTGTCCAGAAGAAATTTCTCGTTCGTCACAGCCACTACCGTGCCTACGGTGTGTTGGCCGCTGGCAATGATATCCCAATGAATTCGGTGTTCTTCTCTGGCCTTGAGCCACATAATCCGCGCCAGCCGTAGGACCTTGACACTCCAAACCAGCAAGGGCAGAGACAGCCCAATCAGCAGCAACATCTCCAACCAATCACCCGAGACTGCACGAATGATCGCCGCCGCCACGGTCCCCAGAAACAGTCCTACCAGCACCGATGCTTGGGCGATTCGCCGGCCCCGCTCCGGGACCACGGCGCGCCCAGCGTGCGCTGAAACTACTTTGATGTCCCCATAGCCCAGCACGTGCATGACGTCTTTGCCGATCTCATGCCCGATCCGGACAGCTCCCACCACACCAATGACAAAGAGGAGGGCCGGCAGGAAGTGACTAACGTCTTCAAAGACGCGGCTCATCTTGACAGGCGAGAAGAAGCCCAACATGGACACTGCCAGCGCCCACAGGAACACCACCAGGGCGCAGGCGCGCCACGTCTTCACCACGTAGCCAGCCCACACCACGGGGGACGTGGGCACGGGAACGGTTTTTGCCCCTAGCACGGCTCGGGACATGGGATACGCCACGGCTCCCCCCTCCAGTTGGCTGAACTTTCATTGTGCCCATGGGCGCCGGTGATGTCGAGTTCGGTCAGAGCTCGGCGAGTCGCCAGGTCCTGTCCTCGCCCGCGCCCCAGACGCCGTTGCGGTGGCTGCGATGGCGTCCTGCAAATGTGACAGCTGACCTGCCGGATCCCGGTACCAGCTCAACCACCACACACGGAACATGCTCCAGCCCAGTCCGGCGAGCACCGATTTGCGCAGCCGGTCCCGATTTCCTCAAGACCATCCGCCCATCCCTATATCTCGCCACCCGAATATCATCCTTCACCCATCGGAATCAATAGGATTCCGGACCAAACCCCGTTTATACCCCCACAGGACTCAAAATAAGCGCGAACTTGGGTCTAGTAGGAGGCCGCGACCTTGCAACTATCCGCGAGTCAAGGTTTGGCTCTTCCTACTCACTTCTACGCAAGTCTTCTGCGCAAGTTCAGGCTCTATCTGGCTTCATTTTCACCACAGCGGGTCGGGGAAGTTGGTCACGCGGCTTAGCGGCCAAAAACCACGGCCATTGACCTTAAGGCTAGTTGCAGCTCCCCTGAAGCGAGTCAGCTTGTTCAGACTGCTAGCCTACTACCAGCGCGTCACAGATGACGCTTCAAATGGAAGGCTTCAATGGTGCAAATTCTCCCTTTGGCCCACACTGCCGTGGGCGAAGTTCCGGAATTGCTGGAGTTTCTCTCACAAGCAGGAATCTCCTTGGCACCCCATGTGGCTGCAGCTTTGGTCACAGACCTAGCCTCAGACATTGAAGCTGTACTTGAGGTGGCTAGAGCCCTCACCCCCTCCCAGCTTTCCGGCCACTCTGCACTCCCAGACCCGCTGCCTTTGATGCCAGGGCTAAGGGCGCGGATAGGTGCCGCCGGTGACGAGCTCGACGCCGAAGACCGAGCAGGCCTGCTGGCTGCGGCAATCTGTGTCGAGGACCGCACCGACGTGCTTCTGGAACAGCAGCACGTCACCATGAGCGAACTCATAGCCAGCCGGCGGGGCACCCATCTGCTCTTCGTGGCAGGACATTTTTCCTTTGTTGACCCCCGCATGCGTATATGGGTCCATGGTTCGGCAACCCTAGCCGAACGGACAAACGCCCACATCGAGATGCAGCGCGCTTACACCGCCATGGGGGATATGGACAAAGCGATCTGGCACGAGTCACTGGCGACCCTTGAGGGTGATAACTTACTTGTCCCATCGCTGCTGCGCCTCTCTCGCAAAGCGAACGCGGCTAACAATGCAGTCTGGGCGCATGCCATTGCCCGCGAAGCTGCCAGTCATGCCGTGGGTGCTGAATTATTTCAAGCACAGCTATGCGCTGGTGAGGCCGCGCTCAACCTTGGGCAAGTGGGCGACGCCGCCACTTGGCTTGGTGGAGCCTTGTCATCTCCGGATGTGTTGGTGGCTGCCCGGGCACTGCCGGCATTCATTCACGCCGAGTCGCTCTTGGCAGGGGAGGCGCCCACCGTGGCCCTAGCTCGCTACAGTGAAGCCTTCCTCAGCCGAGCCCAGGCCCTGGATGCGGCGGGGTTCGCTACCGTTGCCCGCCAGGTTGCCAAGGCCACTGGGTTGGCAGCCGGGCTGTGCGCGGCACGGGGCATGCTCGAGGAGGCCGAGGGGCTATTAACCATGGCTGAGCGGCTTGTGGAAGTTCACAAGATTGACGGGCTGCCACTCTGCGCAGCACGGCTCTGGTGCGCGAACTTTGGCGGACCCACCATTGAGCCGGAATACGCCTGCCGGTGCCGCGGGTGCCTTGACGGCCTGCCTGATAATTCCGGTGCGCGCGTGGTTATGGAGGCGTTGACGCTAGGACTTGATGACGATCCCTACGCGGGTCTGCGCTTACTAAAAGAGGGTCCAGAAGCCGGTCGGTCTATGACGGTAAGTAACCGAGGCGGTGGGCTGCAATGGGCACCAACACCGCTGGGACTTGCTTACGGGGCAGTCGTGGCAGCGTTACTTCAGCTATGGCTCGGAGATGTCTCACGAGCAGCAGCCGAACTAGGGCGAGCGGCCGCGTCCGTGCCCGTGGGCCTGCCATTTTTCGGCCTCGGTGTTATCGTAGCCCGGCGACTTGACGTGCTCACCACCGGGCAAGTGGGCACCGTGGCCCATGCCATGGAAGCTAGCTATCCGGCCGGTAGCTCTGCCTTCATTCGCACCGGTGATCTCATGGACCGGACGTTGAGTGCATATCTGGATGGCCGGATCGAAGAAGCCTCCACTTTGGGCAGACTGGCTGCTGAACGCTCGTTGCGTGGTGCCGCGTCGCCACTGCATGTCCCTGGCTTTGATGAGATGACACCGCACCAGAGTGAAGCGGGTAGTGCTGGGGCCAGGGTGCACGATGATGGCATCAACGGACCACAGATGCCATCTGGCCACCGCCGGGCCAGCTCCGCCCGCATGGCTCTTTGCGCCACCAGCGCCTCCCGTTTTGCCAAGGACTATGAATACGCAGAGAGAGTCAGCGTGACGCTGCGGTCCCAATATGAACGGGCCCGCACGGAATTCGTCATTGGCCGGACATGTCTAGAACACGGTACGCCCGGCGTTGCCCGGGAACACCTCGTGGTGGCTGCCGATCTCTTCCGGGAAATCGGTGCCCTGGCGTGGCTGCGCTGCGTAGAAAACACTCTCAGCAATATGCCGGAGCCGCCAAGCCACCTCGATGCCCCTACGTTGGAACCGGATATACCCACGGAGACGGTGACCATCAGCGCCGCAGCTGCACCGCGGGTAGCCGCGGGCTCGAAGGAAGCTTTGGCACACTCCAGCGGCCCTCAAGGAGGATCTTTGGCATCAGCTAAGTCCGTGAACGTGCGCGGGGACGGACCTCTGCAACGCTTCCGCCAAGCGTGGGGTGAACAGCTGACCGAGAGGGAAATGGAAGTAGCCATGTTGGTTGTTGATGGTGCGTCAAACAGGCAAGTTGCGGCACAGTTGCATGTTTCTGTACGCACGGTGGAAGTTCACGTGGGCCGCATCTTTGCCAAGCTCAGCGTCCGTTCCCGTGTGGAACTAAGCGTGTTGGCGCACCGTATGGGCAGCGAATGGATACCTGCTTGTACGTAGTGACACCTATGCGTGTTTGTGCTGATGTGCGGTGGCCATGGCCATGGATAGCCTTGGGCCAGCAAGCGTAGGAGCTTACTTCCTGCGCTGCAGCGGTCTCATTCGCACAGCAGAACAGGAAATTCATGCAGACACCAACATTGCCAAGATGGCGGCACCGCAGTGCCGCCATCGTGACGGGGTTCGCCCTCGTTGCCTCAATAGGCATAACGACCCAGGTGGCTTATGCCTCCCCCTCTGGGACCACCACAACTAAGGCGTGCGCCACTCCGTGGGCCCCGGCCAGCTCGTACAGTTCAAACGCAGTGGTCTCCCACCAGAGCGTGAACTACTCTGCCAAGTGGTGGACCCAGAACAACGTCCCGGGCTCTGATCCTTGGGGCCCGTGGACTAGTCAGGGCACATGCGGCACCGTAACCGATCCGACGCCTACGCCTACGCCTACGCCGACGCCAACCGCGGTTCCGACCACAACTCCCACTGCTGTTCCGACAGCAACCCCAACCACGCCGCCACCCACAACTCCTGCGGCCGGAACCCCTTGGACATCAAACCCGGATGAGAAGTGCCGGCCCGACGGCCTGTACCAAACCCCCGGCGTCAATGTGCCGTATTGCTCCGTCTATGACGAAGCTGGCAGGGAACTCCTTCCCAATGGACTAGAACAACGCGTGATCGGCTATTTCACCAGCTGGCGCACCGGTGAGAACGGCGCCCCACGCTACCTCGCCAGTGACATCCCGTGGAAGAAACTCAGCCACATCAACTACGCCTTTGCCCACATTGACAAGAACAACAAAGTCTCCGTAGGTGCAGAGACACCCGGTAATGCGGCCACTGACCTGACGTGGCCCGGTGTTGCTGGCGCAGAGATGGACCCAACGTTGCCTTACAAGGGGCACTTGAACCAGCTGAAGAAGTTCAAGAAGGAAAACCCTGGAGTGAAAACTCTGGTTTCAGTTGGTGGTTGGGCCGAGACCGGTGGTTACTTCGCTGCTGATGGCACTCGTGTTGGGGATGGCGGCTTCTATACGTTGACCGAATCCCAAGCAAAGATCGATACCTTCTCCGATTCAGCCGTGGAATTCATCCGCAAGTATGGCTTTAGTGGTGTGGATATCGATTACGAATACGCCACTAGCAACTCCAAAGCGGGTAACCCGGATGACTTTGCTATCTCGGAGCCTCGCCGAGCCGTGCTCTTTGAGAACTACATGAAGCTAATGAAGACTCTGCGCGAAAAACTGGACAAAGCCAGCGTTGCTGATGGCACTTACTACCAGCTCACAGTTGCCGCTCCGGCCTCGGGCTGGCTGTTGCGTGGCATGGAAGCGCATCAGGTTGTTAAATACTTGGACTTCGTTAACATGATGAGCTATGACTTGCACGGCGCATGGAATAACTTCGTGGGCGGCAACGCGGCGCTCTTCGACGATGGCAAAGATCCAGAGCTCGCCGCTGGTGGCGTGTACAACGCCTATAAGGGCATCGGCTACTTGAACTCTGACTGGGCATACCACTACTTCCGCGGCGCAATGCCAGCTGGTCGCATCAACCTAGGAGTGCCTTTCTACACTCGCGGCTGGACTAACGTACAGGGCGGAACCAATGGCCTCTACGGTAGCTCCGTGTTGGCCGACCAGAACAAGTGCGCTCCCGGAACCGGGCCTAAAGCCGGCGGAAACTCCAAGTGTGGTGACGGTGCCGGGGGCATCGACAACCTGTGGCATGACAGCGATCCGATGGGTGGCGAATTGGCCGCCGGGGCTAACCCAATATGGCATGTGCTGAACCTGCAAAAGGGTGTTGTGGGCGATTACGCGGCTTCCTATGGTTCACCGACGGGTGCTCTCAAGGGCACTTACACACGCCATTTTGATAACGTCACCAAAAATGAGTGGTGGTGGAATGACACCACAAAGACATTCCTTAGCGGCGACGCCGATCAGGCGATCCAAGCCAAGGCAGACTACGTGGCAGATAAGGGCCTGGGCGGGGTCATGATTTGGGAGCTCGCCGGTGACTACGAGTACAACGCCAGCAAGGGCCAGTACGAGATGGGCTCCACACTGGTAAATAAAATCCATTCAACCCTGTCCGCGTCCAAACCCTATGGGGCCACCAAGGCCAACGTGAAGATGCCCACCAACGCCATTGACCTTGGTGTTGAACTGAAAAACTTCGCCTTGGGTGACAACAACTACCCCATCAACCCAGAAGCGCACTTCACGAATAACTCCAAAACCACCATCCCGGCCGGTGCAACTATCACCTTTGACAGTGCAACAAGCGATACGGGTGAGATGAAGGAACAGAGCGGCTGGTCTATCACAAAGGATTCCAGCGATCACACCGGCAGTAACGTCGGCGGGCTCAAGGGTGACTTCCATACCTACACCATCAAGGTACCCGCCGGGGGCATTGCGCCCGGCGCTACCGTCAGTACCAAGCTGGCATGGACGCTACCTACCTCGATGATTTCCAACTTCCGGGTCAGTATTGGTTCAGAACAGTATGCTCTCCTGACCGATTACCCTCGTGGCGTGAGCGTGGTGGAGCCCTCCGCGGGCACTGGCGGCGGCAACGGCGCGGGCCCGGTTGAGAGCTGTAATGGTGCTGTTACATGGTCCGCTGCAGCGGTCTACACCGGCGGGGCTGTTGTAGCTCACGCAGGCTCCAGTTATAAGGCCAAGTGGTGGACCCAGGGTGAAGTCCCCGGTTCCGGCGCTGCCAACGCTTGGGGTTCTCCCATCCTGTGCGGCAAGTGAGGCCTTTCCTGCTGACACGGGAAACGTAACACCACAGATCGTGAGCATCTAACACAAAGACGGCGGGATTCTTCGGAATCTCGCCGCCTTTATGTCCATGAGTGGGGGGAAAAGTAGAGGAAAAGAAAAAATTCCTGCCATCACGGCAATCTAAGTATTACTACTTAGATCAATGTCAGCGGGAAAAGTATGTGGATCATGCTGATGTGACATGCGCCACCGACGAATAGCGTTGTTCCTGGACGACGGTGCGATACGCGCACCTCACTGTTCAAAGGACTGCTCATGTCAGAAAAAATCAAACGGCCCAGACGCCTTACTAAGCTGTGGGCTGCTGTAGCGGCGGGCACCATGGTTGCCGGATTGGCAGGGGGCGTGGGTGCCCTCGGTGCCAATGCTGCACCGCCCAACACCGCGGCCGATGCCCCCCTCACTTCAACGGTCAACGGCTACCGCAACGTTGGCTACTTTGCACAATGGGGAGTGTATGGACGCGCATTCCAGGCAAAGCAGCTAGACGTCTCCGGTACAGCCAAAAACCTCACTCACATCAACTACTCTTTCGGTAACATCAACAACCAGACATTGACCTGTTTTATGGCCAATAAGGCGCAGGGAACCGGTCCCAACGGCTCCGATGGAGCCGGCGATGCTTGGGCAGACTTCGGCATGGGTTATGCGGCCGACAAGTCCGTCTCAGGCAAGGCTGATACTTGGGATCAGCCTTTGGCTGGTTCATTCAACCAGCTCAAGCAGTTGAAGGCTAAAAACCCCAAACTCAAAGTCATGATCTCTTTGGGCGGCTGGACCTGGTCCAAGAACTTCTCCAAGGCCGCAGCCACTGAGCAGTCCCGCCAGAAGCTGGTTTCCAGCTGCATTGACCTATACATCAAGGGCAACCTGCCAAACTTCGAAGGTCGCGGCGGCGCTGGTGCGGCGGCCGGGATTTTTGACGGCATTGACATTGACTGGGAATGGCCGGGCACAAACTCCGGTCTAGAAGGCAACGGTGTAGACACCGTCAATGATCGTGCAAATTTCAAGGCTCTACTGGCGGAGTTCCGTAAGCAGCTTGACGCTTACGGCTCAACGAATAATAAGAAGTACGTCCTGAGCGCCTTCCTGCCTGCTAATCCTGCGGACATCGATGCAGGTGGCTGGGATGACCCTGCCAACTTCAAGTCCTTGGACTTTGGCAGTATCCAGGGCTATGACTTGCACGGTGCGTGGAACCCCACGCTCACCGGTCACCAGGCCAATCTGTATGACGACCCCGCGGATCCTCGCGAGCCGAGCAAGAAATTCAGTGCCGATAAGGCCGTGAAAAAGTACCTTGCAGCTGGCATTGACCCGAAGCAGCTGGGACTAGGGCTAGCAGCCTACGGCCGCGGCTGGACAGGTGCAAAGAACGTTTCCCCTTGGGGCCCTGCCACTGATGGCGCTCCCGGCACTTACGAAAAGGCCAATGAGGACTACGACAAGCTAAAGACGCTTGGCACGGACCACTACGACGCCGCAACCGGATCTGCGTGGCGCTATGACGGCACCCAGTGGTGGAGTTATGACAACATTGCCACCACTAAGCAAAAAACTGACTACATTGTCAGCAAGGGACTTGGCGGCGGCATGTGGTGGGAGCTCTCTGGCGACCGCAACGGTGAGCTGGTAGGCGCAATGTCTGATAAGTTCCGCGCTGCAGCGCCGGGTCCTGTCACTGAAGCAGCACCCCCGTCCACGACGAACCCCACTCCTACTCCTACACCTACACCGACCACTGCTCCGACTCCCACTCCTACCCCGACCACCACTCCGACAGTCACTCCCACAACACCGCCCACAACTCCGCCCACCGGGTCAGGCTGTGCCGCTCCTTGGAGCGCAACAGCGACCTATCTCGGCGGTTCCAAGGTGTCCCATGGCGGCATCAGTTACAAGGCCAAATGGTGGACCCTAAATGAGAAGCCCGGCGCTTCACAGTGGGGACCTTGGGAAGCCACAGGAGCCTGCAACTAGGGCATATCTCCTCATGCGGCGCAACAGTTGATTACGGTCGGCAGTACGGCTGTTAAGCCTTAGCGTGTGGAAAGTTTTGAAAGAAGTACGTTTATCCCTCATGCCCGGTTCCGGGCAGGTCTTAGACCTCCCGGAACCGGGCTGATCGATGTTAAAGGCATCCCTGGGGAGTGATTGCCCTCCGCATCCTCAAACGCGAGCCTATCTAGGGCAAAGTCCCAAGACATCTTCAACGCTGGTGCAGGCGTTTACACACGCTCAGGATCTGAGTTTCATTCGTATCAGCTACCGTGGCCACATGCATTTACTGGCTGACGGGCACGCCCAACGCCGCGGCACTGGATCAGTGATCTCGGGTGCTGGAAATTCAGTAGCTTGTGGCGACGCTCCAGGGCCAGCAGGCCCTCACGCCAGGCCTTCATTTGGCTTTTCCGCTTACTCAGCTGCATCCCTGCCGGCATCGTGTCCACCGCCGTCGGCTCACCATCCACCCGCTGCCCACGCACTAATCACTCGCCGGGGCGCAAAAAGCCCCGTCCTTGCAACCAAAAGGCAGAAAGAACGGGGCTTTGCGGTGTGGCGAGCCAAGCTACTCGGGCCACAGGCACCACAAAAAATCAGCCAACGTGGGCTTAACTACAGGCGCATATCACCGGTTTCAATGTAGCGCTGGTGCCAGGACAGGGCCTCGCCCATCAGGTGCGGGGTGTGCTTGCCGTACGAATCCCTTGAGGCGCGGGCAAAGTAGTCCTCGAGCATGGGCTTGTAGTCCGGGTGCGCACACTTTTCGGTGATGACGCGGGCGCGCTGCTTCGGCGCCAAACCACGCAGGTCAGCCAGGCCCTGTTCGGTGATGATAAGCATGGTGTCATGCTCAGTGTGGTCCACGTGGCTGGCCATGGGAACAATGCCGGAGATCTTTCCGCCCTTGGCAGTGGAAGGGGACATGAACGCACCCAAGTAGCCGTTGCGGGCGAAATCGCCGGAGCCGCCAATGCCGTTCATGACGTGTGAGCCAACAACGTGGGTGGAGTTTACGTTGCCGTAAATGTCCGCTTCGATCATGCCGTTCAGGGCAATACAGCCCAGGCGGCGGATCAATTCGGGGTGGTTGGAAATCTCCTGGGTGCGGAAAACAATGCGCTCACGGTAGAAGTCGACGTTGCGGTTGAACTCCTCAATGCCAGCCTCGGAGAGGGAGAAGGAGGTGGCCGAGGCGAACGCCAGGGTGCCGTCCTTGATCAGCTCAAGCATTCCGTCCTGGATCACTTCGGTGTAAGCCTTCAAACCGCGGTATCCACCACGGGACAGTCCTGCCAGCACAGCGTTGGCAATGTTACCCACGCCAGACTGCAGCGGCAGCAGCTTATCCGTCAGGCGTCCGGTCTTGATCTCCCCGTCCAGGAAGTCCAGCAGGTGTGAGGCAATCTGGGTGGAGGCCTCATCCGGGGCGGCGAAGGCAGAGAGCCGGTCCGGCGCGTCGGTCTCCACCACGGCAATGACCTTGTTCATGTCAACGTCCAGGTAGGCCTGGCCAATTCGGTCTTCCGGTGCCACGAGCGCGATGGGCTTACGATGCGGCGGCAGCGCAGTGCCGTAGTAGATGTCGTGCATGCCTTCCAGCTGCGCGGATTGCTGCGCGTTGACCTCAAGAATCACGGCGTCGGCCATGTCCAGCCAAGTCTTGTTGTTGCCCACCGAGGTGGAGGGAATCAGCGATCCGTCCTCGCGAATGCCCACCACTTCAACGATCGCAATGTTGATGCCGCCGTAGAAACCGAACCAGGTGTGCTGGGCAACGTGGCTGAGATGGATGTCCATGTAGTCGAGGTCGCCGTCGTTAATACGCTTGCGCAGAGCTGGATCTGACATGTACGGCAGGCGCAGTTCCATGCCGCCCACTTTGGCCAAGACACCGTCCAGTTCAGGGGCGGTGGAGGCGCCGGTGAGGACCTTGATCTTGAAATCAGTTCCGGCGGCGTGCGCGGTTTCCATCTGTGCAGCGAGCGCCTGCGGCACTGCTTTAGGGTAGCCCGCACCGGTAAAGCCACTCATGGCGACGGTCATTCCGGGCTTGATCAGCGCAGCTGCCGCCTCGGCCGACATACGCTTTTCCAACAATCCGGCATGGCGAATACGATCGTGCACAGTGGCCCTCTTTCAAGATTTTTTGCGGGACATCCGTCCAATGTCACCCAGACCACTATAGACGGTGATGCAGAATACACCCAGCCGGGCGGTGCGTCCACAGATTTCATAGAATTGATGTACCACGGCGCTCGTTGGGCGCAGGCTGCGGGTGGCACTTAACGCTGGCCTGTCAATTGTGAACGGGGAGTCTCAGCACAGTCTCAGCTTCACGGAGAGGAAAGCCTTGTTGGTACTTCACGGACACGAAGCGAACGCAAGTTCCGTCGCCAATACTGGTAGAACTAGAACATGACTGAGAACTCCCACCTTGAACCCACGCCAACCGAGCGCGTAAAACAAGAACGCTCCCAGCTCACCGGCACCCTCGTGGCGCTCATCGGCTGGGCTGTGGTGGTGGTGCCGATCATTTTGATGGCGGTCTTCATCCTTGCCGCCGTCCTGGAGCCTTCGCAGAGCATGGCATCGCCAGCCCGCTTGGCCCTGATTTTTGGCGGCGCAGTCCTACTGTTCTGCATGATTGCCGCTCCTCACCTGCTGGGCCAGGCGGTGCGGTTTAAGGAGCGGGCCATGTGGCGGGCAGCACTGATCACCGGAATTCCCACCGTGTGCGTCATTTTGTACTTCGTGTTCCGCTGGCTGAGCAATCTGGGCTGATGGCCTACCTCAGCAACTCCAACCACGCCCCTGAGCCAACCTCTGCTAAGGAGATCCCGGCGCTCAAAGCGAGGGGTAACTTGGGTGGGGCCGTCGCCATCACGGTCATCCGGTGGCTAGTATTTTCTCCGGCTTACCTGGTCTTTGCTGGTTTTTCCCTCATGGCTGCATTGATGAGCTCCGGCAACGGGGATTCTAATAATTCCAATTTCTATGGGCAGTCTTTTTTCGTCGGCGCTTCTGCAGTAGCTTCCCCTTTACTACTCGGGATGGCACTTTACCGGCGCAGCACGGGCTTGTTGATTTTTGGCGCCTTAGCCACCATCCCTGCCATTCTTGGCCTCATTCACGTAGCTACTGGATGACTCTAAGTGAATACAGTCCACACTCAGCACGGCATGCCAAAATAAGCCCATGCCCCGTCCTCACCGCGAGATCCCGTCCCAGCGCCTAGCCACATCACGCGCTGAGCCAGCCACTGCAGCTAGGCCCCAGCGCGGACTCTGGCTGGCCATTGTCATCACCGTTGCCGGCTGGGCGTTGCTGGTTTACCCCGCGTTGTTGCTGGCACTGCTCTCTATCATCGTCATGACGGGAACTCTGGACACAGCGGTCACGGGCCCCGGTATTGCCTTGGGCGTTGTGGGATTTCTGGCCACCTTGGCCATGCTGGCTTTTCCGCTGATGCTGGGCCTTGCGGTGAAAGCACCACGCCGCTCACTCTGGATTGCGGCGTGCTTCACCGGAGTGATTACCATTGCAGCCTGCATTTACGTTGCGGTGGAGTGGCTGGTCCCCTTCGGCTGAGGGTTACTTGGCGCTCTCGTGCTTAATAAAGGTGACCTGCTCCGGGTCCAGGCGTGTGCGCATAACTTCAATGGCTTCGGGGTTTTGATCCACCATGACAAAGCGGCGGCCCAGCTCCAAAGCGGCGGCCCCGGTGGTGCCACTGCCACCAAAGAAATCCAGTACCCAGTCCCCCGGCTCGGTGCTGGCTTGGATAATGCGGCGAAGGACCCCGAGGGGCTTCTGGGTGGGGTACCCAGTTTTTTCGCGGCCCATCGGGGAAACAATGGTGTGCCACCAAGTATCGGTGGGCAGCTTACCCAGTTCCCGCTTTTCGGGTGTGACCAGCCCGGGCGCCATGTAGGGCTCGCGGTCTACTTCGGTGCTGTTGAAGTAATAGGTTTTGGGGTTTTTGACGTAGACAAGGATGTTGTCGTGTTTGGCGGGCCAACGCTTTTTGGAGCGGGCGCCGTAGTCATAGGCCCAGATGATTTCGTTGAGAAAGCACTCGCGGCCAAAGAGGGCATCTAGCAGTACCTTGGCATAGTGGACCTCGCGGTAGTCCAGATGCAAGTAGAGAGTGCCATCATCTTTGAGGAGACGCCAGGCTTCTTCTAGCCGGGGCTCCAAAAATTCCCAGTAGTCGCCGAAGGAATCGTTGTAGCTTAGCGTCAAGCCCTTGATGGTTTCATAGCTGCGGCCTTGAAAACCTACGCGGGAGCCTGTTTCGCTGCGGACGTTGGTCATGTTTTGGCGCGCTTGAACCTTGCCGGTGTTAAAGGGCGGGTCAATGTAGATCAGGCGGAAACTTTCATCCGGCAGTGTGCCTAAAAAGCTGAGGTTGTCCCCTTCTGCAACGAGGTTCCCACTCTCCGAATGCCAAGCTGCTGCCGGCTTTTTAGCCGGGGTAGCACTCAGGGTGGAATCACTCGCGTCGATTGTCATGCTTCAAGGCTAGCCGGGCGGTGGTAGGCCGCGAAATGCAGGGAGTAGGTACAGGCATTGGGCACTAGGACAGCGCCTAGGCAAAATTCACGTTAGGGTCGATAAATGGGATCGTCTCTAAGTACAGCTCTGACCACCACCAGCCCTGAGCACTCAGGATTTGTCCAAGTCCGCGGTGCCCGCGAGAACAATCTGAAAAACGTGGACGTGGATGTCCCCCGCGACTCCATTGTCGCCTTCACCGGCATCTCAGGGAGCGGTAAGTCCTCGCTGGCCTTTGGCACTATTTTCGCTGAAGCCCAACGCCGCTATTTTGAATCCGTGGCTCCCTACGCGCGCCGTCTCATTCAGCAAGGAAACACGCCCCGGGTGGAGTCCATTTCGGGACTTCCACCGGCAGTGGCCATGCAACAGCGCCGCGGAACGCCCAGCACCCGCTCTTCAGTGGGGACAGTAACAACTCTTTCAAACTCAGTACGGATGTTGTTTTCTCGGGCAGGTGATTACCCTAAGGGCGCTGAGATCTTGTACTCGGATTCCTTCTCACCTAACACGGTGGCGGGTGCCTGCCCGGTGTGCCACGGCTTGGGAACAGCCCACACCGTGACCGAAGAATTACTGGTACCGGACCCACACCTCACCATTCGGGAAGGGGCGGTTGCGGCGTGGCCCAGCGCTTGGCAAGGTAAAAACCTCCGCGACATTCTCAGCCATCTGGGCTACAACGTTGACGTTCCGTGGAAGAAGCTGCCTAAAAAAGAACGTGATTGGATCCTCTTTACCGAAGAGCAACCTGTTGTTGAGGTGACCCCACAAAGGGACCGGGTGGCCAAACCCTACAAGGGAAGGTTCTGGAGCGCCCGCAGCCATGTTTTGCACACTCTGGCCAACACCAAGAGTGCACCTATGCGTGAGAACGCCCTGAGATTCATGCATTCAGGGCCCTGCCCAGAATGTGGTGGGAGCGGGCTGAAAGTTGCGGCCATGGCGGTGACGGTGGAGGGTAAAGACATTTCCGCCATGAATGCCCTGCCGCTGACGGAACTCGCTGAGGTACTGCAGAAGATCATGACCGGCCCTGCTGGCGAGGATGGGAGCCGTGAGGCCGTTGCAGGCGCCATTGCCCATGATCTGCACCAGCGCATAACAGTGCTGCTGGATCTGGGATTAGGGTATCTGAGCCTGGGCCGCAGCACGCCCACCCTCTCCCCCGGAGAGATGCAGCGCTTACGCATTGCCACCCAGCTCCGTTCTGGACTTTTCGGGGTCATCTACGTTCTGGATGAACCGTCAGCGGGGCTGCATCCGGCCGACGCCGAGCCTCTGCTGGAGGTCCTCCAACAGCTCAAACGTTCCGGAAATAGCGTCTTCATTGTTGAACACAACATGGACATGGTCCGGCGTGCCGACTGGCTCGTTGATGTAGGTCCCCAGGCAGGTGAAGCCGGTGGCCGGATTGTTTACAGCGGCCCAGTTCCGGGGATTGCCCATGTTCAAGAGTCAGTCACGCGGCCCTTCCTATTGGAAGGGGCTTCCCCGTCTGCGCCCATAGCGCAGGATGCTGAAAGGGCTACCGGCACCTCCGCAGTGCGCAGAGATCCCCAAGGCTGGTTGGAATTGGTAGGTATCAGCTCCCACAATCTTGAGAACGTTGATGCGCAGATCCCTAGGAACGTTCTGACAGCCATTACTGGGGTATCCGGTTCTGGGAAGTCCACGTTATTGCAGGTGCTGAACAGTACTGCTGGCGGCCAGCGCGAAGGCGATGACTGCGCCCCGGAGGACATTGCGGGAACAAGAGGGTTCGGCGGCGTAGACCGTGTGGTTCCCGTGGACCAGCGCCCCATTGGACGGACACCGCGCTCCAACCTGGCTACGTACACAGGAATGTTCGACGCCGTCCGGCGTGAGTTCGCTGCCACACCCGAGGCCCGGGCGAAGGGATTTACCGCGGCCCGGTTTTCTTTCAACGTTGCGGGTGGGCGCTGTGAAACATGCTTGGGTGAAGGCGCCGTGGCGGTGGAACTACTGTTCCTTCCGGGTAGTTACGGCCCCTGCCCCGTCTGCCACGGTTCCCGGTTCAATGATGAGACCTTGGCAGTGCTGTACAAGGGAAAATCAATTGCCGATGTTCTGGCGCTGACGGTGGATGCGGCAGCGCAGGTGCTCGCAGGCATTCCTGCTGCGGCAAGAAGCTTAGCAACCCTGCGTGAAGTGGGGCTGGGCTACCTCCGGCTGGGTCAGCCTGCCACGGAACTCTCAGGTGGTGAAGCGCAGCGGATCAAACTTGCCACCGAATTGCAGCGCCCGCGGCGCGGCCACACCTTGTATCTCCTGGATGAACCCACCACAGGGCTGCACCCTGCTGATGTTCAGTTGTTGATGCATCAGCTCAACCGGTTGGTGGACGCCAACAACACTGTTGTGGTTGTGGAGCACGAGATGGACGTGGTGGCCGCCGCCGATTGGGTCATTGATTTAGGACCCTCGGGAGGATCCGCCGGTGGCCGCATCATGGCAACCGGGTTACCCGAGAACGTAGCCACTGCTGAGGAAAGCCGCACCGCACCTTATTTGGCGGCCGCGTTGGCCAGACGATAGTTGGGAGAGCCCACAGGCAACAGCGCCTTAGCCGCGCAGCACGTCTTTGGTGGCGTGGTTGTAGTGGAAAGTGACCGGTCCACCGGCGTGGGAAAATTCGTGGTTTGCGCCATCTAGCAGACCGAATGCGCCGTAGTTTTCATCCCAGCTTCCGTTGACCACAGCCTTGTAGTTGTACTGTCCGGCGGGGAGGTCGGCTGTCAACTGCCAGAGCCCACCAATGCTATCTAGCGTCATCTGCACGGCGGCATGGCTGGGATCCCAGTTCTTCTCCGCACCCAAGGTGGTGCCGAAATCTCCCACCAAAGCCACTGAAGCTGGCTGCTCCCCCAGTACGACGCCGGAGTCCCCCGCCTGCTCTTTCGCGGCCGCGGGGGCTGTGGCTGCCTTGACGGACGGCTGCTTGGCTGGTGCGGTCTTTGCTGCTGGTGTGCCGGCAGGTTTTTCTGGCAGTTCAGTACCGGCAGGAATGAGTGTGCCGTTGCTGAGTGCATCGCTGAGCTTCTCAACAGTGTTGAAGGCCACGGTGGCGCGAAGCCCGTTGTCCGTGATGGCCCAGCCACCACGGCCCTTGGTCATCCATCCGGCCTTGACCAGATCTGCCGTGGCCTTAGTGAGGTTCTTGTGACCGCGAGGGATGCCGCCGCTGAGGAGTTCGGACTCTTCCTTGGTGAACGGAATCCGTGCCACCGCTTCGGCCAGGACTTCACCGCCGTTGGGCTTGTCATCCTGCCACGATCCGGCGGCCATGATGTCAAGGACTTCTTTGAGCCTGCGGTTGGTGTTGTCTCGAACGCTCATGGTGGTCCTCCTATAGCAATGGGTATCGTTCCACTGTTGCACGAAGAATAGATACTGCGCAGTAGGTGACGATTGATTCCGGATTCAACGCGATCCAGCCCATCACGCCCGGGTTATGGGTTCATTGCGCCACTGCAGCAGCATCTGCAAATACATCCGCCGGCATGGCACGCTGCAGCTTCCAGGTGATGGCGGTGGGCTTCTCACCCTTGTGCTGGACATAGTCAACTTGGCCAAGGCATGTGTAAGGCATGGTCAATCCAGTCTCATCCTCCGCAGCTTCCCGGGTGAACAGCACAATCTTGGAGCCGTGGGACTTACGATCCAGATATCGCTTTCCTGTGGGGCTTGTGGGCGAGGTTGCATTCTGCGATTCCCAATGGAAGAGCTCTGGACTGATGGCGTAGTCCTTGTACATGGTGGTAGCTGAGTGGTTTGCTTCATCTTTATTGAGTGTCACGAAGAAGGCGTCCGTCTTTGTTTCAGGGCACCAGGCCACACCCTCCCTATGGCTAACATTTTTGCCCTTGGCGAGTGAACCAAACTCCAAGGCCGCAAGGATTTCTTCACGCCTGTACGTGGCATGCGAAAGCAACGGCACGCCAGCGAGCTCCATACCTAAACTTTTGCCGGCTCGCTTGGAAGCCCCTGCTCCCAAAGCTACGAGTTGGTGAATTTCCTGACACACATAGGGGTAACTTCGCAGATATTGGAATCCTGCATCATAGGAGGCAAATCCCCCGGCATCGTCCCACAAGGTGTAAAAGAGCATTCGGGCGAAGACCTGCTCACGTGTGGTTAAATCCGCGTAAGGAGGTGCATTTTCGGAAACGAGCATCGAGTAGGCTTCGGCACGTTCCCTGTCATCGATGTGAATGAGGGCGGCCATTCTGGATAACAGTTTGCCCTCCGCCGCATGAGAAAGTTCTTCAAGTTTTCCCTGAATCGCGGCTTCAGCCGGTGAGAATCCTTGAATAAGATTGGCTTTTCTCAGGTAGCCGGTCCAGGAGTCTTTGGTGCTGCGGTAAATGGTTTTCAGGTCGTGGCCGGACTTGTCCAAATATTTCGCCAGAAATAGTTCTGCATACGATCTGATGTCCTTGACCAGATTCGGCCGGTTCAGGTTCAGCTGTGCCTTGATGCTGCCTAGCACAACGTCCTTGGCAACTCTGTCCAGCACTATCTGTGATCCTGACGGCAGGAACGGGAAGTCCTCTTCCACGGCTTTGCTCAGCTGCTTGCGGCCATATCCGGTCAATGCCCGGAAGCGCACATCAAACCGGAATTCGCGGTGTTGCTGGCCGATGAAATCCAGAACAGTGAGCACTGCCTTGTCTGGGGCCCGCCTGAGTCCGCGCCCCAGCTGCTGAATAAATATTGTGGAACTTTGAGTCGGTCGAAGCAGCAGAATTGTATCTACTTGTGGCAGGTCCAAACCCTCATTGAATAGGTCAACGGCGAATATGCAATTGATTTCGCGTTCACGCAGGCGCCGCAGCGCAAGGGCGCGTTCGCCGTCGTCCGTTTGCCCCGACACCGCAACAGAGGTGATCCCGGCCCGGTTGAAGACCTCTGCCATGAAAATTGCATGCTGCACGGAGACGCAAAAGCCGATGGCGCGCATGTCCGCCGTGCTGGTGACCTTGTCCCGCAGCTCGCGAATGACCTTCGCCGCACGCGCATCATTGCCTGTGTAGAGCGTGCTCAGCTGTTGCACATCATAGGAACCGCGTTTCCATTCCAGATGGCTCAGATCCACGTCATCCGAGACGCCGAAATAGTGGAACGGCACCAACAGGTCAGCATCGAGAGCATCCCACAGCCGCAGTTCGCTGGCCGTGCGCCCCTCAAAGAACTCATCTGCAACGTGGATACCGTCACCGCGTTCAGGCGTCGCTGTCAGCCCCAGCAGTTCCTGCGGCTTGAGGTGCCCAATCACTTCCCTGTAGGTGGGTGCCGCTGAATGATGGAACTCATCAATGACAACCACGTCGAAACGGTCCGCAGCTAATTGCGCAACTCCCATGGCTGAGAGCGACTGGACGCTGGCAAATACCTGCTTCCACTGTCTCGGTTTGTGCTCTCCAACGTAGAGCTCACCGAACGCGCCATCTTGCACGACGTTGCGGTATGTGGTCAGGGACTGCTGCAGAATTTCCCCGCGGTGAGCTATGAACAATAGCGAGAGCCTTCGCCCAGCGGCTTCGCAAAGACGCTGGTAGTCAAGGGCGGCAATGACAGTTTTGCCTGTTCCCGTAGCTGCGACGAGTAAATTGCGGTGGAAACCCTTGGCACGTTCCGCTTCGAGGTCTTCGAGCATCTCCTCTTGGTGAAGATACGGCTGAACTTCAAGACCTGTCAGTCCGCTGGGCGCCGCCGTGAACTTTCCACCGTTGCGGGCCAGCGCGGCATCGAGTTTGTCGGCGTCGTTATCAGGGTCATAGCTTTGGAAGGCACGTTGCTCCCAATAGCTGTCAAAAGTGATGGCAAACTTCTGCAGCAGAGCCGGAGTTCCGACGTTTGAGAGCTTGACGTTCCATTCAAGTCCGTCCACCATGGCCGCCTGGCTCAGGTTTGAACTTCCAACATAGGCGGTGTCGAATCCGGTATTGCGGCGGAACATCCACGCCTTGGCATGGAGCCTGGTGGAGTGGGTTTCGTAACTTATCTTGACTTCTGCACCGTACTCATTGACCAAGTGGTCAATTGCCCGGCGTTCCGTTGCACCCATGTAGGTGGTGGTGATGACGCGTAGTTTTCCGCCCCGTTCCTTCAATTCAAGAAGGGCACTATCCAGAAGCCGGATGCCAGTCCATCGGATGAAGGCACACAGTAGATCCACTGAATCTGCCGACTCAATTTCAGCTCTGATTTCAGCGGCAAGGTTCGGATCGTCCTTGCCATTGGTCAGGAGCGCACTGTCGCTGAGTTGCGTTGACGGGCGGCGCAGCTGGCGACGCTTCAAGGCGTCAGGGCGATGAAGAGACTGTAGCTGTCGCGGCCCCGTACTGACACGGTTCCCAGGGTCAATGACGCTCAGGATCTGGTTAGTTTTGGCAACACGGTCCTCGGCTTTGGTTCCGGTGAGCAATTCGCGGACAGCATCACCAACGTGGCGGGCGAGGACTTCCGGAGACAGTTCTGTCTGGACTTGAACCAGCTCTGGCTGAAAATCAGGGACCAATTGCAGCCGCTGCCCCAAATTGTCCGTATGCAGCAGCTCGTACAGTCCCTCGGCCAGCAAATTAGCTGACTCTCCCCCATCAAAAGTGTTCACTTCGCCAGGGTATTTGATGGGTGCGACAAAAACGAAAAAAGAACGCTAACGACAACGCTCCTCAGATGTAGCAAAACAGTTGAAACTCACAGTTCGTCGTACTACTAGGTACTATCTGGAACATGGCAAACCTGAGCGGCATCACATACGAAGCATTTAAACTCGCGATTGATGAAGCGAGTTCGATGACTCGAACAGAATTTCGCACAAAATATGGTTTCGGAAAATCAAAAAACTACACTGCAACCATTGGCGACGTAGAAGCCGACCCGAAGGCGTTGCTTGCTTCGGCACACCACCATCAATATCCGAACGATCCTCTGCTTACGCCTAAATCATTTGTAAGTTCCACCACGAACCGCTCAATATTGGAAAAATTTGGCTGCACCATCAAAGGCACCAAAGAATCATCAAGTGTGACTCCCGCAGTACCCACTCATCAGGTCAGCCAACTTCCGCTAGCAGTCCCAACTGCGATTTGGTGGGCAAACCAGTCAGAAAATTTTGATCTTGTTTTTGAACGTGGCACGCTCTGGGTTCCTCTCACCGATGCACGCGGGTCAGTTCCTGGCCATTGGGGCGTTATCCATAGATTTTCGCCGGGAGATTTGGTTCTCCACCGGCATGGCGGACGCATCCGTGGAATAAGTACCGTCATCTCTTCCCCGTCGATTCAGCCCATGCCTTTTGGTTACACGAGCGACGGAGCAGGCACCGGCTACCTGCTGCATCTAAACCCGATCAGGTACTTGGATCTGCCCGAGAGTCTGTTGCTGAATAAAGTTGTCCCCGGGACTGGCCCATTGAATACACGGGGGAAATTGGCCCGAAAGTACCTCGCCCCCCTGCCAATCGAACCCACCATTCAGCTTCTGAAGGACGCAGGCTTAATTTTTGGCGAAAACGCGGATTCCCTAAACCTCGATTCTAATATTTCTGGGTTATTCCAGAATCTCGGACCAACGGATCGACTCACCCTTGCACAATCCCGCGTTGAACAACAGTATCTTCGGGCACAGCTGCTGGCTACTGATGGAACCGCATGCGCGGTTTGCGGGATCCACCTGCCACAAGAATTGTTGGTCGCGGGTCACATAAAGAAACGTTCTGCCATGTCTGAAGGGGAGAGGCTGCATTTCGGCCACAACGCGATGCTGGTGTGCGTTTTGGGCTGCGATTCTCTGTACGAAAAGGGGTACATTTCTGTGGATGACCAAGGATTTGTTCGAACGTCTGCCAAAGCCTTGGGCCCGCTGAGTGACATCATCAAGAAGTTTGAGGGCCTGTCGTGTACGAAATTCAGCACTCAATCAGCTGGCTATTTCGATTGGCATTGGCAGAACATGTTCCAACCTGCGAATTGATTTTCGCCCCACCCCTCCACCTCAACTGCCCACCTAACCTCGTTGAAAGGAACTTCAATGCGTTGCATACCTCCGGATCCCCACTTCACTGACGGCCAGTCCGCCGAGAAGGTTATTTGGAACCAGCTCAAAGCCACATTGCCCGACAACGTGGTGGTGGCGCATTCAGTTCAGGTGCGGCATGGGAGGGCTGAGCACGAGATTGACATACTTGTCCTGTGGCCCGGCGTTGGACTTGCCGCAATTGAGGTCAAGGGCGGGCAAATCAGCAATGAGCAAGGCCAATGGTTTCAGTCCGGCGGCAAAGATGGCAAGCACAAACTGCAGGATCCTTTGGCGCAATCGCAGGGCGCTGCGCATGCCTTCAAAAACTGGCTGGCTGATCAGATTGGATCCCAGCTGGCCAGCCGGTTTGTCTATATGGCTGCCTTTCCGTACTCAGTAGTGTCTCCTGAGTGGGTGAAGTCCGGCAATCCGCGGGCACTCTTCCTAGACCAGAATGACCTCAAGAGTCCGGCCGAGGCCATCAGACGAGCGATCGAGACTGAAGGTGGCGGCACCGTGCCGCTTGCTACGCGCTTCTTGGAGAGAATTCTCCCCCGCCTTGAGGGAAGCTTTGACCAGCCCGAAACCAGTGCAGCCGGTTATGAAGAAGACGAAGACAGGCAGGACCATTTGACCGAACGTCAGGCCGTTCTGCTGACTGCCACCCGCTCCCTGCCGCGCATCAGATTCACCGGCGGTGCCGGCAGCGGCAAAACCTGGCTCGCAGTGGAGAAGGCCCGTGAACTCTGCCGTTCGGGCAAGCGGGTGGGCTTATTTTGTTACAACAAGGGCCTTGGCATGTACCTGACGGATCAGGTCGGGAGGTGGAAATCTGCCAAGCCGGCCTTTACCGGCGAGTTTCACGAGTATGTTCGTTCATTGGGTGTGCCGCACGGCGAGGGACAAGACTACTTCGACGTTGAGATGCCCACCTTGCTCCTAGTGAGTGCTCATGGCCTACCTGAGCATGAAAAGTTCGACGCCGTCATCGTTGACGAAGCGCAGGACTTTGCCCCGTTGTGGTGGGAGGGGTTGCGGGCGTGCTTGAAAGACCCTGAGACCTCGGAAATGTATGCGTTCATGGATGACGGCCAAGACGTCTACAAACGCTGGGACAGCGCCGCAGCCATATCGGATTTACTGCCCATCCATGTCGACGACAATCTGCGCAATACCAAAAAGATCGCCGAAACCTTCAAGAGCTTTGCCGGGGCAAACTTCACTCCACGCGGTAGCACCGGACTGGCAGTGCGCCGCGTGGAGTGCACCGAGGACGAGGCGCTCGATGTTGCCAGTAATTGCATCGACACACTCATTGAGGACGGCTGGGCCAATAACCAGATTGCCTTGTTGACCACCAAATCCCGCCACCCCATTCACCAAGACTATTTTTCTACAGACACCATCCCCGCATACTGGCGTGAATTCCACGCCAACGAGAGCGAGTTCTACGGCCACGTCCTGGGATTCAAGGGGCTTGAGCGGTCAGTGGTGATTCTGTGCGTTAACGGCTTCAAGGATATGGAACGGGCAGCTGAGCTGTTGTACGTTGGGTTGTCCCGGGCACGGACCTTGTTGGTTGTGGTGGGAGATACTGAACAACTGCGCGAAGCCGGCGGCAACCAGCTGGATCTGGCCTTGTCCCGGGCACAAAAGTGGAGTCCTGCCGCTTCTTGAGACGGATCAACTCACAGAACGTTCGCGACTCAACGGCGTCTGTAGAATCGCAGAAAGCACTCCTTCAGGCATAGTGCACAGTAGCAATCAAGATCTCGCGGGCACTCAGACCCTGACACCAGCTGCTATTGCCGGGTCCCAAAGGGGACCTTCTTGGGCGCCAGCACAGCGCTCAACTGATAGCTCAACAACAACCGTGGTGACACTCAGCCGACGGGCAAACCGGCCCACGCCGTCGAAGTTTGGTTGGCGTGAATCGGGCTGGATCGACGTAGCGTTACCCATCACATGCGAAATGGCACCGCCACTCAAAAGCTTGCCAAGAGGTGCTCGCTATGCGCCAGAGCTCGCCAGACCAGCAGAATTACGAATTTCTTTGGTTTCGCCAGTGATCGGTCCTGTTGCCCATCATCTCGTCTCCATCGATCAACAATGGCCGCTGATTAACTATTGGGGAGCCTTCCTGCTGAGCTCGTTGCTCCACTTTTCCTTGGACACGCTCCACAGTCGATTCCGTTTGACTCGGATTCAATTCACCTGACCCAACTTCGTGCTGTAACGCCTGGGCTCGGAACCACGGACCATACGGTGTATCTCCACGCCACCGCGGGTCTTGCCATTTGGTGTACATAATAGCTGTTGACCTAACACTTTCGTATCGCATGCCTATAAACGGCCTATGCCCTGCATTCTGCTTACGATTCAAATCGTCAAACTCACGGATCCAAACGATTCGGGCAACGCGTTTGTCCTGTTCGGTAAGCCAGCTTTCACATTTCAGCCAGTGCGCCCACGAGTAGAGAAGTTCTACAAGAGCCTCTCCCGATACGTTTGATTCGAGGCCGTAGGCTCTGTCGAACGCTTCAAGGAAAGCAACATAACAAATCAGCTCATTTGGAAATCTTGGTGCGCGAAGTCCCCATAACGCTAGGTCACAGTTAGTACCATTGATCTCTCACACGGCCCCGCCACGTTCGTGCAGGCTGCTATCTGGCTGACGAAATATTGGTCACTGTATACGCAGGGAGAGACCCGGATTCGACATCGACCCCACGTGGTTCACGTTTCTAGAATGGGTCAAGGACTGCAGCTAAACGCAGAGTCAGGATTACTTCAGCTCGGATTTCCTAGTAAATGACTGGAGTGCTTCCCAGAAAACCACAGGCCGGTAACTCTGGACTTACGAAATTCCCCGATATACCCGTAGTCCTTGGAAGTGACGTCAAGGCTTAACGCGGATTGCTCGCGTACTGCCCAACGCCCGTCCCAATGCCGCGTTCATGGACGTGCTGCAGGGAACTGCCTAGCGCTCAGGCGCAGCATCACACCATCTGAACTTCCAGCTCAACATCAGCGGCACCTTGGGACTTCTTCGTTGCGGCTAGCTGCTTTCCATGCATCCACAGGACAACATCCATGATGCGCAGTGCAGATGCGTCAGGGGCTACACCGGACAGTTCATGAATAGCCTTCAAACGCTCCGGTAGCCCGGTCCCATCGGCCAGCACGCCATGCCACGTCATCCACTGGGTATCTGAATTCTTCAAACCCATCAGCGGTGCCACCACAGAGTCATAGATGGGGATCAACAGCGGGCGCTTCCGTGCCATGATCTTGCTCGCAATTGTTTGCCCCACTCCCCAACGCTGAGCGTTGGACTGACGCAAGATTTTCCAGAGCTTGACGGCCGCGCTGTCCGCACCCAGAATCGCCGCGAATTCTTCGGTAGAGACATTGGCGAGTTCCAGATTGGCGGGAATCTGCTCAAGAAGGGTAGAAATCTCCTCCCTATGTGTTTCCAGAATCCCTATGGCAGCGGGTCCTGGGACATCAACGGACAGGAAGGTCACGGCAATCAAGTCATCTGCCGTGATCGCGTTGGCATAGCCAGGGTCATCGCCACCGCCAGCCCACGTTTCAAAGCGGGCACCTGTCCTTATTTCGTTGCGTTTGTTCGTGTGGGTGTAATAGCGCTTCACCAGCTCAAGGGCTTGGTGGACCTGGTCAGAATCAAGGACCTCGGGTAGCTTCATGCTCCCAATGAATCACAGGGGTCCAACATCGCACGATTGTTACGGCACTGGGCCCACCGCCCAGTATTCAGCTAACAATGCCGGTGTTTACGTTTAGGCTCACACTTGATATCCACATCAACCACTCAAGGAGTGTCAGCGGGACATCAGCAGTGCATCGGGGCGCTGCATCTGGGTTGTTGTGCGGTCCCAGGACCGGACGTTGTGGACATCCGCATCAGCTCTAAGTTGGTGCTCAAACGCAAGGATCAAGGAGGTGCACAGTTCGTGAAAGTTTTGTCCTCATCGAGTCGCTCCAGCCGAGCACAGACGTCTCTGTGTATACGAGCACGTAGAGCGATTCATTAGAAGCAGTTGGCGCCCCTATCCGCCTATTATTCCTGCCGGCCTCAGCCACTGCTGGCCTTAGTAAGGCAATTTCTGAACACATCGAATCGTGGCTCACCAATCTTGTCAGCGCCACTGATGCGCCCGGAAGAACCGTTGATGACAGCACGCTGACAGGTGACCTCACCAGCGCCTGGCAGCCTTAGCTCAGCTTCCCGCCCAGGCGTTGACGCATCTTGGCACTGGCCTCATTCAGACCCACAATTTCCACGTCTTTACCCAGCCGCTGGTACTTATCCGTAATAGCGTCCAATGCCGCAATGGTGGAGGCATCCCACAGATGGGACGCGTGCATGTCAATAACCACATGAGCTGGATCCAGTACGTAGCTGAACTGGGTGTACAGGTCATTGGAGGAGGCAAAGAACAGTTCCCCATTGACTACATACGTGACGCTTTCCTCCCCTGTGGCCATGATCCGTTGCACGGTGACAAAGTGGGCCACGCGCCGGGCGAACATCACCATGGCCGTGACAGTGCCTACACCCACCCCAATGGCCAGGTTTTCCGTGGCAACAGTGGCCACCACGGTCACCACCATGACGAACGTTTCGCTCTTGGGCATGGTCCGCAAGGTACTCAGCCGGATGCTGTGCCAATCAAAGGTGGCCCAACAAACAAAAATCATGACAGCCACCAGTGCTGCCATGGGAATAATTGACACAACATCGCCCAGAACCACCACCAGCAATAGCAAGAACACTCCTGCGAAGAAGGTGGAGATGCGGGTGCGGGCGCCCGAGGCTTTGACGTTGATCATGGTCTGGCCGATCATCGCGCAACCACCCATCCCACCAAAACATCCGGTAACAATGTTGGCCACGCCCTGCCCCCACGCCTCACGGGTCTTACTGGAACGAGTATCTGTGATGTCATCCACCAGCTTTGCGGTCAGTAGGGATTCCAACAGCCCCACAAAGGCCATGGCCAGTGCGAACGGGAAAATAACCTGCAAGGTCTCCCACGTGAAAGGCACCTGCGGCAGGTGCAAGAACGGGACGGAATCAGGCAGCTCGCCCTTATCTCCCACTGTAGGAACCACTAGGGTGGCAACCACCGCGATCACCGTCACCACCACAATGGCCACCAACGGGGCAGGCACGGCCTGCGTGAATCGGGGCAACACAAACATGATGATCAGCGCCAGCGCCACCAGCGGGTACACCAGCCACGGGACACCAAGGAGTTCCGGCAGCTGGGCCATGAACACCAAAATGGCCAAGGAATTCACAAACCCCACCATGACAGAGCGCGGAATGAACCGCATCAACTTCGCCACCCCGGAGATACCCAATAGGACTTGGATGACGCCGGCCAAAATCACTGCGGCAATCAGATAATCAACTCCGTGTGACTTCACCAACGGGGCAATCACCAGCGCTACGGCGCCGGTGGCTGCAGAAATCATGGCGGGACGCCCGCCCACAAAGGCAATGGTGACAGCCATGGTGAAGGCCGCAAAAAGCCCCACTCGAGGATCAACCCCGGCAATGACTGAGAAGGCAATGGCTTCCGGGATCAACGCCAGCCCCACCACCAACCCGGCCAGTACTTCAGTCTTCAGCCGGTGGGGTGAGCGCAAGGTTCCCCACACTGATTGGCGTTGCTCCGGGGTGAGGGTTGAGGCGGGCTCTACTTTTACGGTTGGCACTACTGGTTCCATTCATGATGAGAAAAAGCCCAGTCAGCGCTGCGCCCGTTAAACCCTACCTTAACGTAATGGTAGGGTTTGTCGCAGAATGAGGAGTGAACCACCCATGACTGAACGTGAGGCCATCACCATGCACATCGGCGAACTGGCGGAGCGCACCGGCTTGTCCCTGCGAACCATAAGGCATTACGACGACGTAGGCCTCCTCCCAGCGACCGCGCGGACCGAGGGCGGCTTCCGCCTGTATACCGAGGCCGACCACGAACGGCTCTTAACGATTATGGCTATGAAACCCCTGGGGTTCTCTTTGGAGGAAATGGCGGAGATGCTCTCTCTTCTTCCCGCCCTCACCGACAACCTAGGCAATGACTGTGCCGCAACAACAGAACGCTTGGAATTCTTCCGCAACCGAGCCACCCACCAGCGCGAAAAGATGATTCGTAACCTGGCCGCTGCCGATCAATTCATTGCATCATTCGGCGGCTGATCTCCGCCTACAACCCAGGCACCGGCTTCAAGGCTCCCGAATTTTCTGGGTTGGCGCGTAACTGTAGGATCAACGCCATAGCTAAAGGCATACGCACAGCAAAAATCTGAAGGGGATGGCACCATGAGCGCACCAACAATCCGAAGATCCAGTGATCTAACGCGGCAACTTGTGGTGGCCACCAGCGCCGTCATTGCTGTTGTAGGTTCCTTCATTGGATCCGGCGCAGCAGGTGGCACCCCCATTCAGAATGCCTCCAACGGGGCCTTGGCTGCCGATGCCACACTCATCGCCCCAGGCGGCTCCGCCTTCTCCATCTGGAGCGTGATCTACCTTGGATTAATGGCGTACGCGGTGTGGCAGTTCCTGCCCGCCCAAAAAACCTCAGAACGCCACCGCCTTCTGGGCTACTGGGCCGCGGCCTCCCTCATCCTGAACGCGGCTTGGATCCTCAGCATCCAATTTGATCAGCTCGGGCTCAGTGTCCCCATCATCATCGTTTTACTTGCCGTGCTCTCACGAATTTTTGTCCTCCTGTTACACAACAAACCACGCAACACCCTCGATGCTGTGCTCACTGACGGCACCATGGGCTTGTACTTGGGTTGGGTGTGCGTGGCCACAGCCGCCAATATTTCCGCCGTCCTGGTGGCAGCCGGATTTGCTGGCTGGGGTCTAGCTGCAAACGCCTGGGCCGTGATTGTCCTTGCCGTTGCTGCCGCAGTTGGTATTGCCCTGGCCCTCTACGGCCGCGGCCGGCTCTCCCCCTCCGCTTCTTTGTGCTGGGGTTTGGCCTGGGTAGCCATAGCACGGACCAACGGGGACCTCGTGTCCACGCCAGCTGCGGTGACAGCCGCCGTCGGGGTGGTAGCGGTACTAGCCGTCACTATTATTACGCGCATCAAGGCCATCCGGGGCTAGCATAGGGGGCATGTGCGCAGCCTGTGATTCAACGCCGAAACCCCCTCAGCTCAAGTCCACGGCCCCGCCGGCACCATCTTCAGCGCCAAGCGGTGGAATGCCTGGCGCTGCAATGCCAACCACAGATGCGTTGAACCCCGCCTACTGGCAGGATGAACACGGCGACGCCGAGATGCTCATCAGCGGTGGTCCCATCATCACCATGGACTCGAACCGTCCTGACGCCGAGGCCGTTGCCATCCGTGAAGGCCGGATCCTTGCGGTGGGCACTATGGAAGAGCTGCGTGGGCTCACCGGCCCCGGGACAGAACGGGTGAACCTTGATGGGCGCACGCTGCTGCCCGGGCTCATCGATCCGCACATGCATTCCTCCATGGTCCAGCTCAATGACTGGGTCAATATCAGTCCCATGAACACGCCCACCGCTGATAAGGTCTTTACCGCGCTTGGCAACGCCCCTGCTACATCAACGGGATGGGTGCTGGCTCAACAGTTTGATCCGAGCATCACCGAAGGCCACCCCGTCTTGACCTTGGAGGTCCTTGACAGGCTGGTTCCAGACCGGCCGCTTTTGGTGTTGGAAAGCAATGGACACATTGCTTATGTGAACTCGGCAGCTTTGGCCCGGGCAGGGGTGGATAAGAACTCTGTTGACCCGCCGGCTGGCCGCTACACCCGTGATGACCGCGGCGAGCTCACAGGCCGCCTCGAAGAGTCTTCAGCCTTGGCTGCCTTTTCCCAAGGCCTGCCGTTTGTCACGGGGGATGCTGCCACGGCTCGCATCCGTGACCTGCTGTGGCATGCCGCTAGCAAAGGTGTCACGCTCCTGCACGATTGTGGGATCGGATCCATTGCTGGCACCGCGGATCTAGCTGGGCTTGAGCAGGTGCTCGACGCCGATTCGCCCGTACGTTACCGGGGCATGCTCGTCTCTACGGCCTACGATGCGTGGATGAGAATGGGGCTTCGGCCAGGATTCGGCACTGACCTCTTCAGGGTGGATGGCATCAAGGCCTGGTCCGACGGCTCAAATCAAGCAGGCACCGGATTCCAGCGCGAACCTTATCTGGGCCAAAAGAGCCGCGGTTCCTTGAACTATTCTCCGGAGGAACTGGCCGGGGTGGTTCAGCGCGCCCACACGGATGGGTGGCAGCTTGGAGTACACGCCAACGGCGACGCCGCCATTGACGTCACCATCGACGCTTTTGAACAAGCCTTGAAAGCCCATCCCCGTGCCAATCACCGCCACCGGATTGAGCACTGCAGCGTGATGCGTCCGGAACACATTCAAAGGATGGTTGGGCTGGGGCTCTCGCCATCGTTTCTGATTGGCCATGTCCGTTGGTGGGGCAAAGCCTTCCAGGAACGGCTTCTAGGCCCGGAACGGACCGCCTTCTACGATCCGTGCGCTTCGGCGCTCAGCGCCGGTCTGCGCATCTCCTTGCACAGTGACTGGAATGTGACCCCGCTGGAACCCTTGCGCTATGTCCAAGACGCTGCCACCAGAATCATGTCTGAAGGTGGGGAGGTCCTGAACGCCAGTGAACGCATCAGTGTGGAGGCGGCGCTGCGGGCTGTCACCCTTGACGCCGCCTGGCAGTGCGGCGCGGACACCATCACTGGCTCCTTGGAGCGAGGCAAGTACGCCGATCTGCTGATACTGGAGGAGAACCCGTTGGAAGTAGCTCCCACCCTCATTGAGAGCATTGCCATCTCCCAAACGTTCCTGGCCGGCAAGGCCTGTATCCGCTAGCCGTTTCCCTCACCATGAGGAAATTGGGATGCAGACACCCTTGGCAAGTAGCCTCTTTTCATGACTGCTGACAAAGCCCCGGACACTAACCCAACGTCCGCCCCCACACCCTTGGCTCCTGGTGAGGGGAAACGCACGTCAACTGGAGAATTCGCGCCGGTGGCGGCAGTGGGGTTCGTGTTCTTGATTCTGCGGATTTTTGCCGTCTCAGGGTATGACTGGAACACGGCGTTTGCCGTCAGCACCACCTTGAGCTTGAGCGATGGGCTGGCCTTGGTTTTTGGCTCACTCATGGCAGGGCATGTCCTGGTGCAAATCTTGCTGATCATTGTTCTGCCGTTGCTTATTGCCACATTTTTATGGTCCTCGAGCGGACACCGAGCCACGGTCTTATTAGCCACCACACTGAGCAGTGTCACTCTGATCGCTTTGACAGTCAGCTTCAAAATTTGGTGGTTGCCGCTGGCAACCGCAGCTGTTTTTGGAGTCTTTGCGCTCACCCGCGCCCTCCCGGTGAAGCACTGGCTACGGCGCATGTTTGGAGTGGCCATGGCTGGCGTTGGTGGGGTCACCGCAGTTGCAGTGCTGATAGTTGCCGCCTTCGTCCAGACCCCGTGGGTACCGCATGAGGCCATCGAGACAACCCATGGCCCCGTCAGTGGCTACGTTCTAAGCGTGGATTCGGGATATCTCAACGTGTTGACTGATGAACACGAGTTTGTCATTTTGAATAGCTCAGATGTGATTTCACGCAAATAGCGCAGCACACTCAGGACGGACCAAGGTAGCCAGGGTCAACTGTAGGTAATCCCAAGTGGTGCGCCTATCCTAGGCAAACAGGCAACGCCTGTATCCCTTGCACCCAGGACCGCCACCGAAGGAGCACCCGTGACCACCACCCTCACTTACCGCCACCTCTTTGGCCCTGGCCCCAGCAATTGTTATCCGGAGGCGATCTCCGCTCTGGGTAATCCGGTGCTGGGGCACCTTGATCCGCTCTTCCTGGAAATCATGGACAGCGCCTGCCAAGGCCTGCGTCAGGTCTGGGGAACCACCAACAGCCGCACCCTACCTCTCAGTGGTACCGGTTCTGCCGGCATGGAAGCGGCGTTCGTGAACGCGGTAGGTCCGGGGGACGTTGCGGTGGTTGCCGTCAACGGCATGTTCGGTGCCCGCATGTGCGAGGTTGCCCGGCGCACTGGTGCACAAGTGGTGCGTGTGGAACATCCTTGGGGCACGCCCATTGACCCGGAACGCGTGGCCGCAGCCCATCCGAGTCCCAAGGTCATTGCTGCGGTCCACGCAGAAACCTCCACCGGGGTGCTCTCTGACATTGCCGCTCTGGGTCAGCTCAAGGGCGATGCCCTCCTGATCGCCGACGCCGTCACCTCCATCGGAGGCCTGGAACTGTACGCCGATAAGTGGGGTATTGACGTTGGCTATGCTGGCACACAAAAGTGCCTTGGCGTGCCGCCGGGCTTGTCACCCTTCACCATTTCCGATGCCGCCTTTGAACTGCGCATCAAGGACCCGCAATCCTGGTATTTGGACCTGGGCCTGCTAGGTGGCTATGTGGGCAGTGCCAGCGGTAGCCGCCGCACCTATCATCACACCGCGCCGGTCACCATGATTGCCAGCCTTGAGGCTGGCGTAAACCGAGTCCTTCAAGAGGGGCTCGGCACAGTTCAGGCCCGTCATGTGGCCGCCGGCCTGGCACTTCAGGACGGTTTGGAAGAGATGGGCTTGGATCTGTTTGCCGCAGCAGGGAGCAGGCTCCCGAGCCTGACCACGGTCAAGGTGCCCGACGGCGTGGACTCGGCTGCCGTACGCGCCTACCTGCTGGAGCGATTCAACATTGAGATTGGTGCGGGGGTGGGTGAGTTCGCCTCCTCCGTGTGGCGAATTGGCATGATGGGGCCCAACGCCAACCCCGCATCCGTGACGCTGGTTCTTGGTGCTCTGAAGGAAGCCCTCGCCAAAGCAGGGCGCTGAGAAGGAAAATGGCTGTGGCCCCCCACCATTTTGTGGGTGCCACAGCCATTTTTAGTACCTATTTCTTGTTCTAGTGACTACGTCGCTGCCTGCTGCGGTTCCGTGTAACCACCACCCCCAGTCCGGCTAGCAGCATCAGGCCTGCGAAGGCTGCCAAGACTTGCAGCCTTGAATCGAGCCCCGCGCTGGCCAAATCATCCACGCCGGCACCTGACGGGGTACTCGAAGCTGGAGCACTCGAGGCCTGCGATCCGCCGGCGGCGGGCGTTGCGGCACCAGTGGTTGGACTACCGCCCGGAGTGGTGGCAGGAGACCGGTGACCATGCCATTGGCGTCTACGGAGGCAACAGGCTCTTCACCGGCCACGGCTTGAACCTCCCATGTGGCTTCCACAGCAGCAAACGCGGCCGGGCTACCTGTAGCAGCCAGCTGAACCGTATCTCCCGGATGAGCAATATTGTTCGCTGACCGCTGCAGCATTCCGGTCTCTTGAGTCACGTCCACAGCCGCTAGCCGCTGCGGCAATGGCGCATTCGCACCCAGGACACGCAGCTCAGAGATGGCATGGCAACCCAGAGTGTCGTTCGCCAGCCTGCCAGCGCTCATGACGAACCTGACCTTTTTGGTAGTCACTGCACCGAATTGCACCACATTCTTTCCTTGTGCCGGCTGGGCCGGTGTTGCTGTTGCAGCAGGAACGTCCTTCCAAGTGGCACCATCCAAGTACTGAACCTTCACCGCCGCAGGTGCTGCAGCCCCGGAATCAACGAACGCGTAAAACTCTGCGGCAGAGACTCTCCTTGCTGCGCCAAAGTCAACCGTGATGGTGTCCTCGGCACGTGGGGCTGCAATCCAGTTGGTCCAGAGGTTCTTTGTCTCTCCGCTGCTGGCGTTGGCAATGATGCCGTCATTGACCTTGCTGAGCGAGTCTCCGCCGCCTGCGTTGGAATACGTTGCCGTAACAATGGTCTTCGGGTTCGCCGAGGCCAAGGCTAAGTTGCGGTTTAGTTCGCCGGCGTAGCCGGCCACGTTTTCCAGCCCGGCAAACTCTTCAGTACCCACACCGGTGAACTTCACCCGGATGTGACGTGCGGACACGGTGGAGCTGAACGTCAACGAACCGGTGGAGCTGGCAGTCGCAGGAACAGCATTCCAAGCAGTTCCATCCAAGGAGGTTTCAACCTGGAAATTCGGGGCTGAATCCTTCGCCAACGTCACGTCAATGCCGTTGAGGTCAAACACGGCACCAAGATCTGCACTCCACATGGGTGCGCTCTCCCCCTTAGCCGAATGCCAGGCAGTAGCTTCTGCGGTGTCATTGCCCAAGGCTGCAGCGGCCCCGTCTGCTGATGAGGTTGCTGTGCTGGACTTGCGTGCCACCACGTCAGACACGGGGAAGCCAAGTGTCTCGAAGTTGTACATGCCCACGGGTGATTCATCGGTTGAACCGCCCACAATGGAAATGCGCACATACCGGGCCACTGCACTGAATGCGTCCTGGCTCTCATTCCCCGCCACAGTATTGGAGCTCTTGTCCGCGACCGTGTAGTAATTTTCCCCGTCATTGGAAACTTCAATGGTGTATTGGTAAGCCTTGCTGCCATCGAGCCATGTCACCAAGGTAGAAGTGAGCTGGTGGCGGGCACCCAAGTCCACTGACCACCAGGTGTTCCCTCCACGGCCGCCTTGCCAGTATTGCGCCGGGTTGCCATTACTAGCCACGGCCGGCTCATGTCCTGGTGCAAAGTTGGAGGCCATCACACCGAGCTTTTCCTGGACAATGTCCAAGGACGCAGGGGCAGAACTTTCCGATCCCAACAGTTTGAACTCGGCCACCCCGGCCACACCGCTGGCAGCATTTTCCGGGAACACCACACGTACGTAGCATCCGGACCGCAGCCAGTTATCAATCACCTTCTCGGCAGCGTCATGGTTCCCGGATTTATCCAGTGCCGTGTCCCAGACAATGCCGTCTTCGGAATACTGGATCAGGTATGGGTAGGCTCCCGTTTAGTCCCAGACCAGCGTGGAGCCGGTCAGATCATGGCGCTTCTTCAAATCAAGTATCAGCCAGGAGGTTCCTTCCGCCGGACCGGACTTCCAAGAGGTGCCAAGGTTCTGATCCACGGCAGCCCCAGCGGTGGTTCCTGCTGCGGAGCTCGAAGCGGTTGCGGTTGAGCCGATGGCCACGTTGGTTCCGGAGGCCCGCCTCCGATATTTACACCTCCTGGCGTCCAGGGGTCTTCCCCAACAAGGATTGGACCGTACCGGCAGCCCAGAAGGCCCAGACGTACCCCGAACCCAGCCCGGACTGGATCACGGGATCCTCCTTTGCTATTTGGAGCGATGCACCGGCACGGCAAACTGAAGAACAAGTCACTGCTGGTATTCGGCTTCCCCTGCGTGCCATGGCTGAGCGTGTCTGGAACCCGAGCGGCTCCACCGCCAGCTACGCGGATTGGTTGGCACGGGTTGAAGCCATAGGCACCCAGCCTGCTGCTGCCGACTTGTCCACAGCACCGGCTCTGGAATTGACCAAGACAGCAACCGCCACCCGCGCAGGATCTTCCGTTACTGGCGACCTTGAGGAAGGAGATGAGATTTCTTGGCAGGTACTGGCCACTAATACCGGTTCCACCGCCGTAAAGGCCACAGTCAGCGATGACCTTAGCGATGTCCTGGATGAAGTGAGCCTGACAGTGGCACCCACCGTGGCGATCACTGATGCGGACGGCACCGTGGTGCGTGAGCCCGGTATCAACGCGGCGTTCAAAAGGTCCGTGACCGCTTCCGGGCAAGAGGTAGCCAATCAGTGGGGGCCTGCTCTCGCTGTGGATGGCATCACGAGCGGACCATCCGGCGCCCAAGGTTCGCGTTGGTCTTCCAACGGAGCGGATGATGCGTGGCTCGCCGTGGAATTGGCTGAGCCCACCATGGTTGATCACGTGAGTATTTATTGGGAAGAGGCTTGTGCAGCCAAGTACCGCATCGATGTCTCAACGGACGGCGTCGTGTGGGTCCCGGCCACGGCAGAGATCACACCGGTCTGCGGCAGCGTGGACCGGCAATCCCTGACAGTGACCGAGCGGGTCTCCTTTGTCCGCATGCAGGGCCTGGACCGTACTCCTATTGGCGGCAAGAAATACGGGATGTCCCTGTGGGAAATGCAGGTCTGGACCGGTCCTGAGCGCGGCGCCATCACCAACCCGGCACTCCTCGATGAGGCTCTGTTGACCTGGGCGGGTCTGTTGGAGCCCGGACACACAGCAACCTTGGAATACCGTGGCGTGGTCACTGACGCGGGCAATGGCAGCATCCTCAAATAGGGCAACTCTGAGCTCTCCGTACTACCCCGGTTTCAGTGTCAAAGCCAGCACAGAGAATGTTTTGGCAGTTGATGAGCCCACAGTCGAGCCAACAGTGGAGTCCTCCAATAAGCCGACAGTGGAGCCGACTATGCTCCCCAGTGACGAGTCCACCGATAAGCCCACGGTGGAGCCCAGCGATAAGCCGAGCGAAACAGCGGTAGCCAGCGCCACGCCGTCGTCCTCGGTGACCACAGGCACGTCCCCGGCACCTGAGACGAGCCAGGCGGCCTCGGAAGGCGATGGCCTCGCCAGCACGGGCGCCAACGCGGGCACATTGTTCGGCGCAGCCCTATTCCTGATGGGTGTTGGAGTACTCTTCATCCTCCGGCGCAGGAAAGCCAGCCATAACTAGCAGGCAGGCGCAGAACTAGACGCTATTGGCGGCTGTCCCATCCGGGACGGCCGCCAACAGTGTCTAAGCGTCAATATTGTTTACGGACGGGATTCGAGCATCGTCTGGACGGTTTCCTTGGCAGCGCATTCCATGGACCGCTTGCCAGTGTGGCCGGCAATAATGTTGAACTCTTCCGGCAGCGTCCCTGATTCATTGCATAGAGTCACTCGGATCACAGTTCGGAGAGGTTTGCGGTAACTGCCCCGGAGCGGAATCCGGCGGCGCACCACGGACAACTGCTCAATGTTCTTCCAAGGCAATTGCCACACAGACGTAATGCCCGGAACACGGCACCAAAAGCTCATTCCGGAGCTGTCAGTGGAAATGGCCACGCCGGGGCGGGCCTGCGTGTCATCAGGGACCAGAGAAACGCCTAGTGCCGGGATTGGTGTGTGGGGAGAAAAGAAGGTGCCCGCAGAGCCGTAGACGCAAGTATTTGGAGCCAGCGCTTGAACGTCGCTGCAGAGCCGGGAAAGATCCTTCTTCGCACGGGCGTTGATGGCCATCCAAGAAGCACCGCCAGCAACAATGATCGTTACGGCCAGCAGAATCAACGCCTTAGCCGCAAGATGTTCGCGCTGGCCGGACCCCACAAGTATCACGAGAATGGCAGCACCCACGGCTACAGTGACGGCAGCGCTCACTACCGCTCTCAAAATGGTGCGTAGCCAATCAGCCCGCCTCGCCTTGCCAATACTGCGTTGTTGCTCAACCATTCCCAGCCTACCGTCAAACATTGCTCTCATCTTCGCCACGTCACCGCGTGGCGAGTGCCGCTCCAGTGTAACGGGAACCAACAGCGCTCACCGGACGTGGTTGGATGGGCTTTATGGAGATTTCCACATGAGCGATCATTCAAGCGCCGGCGCCAGCATCATCATTGCCGACTTCGTCAACATCGACGCGGCCGGAAAGGTCAATATCATTGGTGGCGGGATCCAATTCCTAGGCTTTGACCCCGACACCGGAATGAGCGCACCGTTCTCACTCTTTGTGAGCGTCACCGTCAGTATTCCCGCCTTCGATTCAACCCAAGCCGTGGTGGAGGTGGCACTTGTGGACACTGACGGCCGTCCCGTCTCAGTACCGGCAAGCGAGGGCCCCAACGTGTTGCACTTCAAACAGCAAGTGGACTTCCGGCACACCATGGCTCCTAACATGCAGCCGCCACCCATGGGCTTCCCGGGCTGCTCCAACGTGGTGCTGAACTTCCCGGGCGGGTTGCCGTTGCCCACGGGCTCCACCTATGAATGGGTTGTGATGCTCGACGGCGCACGGCTCTCCTCCAGCACCTTCTTCGTGCCGGGGATTGCTGACGGCCAATAGCGCCTCAGTGCTATTGGGCGCGGACGGGCCCGGCATTGCTTGCCGTAACCTGCGGATCCGCTGGCGGTGTCCAGTCCCCGGCAGGCCTAGCCCTGGCCGCGCGGCAGGCGTTAGTGTGAAGCATGAGCAAGCATCCAGATTTTGATGACAGCGAACTAATTCACGAGCCTACAACGCCGGACCGGCTGGCTGAGGTTTATTCCGAGATGGTGACCCCGGACATCGCAGAGATGAACGATCACGCAGCCACCCTGGAGGAAGAAGCCAAGAGAGAGCCGGATCGGCTCTAGCAAGATCCTGACCCGGCTGGCATTCTTCTTCTGAGCCTCTGAGCACTGAGCCTCTGAGCACTGGCTCGGGTGGCAGCAGCATGAGTGAACCTTTCACGGCTTGCAGTGTTACGGCCCAGCTAGTAAGGACTCGATGGGGGGACTGCTTTGATGGGTCTGCTCGCGTAGTGTTATTGGATGCGACCCAACCATGGAATGTTCAGCTGGAAAACGACGCGCTTGCTCTTCTCCATTGGGAGTTTCGTTGCCATGGCTGGAATTCTCCGACTCGTGACTGCGGGCTCGTGGGTGTACATCTTGTTCGTCCTGCTCGGGCTTGCTCTCGTGGCCCTGTCCACCCGCGGTCCATGGGATAGCGAAGCCAGCGGGCGCAATCGTTCCGCTGTGGGATTTCGGGTCCGTCAGTAGCAAGGCAGCCTCAACGGACGCACGTCATTGCGCCAAGAGAAAAGAACTTTAGGGTTTTATTCGCCTTCTGGGAACGAGGGCGAACGGGCATGGCAGCGGAGGTGTCAGTGGCCCCCTTGAGGTGCACTCCCGCAGTTTAGGCGGACCACCGGAAAATCCTGCGCCATCATTGACTGGCTCATGGAACACGACTGGCTGGGGCGTGGGGATGCCATGGCCTTGGTGCAGGTGATCAAGAACGGTCCCTCGATCAGTGAGAAGCACGTTGGCACGGGCGGAGTTCGCCCAGACCAGATGAGCGAACTCTAGCTGGATGGGAAAAATAGCCGGGCGCTCTCACCGGCTCCTATCCTTCCCCTGTGCCGGGGTCAGCGATGTGAGGACGCAAACGGCCCCGGCCCACCGTTGACGGGTCCACCGCAGAACACCTGGCCGCATTGTGCCTTTGAGTATCTGCTTCCCACACCTTGCCCACCACCTCTGGCATTCTTGAAGTACCATGGCAGCTACTCCGCGCACTCCACAAACACTCATCTACTCCACACCAACCCGGGTTCTAGGTGCGGTGACGTGGACCTTGTGCATCTTTTTGTCAGTGAATCTGATCCTGACCGGAACGGTGCAAGCCATCTGGGGATTTTTGCCATGGCTGCTGCTGGTTGGCTGGACCATCTACATTCTGTTGTGGCGCCCCTGCCTACAAATCACCTCCGACAGCATTCTGGTCCGCAATATTCTGCGCGAGCACACCATCCCCTTCAGCGAGCTCACCGCCGTCCGCGTCCTGCAAACCACCAGCTTTGACACCACCGCGGGAAGGATCCCTAGTTGGGGAGCCCCCAGCACCGGAAAACTGGGCCCCCGCGCCCTCACCGTCCCGCACACCAAGGTTGTCATTCAGGCGGCGTGGGACGCCTGGGAACTTCGGCAACCAGAGATGGACGACGGCGCGGCCGCCTCCGCGCCCCACCGCCCAACCGCTCAGCCCCACCCACCAACAGCGGTGACCCGGCGCTGGAACGTGGTCCCCGTCGTCGTAGGTGTCTTGAGCGTAGGGCTGGTTCTTGCCAGTGTGCTGAGTTAAGCCAAAAGCCCGGCCCAACCATGAAGGGTGAGGCCGGGCCTTTGTTGAGCTTGAAGCGGGTTGGGTTAGCTCTTGAATCCGATGCTGGTCCAATCCATGGATTCGAACTGGGCGGCACCGTAGTTGACCAGTCCTGTCTTGACGCCCAAGGTGTTCGGAGTGGGTGTCAGCGGGATGACGGGGGTGTAGGCGAAGATTGTCTTGTCAATCTCGTTGGCCAGTTCAATGCGCTTGGCGGGATCCAGTTCCGCATTGGCAGCGGCCCACATCTCACCGAGTTTGTCATCGGTAATTCCGGTGAAGTTCTGCCCGGCATCGGCAGGGTAGAAGATCGATTCGGCGGCGGCCACCGGGAAAGCGGTCCCGGACCAGGCGAAGCCGGTCAGCTGGAAGTTGGACTTGAGCACGTAGTCGGCAAAGAACTTATCGGCAGGTACCGTGTCATTTTTGAGCGAGATACCAACAACTTGCAGGTTGGCCTGGATCTGCTTGAAGATCTGTTCAGAAACAGGGTTGTTGGCGTCCAAGGTGTAAATAAGTTCCAGCTTGGCACCATCTTTTTCCATCACCCCGTCGGAGCCCTTGGTGTACCCGGCTTCCTTGAGCAGTGCCTCCGATTTGGCGGTGTCATAGCCAATGACGGCTGTTGCATCGTCCTCGTAGCCCTTCTGACCAGGCATGAAGATGTAGCTGTTTTGATTGGCCACGGGGGCGCCGATAGGAGCTAGGCGGCTGGCGGAAATAGTGTCCCTGTCAATGGCGCGTGCCACGGCCTGGCGGACCTTAACATCTGCCAGCGGACCCTTGGAACCGTTCATTGTCACATGGTTCCAGGTCAAACCACCGGACTGCTGAATGGCGCCGTCTGCGCGTTTCTTGGCGGTGTCATAGTTGTCCTTGTTGGTGCCAATGCTGACAGCATCAAGTTCCTTGTTGGCGTAAGCCTGGGCGAGGGCATCGCGGGAGATGACCTTCATGATGATCTTCTCCAACTTGGGCTTTTGCCCCCACCACTTGTCATTGGGGACCAGGGTGACCACTTGTCCGGTGGTGTCCACCGTACCCACCTTGAACGGGCCCGTGGAGGGCAGCGGCTTGGACTTGTAGCCCTCGTTGAAAGCCTTCACATCGGAGGCAACGGCTGCGGGCAGCACTGCTGCGGTGGCGGTCCCTGCCGTGCTGCTGCCCAGAATGGAGGCCCAATCAGCATTCTTGTTCTTGAAGGTGATCTTAAAGTTGAAGTCGGTGTCCTCCTTGGTGACAGTATCAATGTCTTTGAAGACGTTGTCTCCCACAATTTGGTAGTCCTTGTTGGTGCCATTATTGGCCTTGATGGTAGCCGCGTAGTCCTTGTACGTGATGGGTGTGCCGTCTTCCCACACTGCCTTGGGGTTCAGCTTCACTTCCACAACCTGCGGGTCCTCGCTGAGCAGCTTCACCTCGGTTGCGTAGTCAGGGTCCACTGCCCAACCGCCGTCCACCGTGGTGCGGACCGGGGCGCCCATAGTGGGATCCAGAATCTCGCCTCCGGCCTTGACGTTGCCATCAATCTGGAGTGTGTTCCAGTTATCCGGCAACTGGTCAACAGCCAGAGTCAAGGTGCCACCGTCCTTAACGGAAGCATAATCAGCGCTTACCCATGCGGTGGTGGGCAGGGTGGCGGTCTCAGCAGCGCCCTTGCTGCTGTCCACGGTGGGCTTGTTATCGCCTCCGCCGCCAGCGCTACAACCTGTCATGGCCAGGGCAACCGCCAAAACGCCGGCTCCCACCATCTTGTTAATATTTTTCATTTCTTCCTCCCATTGAATGGTCCCCGGTGGGTCATTGTTCTTCTCCCGCGGGGTTCGGTGGCTACGGTAAGTTCTTGGGGGTGTTCACGAAGGCGCTCAGGGATCATGGCATCCCGGCCGCCAGCAAGCCGATTCGCTCAGCGTGGTGGCAGGCCACCACACTGTTTTGCACGGCTCGGGGTTGTGGATCCTGGGTCCGGCACTGTTCCTTTCCTGGAGCGTCCATGAGTTTGTACAGAGGGCAGCGGGTGCGGAAGTTACAGCCCGTGATGTCCTCGGTGGGGCTCGGTAGGTCCCCCTCGAGGAGGATCCGGGTGCGGCTGCGCTCCACGGTAGGGTCTGGGACGGGCACGGCCGAGAGCAGAGCCTTGGTATAGGGGTGTTGCGGGTTCTCGAAGATCGCTTCCGCGGGCCCGCTTTCCACGATCCTGCCCAGATACATGACGGCAACGTTGTCAGAAATTTGCCGCACTACCGCCAAGTCATGGGCCACGAACAAGTAGGAGAGCCCCAATTTCTCCTGCAGGTCCTGCAACAGATTGATCACCCCGGCCTGGATGGAGACATCTAGGGCGGAAACGGGCTCATCCAACACCACAATCTTCGGGTCAGTCACCAAGGCCCGGGCAATGCCGATGCGTTGGCGCTGCCCTCCAGAGAACTCGTGCGGATACCGTGAGGCCATTGACGGGTCCAGCCCCACCAGATCCAGAACGGCCCGGACCTTTTCCAGCCGGTCCTTGGCAGGGACACCGTGAACGGTGAGTGGTTCCGCCACGAGATCCTGCACGGGTAGCCGCGGGTCAAGGGAGGCCATGGGGTCTTGGAAAACCACCTGTATTTCCTTGCGCAGAGCCTTCCGTTCCCTGGCAGTGAGCGTGGCCACATCCCGCCCGTTGATACTGACCTGCCCGGCTTGAGGCTTGGTGAGTTCCAAGATCTCCATGACAGTGGTGGACTTCCCACAGCCGGATTCACCCACCAGTCCCAAAGTTTGCCCTGTCCGCAGGTCAAAGCTGACACCGTCCACGGCCCGCACGGTACCTATAGTGCGTTTGAACACCGAGCCCCTGGACAAGGGGAAATGGCGCTCCAACCCCGCCACATCCAGCACTGTTTCAGGGGCCACTAAGGCCCGTTCCGCAGTGGCGACAGGTTCAGGCACAGGGTACAGCTTGGTACGGTCCAGCTGGCCTGAGGCTATTTCGGCTACACGCAGGCAGGCGGCAGAGTTCAACGGGTCCTCCCCGATGACTGTCAAGGGCGGCTCGGTGGAACGGCAGGCCTCAATGACTACCGGGCACCGGGGCGCAAAGGGGCACCCTGGCGCCAGGTTGCTCAATTGGGGCGGACGGCCCTCCAGCGGCACCAGCCGGGTATGCCCGGCCGTGGCCAGGTTCGGCATGGAACGCAACAACCCCACGGTGTACGGCATGGACGGTGCGTGGAACACTTGATCCACGGTCCCGGTCTCCACAATCCGCCCCGCGTACATGACGGCGAGCCTGTCCGCATTCCCTGCCACCACACCCAGATCATGGGTGATCAGCACCACGGCTGCACCTGTCATGTCCTTCGCCTTCTGCAGCACTTCCAGGATCTGCGCCTGGATGGTCACATCAAGGGCAGTGGTTGGTTCATCGGCGATGATGAGCCGCGGATTGTTTGCAATGGCAATGGCAATCATGGCGCGTTGGCGCATACCGCCGGAAAATTCGTGCGGGAAAGCTTGGGCGCGGCGCTCCGGATTGGGGATGCCCACCACCTTGAGCAGTTCCACGGCGCGTGCGTTGGCGGCAGCTTTGGAGAGCTTGCGGTCATGCAATCGCAGAGCCTCAGAAATTTGCGCCCCAATGGTGTAAACGGGGGTCAGCGCCGAAAGCGGGTCCTGGAAAATGATGGAGATGCCCTCGCCGCGCAGCTTGGACATTTCCTTATCGCTGCGACCCAGCAGTGATTTGCCTTCAAAGAGGATATCTCCACTGATTTTTGCGTTCGAGGGCAGCAGGCCCATGACGGCCAGCGAGGAGACAGACTTTCCGGATCCGGATTCACCCACAATCCCCAGAAACTCACCCTGGTCCACATGGTAGCTAACTCCCCGCACGGCTGTGACTGCCCCGCCCGGCTGAGGGAAGGTGACATGGAGGTCGCGGACTTCCAGCAGGTGATTTGACGGATTCGGCTGTGTGGGGCCGGGGCGTACTGACGGGCTGGTTTCATTGCTTGCTGCGGGGTCGATCAGGTTTTCAGTCACGGTTGACTCCCGAGGTCGGGTCTACGGCATCTCGGAGCGCATCGCCAACAAGGCTGGCTGAGAGGACTGTGAAGACAAGGATGGCTGCGGGGAAAATGAAAAGCCAAGGGCGGGTGGCGGCTGCACTCTGGCCTGCCGCCAAGAGGGTGCCCAAGGAAACGTCAGGGGCTTGGATGCCGAAGCCGAAGAAGCTCAGGGTGGTCTCACTGAGGATTGCAGCACCTACGCCAAGCGTCGCGTCGATGATCAGCAGCGAAGAGACGTTGGGCAGCACATGCCTACGGATGATGGTCCAGGTATCCACACCCATGAAGCGGGCGGCCTTGATGAAGTCGCGTTCGCGCAGCGAGCGGGTTTGGGCCCGGATGACCCTGGCCATGATCATCCAGCCAAAGCCTGCCAGGAGGAAGATCAGCGCCACCCAGGACAGTTGCTTGAAAATTGGGCTAAGCAAGATGAACAGGAACAAGCTCGGCAGCACCAATAGTAGATCGATGACCCAGACAATAACCCTGTCCCACCAACCGCCAAGGTAGCCTGCCACGGCACCCACCACACCGGCCACAATGGCGGCCAAGGGGCCCACCAAGAGGCCAATGATCAGTGACTTGCGCAGGCCCACAATAGTTTGGGCGTAAATGTCTTCGCCAATGTCACTGGTGCCAAACCAATGGAGCCGGCTGGGGCTTGATCCCATGTTGTAAATATCCAGATCCGTGTAGTTCCAGGCGTTGGGAACAAGACCAAAGATGGCCCACAGGATGATGGCGCCCAGGCCAATGATGCCCACCCAGAACCGCGGTGTGCTGCGCAGCCGGGCCATGACCAGACGCAGACGGGAAACAGGCTTTGCCGAATGCACCACGTCTGTAATGACCGCAGTAGCATCGGGTGCCGGCATTTCATCAAGCATGGACATGGCTACACCCGCACTCTCGGGTCAAGGGCCGCATACACAACATCGGCCAATGTTCCGGCGATCAGGATCAGGATGGCGTTGAAAAAGATGGCCCCCGTAAAGGCATTAATATCGCTTTGTGAAATCGATTGAACCAGCAATTCGCCCATACCGTGCCAGCTGAACACAAGTTCGGTGACGGCGGCACCGGCCAAAACCGTGGCGAAGGAGTAGGCAAAGTAGGTGGACATGGGGATCAGGGCTACCCGGACGCCGTGACGGACAAGCGCCGAACCACGAGTTCGCCCCTTGGAACGTGCGGTCCGGATGTAGTCCGCAGCCAGTACATCCAGCATGGCGCTGCGCTGGTATCTGGAATATCCGGCAGCCCCCATGAGGGCCAGCGAGATGGTTGGCAGCAACAGGTGCCCTGCTCGATCCCCGAATTGGACCCACCAGCCGCCATCGAGCCCTGGGGTGTATTCGCCCGTGAAGCTGATCAGCTGAACACCTAGGAAGTTATTGAGCAACGTGGCAACAATCATCAACAAGATGCCTAGGACAAATGCTGGTGTGGCAAGAATGGTGAAGGAGGCTACGGAAATGGCTTGATCACTGAATCTATACTGACGCACCGCACCCCACACGCCCAGTGCCACACCTACAATCGCAGCAATGACGGTACCTAAAATCAGCAGCCGCAGACTGGTTCCGGCGCGGGCCGCGATCTCACTGAACACTGAAGTGTTATGAATGGTGTCGCCCAAGGACCCTTCGGTCACGAGCCGCACAATCCAGGCCCACAGCCGCTCCACCCAGGGGGTGTTCGGGTTGACGCCCAAGCCATCCAGGATGGAGTTGATGGTGGCATCACTGGGGCGCGGATTACGGCCTAGGTAGCGCGCAGCCGGGTTCAAGATGATGCTGGCCAAGACATAGGCGCTGAGCGTGGCGATGGCTGAAAGGATCGCGTAATTAATGAAGCGCTTGGCAATGAACCCGATCATTGCGCGGGCCTTACTTCAGCCTTGAGGAGGATTGCACCGGGGCTGACCGGGGCCCGCCATGATGCCGAAAGTAAGAGCATGTAACCGTCCTTGACCTGATCCGCCGGCCCCGCCATGGATGGTGGCAGAGGCTTGCGTGAGCCTATATTTCCTTGGGTGAAAGACGGGAATGTAACCCGGCTCACACTCATTGATGCAAACCTACCCCAGTGAACTTTCACTACGGCCAAGCAAATTGCCCAGCCCCGGCAGGACTGTCCGATCGGATCAATTCGATCCGATGGCACCCCTAAGCCATCAGCTTTCAGCAAAACCCTTTTAGCAGCATTCATCCAAACGAATAGGAATAATGTGGCTCAAACGTTACTCGCAGACTCAAATGAGATGATCCAAAAGGGCGTAACCTGCCACCCCTGAGCCATTGGCAGCATGGGCGCGCTGTAAGGTATGTCACTACGACGATCCGGCGCAAACGATGGAAGGAGCCGCATGCCTGCACAGAAAAACAGGAAGCGGCTCCCGGCACCAGAGCCCCTCAGCTACCCCGCCCCAGCACAGCCTGCCGTGGAACACGCTGCCGTGGAACAAATCAGTGGCAAAGCGCTGGCCGCGCTCCTGATGGATCCACAGCGCAACGTCACGGTACTAGTCATCTCCCACATCCCGGAACAACAATTTCGTATTGATCCGCATGTGCTGGCCGCCCGGCTGGGTCAAGAAGCCCGGACCTTCATGGTGGTCAATGGGGATGAAACCCACCAGCTGGAAAAGGGTCTGCCCTCGCGCCTCCACATTTACGGCACAGGAGCCCGGGTCTATCCACACGGCGAGCGATGGCTGGAGAGAGTTTCCCGTCCTCATCTTTTGCACCGGAGCACCGCATTGCCACAGCTGTACGACACCCTTGAGCATGAGGTTCTAGCGGCCCAACGCTTCAACCCATCACGGCCCCACACGGCGTCCCTGCCCGTGATTTCGCCAGCGGTAGTCAAGGGCTTCCCGGGCGAGGACAGGGCCCTGGTGGAGCTACTTCCTGGCGGCGAAACGGCCCTCATCCGTAGCGAGGATCTGCTACCCGGCATTCCGCTGGATTGGCTGGTGGCAAAGGGCCAAGAGCTCACGGGAGTACTCAACCCGGACACCCACGTCCTGGACATCAAGGCGCTCCTGCTGCCCCACCCCTCCCCCGTCACCGTCTACCAACAAGGCGATGTGGCACTGGGCCGTGTCAAGTCCGTCAGTCCCCGCCACGCCTGGGTGCAACTTTGGCCTGGCAGTGATTTCCGCATCGGTGTGGAGCGGATCTCCTCCAATGACCTGGATTCCGCCGAAGATCTACTGACCGAGGGCGAGGTGGTCCGGGTCCGTGTTTTGTATGAGAACGGTGCGGTCCGGCTCTCCATGCTGGACGTGGACGACGACGAACCAGCCGTCCGCGCCCCTGCTCTCCTGCGCGGGGGCCCGCCCTGGCTGGAGGCGAACCGGCCCTACGCTTCCATCTTCACCACCGGCACGGCCGTTGCCTCCCCTTCCCCCCAGGCCCCCCTCGATAGCGGCGCGGTGGGTTTGTCCGGCGTCGACCTTTCCCAACAGGAATCCCTACTCAGCCCAACCCAACGACGCTCCGCGTTGCAAAGCACACAAATGCAGCTGGAGGCCGCCCGGCACACCATTGCCGAGTTGCTGGCAGCGGCCAAGCGGCAGGGCGCTACGGATCAGGTGGCCCGGGCGCTGCAGGATCAGCTCAAGGAGGAGCGCCGCGGCTCCGGTGAGCTTGCCCGAGAACTGCATTTGGCCGAGCATCAAGTGGAGGTCCTCAAAACGGATCTGGCCAAAACGCGCGAGGCACTGGTGCAGGTCCGCAGACAGCGCCGTTCCGCCACGTCCAGGACTGAAAGTACGCCTGAAAAACTGTTTCTGGATCCGGAGGAGCAGTTCAATTTTGATCTGCTTGCGCTCTGGGCTCGGATGGTTCCTGCGGCCGAAAAGCGTCTCCATCCGCTGGGAAATTTCAGCAGCAGCCCACAGTTCCTGGAGTCGTGGGCGGCGCTGACGGAGCAACAACGCAACAAGACTTTGCGTGCCGTGGTGGATCTGGTGGCAGACCGGCAGGGTCCGCTGCGTAAACGCGAACCTCATGTTCTGCGGCTCAATGACGGTGCCCATGCCGCCCCCACTCTTCGAGGCGAGGACGTGTGTTGGCGCCTCTATGTGGAGCAGGGAACGGCGGGGGCGCTGCGGCTGCACTACTGGAAGCTGCAGACGGGGGGCTATGAACTCCATGCCGTAGTACCGCATGACGTGGTGAAACCGTAGCCGGTGACGCCCGTAAACTGGACAGTCATCGAGTCCTCAATGAGTCCTGGCATTCTTTAGGTACAAATATTTCCATGACGCGCAGCATGAGATTTTCCAGCAGTCGTTTTCTGGCCGCAATGGGGCTCACCGCCGCGATGGTTTTCGGCACCACCGCCTGCAGCGGGGACACCACAGACTTCCTGCGCGAGTTGCTTTCCGTGGATGCCAAGATCAAGTTGATGTATGACGTTGAACGGACGGACAAGGACGCCCGCATACTGGCTGCCGTTTTCACCTCAAGTGACGCATTTGTCAGCGCTGAGATCGCCAGGGTGGGACTTGGCTCAGCCGTAACCGTGGGCAAGAACTCAACGTTCCTCCCGCCTGTCCACGATGCGCAAATTTCTGCAGCCACACAATCCTTGGATACTGCAGCCCGGCCACAGCGGGCTCCACAACAGCAGCAACGGCCGCTGTGATCACAGTGGCCGCCCAGGCTGCCGACGCTGAACGGATCCGCAACCTTCCACCCGTCTACGTTCCGCCAGCTCCGGCACCTTACGTTCCGCCTGCCTACCAGCCCCCGGCGCAAGACTCCGGCGGCGATTACCCCGGATACACTGGACCCCGGTGCTATGCGCCCGGAGGAAAGACGTACAGGCCGTGCTAGAACTGCTGCGAACGGAAGGAACTGGTCCCATCATGGGTCAAAACATTGAGCTGGTCAGGTTGTTAGATGACAGCGGGGCTGAGATTGGCAGCGCGGACAAGTCGCTGATCCACACGGCACAAACGCCCCTGCATCTGGCCTTCTCCTGCCATCTTTTCGATTCCCAGGGCCGCACCTTGCTGACCCGCCGCGCGCTCTCGAAGCTGACGTGGCCTGGTGTGTGGACAAATTCCTTCTGCGGCCACCCGGCCCCTGGCGAATCTTTCGAAGAAGCGATCATTCGCCGCGCCGCCGTGGAATTGAACATCACCGTGACCAACATTCAGCCGGCACTTCCGGACTTCAGGTACCAGGCTACGGATGCTTCAGGGATTGTGGAGAATGAAATCTGCCCCGTCTTTACCGCCGTGTACGAAAGCGACGCCCCCCTCACACCGAACGCCGAGGAAGTGTGTGACTGGGCCTGGACCGACGTGGTGGACGTTGAAGAAGCAGTCACGGCCACGCCGTTCGCCTTCAGCCCCTGGCTGGTGGAGCAACTAGCCGAAGGTGTCTACACCGGCGGGCGCCTACTCTCCTAAGCACTGCTCTAGTGGATACTGCTTTTCCGGTCACTGTTGCTTGGTCACTGGATCATGGCTGCACTATGTTCCCAGAGTTGGAGCGCCAGCGCCGGATCTTGGGCTTGGCGGCTCGGCTCGGTCAGCTTGCGCCGCACGTAATACTCCCCCGGAGTCCAATCAGTACCCGGTTCCGTGGTGGCGAGCCACACCAAGGTGTCGGCGCCCTCGGCTGATGTGAGCAGGAACCGTTTGGCCACGGAGCTGTAGGCAAGTTTGATGGGGCCCACCGACTCTGCTGAAAAGTTGCTAGCTACTACCCCTGGGTGAAAAGCAACAGCATTGACGCCGTGATCGCCGTAGCGGCGCTGCAGCTCCTTCGTAAAAAGGATGTTTGCCAGCTTCGCGTTACCGTACGCGGCGTTGGTGCGGTAGCGCTTCACTGCGTCGAGGTCATCAATGTCGAACTTAGCCATCACCTTGTGCGCTGCGCTGGAGGTGTTGATGACAGTTGCGCGGTCAGCCACAAGCTTCTCAATCAGCAAGGTGGTCAGCAGGAACGGTGCCAAGTGGTTGACCTGAAAAGTTTTCTCATGCCCGTCAACTGTGACCTCACGGTGGCCCATGACACCTCCGGCGTTGTTGGCCAGCACGTCGATGCGCGGATATTTCTTAGACAATTCAGCGGCCAGCGTCCGCACCTGTTTCAATTCCGTGAAGTCGGCGAGAAAGTACTCACATTCCAGCTCGTCGGCAATGGCCTTGGTCTTCTCCGGGGAGCGGCCCACCAGCACCAGGGTATCCCCCGGATTAGCCAACATTTTTGCTGCGGCAGCGCCAATACCGTCACTGGCGCCTGTAATAACTGTTGTACGTTGCATTGCGCATCCTTAGAACGGTTTTCAGCATACATCCCCTAGATTGAGGACAGCTGCCAACGTTCTGAAGGCAAATTCCGGCGCTGCTCACCTTGGACTTTCTCTATGCGCCTTGCTGGACGCTAGAGCTGGTGCTTATCCTCTCAAGTGCCTGGCTAACCCAGCTGAGCATGAGTTCAGGGCGCTGAAAAAGTATTGCGGAGAAAAATACGCAGACACGGCAAGCACTCAATCATCATCAGGTTGTTCCGGACCAAATCATCAGCCCAGCCTATGGGGTTGTCATGATAGGCGGCGCCGTCGGCCGCTGACTCTATGAACCACGCACCCTGGAAGGGGACGCCCATGAGCTGATGCCACAGGGGGGCGGATCGGCTTTTCCAGAACCCACATCCCCAATTGCGCGGCTTAGCTGAAACACGTCCGCTTCGCCTGATGTTGAGCAAGCCGGACATCCAATGGGTCTGCTCCAGGTAGTCCAGAGTAACCCCGCGCCGGCTTCGGACCAGGCCATGCGCATACCTAACGTGGCATCCAGGCTCGTGGCATTCTAGGCGGAGCCAGCAGAAGGCCGGCTCAGGTGTGAGTGGACGTGCCGGGGCCCTCGATCATCCGTGCCACCTGCTGCTCGAGGGAAGCTAAGGTAACGTCGGGAAGCACAATCACGCCATCGAGCTCACGCCGGACCCGCTTGATGGCCGTTTGGCGTTCTGCCGCAGTGGCAGCCTCGTTTTCAGCGATGTTGATGAGTTTGCGGGCCGTCCCCAGCCGTTGGCGTTCATCAGTGCTAAAGCCGGAGTCCTTGATGCGGCGGGCTTCCTTTTCAGCCACATCAAACGCCACAGCGAAGGCGTTGACGGCGTTGCGGTAATCGTCCCATCTGCTCTTGGATGGGATCTCAGCGACCTTGAGCGGACGCAAGCCATCGGCGTCGCGCTTGGCCCGAAGAAAGGCAACGGTCAGGGGTTCGCGGACGTCACTCATCATGGGGAAGTCAATAAGTTTGGCAATATCAAGCTCGTAGCGGAGCCAGCGCCGGTTGACTTCATCGTGATCGGCCATGACCTTCTCCACGTCCGCGGTGGTGACATCCGGATGAACAGGCGGGGCCTTTTCATCCGCGGTGTGATGGATGGAAACGTCAAGCCCCGCAACTTCGGGATGTTTAAGCTTGTACATTTCGATCTTGCGCTCATGGGCACGATCTCGGGAGGAAAGCAGCGCTTTGAAGGCACCTACCCCCATGCCCCCGAGAGGGAAAAGTAACCACCAGTACGCGGCAAATAGTTGTGGAAATGACATAGCACCATCCTGTCACCTTGATCACAAGCTACCTAAGGTTATGTGTGGCAACATGTGCTCACAGGCCTGACAAACGCTAAAACGGCGCGGCGGCCAGCTTGCGAATACCGGCCGAGGCATTGAAGACCAGTTGGTAGGAGACCTCAACGATCCGTTCCACGTTAACAGCAGCGCCCTCGAGCACCGCGTCAAGGAGCATGTTGTTAACTCCGCCCACCATGGAGACGGCAGTGAGCCTGGCAAAGTCCAGCACAGTGGCCGGCGCGGCTTTTTCACTGCGACGTTCTAGGGCGGTTCCAGCGCCCGCAACAGCGCCCGCCGGCCGTTCTACAGTCCCTTCCGGGGAAACCCCAGCCAACAGCAAGAGCATGGCCATCGATTGGCCAGCAAATTCTTTCAAAATCTCGTGACGCTTCACTTCAAGCTCAGCAGAAACGCCAACCACTTCCACCAACATGATCCGGGCATGGCGAGGATCCGCCAACATAAATCTAACAACTGCGCCCAGACTGGCTCGGATGGCTTCGTGCAGCGTCGCCTCAGGATCCTGCAGAGCGGACTTTACGTGTTTCATCAACTTAATCGACAACTGGGCGTAAACAACAGTGAGTAGATGCTCACGAGATTCAAAGGACTCATAAAAATAGCGTTCACTCAGACCCGCGCCCTGGCACAACGTCTTAACCTTGGCAGCGGAGTAGCCCACAGTGCCAAAGACTCCCGTCCCCGATTCAATGAACTTCTGGTACCGCTCTTGGGTCCGCTCGGATGGCTCCAAACCCGAATACCGGCGCCCACTTGCGCCCCCGGCACAGGGTGTCTGCGGGAGGTCAGCGCTGGGAACAAATGAGTGCTCATTCACGAGGCTGATTCTACCGGGCGTGGTCAACGAGCCCGCAGACAGGCCGTGATCTGTGACCGGCGAAGCGTGACACAATGGCTGTGACTTAATATGACAGCAAGCACAGCCCCTAACAACGAACAGCAACGGGACCACGAGCCGGAACGGCCCGAGCGTCCTGCTAAGCCTGCGCACCAGATACCCGATGTACCGCGACGGCTGTTCTTTCTCAGCATGGGCGCAGGCGCCCTCACCACGGCTTTTCAAGCCAACATTGCCTTGGATGCCCGGTTCACTGAGCGCAGCCAGTACCGCATCACCACCCCGGACAATGACGAGAACAAGGTAGCAGCCGCCCGTTTCCCAGGAAAGACCTGGTACTTGCTCGGTGGATTCCGGGTCAGCTACCGCGATGCCGGGCGCAAACTTCAAGCGCTGCAACCGGCCATGAACCAGCGAGCCTCAGCATCCTTTATTGGCTATTCCAACGAGGGCATTGACATAGCCTCGCTCTTCATCGCCATCCAGCGCGATGTTTTTGCACGCAAAATAGACACCGTGTATTTCTACGGAGACAGCTTTGGCGGGATGGCCGCCGTGGTGCTGGCCTCTTTGTTGACCCAGATTGGGGTCAAGGTGCGGGTTATTGTGATGGGCTCCAGCCCCAGTGATGTGGCCGATACCTTGGATCCCGGCAAGGAATACATCTCGATTGCCGGCAAAGTGGTGCCGTATCTGGGCCTGGTAGGGCGCTTGGCCGCGGGGCTTTGGGGCGGGCTCGCTAATCCCAACGGTCAGGGCATGTATGAAGCAGCACGCAGCGGTGTGGCCCGATCCTTTGACCCAAACAACAATTCGCTCATTCTCAGCACCACCCAGGCCACGTTTCTGCAGGCCTTTCCCCGCCAGTACGACGGCGATGTACCCACCAGTACGGGGATCGGGCTGATTTACGATCCTGAGGATTTCATTGTCAACGCCGCCCAAGCAATCCGCGGCTGGGAATCACTGCTGCCGAGCAACCCGCACTTTGTCTATAACGTCCCGCACACGGGCCATGCCAGCCCTGAAATCCATCCCGAGATTTACCGCACTGCACTCATGGTGGTCCTTGACACGCTGGATCCGCCACCACTGACGGTAAAACCCGAGCAACCCATTTTCTAGCTGTGAGCGGGCCCGCAAGTTAGCACTTAGCTGCCTTGCACATCAGCACTTAGCGGCGTTGTGTCTGGGCAAGCAGTTCCTCAAACGGCAGGGATGAAGCCTCGCTCATCTGCCGCTGCGCCCTTTTGGCCTTGTGATCGGGATTCCCGGCACGGTGCTCCTCACCGAGCAGGACGGCAACCAGCTCGGCAGCCCCCCGCCCGATTCGCTGCTCGAGTGGGTCAGTGCCGGATCCGCCCCAGTCCTCTGGGGAGGCATAAATGGCGGTGGGCATGGTGTTGGCACGCAAGTAACTAAACAGCGGACGAATAGCCATGTCAAGAACCAGGGAGTGGCGGGAGGATCCACCAGTTGCACCGAAGAGAACAGGCATGCCTTCAAGAAGTTTCGGATCCAGAATGTCAAAAAAGGACTTGAACAGCCCCGAGTATGAGGCACTGAACGTGGGCGTTACAGCGATCATGGCATCGGCCGCTTCCACACGCGCAATGACCTCTGCCAAAGTAGGCCCGGCGTAACCGGTGACCATGTTGTTGGCAATGTCAGTGGCGTAGTCGCGAAGGTCAATAACATCAATGACCGGCTCGGCTCCTGCAGCAGAAACGCGCGAACGCACCTCGGCAGCTAGTTGATCTGCAAGCATCCGTGTACTTGACGGAACGCCCAGACCGGCTGAAATAACAACTACGGTACGCTGCACATCTACTCCTTGTTTCATGCGTTTGCATCTACCGGAGTCAACGGCTGTGCTGCCCGGGTTATTCCCGTCCAGCACAGCCAGATTCGCCGGCGCACGGCGCTACGCCAGCGCTACTCTCCGCAACAACTCAGGAGCTACTTACTTCAGGAATTCGCGCCCGGGCCAGCGGGACACCGCAGAAGAGCGCGTCATGAACGTGTCATAGTCCATTCCGGGCACCACACCGCGCCACATCTTCTGGGCCAGCAACCCGAAGGCAGGCTCCATCATGGCGTGCATGACGTGCTCGTCATAGTCCTTGAGAACAAGATCATTCCACAGTGCGCTGGCTGCCCCGAGCAACTGGGGGTGCTGCGGGTAGAGGTTCTTGCCTTCACCAAAAACGTGCGGCTCCCACGTATCGAAGAGCAGCTGCCCGTCCAGCGCACCACCGTGGTAGTAATCGGCAAACGGAACAATGTACAACAGATCATCATTGGTGTTGATGATGTTGTAGCCGTCAGCCACGGCGGCTTGGCCGCTGTACCAGTCATTGTTCCAGGAACAGATTGTCACGTCGCGGCTATACCCGCTCTCGGGGTGGCCGGCGCCGTTGGCCATGGTGCTCAGGCTCCCCCAGGCCATGGGTGCCTTGCCCAAGGACCGGAGGTGGGCGCTGATGCCATTGAAGAACTGGCGGTACTCGGGTTCGTGGTCCTTGGCGTATTCATCGGCGCCAAAGTGCACCACGGGGCTTCTAAACCACGGCACAAATTCACTGAACAATTCCTTGACCAGCTCTGTGGCTTCCGGGCGGGACAAATCCAGCATGTCCGAATCCCCACCGTTGAGCCCCAACTCCGGCTTCCACTTGATGAGCGAGCGGGCGTGGGCGGGGACATCGATCTCGGGGATCAGGTTCACGTGGTGAGCTGCCGCAAGGTCCTCCAGTGCATCCCACTGCGCCCGGGTGTAGCTGCCATCCGTGGCCGCCAGCCCGGCAAACTGCGGGTTCTCGGACTCGAGCCGGAACGCCGCCTGGGCCACATCCCAGCTGCGCTTGGTGTCCTTGGCAATCTCATTATCGTTGAGGTGCACCATGAACGTGTTGAGCTTGAACCAGCCCATGTACCGCACCATGTCCGAAAGGAACGCTGTCTGCGAGAACCGCCGCCCAACATCCAGCATGAATCCGCGTACCGGGTAGTTGGGCCAGTCCACGGCCGTGCCGCACGGCAGTTCGCGGGAGGCAAGCAGCATCTGCAGCAGTGAGCGGGTGCCCCAAAAGATGCCTGTCAGCGTCCGTGCTTCAAGCACGACGCCGTTGCCCACCCTGAGCACATAACCTTCCTGATCCGCTGTGGCGTGGTCTGTGCCAAAGTCAACCGCCGGATTCAAGGACAGAACAATGTTCACCCCGGCGCCCAGTTCACCGAGCGCCGCCGGCCCGGCCTGCCCGGCAATGTTCTGCCCTGAAACGGTGGCGCTAATGCCAGCCACTTCAGCAATCTCCTCCACCAGCTGATGTGCCAGCTCAGCCAGGGAATCATGGTTCCAGTGCACCTGGCAGCCATCGGCCACAGCCACGGTGCCATCACCGGCACTCCAGCGCTGAAGGGCGGGGACCACCACGGGCCCGTGTGTGCTCGGGGCTGCTGTCTCATTCATGGGTGCATCCGTTTCCGTCTGGGGGTTAACAACTGTGGATTAGACTCTGTGGGCTAAATTCCGTGGCTTAAATAAGGTGCGCCGGCCCCAATTTAAGGGACCGGCGGTGGCAGAAGGAGTTCCTCTGCCGGCAGTGCTTAGGCGGTGCTGGCCGTTGCCGCCATTGCCAGCCGCTCCTGCCGGCGCTGGCGCTGGCGGACGGGATCGGCAATGGGAGATGCCATCAGCAGGCGCCGGGTGTAATCGTTCTTCGGGTTTTCCGTCACCTCGGCGGCGTCCCCCATTTCCATGACTTCTCCACGGTAGAGCACACAAACCCTGTGGCTCAAGTGCCGAACCACGGCCAGATCATGCGAGATGAACAGGTAGGCCACGCCGGTCTGTTCCTGGATTTCCAAAAACAAGTCAAGGACCCGTGCCTGGGTGCTCAGATCCAACGCAGAGACAGGTTCGTCGCAGACAATCAGCTTAGGTTCCATGGCCAGGGCCCGGGCAATGGCCACGCGTTGGCGCTGGCCGCCGGAAAATTCCCGTGGCAGGCGCGTCCCTGCATCTGCGGGCAGATGCACCCGTTCCAGCAGTCCGGCAACTTTGGCCCGGGCTTCTGCTTTTCCTTTGCCCTGGACAATGAGCGGCTCGGAGAGGATGTCCGCAATGGTCATGGCCGGGTTAAGAGAGGTGTATGGATCCTGAAAAACCACCTGAATATCGCGGCTGACCTGACGGCGTGCCGCCCCACTGAGGTGAGAGATGTCCTGCCCGTTGAAGGTGATACTGCCTTCGCTCACAGGCGCCAAGCCCAGGACAGCACGGCCAATGGTGGTTTTACCGGAACCCGACTCCCCCACCAGGCCCACGGTCTCGCCGGCTTTGACGTCCAGGTTGATGCCCTTCAGGACACGCACGGGGGGCTTGCGCCAGCCTTTGACGGGGTATTCGGTGACCAGGTTACTTACCTGGAGCAATGGAGCACTCACAGTGCAGCCTCCTGAAGTGGTTCATCTACGGGCCGCAGCAGCCGGGTGCGGGGCGTCTTGTCTTCCAGCCCGGCCTCAAGGAGCATGCGCGTATACGGGTGTTGCGGGTTAGCAAAGAGCACCTCAACGGTATTCTGTTCCACGATCTGGCCCAGTTTCATGACGGCAACGCGGTCACAAAGATCGGCCACCACACCAAAGTTGTGAGTCACCATGACCACTGCCATGTCTTTTTCCTTCTGCAGTTCGCGCAGCAGATCAAGAACTTCGGCTTGAACAGTCACATCCAGCGCAGTAGTGGGTTCATCGGCGATCAGAACATCCGGATCACACGCCACAGCGCCGGCAATGAGCACACGTTGTGCCATGCCGCCGGAGATCTGGTGCGGGTAGGAGTCAAAAGTACGCTGCGGATCGGCAATGCCCACCCGATCCAACATGGCCAGCGCCTTGGCCTTGGCGTCCTTGGCGGACAGGCCCAACTGCTTGCGCAATGGCTCCACCAGCTGGAAGCCAATCTTGAACGAAGGGTCCAGATTGGACATGGGCTCCTGCGGAATATAGGCCACTTTTTTGCCCAACATGGAGCGCATGGCGCCCTTGGACAATCCGGGTAGCGATTGACCGGCGATCTCAATTGTGCCGCTGGTGACCCGTCCCCCGGAAGGCAGCAGGCCCAAAATTGCCCACGCGGTCTGAGTTTTTCCGGAGCCGGATTCACCCACTAGACCAAGGATTTCACCCCGCCGCACACCCAGGGATACGCCGTTGACAACGTCCTTGATCCCATCCGCGCTAGGGTATCCAACCCGGAGCCCACGCACAGCCAGAACGCTGCCGTCCGGGACCTCATCAAAGCCGGGAACAGGGCTCTGCCCCCCAGCGAAAGCCGCGGATTCCGGCGCTGCGGGCGTGACGGCGTCGTTCTTCTGGGCGGACTGCTTGGCTGAAGAGGTACTGCGACGGCGTACCCGCGGCCGGTCTTCCAAGGCGTCCCGAAGGCTGTTGCCGAAGATGATCAGTGCGGCGTTGACAACGCCCAAGGCGATGCCGGGCCACAGCATCAGGCCGGGGGCAATGTAAAGGTTGACGAGGGCTTCGTTGAGCATGGTTCCCCAACTGGGAACAGTGACGTCTCCCAAGCCCAGGAAGTCCAGACCGGATTGCACGCCAATGACTACCACGCCGGCCAGGGCCGCGTAAATGATGATGGGTGCTCGGATAGCCACCAGAACGTGACGGCCCAGGATGCGGGTCAGCGACAGCCCGGATACCCGGGCAGCATCAACATAAAGTTCGTTGCGCACGCCGCTGACAATGGCGCGGACCAGCCGGTGGAAGCCGGGGGCCATCAGTACGCCAAACACGGTCATGCTCAGCCACACGTTGGAGCCCCAGGCGGCACGGACGGCCAGCAGGATCATGATGTTGGGAAGGGCAATGAGCAAGTTGGAGACCCAGTCAACGCTGGAATCCAGTGCGCCGCCAAAGTAGCCGGCAAACAAGCCCGTGGTCACGCCAATGGCCATGGCCACAATCAGAGCCAAGGCGGCGCCGCCTAAGGTAATACGGCCGCCGTAAACAATGCGGGAAAAGACGTCACGGCCCGCGCTATCCGTGCCAAGCCAATGCTCGGGGCTGGGGCCCAGCAGGGCCTGGCCAATATCCGAGACGGAGGGGTCAAAGCGGGTCAGCAGCGGTGCCAGGATGACGGCCAGGACTATGAAGGCCAGCACGCCCAGGGAAATTGCCGCCATGGGAGAGGAGGCAATGCGGGAGCCAAGGCCCTGCCGCTGAGCGGATGCGCTCTTGGGTGCCGCGGTTGCGGGTTCTAGGGCTTGGGTCATGACAACCGCACTTTCGGATTCAGCCACCCATTGATCAGGTCAATGAGCAGGTTGACAATGACAACAATGACAACGGAGATCACCACGGCGCCTACAACGATCGGAATGTCTCCAACACCCGTGGCGTCCACGGCGATGCTACCGAGTCCGGGAAGGGCAAAGACGCGCTCAATCATGACAGCCCCTGACATCAGGGCAATGAAGTTCAAGGACATGACCGTCAGTGTGGGGGGTGCGGCATTGCGCAGGACGTGACGGAACAGCACGCTTGCCTCGGACAGGCCACGGCTACGCAAAGTGCGCACGTAGTCCATCTCCAGTACCGCGATGGTGGCACTGCGCACTTGTTGGGACAGGCCCGCAACAGCGCCGATGGCCAGTGAGAAGACAGGAAGCGTCAGGCTTAGTAGCCAGCCACTGAGCGATTCGCCGAAGGGTGTGTACCCGGTGGCTGGTACCAGGCCCCAGTCAATGGACACCTTGACCACCAGAACAAGCGCCAGCCAGAAGCCTGGAAAGACCAGGCCCGCCACTGAAACCACTTGCAGCAGTTTGTCCAGCCAGCCCCTGTACAGTGCCGCAACTATGCCCACCACAACGGAGATGACGGTGGAGATGATGACAGTGCCCACGGCAATGGAAAGTGTCACAGGGACGCGGGTTGCCAGCAGGTAGCTGACCGATTCGGCATTGAACCAGGACTGACCCAGATCGCCTTGAACCGCACCAAGGAGCCAGTGCAGATATTGGAGAATCATGGGATCATTCAGGCCCAGTTCAGCCTGCTTGGCTGCCAGCTGTTCTACTGAGGCCTGGTCACCGAGAATATTGCGCGCCACGTGCTCGCTGTTGGCAAGCATCAAGGCAAACACAATGAAGGAGGCAGCTGCCACCAATGCAATGCCCGACCCGATGCGCCGGAAGATGTAGGAAATCAAGGGCCAATCCTTGGAAGGTTAGGGTGGCGGCGGCCGGGTATCCGGCCGCCGCCGTCTGTGGTGCGGGTTTTTACTTCGCCGGGGCGAAGTTGTAGATCGACGGAACCGGCTGGCCGTTCTGGACAGTCACGGTGACGTTCTTGGAGATGAAGTACGGCTGATCAATGCGGTACCAGGGTGCAAACCAGGCATTGTCCACCAAGTACTTGTTCAGTTCCGCCAACTTGGCGCCGGCAGCATCCTCATCACTGGCGAGAACATCTGCAATCAGCGTCTTGGTCTCCGGAGTGCTGGAGTGGAAAACGTTCCACGGCGCATTTTCAGTCACCATGGAGTTCACTGCAGACCAAGCAACTACCGGCTGGCCGAACGCTGTGAAGGCGGCAGCGTACGTGCCTGACTGCTGCTCCGGCTGGTACTGGGCCGAGGGGATGTCCACCCAGTCAACAGTGATGCCCACCTTGGCGAGCTGATCCTTGATAGCCGGTGCCAGTGCGGGGTCCATGTCAGAGGACGTGGGCATCTTCAAGGTGAATCCGTTGGCGAGGCCAGCTTCCTTGAGCAGGGCCTTGGCCTTGTCAACGTCGTAGCTGTAGGCGCCGTCCAGAGATTCAACAAACGCCGATGAGGACGGTCCGAACACCTGGCTGGTGGTTTTGCCAAAGCCTTGGGCAACATTTTTCAATATTGCGTCCTTGTCAATGGCGTAGTTGATGGCCTGGCGGACTTCAACCTTGCCGAGCTCAGGGGACAGCTTGCCGGCGCGGTCCAGCAGCGTCAAGCCCTGCCAGTCACCCGGAACCATCTTGACCGTGACGCCAGCTGACTCGGCAGCCTTAACCGTCTTGGCTGTGGCGATCATGCCGTCAGCCTGGCCGGAACGGACAGCGTTGAAGCGCGCGTTTTCATCCTTGATCGGCTTGATGACGATCTTGGCAAACTTCACCAGGTCCTTGTCCCAGTAATCCTCGTTCTTCACGAACGTGTACTGCGAACCGGGGGTGGTTGCGGAGCGATCCAGCTCATAGGGGCCCGAGCCAACCGGCTGGGTGTCCACTGTGGCGGCATCGAAGTTGGCCGGTGACTGGATGTAGCCGCTGGGCCCGCCCAGCGCGTACGGCAGTGCCGGGTCAGGGGTGGAGAGGTTCAGCTTCACTGTCGCAGGATCCAGGACATCAACGCTCTCCACGGCACCCAGGGCGCCAGCCAACGGTCCACCAGCTGCCTTAAACCGGTCAAGGTTACCCTTGACGGCCTCTGCGGTGACGTCACCGCCATCGGTGAACTTCACTCCTTCGCGCAGAGTCAACGTGAGAGCCTTGCCGTCTTTGGCAATGTCCCACTTGGTGGCCAGCATGGGCTGGAGGTCACCGTTGGAATCGCGGCGAATGAGCGTGTCAAAAACCGGTTGGAAGTACTGTACAAACTGGGCTTCACGCGACATTGCGGGATCCAGTGACTGCGGCTCCACACCGGAGGCCAGGGTCAGAACGGCATCTTCTGACGGGTTTGCCGCCGGTTTATCATTGGCGCCGCCGCAACCGGATAGAAAAATTGCGGCCGTAGCTGCCAGGGCTAAGACCCGGTAGGCCCGCTTAGGTGCCTTCATGGAAACTCCTTTGTTTTACATCTGCATGGGTGACGCTGGAGGCACTAACATCCGAACTAGGTACATTCTCATGTACAAAGTTGAACGTATTGCCTGACTCTTTGCGAGCCGTTCATTAGACAGCTATGATTCTAAGCACATAGTAGGAGGAGAGGCAACACGGTGCTTAACAAGCTTGAGTGCATTATTTTGGGCCATTTGGTGCGAACACCCATGGCAGGCTATGACCTGCACAAGTGGCTCAATCAAGAAGGTCCCTTCTTCGGCTACACCCCCCAGCCGTCCCAGATCTACCGGCAACTGACTAAATGCCTTGACAAGGGCTGGGTGAATCTGGTGATCGATCACCGCAACACGGGGCCCGACGCGAAGGTGTACCGGCTGACCGATGCCGGTGTTGCAACGTTTAAAGAGTGGGCTTTGTCCCCCCATGTGCCCACGGTGCGTCCGCTCGACTCCGATTTCCAGATGCGGTTTTTACTCACCGGCATTTTGGGCCCGGAAGTAGCGCTGAAGATCTTGAGCACTGAGCTGGACTACCGCCGCGATCAACAGCGGGTGAAGGCCTATAGCGATGATTTGGACCCTGAGGATGCCGCCATTGAGGTAGACGCCACCTGGCACAAGGAACTGGTACGGCTGGGCCGCGAACGCTCCTACCTATTGGGCACCACCTACCTGACCTGGCTGGAGCTGACCCACGCCCGGCTGACTGAACAAATTGCTGACTACGCTGCCACTGCCGGCGGCCCCGTCACGGGCCACGTCTAAAGAGGAACCCATGAAGATTATCTATGTCGACGTCGACACTCTCCGACCCGACCACACCGGGCCCTACGGCTACCAGCGTCCCATCACCCCGAATTTGGATGTCTTTGCCAAGGACGCGGCCCGTTTTGACCGCTACTATGCCTCAGACTCCCCCTGCATGCCGTCACGGACGGCCCTGACAAGCGGCCAGTTCGGCATCACCAACGGCGTGATCGGCCACCACGGTGAGGCGGCACGTTTCCGGGCAGACTCCGGACACGGCCTGGTTGAAGGGCGCCCGCTCCTGGGCCAGCACCTGGGCGCACACGGCTACCTGACGGCAGCAGTCTCCTCCTTCGCCGAACGGCACCGGGCCTGGTACTTTTTGGGCAACTTCCGGGAAAGCATCCGCGCCACCCCGGATGTTGGCGACGAGCCGGCGGACATTGTCACGGACACTGCCCTGGAATGGATTGCACGGAACAAGGACACCGATGACTGGTACCTGCACCTGACGTATTGGGATCCGCACATGGATTACCTCCAAGAGCAGGAATGGACGGACAAAGCAGCCGCTTCCGGCCCTGCTCCGGCGTGGCCAGATCAAGAAGCCATTGACGGGCATGGCGAAATTTACGGCCCGCGCTCTGCCCTTGATTTCATGTACTCAGACGGTTTATTTGAACGGCGAGTGCCCTATAACTTCCCCCAAGAAATCCGCACCCGTGCGGACTACGAAAAACTCATCAACGGCTACGACGGCGCCATTCACTTCTGGGACAGCCAGTTCGGCCGCCTATTGGAGGGCCTGGTGGCTCTAGGTCTGGATGAAGAAGTAGCAATAGTAGTCAGCGCCGATCATGGCGAGGCCTTCGGGGAACAAGGCTCCTATGCGGAGCACGGCCTAGCCAGCGAACCCACCCACCACCTCCCCATGCTGGTGAAATGGCCCGGATTGACCGAAGAAGCTGGTAGCCGAGCCGGCTGCGATGCCTTGCTCTACAACATTGATTACGCTCCCACCATCTGCGATCTGCTGGGCCTGCCCATCCCGGAAAAGTGGCAGGGCGAGTCCTTCGCTGACGCTGTGCGCGGAGAATCCATTGATTCACGCGACTACCTGGTGCTGGGGCACGGCGCCCATACCTACCAACGCGCCGTACGCACCCGGGATCACCTGTACATCCGCACCTACCATCCTGGGGCTTTCCGCGCCGAATGGGAATCACTGTTCAACGTCACGGAAGATCCCTACCTGGTCAAAAACCTGCTCACGGAGGAGCCGGATCTAGTAGATCAGATGCGTTCCAAACTGGCCGTCTGGTGGAACACTTATGCTGGCATGCCCGGATCCCTGCCGGACCCCATGCAGACCACCTTGCAAAATGGTCCCGCACTTTACAATGACCCGGTGTTGTACATGGAACATCTGCGCCGCACCGGACGGGAGCACTTGGCTGATGACCTGTACGCCCGGCTCAATCCGGGCACGGGTGCCGTCAACGTTTCCTGGCAGGCCCCCGTGGACCCGGACAACTCTGGGCGCATCAACGGCCCCGTTGTGAAGAAGATCTTGCCGGACACCGGCGCGCACTTGTTCGGGGCAAGTCTGGAACCGGCCGTGTCCCACTAGAACTCACGGTCCTCTCAAGAAAAGCAGATGTAAAGAGGGCGGCAACCACTGTTCCGTGGTTGCCGCCCTCTTTGTGCCTGCTAGGAGGCTGCGCTGATTCTGCGCTGCAATTCGCTGCCGAAGCGCTGGTCTGCCAGCTGACTAGCCGCGGCCTGGACCACGGCATCTAATGGTTGTACCCCGTTGTCCTTCCGCGAGAGACATTCAAGCTGGGCAAAACTGCCATCAGGGCGTTGAACCGTTGCAAGTTCACCTTGCCCCAGATCAAGCGCGGCGGAGATCAGAGCGTCGTCCCCTTCTTGGAGCATGCGCACGTTCGTCTCATCAATCACCACCTCACGGGTTGACAGCGCCCGGCCGCCCTGCCAATCAGTGACCTTGAGCGTGATGAGCTCTTGCCGCTTGAACGCCTCCGGGTGCTGTTCGTAGTATTCACGCACCTCATCCATGCTCAAGGCCTCGCGAATCTCAGGCTTGAGCAATTGCACACGCCGCTCCACTTGTTCCAGATAGAAGTCCCACAGCGTCATGGTCCGGGCACCGTAGACACCGGTTCCCGTCGCCTTGCCGGCAGCTTGAGAGGACACCGCATCCGTATAGTCCTGCTCCAGCTCGCTGTAGGAGGGCACGCCAGCAAGACCACTCTCAACAGCCCATTCAAAGACCGCAAGATCGTAGGCCTTCCGTTGCGCAAGCTCGCCGTCGTGAATTCCCTCAGCGTGCACATAGACCGCATCGATGACCGCACCAGCCCCTGGGGGCGGGGCGGTGCACCCGGTCAGCCAAGCCATCAAGATAATTCCGATGACAACACTGACCGAGCGCACCTCCCACCCCAAAGTAGTTGTCTTGCGGCTGCGCACTAGGCCCGTGTCCGGATCCGGCGCAGTGCAACACCTAGAACGAGCATCATGAGTGCTACCGCTATGGCGGCGCCCCCAAAGAAGCCGCTCACACCGGTGGAGGCCAACGGCCCGCTAGCGGAAGAACCAGCGGGTGCCTGCTGCGTAGCCGTTGCCGACTCCTCAGGAGTGGGGGTCTCCCCAGGAGCGGGCGCCTCTCCCGGAGCGGGCGTCTCTTCCGGTGCGGGCGTTACATCCGGTGCGGGCGTCTCTTCCGGCTCCGGTTCAACGGCGGGCTCATCAACCACGAATTGGATGGCACCAACGGTGATTCCCTCGGTGTTCTGTGCATCCCGCGCTGGCAGCGTGCCTGGCAGCGTGGTGCCGAGGAAGTCGGTACCGTAGCGGACTCCGTCAATAGCAGGCATGTTGGGGCCTGCCACGAAATCGATGCTCTTACCCTGCAGTGCCAAGGCGTGGATTTGGGTGGGGCTCATGGCCCTGCGGTCAGTCACCGTTCCGCCATAATGCGCCACCACCTCGTCGATGCTCAGCCCTGAATTTCTTAGTGCCGAAGATTCCTGGGGCATGTAGCCGGCAAAGTGCCCGCCCACGTTGGTGCCCGTCAGCGGCAGGCTAGCCCCGTCTTCAGGTGCGGTGCCAACGCCAGGCAGGCCGAGCTCGCCGGTGATGGCGTGCTCTTCCGCAGCAGGAGGTGTAATTCCGCCGGCGTAGGCGTTGTTGAGCAGCATCGCCTTGGTCTTCATGGTTTCGGCTTCCCCCACGTAGAAGGTTTGCCCCTCCGGGTAGTGGAAAACATTGTTGAAGATGAACACCTCGCGGTTGCCCGTTCCTGCACCTGAGTTGGCAAGGTCGAGCACGCCGCCACGCGGCCCCCGAAGGGTGGAATCGGAGTAGATGGTGTTGTTGTAGATCATGGTTCCGGCGGCGGTCCCTCGGGCGAACTCGAAGGTTTTATCGGCGTCGTTCTGGCTGATGTTGTACCGGATGGTGGGAGCCGTGTGCGGGAAGCCGTTCATGATGAGCATGAAGCCTCCCTCGTTGTTGTGCGAGTAGTTGTATTGCATGACCGAGTACGAGGACACGTGGTCGGTGTCCAGGCCTTGACCATCCTGTACGCCGTGGGTGTTGGAGACCTCGTTGTACTGGATCACAGTGTTGGTGGCCTGGAAGGGCCAGATCCCGGCGTTGTATCCGGTGTTTTGGTAGCGGGAGTGCCGCACCAGGTTGTGTTCTATCAGTGCCCCGTCGGTGTCGCGGACGGTGATGGCGTCACCGCCCATGTAGCGGAACTGGTTGTCACGGACCACAACATTCGTTGACGGGTACCAGTTCAGCGGTGTCCCGGGCGAGTTCGCCAGCGACTGGTTGGACCAGGCGGAGCTCACGAGCTTGATGCCCGAACGGTCCACCCTTTCGAGTTTGTTGCCGGCGATCAGCACGTCATCAAACTTTGTTGGCACACCGAGCAGTTCGCCGTTGTCCACCGTGGCGCCGACGTCGAAGAAGATGCCACCGTTCCACTTGGCGTTGAGGTTACCGTTGATGTCGTGGATGTACAGGTCGGTGAGGGAAATGCCGTTCACAATGCCGAAGTCGCGGGCGGAGACGTTGACGCCGCGCAGATTCTTCACTGTGTTGGTGCTCGTGTTCAGGCCGAAACTGGTGTTGTAGCGTGCATCCAGGTTGGTGATTTCCAGGCCGGAAATCTCCACGTATTCCTGGTTGTGCAGCGTCACCACATTCTCAACCGCTCCGGCACCGTTGAGAACGGGCCGTTCGCCGTCGCCGTAAGCCCCAACACGGATGGGCTGTGCGGCCGTTCCCGAGCCGGTGAAGGACAGAGCCGCACCGGCGCTCTCGAAGCTGCTGCCGCGCTTGAGCAGGATCGCATCGCCCGGGTTCAGTGCTCGGTTGGCCTTGGCCAGGGTGCGCCAGGACTGTGCGTCCGAGTTGCCCGTGCGGGCGTCGTCGCCAGCCACGGAATCAATGTAGTACGTGGTGGCTGAGGCGGTCTGCGCCTCGAACAGGGCCACGAGCGTGATGTCGTTTGTGGTGCCGGCGGGAACGGTGAACGCCTCCCCCGTCACCGGCACACCGTTGTACGAAAGCCCGGCGAACGTGTAACCGCCCTTGGGGTAGCTCTGCCACGTGATGGTGTCCCCGGCGGATGTCGAATACTTGGAAAGCACGACGGCGCCACTTGCCTGATCGAGGTCCGGCACCCCTGCGTTACTCACCTCAACTGAGGCCTTGACGTAGACCGGGGTCGCCGCCACTTTGACGTTATCGAACGCCACAGGGGCTCCAGGGGTCATGTTGATCAGCGCGAACCCGGGGGTAACACCTGACCAGTCCGCGCTGTCCTTCGCGCCGTCGTCCTTGTTCATGTAGGACAGCAGCGGGGCGCCGCCGGCTGAGACGGAGACGGTGTCGCCGGAGACGTCGATCAGGACCGAACTGCGGGCCTGGTTGAAGTCGTACATGGTGCTGGCCAGTTCAACATTCCCACCTGCTGCGTCAAAGCGGCGCAGCATGGCCTTGGAACCGTTCAGGACCAGGGCGTAGCGGTCGGTGAAGCCGGCCATGCGGAAGGCCACCTGCATGGTGCCGGGGGTGCCGTTGGCCTTGTGCGCATCAAATTCAATACGGTAGTTGACCAGTTCGGCCAACACTGCACTGCTGAGCTGCACTGATGCCGGGCCTTTGGCAGGTGAGAGGACCAATTCGCCGTCGACAATGGCCGCATCCTCCGGCGTGGGGATGCTGTACTGCCCATGGGCGTTCAGTGCCGTGTCGAAGTAGTCCTTGAACAACACATTCGGGTCGTGGGGTTCGTCGGTAAACTTTGCAATGACCAGCACGCTGCCGGTCTTGTCATTGAAAGCAAAACGGTTGTCGGTGATGGTTAGCAAACCGTCAGTGCTGGTGTTGGTGTCCAGACGCCTGGATTCCCAGCCGTTGAACACGTAGCCGGGCTTGAGCGTGTAGGAGAGTGTCACAACGTCGCCGGGGTCTCCAGAGCTGCGGTTGGCCGAGACCGTGCCACCAGCCGTTGCCGGGTCCGTGTCCAGGACCTTGTTGGTCTCGGTGGCTAGTTCCACCGTGTATTCACCGGCCTTCTCGGCCTCTGTGGTGCTTACCTGGACGTTGTCCACACTGAAGTCTTGGTTCGGGAACTGGCTGGCGAACATGATCCGGCCCTGCACGGCGGAGGCCGTACCGGCGTCGGGAACGTCCAGCATGGCCGTGCCACCCACGAGGGCGCGCACCTGGTCACCTGCCACCTCGATGCTGATTTGGTGTGGCTCGCCGTCGGTGTTCACGGGCAGGTCAATGTTGGCCGGGGCGCCAAGGACCGTCACGGTGGGTCCCTCGGCTTTTTCGAGCCGCAGGACCTTCCTCGGCCCGTCGTAGGTGAGCTGGTAGCGCGAGGCTGCGCCTTCTGATGCGAAGAAGCCCATCTTCACGGCACTGTTGGTGTTGCCAGCGTTGATGAACAAGTCCAGATCAAGGGTGAAGTTGTTGGACAGGATTTCGGCCTTGGACAGGATCCGGTTTTCCGGACCGCCGCCCTTGATGCTCGCCATGCCGCCGGTGAAGGTGATTTCTGCGGTTGCATTGGCTTTGGCTTCTAGCCACTTCGCGCCGTCGTTGGTCTGGAAATCATCGCTAAAAAGAACGCGCGGTTCGGCCAGCAGGGTGGCCTCGGTGCCCAGCGTTGTAGCCGCTCCGGTTCCGGTCTGGGCTGTTGCTGAGACGCTGCTGAGCGGAAGGGCACTAAGACACATTGTCACTAGGGCCGATAATGCAATTGACGTGATAATTCTTGGCTTCATTCGCCATCACCACCATTGTTGAAGGGAAAAGGATTGCCCAAACCCCGCAGTGGGGCCTGAAATTTGCGCCCAATACTCAACTTTTTGTGACCATTTCACTGCAGGAGACAGAAATGGGGACAGAGTTGAGCTGGGTATCTTAGATCACATTGCCCTCTTAGCTGCCGCAGTGTCAAACCAAGGCAGACTATGACACTTTGCATATACTAGGTGCGTGCTCTTCACCCTTCTCTGACCTGCAAAGGAACCACTGCTGTGAACCCGCTACCTTCGCTCGCCAACCTTGCCGCCAGCCCGTACGAAGCGATCATGGACCTGACTAATCCTGGGCCCGGCACGGGCAGCCTTCCACCCAGAGCTCATGTAGAGGATGGGCTGCCCACGCTTTCACTCAATGGGGACTGGCGTTTCCATTACTCGGATTCGCTGGCGCAGGCACCTGAGGGCATCGAGAGCGAGGGGTTCAATGATGTCGTATGGGATTGTTTGCCTGTCCCGTCGAACTGGAATTTCCATGGTCACGGTGCTCCTGTGTACACCAACGTGCAGTTTCCGTTCCCGCTGGATCCTCCCTTTGTTCCGGATGCAAATCCAGTGGGTGACTACAGGCTTACTTTTGAGGTGGGTGCAGAGTTCCTTGCCGGTGCCCTCCTGCGTTTTGATGGGATTGATAATGCCGGAACCGTGTGGCTTAACGGGGCATTGCTGGGAACCACACGAGGGTCAAAGCTGCCTGCGGAATTTGATGTTTCCGGGCTTCTGCGCCTCGGCACCAATGTGTTGGTGGTCCGGGTGGCCCAATTCAGTGCGGCAAGCTATTTAGAGGATCAGGATGCTTGGTGGCTCCCGGGAATTTTCCGTGATGTGACCTTGCTGGCGCACCCGGCGGGCGCCGTCAGAGACGTTTTTGTGCACGCCGGTTATACCGCTGCAGGGACCGGGACGCTGCGGGTGGAGCTCGACCCACCCATGCCCGGGGCCAAGGTGGAGATTCCTGCATTGGGATTCAAAGCACCCTTGAATGGCGCAGCTCTTCAAGGCACAGCCTTGGATGTGGGGGTAGTGAAGCCGTGGAGTGCCGAGTCCCCATCCCTGTACGAACTGCGCATCAGCACTCCGGCACAAACGTTGCGTTTGAACGTGGGGTTCCGCACCATCACGGTTCAGGATGCCCAAATTAAGCTCAATGGAGTCCCGCTGCTGTTCCGCGGGGTGAACAGGCATGAGCACAATCCCGATTTGGGCCGCACCGTCCCGGCGGAGCAAGTGCTTCGCGAACTGAAGTTGATGAAGCAACACAATATCAATGCCATCCGCACCGCGCATTACGCCCCGCACCCGTTCCTGCTCCAGGCTGCGGATGAGCTGGGCTTTTACATTATCGATGAGTGTGACTATGAAACCCACGGTTTCGAAGATGGACAGTGGGCTGGCAATCCCAGCGCTGAACCGCAGTACCGTGCGGCGCTGCTGGACCGTATGCAACGGCTCGTGGAGCGGGATAAGAACCACCCCTGCGTCATCATGTGGTCCTTGGGCAATGAGTCTGGCAAGGGTGAAAACTTGGCGGCAATGGCAGAGTGGACAAAAGCCCGCGATCCCGAGCGGCTGGTCCATTACGAAGGAGACTGGGCCTGCCCGTACGTGGACGTGTATTCACGCATGTACCTCAAACCCGCAGACGTTGAGCTGATTGGGCGCCAGGAAGAAAGTCCGTTGCCGGATGCAATCCAGGATACGCATCGGCGCAATTTGCCCTTCATCCTGTGCGAATACGTTCATTCCATGGGAAACGGCCCGGGTGGTTTACAGGAATACCAGGATCTGTTCGATAAATACCCGCGTCTGCAGGGCGGATTTGTCTGGGAGTGGATTGAACACGGTATCCGCCAACACACCCCTGACGGTGAAGCGTACTTTGCCTACGGCGGGGACTTTGGCGAAAAGGTCCATGACGGCAACTTCGTCATTGACGGAATGATCTCGGCAGATCTGGACCCCCGGCCGGGACTGCTCGATTACAAGAAGGTTGTGGAGCCTCTCGCCTTGAGCGTTTCCCACGACTGGCGCACCCTCACCGTGCGCAATAAGTACGACTTCCTCGACACCTCCGCCCTAGCTTTCACCTGGCGGGTGGAGAGTGCCAGCGGCCGCATCACTCACGGGACGCTTCTGGTGCCGGTGACAGCGGCAGGCGAGCAGACCGGCGTCGTGCTTCCCCTGGAAGTTCACGCGGAACTGGCCGCTCAGCGCGTTCTGACCATCAGTGCCGTGCTCGCAACGGATCAGCCGTGGGCGCCGGCTGGCCACGAGATCGCTTGGACGCAACAGGGGAGCCCGCAGGCACCCCGGCCCGCGCTGCTCGCACACGGCGCCCCGGATATTGCGCGGCAGGGCCACGTGCTAAGTTTCGGACCCGCCACTTTCAGCCTCATGACAGGTGAGCTGAGCAGTTTCAAGGGCATCCCGCTCAACGGTCCGCGCCTGACGCTCTGGCGTTCCCCCACGGACAATGACAACGGCAAGGACCATGCTCAGCCGGGTTCACCCCGTCCCGCCACCACGTGGCAAGACGCCGGTTTACCCCTGCTAGAAGGGCGGTTGCAGTCAATGGCCCACGACGCCGGGGAATTGCATGTGCGGGTGCGCTACGGTGTGCCCGTGGCCCGCCACCATGTGGATGTTGACTACCTCTGGCGCACCGACGGCACGGCGATGGAGCTGAGCGCGAACCTGACTCCCAGCACCGGATGGGGCCGGACCTGGCCGCGGGTGGGCTTCGATTTCCAGCTTCCCGGTGAATTTTCGCAGGCCTCGTGGACAGGGTTTGGGCCAGGCCAAAAGTATCCGGACACGGGCATGGCCGCGCAGCTTGGCTGGTTCAGCGCCTCACTCGAGGAACTGCAGGTGCCCTACGTCCGGCCGCAGGAAAATGGTGCACGGGCAGGGGTCTCGCAATTGCAGCTCGCCACGGAGCGAGGCGGCGGCCAGAGCCTGACCTTCCAAGGCACGGACTTCTCCTTCACCCTGCGCCCGTGGTCCCAGGAAGTGCTCAGCGCAGCACGGCACACCCCTGACTTGGTGGCGGACGGCATCAGCTACCTCACTCTTGATGCTGCTGTGCACGGGATCGGCACCGCATCCTGCGGGCCCGGGGTACTCCCGCCCTACCAACTGGCACCGGCCCCGCTGAGCTTTAAGGTCCTGCTGTCCTAGCGGATCACTTCTTGCTCTTTGATCGCTGGTGCCCCGCCTCTTGAAATCCAAACAGCAGCTGAGCTTCCCCCACCGGCAGCCCCTAGATTGAAGAGTCCGGGTGGGTATCGCGGCGGTGCACACTGACCTGGTGCGCACTGACGGGGTGAGCCCCGGTGGATCCGTCCCGGCTGGCCGCAATCTCATTGATCCGTCCCCGGTTCAGGTACCAACCAACCATGAGCGCCGGCACAATAAGAACAATTGAGGCGATGGTCCAGGTGCCCACCGGTGAATCGAACGCCATCAAAACCAGCACGGCAAACAGGAATGCCAGTGTCAGGTAGCCGGTGTACGGCGCACCAAACATGCGGAACGAGGGACGGATCGCCTGCCCCTTTTTCGCTAATCGGTACAGCGCCAGCTGGCATAGTACGATCATGGCCCAGGAGGCAATAATGCCCAGCGCCGCCATATTCAGCACAATCTCAAACGCCTGGGCGGGTACCACCGCGTTAAGGATCACGCCTAGGAACGCCACGGCCGCCGTCAGCAAAATGCCGCCGTAGGGAACACCGCCCTTGTTCAACTTCGCTGCGAACCTGGGCGCCGAACCCCCCAGGGACATGGAGCGTAGGATCCGCCCCGTGGAGTACAGCCCAGCATTCAGCGAGGACAGCGCCGCAGTCAGCACCACCAAGTTCATGATGGAGTCCACACCCTCAACGCCGATGGAGCCAAAGAAGGTGACAAAGGGGCTCTCCCCCGCCTTGTACGCCGTGTACGGAAGCAGTAGTGAGAGCAGCACCAGGGAGCCAACATAGAACACAGCAATGCGGATAATGACGGTATTGATGGCCTTGGGCATGATCTTTTCCGGGTTTTTGGTTTCCCCGGCAGCCGTGCCAATCAGCTCAATCGAAGCGTACGCAAAGACCACACCCTGCATGACAACCACCACCGGCAGCAGCCCGTTGGGGAAGAATCCGCCGTTGTCTGCAATCAGGCTAAAGCCCACCTCCTGGCCGGCCACGGGGGTGCCGAAAATGACAAAGTACGTGCCAATGAGCAAGAAGCTCACCAGCGCCACCACCTTGATCAGCGCAAACCAGAATTCCAACTCACCAAAGACTTTCACGGATACTAGGTTTAGACCCAGCACCAGCATCAGGGCACCCAGCGCCCACACCCACTGGGGAACGGCACCAATCCAGGGCACGTATTTAGCAAAGAAATGCATATAGAGTGCGACGGCGGTGATGTCCACAATTGCTGTCATCGCCCAGTTCAGCCAGTACAGCCAGCCGGAGACGAAGGCTGCCTTCTCTCCAAAGAACTCGCGGGCGTAAGAGACAAAGGAGCCTGAGGAGGGGCGGTGAATAACCAGCTCACCCAAGGCCCGCAGGATCAAGAAGGCGAAGAATCCACAAATCGCGTAGCTGAACATCAGTGCCGGGCCAGCCCCGGCCAGGCGCCCTCCAGCCCCCATGAACAATCCGGTGCCAATGGCCCCACCAATGGCGATCATTTGTATTTGCCGGGCTTTGAGTCCCTTATGAAGCCCGGCGTCCTCCGCTGTTAATGCGGCGTTGGGCTGATCTTGTACTAGTTCAACGCTCTCAATGATGTCCTGACGGGCCATTCTGGTGATCCTTTAGTCTTTGGGTACCGCCCTGCGCCATTGCAGGGCGGCGAAGCGCACAGTGCGGGCGTCTCAGTCGCCCAGATTGGCGAGGTGTTCCGGGCGTAGAAGTTCATTGAGCTGCTCCACGCTCAGCAGTTTGTGTTCCAGGACAAGTTCGGCCACGCCGCGCCCCGTGGCCAGCGCTTCGAGCGCAATCTTGGTTGAAGTGGCATATCCCAACACCGGATTCAGTGCAGTGACCAGACCGATCGAGTGTTCCACCTGGGCGCGCAGCTTGTCCTCGTGGGCGGTGATGCCGTCAATGCACTTATCGGCCAAGGTGATGCAGGCGGCTTCCAGGTGGCGCATGCTCTTGGTCAGGCTGTGCACAATGACGGGTTCAAAGGCGTTCAATTGCAACTGCCCACCCTCGGCCGCCATGGTGATGGTGACATCATTGCCAATCACCTCATACGCCACCTGGTTCACCACTTCGGGGATTACAGGGTTGACCTTGCCGGGCATGATCGAGGACCCGGCCTGCACGGCCGGCAAGGTGATCTCGCCGAAACCCGCCCGGGGGCCGGAGGAGAGCAGGCGAAGATCGTTGCAGATCTTGGATAGTTTCACGGCCACGCGCTTGAGCACACCAGAGAGGTGCACAAAGGCGCCCACATCCTGGGTGGCCTCAATCAAGTCAATGGAGGTTGTCAGCGGCAGCCCTGAGATTTCCACCAGGTGGGTGCAGGCAAGCGCGGAATATCCCAGAGGCGCGTTGAGCCCGGTGCCAATGGCCGTGGCACCCAGGTTAATCTCGTGGACCAGTAGGGTGGATTCAGCCAGACGGGCCCGGTCCTCCCCCATGGTCACAGCATAAGTATTGAACTCCTGCCCCAACGTCATGGGCACAGCATCCTGGAGCTGGGTGCGCCCCATTTTCACCACTGTCCGGAATTCCACGGCCTTGGCGGCAAAGGAAACACACAGGTGTTCCATGGCGCTCACCAGCGATTTCGCGGCAAAAATGGTGGCAACATTGACCGCCGTCGGATAAACATCATTGGTGGACTGGCTCAGGTTCACGTGATCATTCGGGTGCAGGAACTGATAATCCCCCTTGGCGTGTCCCAGGATTTCCAGTGCCCGGTTGGCAATGACCTCATTTGCATTCATGTTTGAGGACGTCCCGGCACCTCCCTGAATGACGTCCACCACGAACTGATCGTGAAGTTCCCCGGCGATGATCTCCTGACACGCTTGAATGATTGCTCCGGCGCGTGTCTCATCAAGCAGACCCAGTTCATGGTTGGCCTGGGCAGCCGCCTGTTTGACCATGGCCAGGCCGTTGACCAGATGCGTGTTGTTGCTCAGGGGAATGCCGGTGATGGGGAAATTTTCCACGGCACGCAGGGTGTGCACGCCCCAGTAGACATCAGCAGGGATGTCTCGGTCACCAATCAAATCGTGTTCACGCCGGACGGTGGCGGCAGAAAGTAGCTCGGTGATGCTCATGATGCTCCTTGGGCGCTTCGTGGCGCCGTAGTTGGAAAGGTAGTTGACTGTTGCTTTTACGGGCAGGGCTGCTTTTACTAGCAGGGCCGGCTAAGCGGGCAGGGTTTGCTAAGCGGGCAGGGTTTGGAGTCCGAAGAGTTGCCCCACGGGCCGGCCGCCACCGTAAACGGGCAGGTGGTTGAAGGGTTTTAGCAGGGCCGGATCTACACCCAAGGCCAGGAGCGCGGGAACGGCAGCCGGCATGCGGGCGCGGTCGCCGCCGTCGGAAATTTTCAATGCCACGGCGCTGCCGTCAGCCAGGGCAATGAGCTGAATGCCTTCAAAACCGTCCTTGGCCAGCAGCCCGGGAACGGCTTGCATCAAGGTAGTGACATCCCGGCCCAGCCCGGCAACCACCATGGGATGCGCGCGCATGGCGGCGCCGACGCAGTACTCCGCAGTGCCCTCCGGCGCCGTGGTGAGCTTGCTGAAGGCGCGGGCCATGCCGGTCAGTGAGAGGCCGAACACCTCGGTGCCGCAACCGTCGGTGCTGATGGCGGTAATGGGATCGCCGGTCAGCTCGGCCACGGTGGCGCGGATCAATGCGGTGAGGGGGTGGCCGGCGTCGAGGTAGCTCGCCAGCGGCCAGCCGTTGCGAACACAGGTGGCCAGCAGCGCGGCGTGCTTGCCGGAACAATTTTGTGCCAACTGGGTGGGGCGGTGACCGGCACTCAGCCACGCCTCGCGCTCGCTGACGCCGAAGGGCAGGTCGGTGGAATTGCCCAGCGCGTCCTCGCTCAAACCGGCTGAAGCGAGGATGTCCCGTGCTATTTGCTGGTGGCCCGCTGAGCCGGAGTGGCTGGCTGCGGCCAAGGCCAGCTGCTCTTGCGTTAAACGCAGGCCCGCCCGGTGAAGTGCCACTGCGATCAGTGGTTTCAGCGCCGACCGCGGGTACATGCGATCCTCGGGATCGCCGCGTTCCAGAACGGTTTTGCCTGCGAGATCCAGTGCGATGAGCGAGCCGTAGTGGACACTCTCAACAAGTTCTCCTCGAGTCTGCACGGCAAGCGGGGTGTGGCGGGGAAATTCGGTGGTGCTCATGATTACTTCTCTCCCATGATGAGGCTAAGGGCGGTGTCGACGGCAGAGAGGTGAATCGCCATGGCGTGGCCGGCGTCTGCGCTGCTACCGCGGGTGATGGCCGCCAGAATTTCTTGGTGTTCGTGGTCTGATTGGCGTGCCCGCCCCGTGATCAAGTTAATGGTTTCGGACTGGTTGACCATGGCGTCGCGGATGTCATTGACCACCCGTTCGAACACGCCGTTTCCGCTGGCACGGGCAATGGCGCCGTGGAAGGCGGCGTCAAGGTTGACCCAGATTTGGGGGTCGTCCTCTTCGGCCATGAGCTCGAGGATGCCGCGCATTTCCTCAAGTTGTTCGGGTCTGCGGCGGGTCGCGGCAAACTCCGCGGCCGGGACTTCAATGTGGGGGCGGGCTTCCATGAGGCTGCGCGCCGAATAGTGCCCCAGGACCAGATCGCTGGAGACACGGGCGGATATGACGAAGGTGCCTTTGCCCGTGAGAGTTTCAGTCAGGCCTAGCGCCGTGCAGGAGCGCAGTGCCTCGCGGATCACGGACCTGCTGACCCCGTATTGGGCGGCGAGCGCGGTTTCGCTGCTCAGCTTGGTGCCTACGCGCAATTCACCGTCTTCAATGGCGGTACGGATGGCTTGGAAGACGGCTTCGGCGGCGCTGACACGAACTATTTGAGATTGTCCGGCTGTCCAGCTGTCTGACAGGTTCATGCTAAAGACTATGGCACGCCTCACACGAGCTGTCAATCCGCCCTCCCCCACACCCGCTCCCTCACTGAAAGCTTTCACGGCTGGCCCCGCAGGCGTAGCATCGAGCGCATCGGGGTCCCGGGAATCGGGGCCTTCAGAAAGGTGCATCGTGGTTGAAAATCAGCGGAAAACAACGTGCTGCATAGCGGGCGGCGGCCCCGCGGGCATCATGCTGGGCCTTCTGCTGGCACGTTCCGGAGTGGACGTCACGGTACTGGAAAAGCACACAGATTTTTTCCGTGACTTCCGCGGCGACACCATCCACCCCTCCACCCTGGACTTGATAGACCAGTTGGGCTTGCGGGAAAAGTTTTTGCAGATCCCACAGCACAGCATCACCACCCTGGACGTGGTGTTAGGCAACATCCGCCTGACGCCCGTCAATTTTGGCTTGTTGCGCGGAACTAACAAGCGGATAGCGCTCATGCCGCAATGGGATTTTTTGACCTTGCTAGCGGAGGAGGCCAAGTTACTGCCAAACTTTCATCTGCTCATGGGCACCACGGCAGAAGCCGTGACGCGTTCCGGAACCACGGTGACCGGTGTTCAGGCCACAGGACCAGAGGGCCCACTCCACATCACAGCCGCCTTGAGCGTAGCCGCCGATGGGCGCGATTCAACACTTCGAAAATCCGCCGGTCTGCACCCCATTGCGCGCGGCGTGCCAATAGATGTGCTCTGGTTCCGGCTTCCCACTCCCACGTCCGCACCACCTGACACTCTCGGCTACCTGCGCAACAGCACCATGATCATCACCATCCCGCGCACCGGCTACTACCAAATGGGCATGCTGATTCCCAAAGGTGGTTTCGCCGCCATCAAGGCAGAGGGACTTGCCGCGTTCAGGGCGCGGATTGGCGCCAATGCCCCCTTCTTACAACCGGTAGTGGAGTCTGTCCAGAGCTGGGAGCAGGTGAAGCTGCTCTCCATCCAGCTCGATCGGCTCCCCCAATGGTCCCAGACTGGCCTGCTCTGTATTGGCGATGCCGCCCATGCCATGAGCCCCGTGTTCGGGGTTGGCGTGAACTATGCGGTTCAGGATGCCGTAGCCGCGGCCCGCCTCCTGGCTCCACCTTTGCTTGGAGGCCAAAGTACGACGCCGGCCTGCCGCCTTCTCCAGCGCCGTCGCCAATGGCCGGTGCGCCTCATGCAACCACTCCAGCAGAGCGTCCACACTTTCTTATCCTCAGGTAACTTGGCAGCGCTGGACACCATGGAGCCTTGGCGGGCGCGAGCGATAACGCTGGGCTCAAAACTCATCCGCCCGGTGGCCGCCCGCGTGGTGGGCAGAGGGTTCCTGCCCGAGTCCCTGAATAAATAGACTCCCACCGAGCGTTGCGCAAAACCCACCCGAATCCAACCGAGCGTCCAGGCCGGTGGGTTAGTGCATGTTGAACTGGTATGCCTCCGGCACGTCCTGGCCGGGGCAGACTTGGCGCCACAGATCGGTGAGCGAGTTGACCCCTTCACGCAGGTCCACCACCTCGACCCCTGCCACAAGAATCGCAGCAGCTGGCTCAATTTCGCCAAGGTCCGCATGCGCTTTGGCTTGCAGGAACTTGATCCTGCCAACCTCGGCCAACTGCGCTGGCGCTTTGCCCAGTAGCTCCAGAGACAGGGCCGGCTGCCCATTATTTTGGGCGAGCGTCATGGCCTCGATCAGCAGTTCCCGGCCCTCCGGTGCCAGAGCACAGGCTGTAGCAAGTTCGGCTAACCCGCCGGCAACATTCCCAGCCACCAACAGGGCCAGGCCCAGTCCACGATGGGCCAAGGCCCGGCTCGAATCGCTCAAGACGGCACCTGCCACAAACGTTGCCTCTAACGCCTGCCGGTACAAGGACGCCACAACCGCCAAGTCCCCGGCCGAGTCTGATGCCCGCGCGTGCACCATCACTGCACGGTGGAACGCGCCCTCGGCGCTCGTGTTCCGCCCTGCGCTCAGCAAGTCTTCCCAGTCCAGGCCGCGCACAAAGGAATGCGCGCCGCCGAACGGCTGGCTCGGAACCTGCCCTGCGGTGGCCTCGAAGGGCTTTTCAACAATGCCCTCGTTCGCATGCAGCAACTCAAGCCACGGCGCTTGCTCGTTGGTCAGGGTCTCAACCCCAAACGGGGTGCCAGTCTCATCAAGCCAGTCAGTCTGTGAATGTTCGCGGCGCACTCGCTCCAATGCTCCCCAGCCATTGCCAGCCACCAGCATTTCGGTAGGTGGCAGATCAGCCCAGCGTCCGGCGTGGGACAGGGCAGTGGCAATGGTCTCTTCAGAAGCCAGGGCCTCCACGCGCTCTGCACCATGAGCCACGGCACCATCCCACTCCCCGGCTGCCAGCGCCGGGTCAAGGGAGGCGTTGCCATACGCCTCAACCCACTGCCAGCTGGCGCCGCCAGGCATCGGCACGTGCTCAAACTGTGTCTGGGCCAGGCCGGCCTGCATCTCGGCATAGTGCCGCGGCGTGCCGGAGTCGGTGGGCGTGAGCCACTCCTGCCAGCGGTGCCCGCCCACGCTTTCACCCCAAACAAAAAGTTTGCGCCCTCGCAGCTGCGCCGAGGACACCAGCGCTAGCCCGTCGCCGTCGGCATCCGTGGCAACCTCCCAGCGCCGTTCCTGCGGGGCAATATCGAAGAAGAAGTCCACAGCCTGAGGATTCCGCACGGGCCAGGTGGCATCGGCGCCGCGGAAGTTGGTGGTGTCCACGCGCATCATGGAACCGTCATAATCTGTGGCGTACGATTCCCGCGCCGGGGCAATCACGCGTGTGTCCGGCGTCTGTGGAATAGCGGCGTTGGTCCACCAATACATGGGCACGGTGCGCTCGTTGGGGTTGCGGATGCGCACAGCCACCAGCACCACGCGGGAGTCCTCCGGCAGCCACGCATCGATCTGGAAAACCACCTCGCGCAGGCGGTCAAACTCCCACATACGCAGAATTTCCTGCCCCTCCGGCGTGCGCACCATGGCAGTATGCAGGGGCACGCTGGAGGTGGGCGAGTGCCCGCGCGTGCCAATGTTGTACTCAATCCCGCCGGCGAACCAGGCATTGCGCAGCGCCAGGTTCGCGAACTGGATCTTCTCATTCGTGTGCAGCAATTCCTTGCCGGTGGCCTTGTCGTCCAGCGACCACAGCCGCCCGCCCAGCTGCGGCAGGAACGTCGCCTTCACGTGCGCATTTTCAAGTACGACGGCGGTCAGGGCCGTTGCGCTTGTCTCTCGCGTGTAGCTCTCCTGCATGGAGTAGGGGAAAATGTTTGCAACTTTGCCCCAGCGCACACCGGCTGAAATTTCTTCCGGGATACCCTCCCCCACCGTGTAGGGAGGTTCCAGCAAAGACTGCACCGAGGGAAGGGGCGAATCCTTACCCAGTTCTGCCAGTTCAATGGTCCGGGTGGTGATTCTCAGGGTGGAGGCAGACACGTCGCGGTCATCCATTCTCGGCAAGTAGCGGGGGCAGGCAGTGTTATGGCGAGCCTACCGGATCGGTGCGGCTCAGCCCGTCTTCAAGGCCTCCAGGAACAAGCGGGTTACGGCGCGTCACAAGCTTGATGACGGACGCCCGGCCTATAGCACCGCACGCTGCGGTCCATAGGATCAAAGCGACCATGAGCCCACCCATTTCCGCAGAGTCCGGTGCATAGAAAAACAGAACAGCACCTGTTGCAACCACCCCCATAGCTAGGGCGAAGGCCACAACATGAAGGCGCTGGTCCCGGACCCTCCGCAATGGCCAGGCGAGCAGAACAGCCAGTGGCAGGCCAGCCAAGAGGGCAACTGGAAAACCAAACATCACCGCTAGGAAGAAGAAGCCCGCTCCCAACCCGTGTGGGCCCTCGGCGATCAAATTTGCAACAGTCAGCCCTAGGCAAAAGAGGAGGAAAGTGCCCAACCAACCGATGATCAGGGCGCTTGCACCGTAGCGCATCCTGAAACGATCCTTCTTGGCCCACTGGGCGCTCTGCGCCTGTCTGGGCGGGTACTGCCCTTCCTCAGCCACGGGAGCCGCCTGCGATGTCGGCAAGTGCACCAGCCAGTTCCGGGTGTTTCCACTCGAACCCGGCGTCCTGCAGTTTGCTCGCCGAGACCCAGCGGCTCTTGAGCACGAGCTCGGTTTCCGTGCAAATCAGCACGGCTCTTATCCGCAGCAGCCAGGCAGGGGCAGGCAGTCCGAAAGGCACGTGGTTAGCCCGGCGCACGGCTGCCATGAGGGTGGCATTTTTCACGACCCCGGGCGCGGCAATGTTGACCGGTCCGGTAATCTCCGGGTGGGAATGCAGGAAGATCACGGCACGGAACAGATCCTCGATGTGGACCCAACTGTATTTCTGTTCGCCGCCGCCCATGCGCCCGCCAAGCCCCAGCCGGACCAGGGTGTTGAAGGGGCGCATGGCACCGCCGCCGGGCCCCATCGCGATCGTGATGCGCAGCGGGATCCGCCGCGTGCCAGGGGTATTTGCGGCAGTCAGCGTTTCTTCCCAGCCCCGCGCCACCTCGACGGAGAAGCCGGAGCCAAGTTCGCCGTCGCACTCGTCTTGCGGCCGGTCCCGCGCATCACGGTAGATGGTCCCGGTGCTGGCATTGAACCAGTCCCGGGGTGGGCGGGTGCAGCCGGCAACGGCGCGGCCCAGCTCGGCGGTGGTCTCGCGGCGGGAGCGCATGATCTCGGCCTTGTTCGCTGGCGTGTAGCGGCAGGAGACAGACTTCCCGGCCAGGTTCACCAGCAAGTCCGCACCCTCGAGGAGTTCCGTGATGGCCGCGGTATTGCCCCACACGGCGTCGCCCGTTCGCCCCACAGTGCGGACCTGCCACCCACCGGCGGCAAACTCACGGCGGAAATACGTGCCGATAAAGCCGGAGGCACCCGCAATCACCACACTTTTCATCCTTGCACCCGGGCCTTCAGCGCGAGCGCTTCCTCAATGAGCGGCTTCACCACGGGCAGCCTCGAAAGTCCCACCAGTTTGGCAATCAGAGGGGCGGCCCCGTCGATCAGGGCGCGGGTGCGGCGTTGGTCTTCGGAATGGTCGTACACCCAAAACAGGACTACACCCATATAGCCGAGCCACAGCAGTTCCGGCAGCTGGGCACGCAGGAACGCTGGCACCTTTGCCCCTTCAACAACCTGGCGGAAGGTCCCAATGGCGTCTTCCCGGACCTCAGCGGAAGCCGGACCAAAGGGGTTGACCGCAGATTGCGGGGGCAGTGCGCTACCAACGAAGGCACCGCCAAACGCGTGATAGGGGGTCATTGCATCAACACCGGCATGAAGTGCCGCCTTCAGCCGCTCACCCAGGCCTGACTTGTCCTGCAAGGCTGCGCTGGCAGCAGCCCGCTGCTCCGTCACGGACTCGCGGTAAAGCTCCAGGACCAGTTCATCCTTGGATGCAAAGTAGTAATAGGTGCTCCCCAGTGAAACACCCGCCTCCTCCGCGATAGCGCGCATGGTGGTTTTGGCATAGCCCTGGCTCCGAAACAAGCCAAGGGCACTCTGGCGCACCAGAGCCTTCGTTTGATCGCTCTTGCGCTCCAACCGGTTGTCATTCATGCCGAGTCCCATCTTTTGAACGTGTTCAGTTCAAAGTAAAGCACTCTTTTTGAACACGTTCAAATATTACTAGTGAGCCTATGTATGTCGTTTCCAGTACTCGTCTGCACAAATTTCAAGACTCGCCTGCACGGCCGTTCATCGGGGAGAAACGTACAGCGCGGCTGTCGGAGGAAGTCGGAGACCTGACCCGCGAGATGGTTCGGCAAGCAGTTCTTGACTCGGCAGGAACACTCGCTGAAGGCGGTTAAACGTGATATCACTGCTTCATGACGGGCTCACCAACTGCCTGTCCCCGCTCGGAACACAGTAGAGCAGCTGACCCGCGCATTGAGCCCGGTGGAGGTGTGCTGGCGCAGGAGAGGCCCTGCTCCGGTGAGGCCATTACAGTCTGCAGGAGACGAGGTTCTGGTGATCGATCTGATCGTCGTCGAGGCACATCGACAGCTAGCCTTCCGGATCCTCGTTCGGCACCAGCTGTACCCGCCCAAGCAACACTCACCAGGCACGTCCACGACCATTGGCCAGTAGGCTCAAAGTGCATCCGATCACTTTAGGGAGTCCTCATGTCAGCCTTGCCGCAGTTTGTCTCGCCCACAGCAGTCGCCGATCAGGTTAACCGGTCGCAAATCCTTAGTTCTGAAATTCGGCCGTTGTGGGACGGTGCGCAACTAAACGGACCGGCCTATACAGTGCGCTGCGCCCCTGGAGATAATTTGATGCTCCACGCAGCGATTCACCGTGCCCCCGTTGGGTCTGTACTGGTAGTTGACGGCGGTGATGCTTCCCATGCAATCGCAGGCGGAAACGTTTGTGCTGTCGCACTCCGGCGCGGGATTGCCGGTTTGATAGTCGACGGCGCGATCCGTGATGTCAAAGAAATCCGTGAACTCGGGTTTCCCGTATTTGCGCGTGCCGTAGTGCCTAAGCCAGGGCTGAAAGCTGTGGTACTTCCGCTGCAACAACCCGTGAACTGCGGTGGCGTACTCATTCACCCAGGTGATTTCATCGTTGCGGATGAGGAAGGGATCGTCGCTGTGCCAGCTGACCGCCTGGAAACGGTATTGAAAGCGGTCTCGGCGAAAGCCCAGCAAGAGGATGCCCAGACACTTGATGCTTGGAACACCGAACATGATGAAAAGATCAACTCGATTTTGCGCGCAGCAGGCGTCGATTGGTAGAAGGTGCGCCAAGATACAGGGCCCGCAGCACCTAACAGTCAGAGACTGTAATCTGGTGGCTCCCGCAAGAGCTTGCCGTTATGGAATTCTGATGCTCTAAAAGGAAGCTCAATTTTGATTCTGTGCAGTGCCAGCTTTCTCGCTCAGACGCTCCGGCTTTGACGTGGTGACGACGAGCGCCCCGCCAACGAGCACCCCAATGGACAGAATCAAGGTCAACAGTGCGGTTCGGCTTAGTAACATGCCTCCCACTGTACAAATCATTCGGATTTATGCCGAAGTATGTGCCCGTGCATCCCGCTGCATAAACGTGAAGTGGGTTTTTGCCAACCCTTGCACAGTAGTTCTCTCTCAGTAGCTCTCTCATCGGGCGGCAGGGTTCGTTTCGTTGCTCTAAAACGAGTCATGAAGTCGAGTACTGACAACGGCACTGCTGCATCCGCCGGCGAAAAAATACTACGCCGCAGTGATGAGACGATTACTCGGCTACGGACATAGACAGGTGTAAGCGTCAACAAATCCAATGAAAGCGAGTGTGCAGCAACGAAGTCCGAAGCTGTCCAAGCTGCCCGCCAGGTCTCGGAACATGAGCTACTCAGACGCCTCCAAACAGTGGACCACGAAGCTTTTCGGGAGATCTACGAACGTCATTTCAAGGCGACCACCACCGTTGCCCATCGCTTTCTCGGGTCTAGGAACTCTGCTGAGGACGCAGTCCAAGCCACGTTCATAGTGCTGTGGGAAAAATCCAACGACATTGACTTGCCCGGCGGCTCGCTGATGCCTTGGCTGGCGACGGTGTGCCGCCTGCAGTGCCGGAACATCCGCAAGAAGGAATGGCGAAGCGACCACGCGGATCTGGCAGATCACCCCACCTCCACCAGCCGGGGCACAACATCGAAAGCCACGCCATGGATGCCGCGCTGCTGCGAAGCCTGCAACCCGAGCTCGCGGCACTCTCGGCCACGGACCGAGAGATTTTTCGGCTCTGCCTGGTCAACGCTTTTCAGCTACGAAGCCGCTGCGCAGTCATTGGGAATCACCCATTCAGCAGTCCGCAACCGGCTCTCCCGCCAGCGAATAAAGGATGCATCATGAACAATGAACAACACGATCACTGGCCCACTGACGCTGACATGGACCGGGTTTGGTCTAGCACCCAAAATGAAATCGCACGGAAACAGCACACGGCCAAGATGCGTAAGGTGACTCTCCTGGCCGGCACGGGAACACTGGTGCTCGGTATTAGCGCAGCAGCAATTGTTATTCCCGCAACCCAGTTCCAGATCGACAACACGACCCGTTGTTACAGCGCGCAATCCACCACTTCTGAATATACGGATGCCGCACAGGCTGATGGCATGGACCCCCTTGGAGTTGCCGGTGCCATCAGTTCCTGCGAAGCCACCTGGGCCTACGGATTCATGGTTCCCGGAAAATTCGTTGGCCCCGAGAACACGAATCATGGCCCCGTCACCACATCCCCCGCTTTGGGTGCCTGCCTGAATCCCAACAACACCGTGGTTGTGTTCCCGCTTAAGGACGAGCGTGGGACCGTTCTGACTGAGGAACAGCTCTGCCAGAAGGTCAATCTACGCCTGGCAGCCAGATAGCCTGGCCCGCGCTCCCAGTCCCTGGCCTTTTAGTCAGGGGCCCCTTCGGTACGGTGAATGGATGCCGGATGACACCGGGGCAGAGCTAAAAGGGGATAAGTTTGTCTGTGAATTCCAAGCAGCCGAGTACACCAAGAACAGCGACGCGAGCGTTGCCTTTGCTGCTTGTTATACCGGCTTGCGCCCTGATCGCGAGCATCGTGTTGTGGCTAATTCTCAGTCCACTACTGCCCAACCAGATTGCCAGGCATGTGGGCCCCGACGGCGTTGGGTACAGCCCCACAATCCTTGTGCTGGCCGTCCTGTTTGGTGCGGCCGCTGTGCCGTTCCTGATCGGCGTCGCCCAAGAGCAGGCCTCCAGCAACTCGGTGGCCATGGGTCTACTGGGCTTCCTGCTCCTGTTCATTGCGGCAGCAATTGCTTACTCCGCGCTGCTCCCACGGGCAGAACCGGAACCTGCGCCTTGCTAAAAACCGGGAATCAGCCACACGGCAAATCCCATGACCACGGCGCCGCTTGCAATGGCAATGCTCCGCCACGGACGCATGCCGAAACGCCGGGCCAGCGGCCACGCTCCGAGCGCTGCTCCGGTGAGCACTACTGCGAAGGCAACAAGGCCGGCAATGGTCGCCCAGGACTCTTCGCCGTCGTTGGTAGTGGGCTCCCCCGCCCAGAGACCCATGGTGCTGCCGAGCGCTTGAAGGCCAATGAACAAGAAGACGGCAGGGATGATCAATAGGATAAACGCCGCGGCGTAAATCAGCACCAGAAAGCAGAATCCCAAGGCTTTCTTTCGGGGCTTGGGCACGGTCAAGCCACTCTCGGGTATCGTTTCCCCGCTCTGAGCTCAGGCAGCGATAGCAGCGGCAAGCAAAACCGGTACTTCCTGCCCGTCCCAGCGCGCGCTCAATGAGTGCTCATGCTGCACCGTCCCGGTGGTGTCCAATTCTCGCAAAATGGCAAAGTTCACTGCTCCGCAGGGAACGTTCGTGATTACCCCGGTGGTCGCCGGGAACCCGCAGCGCAAGTCCGGCAGCCCGGCGTCGGACGTGGCGGGAGTTCCCGTACTGGCCAGCTGGACCGTGGCCGGAAGGACTCCCCCACCAGCGGCGGCAAGGGTTTCCACGGCCTGCGGTTTGTCAGTCAGGATCGCAGCAGCGAGTTCGCCGAGGTAGACGGGATCGGCTGTAGCATCGTAGACCCAGCGCCGGCCCAGGACTGAATGCTCCATGGTGGCGATGAGGAAATCCTGCGCCCCGGCCAGCGGCGCGCCCCGGTACGTCAGCGGCACCTGATAGGTGCGGCCGTCTACCGCCACCAGGTGGGTTTCAATCCCCACTTCACCCGCAGGGTCATCGAAACGGTAGGCGCCAACCCTCACGAGAGTGGCGGCGTCGCCCTGAAACCACGGCTGCGACGGCAACCACTCAATGAGGAGCTCAGACTTGGACGGGTGCAGCTGCGCGTCATGAATAATAGCCATGCGGCCCAGTCTAGGTGGCCCAGTACTAAGTGGCACCCTATTAAGTTGCCCAGCGCGCAGAGGTAGCTAGCCGCGCTGCTGGCCTTCTTCCGCCTCTGCGCGCACAGCTGCGGCTTCGGCATTTCTGCCACCGGCTTCAAGACAGTCGGCCAATTGGTGGCGGACAATTTCCTGCCCCTGAGGATCCCCCTGCAGCTCTTCCAATACGCTGTGGTAAATAGCCACGGCGTCGTCATGGCGTTTGGCATTGTCCAGCATGTGCGCAGCCTGCAAAAGCGCCAAGACGGACTGCTGTTGCCCATCATCAAGAGTTTCCAAGGCACTGGCGGCTTGCAGTGCCTGCGCCACCGCCGCATCCACCTCTTCTGCCCGGAACAGGTGGCGGGCACGGATCAGCTGGATCTGCGCCGCCTGCACGCCCGAATCGGCCTGTACGGCAAGCGTGCTGGCGGTCTCAATCGTGGCGGCGGCGGTATCGTCGTCGTCCAGGCTGAGCACTTCCGCTAGCTGCATGTGGGCGGCGATCAGGGCCTGCGGCTCTATCCCAACAGCCCCTGATTCAAGAGCACTCGCCAACGTGTCAACGGCTTGCCGCGCGCTTTGGGCAGCCAGCTCAAGATAGCCCGCTTCCTGATAAGTGGAACTGAGCGCCAGGTGCAGCTGTGCCACCCGGTCAGCTTCCCCGTTGGCCGCAAAGGCCGTAATTCCCACAGCCCAGGCGTTCACCGCACCGCCGAGTTCACCGGCGCCGCGCAGGGCCATACCCAGAAGTTCGTACAGTTCCCCGCGGTCATGGTCCCCTATGTCCAGCCCGGAATTATTCAGGGTCTCATCTATGATCTCAATGGCTTCCTCGTTGGAGCCGTGTTCCACCAGATCCCTGGACAGTGTGTAGGCCAGGCCCAGCACTTGTGGGGACTCGGCCAACCGGGCCTGCGCGATGCCAAAGCGCAGGCGCGAACGGAATTCCTCGGTACGGCCCATATCGGCCAAAATGGCCGCCGTCAGGGCACTGGACTGCGCCGCAGTCTCACGCGCTCCCACACTCAACAGCAAATCCGTGGACTCTTCGGCATCGGCCAAGGCGCTGACGAGCTCACCTCGCTGTGCCGCCAGCCGCGCCCGCATCCCCAAGCTGGTGGCCCTGCGGACCACGTACGTCTCCAACTCCAGATTCCGTTGCACCCAACGGCTCATCTCCTCGAGGTCATCAGATTCAACGGCAAGGCGCAGCATGAGCGAGGAGTGATAAGCCCTGGCCCGGCGCAGCACTTGCTCCGATGGTGCCAGGAAAGAAACGGCCCATTCGTTGATGGCCGCCTCCGTCTCCGTCAGGGCTACCCGGGCTTGTTCTAGGTGACCGCCGGCGATCAAGAGATAGGCACGGTCGGCATAAAGGTCATAGCAAGCTTCGGGGTGGTCTGTGAGGGACGCCAGTTCCTTGGTGATGAGGGCCAGTTTCGCCTCAGTACCTTCCGCATTGTCCGCATTGCCTGGCCCGTCCAGCAGCTCGGTGGTCCGCTCCGCCAAAGCCGCCATGGTCTCATCCCCGGCAGCACGCAGCGCAGCAGCACGCAACGAAACGGATTCCCGCAGCAACTCCGTATTCTTCTCCCCCGGTAAGCTGGCGTAAATTCCGCCAGCAACCCGGTGCAGGGAGGCCAGCTCCCGGGGGTCTTCGGTGCCGCGCACACCGCTGGCATAGGCCGCCAGGGCTGCGTCATACTGGCCGGTAGCTGCTAAATCTATAGCCCGAATACGCCACTCTTCAGTGCCCTGAGGTTCGACGGCGGCCGGCTGGGCCAAAGTAGTGAGCGCCTCGTCCCCGAGCGGCAACGGGTGAGTTTCGGCCACCAGCTCCCGGCGTGCTCGCACCTGCTGGGCGTGCCAGCTATTGCCATTGCGATCATCGAAATCTGCAGCCAGGGCCTCCGCCGCAGCCCAGCACAAGGGCGCCAGTTCCTGGGCGGAAAGAACACCCTGACGCTCCCCCAAGAAGGGATTCAGAAGTGCGCTGTCCGAGCCCCGGATAGGGATCTCGCCGTTGCCGCCTGCAACCACTTTCTCCATCAGCAAGCCCAGCGCGGTGAGGAAGTTCAAGTGTTTCCGGTGGGACAAGGGATCGTGGGCCAGCCAGGCCAAATGCCGTTCGGCCAGTGCCACGCCACGGGCCTCATTGCCTGTTACGGCACAGAACACCACATGGTTGGCGATGATCCCCAAGTTATCGGCATTGTTCCGGGCTGCGCGCAGACTGCGCCGGTGCAAGGAATCCAGGCCATCTACGTCACCGGCGCGCAGTAAGGGAAGTAGCACCATGGAAATTGCGTTCTCCGGCTCTTCACCGCAACTGAAGCCGCCGTCCATGATTTCCGCAAAGGCGCCAATACCCTGTTCCACATCCCCAATGCTCAGGTAGTAGTCCATGGCAACCGAGCGGACACAAGCCTCACAGTGGGAGTAGTCATCACGCTCCGTGGCATTCAGGGTGGCGAACGCTTCCCGGGCGTCCTCGAGATGGCCATCATAGAAGGCCAATTCGAAGCGTGCCATGGCCACCCCGGACATCCCCAGGTTGGCCCTGCGGTAATGCTGGTCCATGTCCTCCATGACGGCCGCTATTTGTTCTCTGGAAAATCGGGGGTCGGCGCCCAGCACGCCCGCCATCCATTTGAACTGCCACATGAGGTCGCTGCCCTCATCAGGTTCTGCCGGGAACCGCAGCGGGTCTTGGTCATGCTTAGCCAGGCACCAGGCAAAATTGGTCAGGAGCATGTCCGTGTCTCCTGACATTTGGGCATTGTTGCCCATGATCAAGCGCACCCGGTATTCACCGGACTCATCGCCTTGCTCCACTGCGAGCGCCAACGCCTTTTCCACAATGGCAGCAAGTTCGGGCCCCCAAGAGGAGGTTGCCGCCTCGTGGATGAGGCCTTCAAGTCCTTCGCTCGTGTTCATTTCAAGTTCCCTCACGGTGGCAGGTTGTTGGCGCCCGGGCTAGGGGCGGTGCCGGCAATGGATCAACCAGCGATTAAAATTCGGGCGGCGCTAATGTTCCAGGCTCAACTGCACCAGGTCACTGAGCGATTCGGTGAGCAGGCTGCGCTGGGCGGCTCCCAACGGCAGATGAGCTGCGAGCATAGCCTGCACATACAGCAGCTTCATGGTCCGGTTAAACACTGCCTCGTCGCTGCTGCGGGCCAATGTGCGGATCAGTGGGTTCTCCCAATTGGCGCACAGGGTGGCTTGTGGCAGCCGGCGGTTGAGCTCCGTTGCAGCGTCTAGCGACTTTCCTGCCTGGTCCAGCACACCGTTCCATAACGAGTTGGACACCCTGCGGGCGGCGCTGCGCTGGAGTCCTCGCAGCACCGCATCATCTGCCAGATACAGTGCCGAAACGTTGGCCGGTGAAAAACTGCGCACACTGACTTGTACGTCAAAGGAGGCCAGTACGGCACTGGCGCGCTGTTCGAAGACCAGCACCGTGGCACGCTCGGCCAGGGCCGGGACGGCGAGAGTATCCAGCAGCGAGGCCAGGGCAACCTTCTCCACGGTGGCCCCGTCAAAGAGGAATGGCAGGCGGCGGATAATCTCCGCGTCATACACGTAGCCCCCATTGACCACGGGGTCCTCGGCAGGGACAATCGCGGCAATTTGGCGGAATTCTTCCAGCGACTCTGTGTAGCGGATGAGCTGCTTGCGGGACACCAGCTCCTCGATGCTCATCCGTCCGGCAGTGGTCTCCAGGCTCAGCCAACGCGTCAGGAATGAGGCAAGTTCGTCGTCGTAGGCCACCAGCGATTTCAAGCCCAGGTGGTGGATGGAGACAAACTCTGCCAGCTTGTTCGGGTTCCCGGTACCCATGCGGATGATCCAGGCGCGCAGGGCCGCACCCAGCTCAGCCCGGGTGATCTCCAGCGATTCATCGGCCACCAGCGATTCCCGGGACGCCGTGGGTTTCAGACCGGTGGAATCCACCACGGCACGTGCAAAGAACGCCCACTCAGGCAGCAGGTCCTGACTGCGCTCCTGCACCAGCATGCCGCCGAGGTACACCGAATGCGCGGCACGGGCTGCCGGTGGCGGCGTGAACGGCAGGATGTAGGCGGTGCCGCGCGTGCCGGTGGCGGGGCTGCTCAGCTCAATGGCGTCCAGCGGGCGGGTGCCCAGAAGTTCGGTGCCCAGTTCCATGATCTCACTGCGCCGATCCAGACGCTCCTGACCGCCCAGCGCAAACACCGGGGACTGGTTGATGGTGTCGAATCCGCCGGTGCCGTCGGCAATCAAGATGGGCACGGGCAGGTAGCGCCCGTAGCGGCTGGCCAACTCGGTGACCTGTGCGCGGTGGCACAGTTCAGCATCGTCAGCGCGCGGGCGCAGCTTCACACTGGTCCCCACGGGAAGCTCGGCACCGCGCAGAACACTGACGCTGAAAGTCCCGGCCGCGGACCCTACCCAGCGCACGGCGCTCTCGCCGGCTTTTCGGGAGACAACCACAATTTCATCAGCCACCATGAAGCAGGAGAGCAGGCCGATCCCGAACTGCCCCAATAGATCCTGACGGGGCATGTCAAAGAGGTCACGCTTGGAGCTGCGGCCCACGGTAGCCAACAGTTGCGCCACTTCCTCCGCGTTCAAGCCGATCCCGTCATCATCAATGCGAAATTCGGGGTTGTCCGGGCTCGAGGGGAATATGCGGATCTCCCCGCGCCCTTCGCCGTCCCCGTAGCCGGATTCCGCACGCCTAGCGGAAATGGCGTCGCACCCATTTTGAATCAGCTCACGCAGATAGACCTGCGGGCCCGAATAAATGTGCCGACTTAGCAAATCAACAACGCCGTGCAGGTCAACTTGGAACGGACGGGCCTGGGACCCAACAGCAGAACTCATGCCCTCAATCCTATCGGCCACCACGCCCGGCGGGTGCCGGGCCCGGCGTTCAGACCGGTGTTCAGCCGCGGCGCTGCGGAACGATGGCGGTGTTCAGATCAGTTGCGGCAGTCCCGAGTGCAATGCGGCCCAGCCGATGGGGTCACTAAAGAGGATTTCCGCACCAAGCAACCCAACCCCCACGGTGGAGGCCTCATCACCGAGCGGGGACTTCACCATCAGCTGGGCAGCCTGAGGATGCAATTGCTCCAGTGCTGCCACAAAGGGCTGCCAGAACGCGTCACCCAAGGCCAGAGGGTAGCCGCCAACTGTCATGGCCTGCGCTGGACGGATGGTGATGACGGCCGCAACAACCCGGGCCAGCCACTGTGCCACCGATTCGATGAGCGTGCAGACCTGCTGATTTCCCTGGCCGGCCTCCTCCGACAACCTCCGGCTGAGATCGTTCATGCCGCCGGGGCCGGTGGTATGGGCTAGGCCGAGCCTGGCGGCACCGTCCACGAGGATTTGGAACCCCGCCACCGCATCAAGACAGCCAAAGCGTCCGCACAAGCACTGCGGCCCGCCGGCCAGCATGGGCATATGTCCGAATTCGCCCACCAGCCCTAGACTGCCCAACGAGCCGTCCCGGATATAGGACAGGCCGGCTCCATAACCAATTTGTAGGTGGGCCAGGTTAGGCAGGCCCATCCTGCTGTTCGCCAGGGCTGCTGCGCCGGAGACATCGGCCAGACGCACCTGGTACCTGTTCTCAATCAGGGATTCCAACTCATCACAAAATGGCACCTTTCCCCACCCCAGTGGCAGGGAAAACTTGACGGTGCGCAGCGAATCATCGAGCTCGGCGGGCAGGGCAACGCCTATGCCAATGATGGTGTATCTGGGCAGGAGGGCTGCGGCCAGAATCCGTTGCGCCAAAATAGCGAGCAGCGCGGGGGCCGTCACACCGGGTGGCAGATCAATGACCTGCTGAGAAACCACTGTTCCGTCCACATCCCTGACCACCTCGATGGCCCGGTCCACGCGAATGTCGAACCCGATGGAAGCAAACTTACCCAGGGCCAGCTGCAGGCCGATGGGCCGGCGCCCCGGACCGGATTGCGGGGCCTGCCCTTCCACAAGGAGACCTGCAGCCACCAGTTCAGCCACGGGTCGTGACACGCCAACCTTGGTCAGGTTCAGGACCTCGGCAAGTTGGGCGCGGGAAATGCCGCTGGCGTCCCTGACGGCGCGCAGCACCCGGACCTGGTTGTGACGTTTAACGCCGCCCTGAGTCATGGAAATCATGTTCGCCCACCGTTCAACAGCTATCTGAGACCGCGTTCAAATTTTGAAAGTTACTCGGCCACCTTGACAGAGTGATACATAACACAGCACCCTTAGTAACATCATGTTACCAACATAGCGCGGAACATGGTGCATCCGCTCCAGGCACACCCAACCGTCATGAAAGTGAAGAGACATGCCCAACGCAGCGCACACTACCTCCCATCTTCCCTCCCGCCGCACCATTCTCCGGGCAGGCACGCTCGCCGCCGGGCTTGGGGCACTATCTGCCCTCTCGGCCTGCGGCACGGGCACAGGATCGGCCACTGGCGGAGGCGGCAAGACACTCTCCTTGCAGTTGCTGGGGGCAGATGAGAAGACCATCGACTTTTTGAAAACAACTGTGGCAGAACAATTCAAGACCAAAACGGGCTTTGAGCTGGAATTGCGCACCTCAGACTGGGCCTCCGGCTTTCAGAAGATGGTCACAGCCGCAGCCAGCAGCTCCCTGGCCGATGTGGTGACACTGGGTGGCATTTGGACCGCACCGCTGGCGTCCAAGAATGCCCTGCTACCGCTGGATGAGAAATTTGCTGCCTGGGATGAAATCGCACAGTTCAACAAGAACATGCTCACGGACGCCCGCTACGAGGACAAGCTCTACGCGCTACCCTTCGCCGCCGATACCCGCACGGCCTGCTACCGCATGGACCATCTGGAAAGTGTCGGCTACACAGAGGACACGCTGCCCACCACCTGGGATGAATACAAGGCCATGGCCGAGAAGCTCTCCACCAAGAACGGCGGGCCCGCCAAGAGCCCCATCTCCTGGTTCAATGACAAATCCATTGGCATCCAACAGTCCTTTGCACAGCTGATGTTCCAGGCTGGCGGCAGCTACTGGGACTCCTCCGGAAAGGCCACGTTCTCCAGCGACGCGGGCAAGAACGCTCTTGACTACCTTGTTTCCTTCTACAAGGACGGCCTCTCCGACTTCAATGATGTGTTCACCGGCACCGGGGCGGGAGCCGTGGCTGCCGGACGCTCCAGTGCCGAATATTCGGGCTTGCTGGTATACCGCAACACCCAGGACTTTGCGGACAAGCCCACACCGAAGATCGTTGCCGGCCCGCCGTTGAAGGCCACCTCTAGCAGCGCGCCCGTCTCCTCGGCCTGGGTCAACAAGTTCGGCGTTGCCGCTGGCACCAAGCACCAAGACGAAGCCTGGGAACTGGTTAAGCTGCTCACCAGCGTCAGCACCATGGAAACCCTCAATGAGCGGGTCGGCGCCCTTCCCACCCGTACCGACGCCGTCAATTCAGACTTCTTCAAGGGCCTGCCCGAGGGATTCAGCAAGGCCAGCGAATTCGTGGTGACCCAACCCTCAAGTCCCAACATGCTCGCCATCGGCCCGGCCATCAAGATTGTGCTCCAGAAGGCCATCTTGGGCCAGGCCACCACCGAGGAAGCCCTGACTGAAATTGATAAGAAGGTGAATGAAATCAATGGCGTCGCCTAGTTCACTAGCCGAACGGAAAATGCGCCGTGCCGGCGTAGCTCTTGTCACGCCGGCAGTGGCAGTCATTCTGCTTATCAGCATCATCCCCTTGATCGTGGCCGGCTACTTCAGCTTGACCAAGTTCGACATGATCAACAAGCCACAGTGGGTGGGCCTGGAAAACTACCGCAGGCTCTTTGGCGACGAGGCGTTTTGGGAAGCGGCCACAAACACGTTCTATTTTGCGTTCGGGCAGGTGGTTGTCGGCGTTGTTGTGGCCCTCATGGTGGCCATGCTGTTCAGTCAGGCCCTCAAGGGCGGCGCCGCCATGCGCACCGTAGTCTATATTCCGCAGGCCGCCTCTTACGTAGTGATCTCACTGATCTGGACGTTCCTTTTTGATCCGGCTATCGGGCCGATCAACGCAGCACTCAACGGACTGGGCATTGACACCATTTACTTCCTGACCGACCAAAATTGGGCCATGCCCTCCATCATGGTCATGAGCCTGTGGCGCAATCTGGGATATTTCATGGTGATCCTGCTAGCCGGCATCCAAGCCATCCCCACCTCCATCAATGAGGCAGCTCACGTGGATGGCGCTAATGCATTCCAGCGCTTTTTCCTCGTCACCATTCCACAATTGAAGTCAACCCTGCTGTTCGTCTTCGTCACCTGGTTCCTGGGCGCCATGCAAATGTTCACCCAGTCCTACGTCATGACCCAGGGCGGGCCCATCAACGCAACCCGCACCCTCGTCTACCGCATGTATGACTCGGCTTTCACGGAACTGAACATTGGTGCCGCCAGCAGCATCGCCGTCCTGTTGTTCCTGGCCGTTGTGTTGGCCTCGCTGCTGCTGAAGCTTGGCCAGAAGCTGTTTTCCCGACAGGAGCTGTCCACACCATGAGCACCGTCCTTGATCGAATCGACGAAAAGTCGCAGGCCCGTCCACCCCGCATGCAGAAGGCCCGACGGCGGAAACCCGGCCGCGCACGGCTGTACGTGATCGCACTGGTGGTCTGTGCCATGTATTTGGTCCCCATGCTCTATGTGGTGGGGGTTTCCCTAGGCGGGCCCACTGCCTCCGGCGGGGCGCTATTCTCCGACGGCGTGCACCCCGAGAACTTCCTCAACGCCTTCCAAAGCGCCGACTTCGCCCTATATTTTGCCAACTCCACCATTGTCACCGTGGTCTCCTCGGCCTGCCAAGTCGCCCTGTCGTGCATGGCAGGTTATGCGCTGGCCCGGATCAATTTCCGCGGCCGGGGCCTGGTCATGGGCGGGCTCATCGCCCTTCTGGTAGTACCTCCAGAAGTCATCATGGTGCCACTGTTCATCATCTTGACGAAGTTCCCGCTACTCGGCGGAAACGACATCCTGGGCGCCGGTGGCGGCGGACTCCTGAACACCTACTTCGGTCTCATGGTCCCCCATCTGGCCAGCGCCCTGGGCGTGTTCCTCATGCGTCAGTTCTACATTGACCTACCCGATGAACTGGGCCAGGCCGCCAGACTGGACGGCGCAGGGGAGTTCCGCATCTTCTGGCAGGTCTACACGCCGCTGGCGTTCCCAGCCGTCGCCGTCGTTGCCGTACTGGCATTCCAGGGCGCCTGGAACGATTTCCTGTGGCCCTTGATCATGACACGTTCCAATGACATGCAAACACTCCAGCTTGGCCTGACGGTTTTCTTCCAACAGGACTCCACTCAGTGGAACTTGCTCATGGCAGCCGTTTTAATCATTAGTATTCCCGTAGTGGTGCTGTTCCTCTTCGGCCAGCGCTACTTCCAAAGCGGCATCGTGGCAGGATCGGATAAATGAGTAAGCAAACAGCAGCCAAAGCGCCAAACTTCATTGTTGTCATGACTGACGACCAAGGCGCCTGGGCCCGCGGGCGCACCATGCCCGAATTGATCACCCCTGTTCTGGATGAACTGGGCGAGACCGGATTGGAACTGACCCGGTTCTTCTGCACCTCCCCGGTGTGTTCACCGGCACGCGCGTCGTTGGTGACAGGGAGGATGCCCTCGGCCCACGGTGTGCATGACTGGTTGCGCAGTGAAAACAGCGGTGTCAGCACACGAGGCGTGCATTACTTGCAGGATTTTGCCACCACCCCGGAACTACTCCATGAGGCCGGGTACACGTGCGCCCACTCGGGCAAGTGGCATCTGGGCGACGCCCGCACGCCCGCCCCCGGATTCAGTCATTGGTATAGCCACCGGGATGGCGGCGGATCCTACTTTGGTGCACCTGTCATTGCTGACGGCAAGGAGCAATCCGAGGATGGCTACATCACGCACGCGATCACCAAAAATGCCGCCGCCATGCTGACTGAGCTGGCCCAGGCGGAAGAACCGTTCTATCTGCAGGTGCACTACACAGCACCACATTCCCCTTGGACGGACGGCAACCACCCGCAGGAATATGTGGACCTGTACAAAGACTGCGAGTTCCCCAGCATTCCCCGGCCTCCCGCCCATGACTGGTTCAACTGGGACCACGGCGATCTGGCTGCAGCAATGCGGAACCCGCAGGAAAACTTGGCCGGTTTCTGTGCCGCACTCACGGCGGTGGACCGGGGCGTGGGGAGTCTGCTGAACATTTTGGACGACGCCGGAATCCGCGATGATACCTATGTCATTTTCACCTCCGACAATGGGTTCAGCTGCGGCCACCACGGCATTTGGGGCAAGGGCAACGGCACCACGCCCCTCAACGTGTGGGATAACTCCATCCTGGTCCCGTTCATCATCAACCGGCCCGGGACCATTGTGCCGCGGCTCGATGACACCATGACCTCCGCGGCGTCCCTGCACGCCACACTGCTTGAGTTGGCTGGAGCCCCGGCCCCGCTGGATCCCTTGATTGCCGGCGAGTCCATGGCTCCCCGGTTCCTGAATGACGTCGCAGATGCGGATGCCAGCGCGAAGGATGCCAGCAGGAAGGATGCCATTGTGATCTTCGACGAGTACGGCGGCACCCGGATGATCCGTACCAAGTCCCACAAGCTAGTGGTGCGCTATGGCGGGGCCGTCTGTGAGCTCTACGATCTTCTGGCCGACCCGCAGGAAAGCCGAAACGAGATTGACAATCCCGCCTTCGCGACTCGCCGGCAAGAGTTGCAGGAGCAGCTGACGGACTGGTTTGCCGCGCATTCCGAGCCCCGTTTTGATGCCTTCGACCGTCCCGTCACCGGTCTTGGCCAGACCTCCCCCGTCTGGGTTCCCATGGCCGACTCGCAGCGCTATGTGGAGCCTGGCATTCCTGCCACCCCGGGCGCCTGAGCCGTTTCCGCAGCGAGCTGCACAAAGTGCGGGGCCAGCTTTCCCAGAAGGGAAAGCTGGCCCCGCACTTTTTTGTCTTCTCCAACCGGATCAGTGCCGGCAGGCTCAGCGACTACTGGCCTGCCGGCATCCGGCTACTGATCAGGCCTTGCGACGGCCCTTACCTCCCAGCACCAAGGCCCCTCCTGCGAGCAGCAGGACCAGGATGCCCAGTGCGAGCGCAGGCGAGCTGGCACCCGTACTGGCCAGCCCATCCTCGGCCGCAGTGGTTGTTGTGGCACTGGGCGCAGGGCTCGGGGTTCCACTCGGGCTCTGGCTCGGGCTCGGCAGCGCCGACTCAGTGGGCTCCACCGTCGGCTCGACCGTCGGGTCCACAGTCGGGTCCACAGTCGGCTCAACCGTCGGGTCCACAGTCGGCTCAACCGTGGGCTCCTCAGTCGGCTCAACCGTGGGCTCCTCAGTCGGAGTGACTGTTGCAGTCGGCTCAACCGTCGGGTCCACAGTCGGCTCAACCGTGGGCTCCTCAGTAGGAACTACCTCGGCAGCGTAGCTCCACGAGGTTTCAGCACCATCTGCAATGGCGTAACCGCTCACGCTTCGCGCAGTGACCGTCACCAGCTTGGGCAACGGGTGGCTGCCCGCCGAAACTACGGCACCATCCACCACGTACTCGATTCCTGTGGTGCCGGGAACCGTGTAGGTGCCTGCGGTTGCATCGAAGATTACTGCTTCCGGAACGACGGTGATGTCGGCAACGACGGCGTCACCGCTGTTCAGCACGGCTACGGAGTCAACGGACACGGGAAGTGCCGTGGCCCGCGCAACTCCCACCACCGTGGCCGTCAGAACGTGCTTACCCCGCTTGATCGTGGGGCTGGTCCACACCGTGGAGATGGCATCAGCGGCCGCCGCATGATCGACGATGACGGGATCCCCGCCGTCAATGGCATAGGCCACCTGGCCCTGGCCGGGACCAACCGGTGCGGTGACAGCCACGCCGTCGCCGTCAAAGCGCATGCTCCAGGATGAGCCTGCGGTGCTTGAGGTGCGCACCGTACCGCCCAGGGCTCCTGTTGCCGGCTTCGCGGTCCACTCTGCGGGGAAGACGAAAGAGGACTGATAGTTCCCCTCCACCGCACTGTCAATGGTCATGGACTGCTTCTTCCATACACGCACGTAATCGAACTTGGACGGCTCAGCGTTGTCGTAAGCGTTGGGGTAAGCGCCGGGGTTATTGACGTAAGGAGCTCGTAAACCGACCGAGAGGATCATGATCTGCTCGGCGGGGTCGTAGACAGGGTCCTTGCTTTCCCGGCGCAACACACCATCCACATACCAGCGCTGAACGCCCGGTCCCCATTCGAAACCGTAGTTATGCATGCTCTCTGACGGGTTCCAGGGCGCCTGGAAGGTGGAGCCGCCGTCGGATTGATGGTTGGGTCCAAGCGCCTTGGACGGCCAGCGGTGCTTGGCGAAGTCGACGGATCCGGGCCGGCTCGGGTTCTGCCCCAGCTCCACCATGTCCAGCTCGGTGGCGTAGTCGCCCTCGCGCCCGTCCAGCCAGAAGGCTAGGCAGGTCCCCGGGAACGGGGTGCCGGACTGTGCACGGACTTCAAAGTAGCCGAACTTGATGGCTTCTTTGTGCTGGACGCCGCCTGACTTGTTGTACGTTGTGGCGACTTCCTCAAAACCGGGGTTGGCCAGCTTGTTGATTGCAGGGGCAGAGTCGGCGCTGAAGGAGGCATCGTCAAACATGGCGACGTCTGTAAAGTCAGCGCCATTCGATTGCAGCCCCACCTGGCAGTTGCTTCCCGCAGTGACGGATACCGCCAGCGAATACTGGGTCCAGGCACCATTGCTGCGCGGAATGCTGGCACTGTTCACCTCCGAGCTTCCATCACAGCCTTGGGTTGCCAGAGCCACGGAGCCTTGGGTTCCCATGGTCTTTGCCCAGGCAGATAGTGTGTAGCTTCCAGCAGCCAGCCCAGAGAAGCTCTGCTGGGTGCGCGTGCCGTACTGGTTGTAATACGTGTGACGTAGCCCGGTCTTGCCTGTGTGTGCCGCATAGGAGGTGACGGTGTCCGCATTGTTGTTCTGCAGGTTCACATCGATGAGGTTGGTCTGCCACTTGCTCGGGGTGATGTTGAATTCCGAGGTGGGATCGTAGGACTGGGTCAGTTCCAGATTCCCATCCTTGACCACGGCAGCATCATCTTCCCACCGCCATTCGGCACGCCACCCCCATTGATCGGTGAAGCGGGTGAAGCCCTCATCCAGATCAACACCATTAAATTCGGAGGAGTAATCCTCAATCTTGGTCCATTTTCCAGCATTGTCCTGATCTGCCATAGGCATAGCCGCCGCGGGGTTGTCCGCATACGGATCAGGAGTCTCACCCCCGGTTCCGTCGGTAGGTACGTCCGTGGGCGTGCCGCCGTCGGATCCGTCCGTGTTCAAGATGATGGCGTCAATGTCAGGGGCCGGGCCGTTGGCGTTCCACACGGTGATGGTGTTGATGCCCACGTGCAGGTAGCAGGAGAAGGCTTTGCGCAGGGGCGTGCTGGTATTAGGTGCCACGGCCAGATCCAGCAACACCTTCTCGCTGCCTTCGCACTGGACGTTGACATTGCGTTTGCCTGAATCGGGTGAGAGGTATTGGAGTTCAAACTCCTTGTCCCCTGCGGTTTCCATGCTGACCTTGATCCCGATTTGGCCGTTGTTGCCGCCCACATAGCCCACGGTTTTGCCACCGGAGGCCGCTGTGTTGTTCTGAATGACGGCCTTGCCAACAAAATCATTTCCGGCGGCTTCGGCCTCAAAAAGTGTTTGCGCAGCCGTCTCAACAATCACGGCATCAATGTCAGGGGCCGGGCCTGTGGCATTAAAGAACGTGATGATATTTTCTCCTGCCACCAGGTTGGCGCAACTGAGCTGATGCCGTTTGGACTGTTCCCAACTGGGACTCGGTGACAGATCAATCAAAGTAGCTACGCCGTCATTGCATTGGACGGAGACATCCCGGTCCTCACCGGAGACGTACTGCAGGTGCAATTTGGTCCGGGCAGGGTCAATGACGTTGATCTTGACACCAATTTTGCCGTTCCCGCCGCCCACGTATCCCACTGTTTTATTTCCGGAGGCGCCGGGGCGGTCCTGCACCACAGCCTTTCCGGTGAACACGTTCGTGGCAGCCTCGGCTTCGAAGAGTGTCTCGGTGGCAGCCTGTGCTGGCGTCCCGGCCAGCGGAATGACAAAAGCTGCCAGCAGCACCGCTCCCACAGCAGAACCGATGGCGGCGCGGCGCTTGCGCTGGCGCCGCCGCTGCGGAGGTGGTGGTGGATTGATCCCTGCAGCGCTGACGCGCGCCACGAGTTCGGAGTTCAGCATGCTTCCCCTTATAGATACGATCGGATGATTCCGACACCACGCACCCATTGGTAACATGATGTTACCTAAAGTAGATGTGATCCATCACACCTTGTCAACGGATACTCCCTATATGACAGCTGGCCATCCCTCCCAGTGCCACACACAGGCCTCCTGCACTGGCACAACGACGGCGGGCGGCCACCTTCGCGCTGAAAGGTGACCGCCCGCCGTCGAACGTCAGGTTCATAGCCTGCTAGGAGGTAGTAGTTATGTTTGGAGGCCGGTGGACCGGCCTCCAAACATAACTACTACCTCCCGGCGCTGTAGGTGGAGAAGCGGGTTAGAGATTCAGGTGCGTGGGGCCGAACATCTTCAGCAGCACATCAACCACCACAACATTGGGTCCGTCAGCGGCGAAACCCTCCCGCAGCGCGTCCCCCACGTCCTCGGGGGCAACCCGGCGGGCGGGCACACCGAAGGCTTCCGCCAGTTTCACAAAGTCCGGGCGGGCCAGCTCAGTGTGGGTAGCTTTGCCGAAGGTATCGATCATGTATTCGCGCAGGATGCCGTAGCCGCCGTCATCCACAATGAGCCAGGTGACGGGGGCGTTGTGCTGCTTGGCCGTGGCCAGTTCCGAGATGGAGTACATCGAGGAGCCGTCCCCGGCCACTGCCAGGACGCGGGCGGGTTTACCGTGGCTTTGCAGCCCGAGCGCCCCGCCAATTGCTGCTGGGAAGCCGTAGCCGAGGCCTCCGGCGCCTTGGGCCGAGTGGAACTCCCCATCCTTGGAATCCCAACAGCTCCAGCCCCAGTACGCGGAAATGGTCATGTCCCAGAAGGTCTGCATATCGGCCGGGACGGCGTCTCGGATATCAGCCATGAATTTGCGTTCCAGGGCCAGATCCTGCCCGTCCAGGCGGGCCTGGACCTTGGCGAGCGTGTCAGCCACAACGGCCTGCGGGGTTGCTCCGTGCCAGTTCGCATCGGCACTGAGGGAAGCATCAAGGGCCTCATCCAACGCGCTCAAGGCCTGGCCGGCGTCGGCACGGATGCCCAGTGCTGGCCGGTTGGATTCTAGAACCCGCGGTTCTGCGTCAATCTGGATGATGCGCCCACGCGGTTCCATAGTGAAGTAGTTGCTGGAGACCTCACCCAGGGAGGACCCGATCACCACCAACACATCAGCGTCTTCAAGGACCTCGGTGACATGGCGGTCCTCAACCCATGATTGCAGCGAGAGTTCATGGTTCCACGGGAAAGCACCATTGCCGCCCGGTGTGCAAACCACAGGGGCGTTAAGTTTTTGCGCCACGGAGAGCAGCTGCTCTTTGGCATGACCGCGGCGTACGCCACCGCCAGCCACAATGGCCGGACGCTGGGCGGCGCTCAGCCACTTCACGGCTTCCCGGATTAACTCCACCCGCGGCGGGTTATCAAACGGCTCGGCGAGCGCGTCCTCTACAGCCGGCACAAAGATGGGATCCAGCAGCACGTTCTGCGGCACCTCCACCCAAACAGGGCCCTGCGGCGAGGACACGGCCTCAGTCCAGGCATCCTGGATCGCCGAAGGAATCCCGGAGGCATGCTGGATGAGCCGCTGGCTCTTGGTCACGTTTGCGGCGGATGCCTTCTGATCATCGAGCTGGTGCAACATCCCCTTACGGCGGGCGCCCAAACCCTCCAGGGGGATCTGGCTGGCCACCACGATCATGGGCACACCGGTGGCATAGGCTTCCTGCAGGCCGGCCAGGGCGGTCAGTGCGCCGGGACCGGTGGACAAGAACAATACGCCCACTTCACCCGTGGCGCGGGAGTAACCGTCGGCGGCGAAGGCCGAGTTATTCTCCACACGGGAGGAAACAAAGTGTAGGGGCGAGCGGCTCAGGGCGTCAAAGAGGCCCAGTGCGTGCTGGCCGGGAATGCCGAAAACAGTTTTGGCACCCAGGGCTGTCAGAGTCTCGACAACGAGATCGCCACCGTTGCGCTGGGGAGTCACTTGGAACCGCCTTCGGTGGTGAGGTTAGGGGCAAAGCCGGCAGGCCGGCGTAGTTCTTCAGCGTCAAGGGCTTGGGCTGCGTAACCGTTGGGGGCGCCGAAGCGGTCCCCCGCAACGTGGTTATCCGCCATGAGGGTGACCAGTTCAAAGCCCACATGGCTTGCGGCGATGCCGGTGATTTCGGCGTGATCATAGGCGGGGGCCACCTCCACGATGTCAGCGCCTACGAGGTTCATGCCGCGGAAGCCGCGAATGATCTCGATAAGTTCACGGCTGCTGATGCCACCGGCCTCAGGGGTGCCGGTGCCGGGGGCGTGGGCCGGGTCCAGCACGTCAATGTCCACGGAGATGTACAGGGGGCGCTTGCCAATACGGTCACGGATTTTCGCCACGGTTTCCAGCACGCCCTGGTAGTAGACATCGGCCGCGGTGACAATCCCGAAGCCAAAGCGGTGATCGTCATCGAGGTCCTTCTTACCGTAAAGCGGTCCGCGGGTTCCCACGTGGGAGATGGCCTCGGTATCAAGGATGCCTTCCTCGACGGCACGGCGGAACGGGGTACCGTGCGTGTATTCGGCACCGAAGTACGTATCCCAGGTGTCCAGGTGCGCGTCAAAGTGGAGCATGGCCACGGGCTCGCCGGCACGCTCGGCGGCAGCACGCAGCAGCGGCAAGGAGATGGTGTGGTCGCCACCGATGGTCAGCAGTTTCGAGCCGCCCGCCGTCAAATCCAGTGCATTTTGCTGGATGGTCTCAATGGCCTCGTTGATGTTGAACGGGTTCACGGCCATATCGCCGGCATCGGCCACCTGGCAGTTTTCAAAGGGGGAAACATCCCAGGCCGGGTTGTACGGGCGCAGCAGCCGAGAGGCCTCGCGGACGTGGTTGGCGCCAAACCGCGCGCCGGGCCTGTAGGAGACGCCGCTATCAAAGGGTACGCCCACCACGGACACGTCGGCTTGTGCCACCTGGTCCAGGCGCGGCAGGCGGGCGTACGTTGCGGCGCCGGCGTAGCGCGGGATCTGGGAGGAATCAATGGGCCCCAGGTTGCCATTGGCTTCGATGCGGATCTCTTTCATGGACGTCCTCATTTTCTTGCGAGAATTTTTCTATCTAGCCTTAGTGACAGTAGACCTGCGTCACATCTGGCAGCTCTTCACCATCGTACAACCGATGTTCACTAATGGGAACCAAAAGTTTCATAGAAGATACTTTCTTCACGCCTTGAAGCGCTTTTGTGTGGCGTATACAACATCTCCGGTTCAACGCCGCGAGAAGACCGTATAGATTTCGTCAAGAGAGGGCTTTTTACCTCTACGCCGGTGTTAGTCTCCATGAGCCGCCATTCGGTGGCCATTGATGAGAAAGGCCTCCCGTGACATCCCTCTCCAAAGCTCCTGCAGACCCCTGCGGACCTGAGAAACTTCGGGGCAAGGCCGCGCTGCGCCAGTGGCTACTAGAGGGGCTACCGGAAGCATCAGGCACCCAGCAGGGACCGCACGGCCGTCCAGATGAGAGCCACAAGCGGCACGCGTGGTGGCGGGTCATGTGCTTGACGGGCTTGGACTACTTTTCCACCTTGGGTTATCAGCCCGCCATTGCTGCCCTAGCTGCCGGGGTACTGGCACCGTTGGCCACCATTGTGCTGGTGCTGGTCACCCTCTTTGGCGCCCTGCCCGTGTATAAGCGGGTGGCACGGGAAAGTCCGTACGGTGCGGGCTCCATTGCCATGCTGGCAAATTTGTTGCCACGGTGGTGGGGCAAGCTCTTTGTCCTGGCCTTGCTCGGGTTCGCCGCTACCGATTTCATGATCACCATTACCTTGTCCGCCGCGGACGCCACAGCTCACGTGATTCAAAATCCCTTCGCTCCGAGTTTCCTGCACGGACAAAACGTCATCATCACGTTGGTGTTGATCGCGGCCCTGGCGGCCGTCTTCCTGCGTGGCTTCAAGGAGGCCATCAGCATAGCGGTGGTGCTGGTTGCGGTATTTCTGGCACTGAACCTGGTGGTCATCGCAGTCTCCCTTGTCCACGTGGTGGGAAGCCCACTGCTGACCACCGATTGGTGGAGCGCCCTGACAACTCAGCACGGCAACCCCGTCATGGTGGTGGCCGTGGCCCTGCTGGTGTTCCCACGCCTGGCTCTGGGGCTCTCCGGCTTTGAAACCGGTGTGGCCGTCATGCCACAGATCAAGGGCCACCCCACCGACACGGACGAGAACCCCGAGGGCCGCATCAAGGGCGCCCAACGGCTGCTGACAACAGCCGCCGTCATCATGAGCACCTTCTTGATCACCTCCTCGCTGGCCACAACCATCCTCATCCCGGCCGCCGAATTCCAGCCTGGCGGCGCCGCAAATGGCCGCGCACTGGCCTTTCTTGCCCACGATCTCCTCGGCGAAGGCTTCGGCACCGCATATGACATCAGCACAATCGCCATCCTCTGGTTCGCCGGTGCCAGCGCCATGGCAGGCCTGCTCAACCTGGTCCCGCGCTACCTCCCCCGCTTTGGCATGGCCCCACAATGGGCCGCAGCGGTCCGGCCCCTGGTGCTGGTGTTTGCCGCCATCGCTGTCCTGATCACCCTCATTTTCAAGGCCGACGTCGATGCCCAGGGAGGCGCCTACGCAACCGGTGTGCTGGTGCTCATCACCTCTGCGGCCATTGCCGTGACGCTCTCCGCAAAGCGCAAGCGCGAACGCAAGAAGGCGATTGGTTTCGGCGCCGTGGCACTGGTCTTCATGTACACCACCGTGGCCAACTCAATAGAACGCCCCGACGGGCTCAAGATTGCCCTGCTGTTCATTTTGGGCATTGTGGTTGTCAGCTTCATCTCCAGGCTGCGCCGCTCGTTCGAATTGCGGGCAAGCTATATCCGCATGGATGAGGCGGCCATGGGCTTCGTTGCCGCCGTGGATGAGGGCACCATCCGCATTATTTCCCACGATCCAAAGACCCGCAGTGCCGCAGCGTACCGGCGCAAGCTAAGCCACGCAGCAACTGTGAACGGGATCGGCAATCCGCGCGACGCCTTGTTCATGGAGGTGATTGTGGATGATTCCTCGGACTTTGAAACCGCGTTGGAGGTCAGAGGCATCACCCGGCACGGCTACAAGATCCTGCAGGTGCACGCCTCCAACGTGCCCAACACCATTGCCGCCGTACTGCTCCATATTCGCGACGCCACAGGGCTGATCCCGCACATTTATTTCCGCTGGAACGAGGGCAACCCCATCACCAACATGATTAAGTTCGTCTTCATCGGCGAGGGTGAAATTGCCCCGGTCACTCGCGAGGTACTGCGCGAGGCCGAGCCAGATCTCACCCGCCGCCCCTGGGTCCACGTAGGCTAATCCAACGCTCGGTTAGCGTCAGGAGCCGCCAGAGCCCGAGGCTGCTGGCACCAAGATCCACAGGGCTTCGACGGGTTGGGCGGTCCGGTTTTCCCAGCTGTGCGGTTCCCGTCCCGGGAATGAGAGCGTGTCTCCTGCCTTCAGATCAAAGGACTCATGCGTCATCCGCAGGGTCAATTCCCCACTGATAATGTGCAAGACGTCAAGGTCACAGTCCACTGCGTACAGCTCGGATTCACCTCGACCAAAAGGTTCAATGGTGGCCCCGAGGATCTGCAAACGCCGTTCGGCGCGGGACGTCAGTAGCCGTTCCACAATGCCTTCGCCGCCCAAAGAGATGCGCGGGCCTTCACCCTTCCGGCTGACATGAATCTCTGGGGCAGCGAAGAGATCACCGATCGAGATGGAGAGAACTTGGCATAACGTCACTAAAGAAGTCACACTAGGTGAGGTTAAATCGCGTTCAACCCTGCTGAGGAACCCCTTCGTCAGACCTGTTGCATCGGCCACTTGCTCAATGGTCAGCCGCTGATCTTGCCGGGCCGCGCGGAGGCGCGAACCAATGGCTACCGGGTCGGCACTGGGTTCTAGGGGCAAAGCTTTCATGGCGGCTCCTCATAACTCGGCGGCCCATTTTTAAACGGCACATTGACTGTAACTACCATCACAGTTTAGCCTAATAGACAACAAACGTTGCTTTATAGGCAATATTTCTTGGGGATCCTACTACTTCGCACACTGGAGCATCGCGTGGACTTAAACATAGCCATCGTCGTCTTATATTTAGTGGCCATGCTGGCCTTTGGTTGGTGGGGTAAATCCCGCACCAAAAATAACAGCGACTTCTTGGTGGCAGGACGCCGGCTAGGCCCCTTCCTCTATACCGGAACCATGGCCGCCGTGGTCCTTGGCGGCGCCTCCACAGTGGGTGGTGTGGGACTTGGCTACAAGTTCGGCATCTCCGGCATGTGGCTCGTGGTTGCCATTGGCGTGGGAGTGCTGCTGCTGAGCCTGCTCTTTGCCCCCACTTTGCAAAAACTCAAGATCTACACGGTCTCGCAGATGCTCAGCCTGCGCTACGGCCAGGAGACCACCAAGGTTTCCGGCATTGTCATGTTGGCGTACACCATCATGATCTCGGCAACGTCAACAGGCGCCTACGCCACCATCTTCGTGGTGCTGTTCGGCTGGGAGCATTGGCTGGCCATCGCGGTGGGCGGTGTCATTGTGCTGGTCTACTCAACCATTGGCGGCATGTGGTCCATCACCCTGGCCGATCAGGTGCAGTTCATCATCAAGACCGTGGGCGTCTTTTTGCTCATGCTCCCCTTCGCCTGGAATGCCGCCGGCGGCATTGACGGCATCAAGGAACGCGTTGATGCAAGCTTCTTCCAGTGGGACGGCATTGGCATCCAGACCATCATCACCTACTTTGTGGTTTACACACTGGGTCTGCTCATTGGCCAGGACATCTGGCAGCGCGTCTTCACCGCCCGCACCCCGCAGGTGGCTCGCTGGGGCGGCGCGACGGCTGGAATCTACTGCATCCTCTATGGTGTGGCCGGTGCCCTCATCGGTTTGGCCGCCCGCGTGGCACTACCCTCCATTGATGTCGCAGCCTTGGGCAAGGACGTTGTGTACGCCGAGGTAGCTACCAACCTGCTGCCCATCGGCATTGGCGGCATTGTTCTCGCCGCCGCTGTGGCAGCCATGATGTCCACCGCTTCCGGCTCCCTGATCGCGGCCGCCACCGTGGCCCGCAAGGACGTTGTCCCCTTCGTTGCCAGCTGGTTCGGCAAGGAAATTGACACCTCAGACACCTCCAACCCCGAGCACGATCTCAAATCCAACCGTTGGTACATGCTGGTTCTGGGCATCTTGGTTGTGCTGATCTCCATCGTGGTCAACGATGTGGTATTTGCACTGACCATCGCCTACGACATCCTTGTTGGCGGCCTGCTCGTGGCCATCATTGGCGGCCTGGTCTGGAAGCGCGGAACCGGTTTGGGCGCTGCCTGGTCCATCGCCGTCGGCTGCCTGCTCACCATCGTCCTGCTAGTCCTGTACGCCACGGCCGTCATCCCCAGCGCCGACGGCATCTACGCGAACGAGCCCATCTACTTCGGCCTCGCCGCATCTCTTGTGGTCTACGTGGTGGTCTCGCTGCTCACCCCGGCTACCCCGGCGCACATCCGCAAGATTTGGGATGACCGCCTAGCTGCGGCAGTCACCGATTCCAACCCGGATGACGTCCCCGCCGGACTGCAGAAGTAAGCGCGCCACTTAGAGAAGTACGACGGCGGGAGGTGAGCTTGGGCAACCAAGCTCACCTCCCGCCGTCGAACTTTAAGGTTTGGCTACTCAATCCACGGTGGCAATGGGATCGCCTTGGCGTACTTCCTCCCCTGCGGCCACGAGCCAGCTCAAGGTGCCAGCGGCCGGGGAGTTGATTTCGGCGTCGAACTTATTCACCGTCACCTCAGCAACAACCTGGTAGGGAGCAACTTTCTGCCCGTTCGGTACGCGCCATTCAACGAGGACGCCCAGCTCATTGGCGTCTCCGGACATCTGGGGAAAGAATATTTCACTCAAGGCAGGCACCGCTTCCTCGTTGGGATTCCCAGCCTAGCCTTGCGTCGGCATTTTAGCGCCCGTCATTGAGGACCCGCAGCATGATGTCCTCTGCCCGCTCGTATCTCATGGTTGCAACCCACAACCGGTAGGGAGCTTCACCAGGTTCTGGCTCATGATGGTGGGATGCCCCATAGTGGCCGCGCCTGTGATGGCGTGGCTCGGGATGGCTGGGTTCGGGATGGCTGGGCCCTGAATTTGCTGGCACCGAATGGATGGGTCCGGAATGGACGGGAGATGCCCATGCAGGGATGTCTTCAGCACCCAGTGCGGCAAGGGCCGGGTCGACCATGCGTTCGGGCAGATCGGCCAGGGCGGCCCAGTACAGTGCCTGGCGTCCATTGCCCCGGCCGAAGGGCGGCAGCCAGAACGGAAGCCCAAGGTTCATCGAATCCACGGCTGAGATGGGTGATTCATTGCCCGCTGTCATGATCGGCTTCTTTCATCAGTACCGAACCAGAATCCATGAACACTTTGGCATAGAGGTCCTTCCCATAGCTGGTGCGTTCTGGTGCACCCTCCACCACCGTGAAGGTACAGCCCCCGGAATCGGTGCGTCCCGCTCTTAGCAGCAGTGACCCTGCCGCATGCAAGGCATGGACGCTTTCGGCAAGCTTATAGAAGTGGGTAACAAACACCACGCGCATGCCGCTGTCTATCAGGCCCTGAATAATGTCACGGGCAATAACTGTGCCTTCTCGCTCATTCGCGGAAGAGAACGACTCATTGAAGAGCACCATGGCATGGGGCTTCACAACATCTGCGATGCCGCTCATGCGTTCCAATTCCTCATCCAGCTTTCCGCTCTTGAGACCGAGAAATTCTTCTCGCTTGTAGTGCGAGTAGAGGCCAGCGGCAATGCCTGCGCTAAAGTACCGGGCACAGACAAACATGCCGCACTGCATCATTAGTTGCGCCGTTCCCATGCTGCGCAAGAACGTTGATTTTCCGCCCTCGTTGGCTCCGGTGATCATGATCAGGGACTTGCCGTCAGCATTGATGTTGTTCCCAACCACTGGCCCCTTACGCGCCACTGTCAAGGACACATCCCGCAAGTCCACCGCAGAGAGTGCCATCGCGGGGGATGTCTCCGCTTTGGGGAAACAAAGCGGGGCATCTGCATCTAAAAACGCTGCTTCGAGATTGATGCACCCCACAAAGAAGGCCAGTTCCTGGCGCATCATTTTGATGAAATTCATGATGTGATCATCCGATTGTGCCAAGACATCAGCTGCCAAATCGATTCCCTGATCTGCCAGCTCGCCCAATGCCCGAAACCCCTCTTCATCACGATCGTTGATGTGAAAAGAAAAACTCTGCGGCCTCTTGCCGGACATTCGCGCCAACCAATTCCGGGTGTCCGGGCCCGGATTTGAGAGTGTGTAGTCGTGGCCCTTGTTTGCCCGTCCCAAGCCAGCTGCCAGCAACGTCCCATTTTTGAACCGCAAATGCCGTAAGTGTTCGTTGATCTCTGCAAGGTAGTTTTCATCAAGTTCCGCCAACACCATGCCCAAGAATCGGGTAAAACCTTGCGAATGAAACCCGTCCTGGGTTTCACTGCACATGGTTTTGAGCCGTCCAAGGACGCCGACCAACATTTCCAGGGACTGTATTGACTGGTTCAGAAGTGCTGACGGAGAACGACTGAAGATACTGCGGTATATCTTTTGTTCCCCCTCAATGGTTTCTCTCGCCAGCACGTACAGTTCGCGAACAAAGTCCGAATTTGCCGAATCATTGGCGCTCCACCGCGCATCCGGATGAAAGTCCCGAGCCTTGAACAGCAGAAAAGTTTTCATGAGTTGATCCGCCCTTTCAGGGATCCGTAGTCCAGGCCGTACTTCTGTGCCAACACCATGGCATAGGCCGAACCGTCAGCTCGTTGACGGACGACCTTGAAGGTGCGCTGTGCGGGATTTTCGGCTTCAGCGGTGCTGACCATGCTGACCAGTGTTGGGCCCAAGCGCGAAAGTTCCTCCACGAAGGTGACGCATACGCAGACAAGGTCGGTACTTTGTATCTGCGCAAATATTCTGGTGCCTAAGTCGATGGTGTCACCCAAGGTGGTGGAGGTGAATATCTCGTTGAGAATTAGAAGGCTTCGCGGAGTTGCCGCATCCAAGATGTCATGGATCCGGACCAGATCATCCATCAATTTCCCCTGCAGGTCCTTGGTGTTCTCACCCAATTCAAAGTGCGTGAAGATCGCATCGGGAAGGGTCAGCCTCTCCTGTTTTCCTGGCACTGGCAGGCCAAGGGCTGCCAGATAATGCAGTTGGCCGAAGGTTCGTGCAAACGTAGTTTTGCCTCCTTGGTTTGGTCCGGAGACAACAAGAATGCGTTCAATTCCGCCCAGATCTATGTCATTGGTGACCACCGACCGTGCCCGGGCAACGATTTGTATTGCCAGTGCTAGATCGAATGTTTCCTTTGCGTGGACTTCCTTGTTATGGCTCACCGCCGGCATACAAAAGGAAAGCCCCTTCGCAGTAGGCTTGGCCACCAAATCAAGATAGGCAAGATAAAACTGGATTTCTCTGTCAAAGGCCGCCACCAGTTCATTTCCAAACTCGGCATAGATTAATTCAAAGCTCTGAAGGGCCAAGAATTCACCAGGGAAAAGCTGCACCACCCCGTCCAGAATCCACCTCTCAACGTGGTTCATGTCCACGATGGTCTTACCGTTTTGCCTGCGGTAATCTTTGACCTGTCCTTGGCTGAATCTCTCAAACGTCTGGCGCACCTCGGCAGTGTAATCGGCGCTATCTTCCTCGCGTGTGACGGTGACACGGTTTCCTTTGATGCCTACGCAGTAGCGGACTTTAGCCAAGGCTTCCTGTACCTGCGCGGCATCGCTGACTACTGCTAGGAAACCGGAAGACTTCACATATCCGGCAAGATAGGTCCCGAACGCCCGCAGACCCCGGGAAGACGGGGCTGCATCAGCCAAGGTCTCATTCAGCCCCGTCACGGCTGCACAATAAATACTCGCGGCGCCAACCAGCATGGCCTGACGTTGGCGCTCGTCCCGAAATCCGTCTGCCAATGCGCGGTCCCGGCGCATCTCGAGCATTGCCCGGGCAAAGCCATCCACAACCCTGCGCAGTTTTGCCTCGGCGAGGTCATTGAAGACTTCGTGTCTGTAGCTGATCACATCCAGGTCCTGCAGCGGCAGGTAGAAATACGGCTTGAGCTGGTATTGCTCCCGTCCTGCCACAGCCGCCGCGATGATCTGGTTGATTTGTAGGTCAACCAGAAATCTCGTTGCCTCTCCTTCTACGAGCTCCCTTGGGCTGCCTGTGGGGAAAAGAATGCTGACAAAACCTTCAGGTTTCGGCTCTCTTCCCACGAGTGTTGCTAAGTTCTCTGGGGCTGGTTTCCTCGTCCCCAAGATTCCTTCATCCGTGAACATGACCGTGCCTCTATCCTGCAGTTGAGACAGGAACCATGAGCCAAGAGGCGGTTCGAACCGAGTTGTGGTTCGGGCGGGGTCCATCGCCGGTAATTCCTATTTTATCGCAGCAGGCGTCTGCACGTGAGAAAAAGTCTTCCTTAGTCGGCATCTTGTCTACTGCTCCGGGGGCGCGGATCATGACAAGTAGTTGTTCACACCACTGCCGTCAGAGGAAAAGAAATCATGGAATGTGGCACTAACAAATCCGGCACTGGCGGTGGATGAGAACAAGGGTGGGGATGCTGCCATGAATGGGGATGCTTCAATCGATGGGCGAGGTGATGATCACCCATCTCCCAGCATGGAACCCAGCCTGTCATCCCCCACAGCCCCGAAAAAGTGGCTCAGCAGGGGCATTCTTGCCATTGGTGGCACATCATTTCTCAGTGATTCCGGGCATGAACTCGTCACCTCGTTACTCCCATCTTTTTTGACCTCCACGCTGCATGCCGGACCGGCTGCCTTGGGCGCCATTGAAGGAGCATCCGATGCATTGCTTGGACTGAGTAAATTGGCTGGTGGCCCATTGGCCAATGAACCCTCGCGCCGGTCCAAAGTGGCCTCAGCCGGGTACTTGCTGACAGCCGTGGCCACGGCGGCGATCGGCCTCTGCACCATGGTGTGGCAGGTGGCTGCATTGCGTGCCCTTGCCTGGTCCGCGCGTGGCGTTCGGTCCCCCGCCAGAGACACTATGTTGGTTTCCTTGGCGCCGCGCGCCGCCTATGGGCGGGCAGCTGGCATTGAACGGGCTGGGGACAATGCCGGCGCCATTGCCGGTCCGCTCGTGGCGGGGCTCCTCGTGGGTGTGATCGGCATCCGCCAAGCAATTTTTTTCTCTATCATCCCTGGCGTGTTAGCTGCCGTTGCCATATCCATCGCCGCACGCCAGGCCCGGACCATGCTGTCGGCACCAGCCAACAGGACCCGGCTAAGCTTCAACCTTGGAGAACTTCGCCGCAGTGGTGCGGCCCGTGCACTAGTGCCGGTTGCTTTTTTCGAGCTTGGGAACCTGGCCACAACGCTTCTGATTCTGCGTGCCACGGAAGTGCTCAGCAGCGGCGGACGAACTGCGACTGCGGCCGCAGCACTGGCCATTTTCTTTTACGCCGCCCATAATGCGGCAGCCACTGCTGCTTCACTCGTAGCTGGTCCGCTAGTGGACAAGATCGGTGCGGGTCCCGTGTTCGCTGCTGGCAGTGCAGTGTATGTGGGCGCCTACCTACTGTTCGCTTTCAGCACCTCGTCATCGGCACTGATTCTGACCGGGTTCCTGCTGGCCGGGGTGGGCATCGGCTTTGCCGAAACAGCGGAGTCCACTGCTGTTGCACTAGCGCTACCAGAGAGGCTCCGCGGCAATGGTTACGGCCTGTTGGGCCTGGTGCAATCATTTGGCGATCTGGGCGCAACAATGACTGCCGGCATTCTGTGGGCCCTTTTTTCCCCGGCTGTAGCCTTCACTTATGCGGCTGCTTGGATGGCCGCCTCGATCGCCGCTTCCGGTCTGCTGCGCCCCTCACGGGAGCAGCAGGCCGAAAGCCAGATCTCGTGACGGCGGGCGGCTACTACGACACGCACGCTGGCGCTGTCTGAGCCACTCAGCTACGGCTTGGCACGGGCGCCAGGCCAAAAGCCAACGACGGGTTGGCTTCTGCAATTTCCAACAATCTATTGTATTTGGCGAGTCTTTCACCTCGAGCTGGGGCCCTGACTTGAGCTGGCCGCAGCCGGAACCCACGGTAAGGTCGGCGACGAAGCTGTCGAGGGTTTCCCCAGAGCGGTGGGAGACCATTGCGGTGAATCCACCGGCTTTTGCAACCGTCATTGTTTCGAGGGTTTCGGTGACTGTGCCCACCTGGTTGGGCTTGATCAGTACCGCCGTGGCGGACCCTACCGCAATGCCGTCGCGGACACGGGCTGCTTGGGTGACGAAGAGATCATCACCCACAATCGGCACGCGGGCCCCAAGGCTCTGGACCAACGCGGGCCATGATTGGCGATCGTCCTCTGACAGGGGGTCTTCCAGTCTGCGGATCGGGTAATTATCCAGGAGCTTTCCGTAATAGTCGGTCATCTGTTCAGGTGTAAGTACCTGGTCGTTGACACGGTAGGCCCCGTCAGCGAAGAAAGAATTAGCTGCTGGGTCCAGAGCGATCATGATGCCGGTTTCCCCGGCAGTACGTCCCGAGGCCTCGATAGCTGCCAGAATCAGGTCCAGCGCCTCCTCCAGGCGTGCAATCTCCGGCGCATAACCGCCCTCATCGCCGAGGCCCGTGGCCAAACCCCTGCCACGGAACACTCGCGCTAATGCGTGGTAGACATCGGAGCCCCATTCCAACGCTTCCGGAAAGCTGCTTGCACCAACGGGGCGATCATGAATTCTTGGAATGCCAGTTCGTTTGCCGCGTGCTCGCCGCCGTTGATCACGTTGAAGTGGGGAATGGGCAGCCGCTGCTCGCTCCCAGTCTGCCCCTGTTTGCCGTTCCGTCCAGCTCGCACAAAGCGGCATACAGCTGTGCCAGCGAGCCCCACGCCTGGGAGCCAAGCAACCCGGCCATTTCACCCGTGACAGCAGCAACGGCTTGGCTCACTCCGCGCCCGGACCAGCGCACACCGCCGTCACGCAGTTGGACCTGCACCGTTGGGAAAACCTCTGGAATCAAGAATTTGCATGGCCTTCACGGCTGTTATCCGCAGGTCACCCATCATCGGCTCCTTTTCGAGAATATTTCGCTTGCACGGTCCTCATGCCTTCGCTTTTGAGGCTACTCCCCCCATCCCCTCGCCTTTCCAGTGTCAGTTGAGATGGTGCAAACGATCCAGATAATTGGATGTGGTCATTGGCTGCCATTGAGTCGCTTACGATGCTTCATTCGCTTTCCGGTGGGGAGCGGCATTTCTCAGCTTTGCGCATCTTGTCAGAAACGTGGTGGTTGTGATTGATTGAAGTTCTACGCCACAGGGTTGCGCAGAAGCGGCTACCAGCAACGGTCAACAAGTAGCGGGCAGCCTCCATCACCAGGACGGCAGGCCCTGCGGCAAGGACAAGCTCCTGGCCATCCGGGTGAGAGGAACTTTCCATGCCTGACTACAACAAGCTTCTAAGCTGCGGCGACTATCAGCAAGGACTTCTCACCGGCGTCATCGACATCCCGCATGGTTCCAGCCACAAGATCGAATGGGACCGCACCACTGGCCTGTTCCATCTTGACCGGGTAGATCCGGGCATCTTCGCCAAGCCTGTCAACTATGGTTTCATTCCACAGACCTTGGATGAGGACGGCGATGAACTCGATATTCTGTGCATCACCCGGGAGCCGCTCGTAACAGGGGTAGTTGTTCACTTACGGATCTTGGGCCTGCTGAACTTCCGCGACGGGGAGGACATGGACTACAAAATTCTCACCGTCCCGGTGGACGACCGTGACTCCGGCGGCGCCATTCGTTCCATCGATGATGTTCCTTCGCGTCTGAAGCAGCAAATCGAACACCATTTCAACCATTACAAGGACTTTCAGACGGACACACAGACACAGGTTTTGGGGTGGGGCGGACTCGAGGACGCCATTGTCATTGTGGCTGCCTGCAGCGATCGCTGGGCAGCAAGCCAGGCCGTTTAGGCCTGCAGCGGCGGGTGGTTGCGTAACATTACGCAACCACCCGCCGCAGTTCTGCTTAAGCAGTAGTCTTGAGCCAGCTTCAAGAGATGCGACGCCAAGCTCCGACTGGTCGCACGCCAACCCCATGCTTCACGGGTGGTTCGGATGAGGAAGCGGCCAGCGGAAAAGCTCCGTTGGCAAGAGCATTCGAGGAGTCCACTCATGACTTTTTCAACCATAACGCGCACCAAAAATGCCCCGGCAGTCACCCGCCCACAGGGAATTTCAGTGCTTCCTGCAGTTGATGTGAACCTGGGGGCCGTCACGTTCCTGACCCCGTCAGGCCACCGCGCCTACTACTCGGCGGAGCCCTCCCAGCTGGTTTCGGCGCTGACGCAGGCTGTTCGGCCTGCACGCTGGATCCCGGAGATCGGCACCCTAGTTATCACGGTTGCCCAGACGGGCGCGCGTGCCGGGCGTCATGTGGGTTTCCGACTTTCCGCCTACTGATCCAGTTCGGGAGCATGGCTTTTTCTCAGAAGCACGGCCGGATGAATAGTCCCCTCGGCCGGGGGCTGGTTCCACCGCTTGCCCATTCTTCGTTGGTTCTGCTCCCGGTTGGCGTCCCACGTTGCCCATAGCGAACATCCACTTTCACCATGCGTCGAGTTCGCAGTAGAAGTTGCCGCGGGTAGCAATCGGCGCCAAGGTGGGCTCCCACCTGGACGCCGAATATCAAGCAGCTTCCACCAAGCAGATTTTACCGAGCAGCTGAATTAGGCTGCCGCATTCTCCTTGGCAGCCTTCTTCTTCATTGCCACCACGGTGGAACCCCATGTTGCCCCGAGCACGGCAGCCATGCTTGCCGCCATGACCACCATTCCGGCATTGGCCTTGATGAGTCCGGCAACGAACAACGCAATCATGCACAGCATGCCCATCGCGAAGCCTAACCCCATGTAGCGGGCGCTATTAGAGGTGGACTTGGCCTGCGAGCCGTTGTTCGTCATGGTCTCTCCCGAGGTTTTCCTGGTGCTGTTGGCTTGAAATGGTGTATCAACCATACGCAAGTACTTTCCGTTACGTCAAGTACTTTCTAGGCACTGTTATTTGTCATTTTTATGCGCTAATTCCGGTGCCCCGAAACCTTCTTGCTAGGGATACCGGCCGGAATTTCGCGGGAATACAGGCTACAGTGTTGGCTGACCTAGAGGAGCTTCACCATGCCCGAACGGATTCCCACCCCAGCGCAGATTAAGCGCTGGCGGCAATATTTGGCTGATGAACGTGCCGAAGCTGCTGTCTACCGGGACCTTGCCAAACGCCGAGAGGGCGACGAATACGCCATTCTCATGGCCTTGGCTGAAGCGGAGCGTCGCCATGAACAGCACTGGCTGGATTTACTGGGCGAGCACGCCGAGCCAGCTATCCGTCCCTCGCTGCGCAACCAGCTTTTAGGCTTGCTGGCGCGCCGGTTTGGTTCGGTGTTTGTGCTCGCCTTGGCACAGCGCTCGGAGTCCAGGTCCCCTTACGCCACGGACGCCGACGCCACGGAGGCCATGGCGGCCGACGAATCAATTCACGAAGAAGTCATTCGCGGCCTATCTGCAAGTGGGCGCAACAGTCTCGCCGGCTCCTTCAGAGCGGCCGTCTTCGGCGCTAATGACGGGCTGGTCAGCAACCTTTCCCTCGTTATGGGAATGGCGGCGACGGGGGTTGGCAGTCAGGTGGTGCTGTTTAGCGGCATTGCCGGACTTCTCGCCGGAGCTTTATCGATGGGCGCGGGGGAATATGTTTCCGTACGGTCGCAGCGGGAACTGTTGGACGCTTCGCAGCCCACCCAGGTCACCCTGTTGGCGGCGCCGTCTTTGGATCTTGAAAACAATGAACTAGTACTGGTCTATCTGGCACGGGGAATGTCCCGCGAGGCCGCCGAACATCGTGCTGCCGAACGCATGGGACACTTCAGCTGCGACTGCGATCCGAGCCTGTCACTGAGACCAGAGAACTTTGAGACCACCGATGACCACGAAACTCTAGGCACAGCCTGGGGCGCCGCATCCTCGAGCTTCTGTTTCTTCGCCTCGGGTGCCATCATTCCGATCCTGCCGTTCGTCTTTGGCATGACTGGTGTAGGCGCGCTCGTGTTGGCGTGTGTTCTGGTTGGTGTGGCTTTGCTGGGCACCGGCGGCGTTGTTGGACTGCTTTCCGGAGCCTCACCGCTGTGGCGCGGATTACGACAGCTGGGCATCGGCATGGGCGCTGCCGCCGCCACCTACCTGCTCGGTTTGTTGTTCGGCGCGGTCGTCGGCTAGCTAACCCGCCAGCACTGCACAGGCTTCCTCCACCGAATCCACCAGGAACAGGAAGTCTTCCATGGGCCGCCCTTGTGCCAGCGTCGTCAGCAACGGCATGACAGGAACCTCAACTTCCCAGTATTTTCGGCCTACCAGAACCATCGGAGCCACCGCCCCCTCAGCCGCATAATAGTTCTCGCAGGCATCTTGGAAAACTTCCTGGACGGTTCCTGCCGCGCCCGGCAGGAACACAGTGCCGCCACGGGAACGCTCTAGCAGGATGGCTTCGCGCAGGGCGTTCGTGAAGTACTTGGCAATTTTGCTGGCAAAGATGTTGGGCGGTTCATGCCCGTAGAACCAGGTGGGGATGCCCAGACTTGGCGCCCCCTCCGGATACGCCTCCACCACTTTGAACGCAGCCCTCGCCCACTTTGTGACCGAGGGACGGAAGCCGGGGACCTCGCCCAGAGTGAGCAGGGCACGCTCTAGGGTCTCGGCGTCGTACGTGGAGAGGTAGGCCCCCAAATTGGCGCCTTCCATGGCCCCGGGACCACCACCGGTCGCAACCAGGAACCCGGACTGAGTCAAGGCCCACCCCAGTTTGGCCGCCTGGGCGTACTGTTCACTCCCCCGCGCCGCCGCGTGCCCACCCATGACACCCACTACTGGATGTGGAAGCTGGTCCAGAAAATCATCCAGCGCGTCGGTGATGGCGTGGTCGTGCATGGCCGTGGCAAGCGTTGAGTTCAGGGCCGGCCGCGTTTGAAGGCTCCAATGGTAAATAGCGGCGTCAGGAACGCTCTCATATTCGCCGGTAGCAATGCCCTCGAAAAGTTCAACGCCCGAGTACAGATGTCCGCGATAGGGGTTGAAGGGCAGATGCGGCAAGGCGGGAAAGATCAGGGCACCGCGCCCCCGCAGCAAGTCCTCCACACCGTTTTTGAAAGTGCAGCCCATGAAAATGGCGCCTGATGCGTGCAGCTCCACCAGCACGCCCGAGCGCTGGCGCAGGTCCACGGACTGAAAATGCCAGCCGTGCATGTTCTTGGCGCCGCCGGCAACGAGCGCGTCGAACCGCTCTAGGTCTTCGATTTCAACAGTCCGGGCCTGAGGTGCAAGAGGTGCGTTCACATCTCTCAGCGTAACGGGAGGCGGACCCGGCACCAGAAACGGGCTGGGATGCAGTAGTTAACAATGGAGCTAGGTGCACAGGCAGCCGAACTTAACAGCTGCCTCCGCGCCTCCCTGTTCCCAGGAGCTGGCCCGACTTCGCCTCTAGTATGGAGGTGCAAGTCCCATGCACGACGCCGGAACTTGGCGCCGCGCCCGCCTCACCTTTAGGAGCACCCATGCAGGAAGTCACTACCGCGGATATTCTGACCGCCGATCCCGACGTGCAGATCATCGACGTCCGCGAAGTTGCCGAACTCTCCACGGGCATGATCGAGGACGCCGTGCACATTCCCTCCGGTGAGATCGTGGCACGCGCCGCAGAGCTGGACAAGTCCCGCCGCATCATTGCCGTTTGTCACGGTGGCGGACGCAGCGGCCGCGTCGCCGAAGCACTGACCGCGCTTGGATTCAACGCCGACACCCTGGTGGGCGGCATGAGCGGCTGGGAGGCCGAAGGTCTGCCCATGGTCCCGCCGGAAGCATAGCCGCCCACACTCGGCACAGTCGGCACACGGATCAGTCGGCACACCGGAAGCGCCCGGAGGCCGTAGTTAAGATTGGAGGCCGGTGCACCGGCCTCCAATCTTAACTACGACCTCCGCTGCGTCATCCCGCCCGTCCGGTCTACAACGAAGCACTCGAGTGCGCTCTGGATGAGGGCCCCCAGTTGCCCGAGCTGGCACTCCTAGTGCAGGAACCACCCCCAACTCCACGCTGTGGCGCCGGCCAACGCCGCAGCGACGACCGAATAGCCCAAACACGGCAACACGCTTGCCAGCTTCCGGCTTCCCGCTTCCTATCACCCGGCCGTCAGTCCCACCAGAAATCCCATACGGGGGCGTTGATCAGTCTCTTTGCGTAGTCGTCGCGGCTGGTGGGTGGCTCCCAACTTTGGGAGCCAAAGTTGTCTACACACAGAAGGTAGTGCTCCTCCATCAGCACCGTCGCGTCAGCAAGAGTGGTTGGCGGCCGAGCAACCCGCAACGCCAGGGTGGTTGGCCCCAGTTGATACAGCACTGCCCCAAACCGTTCCTCCCACGACCGGAGCACGGCGGAGATCTCGTGTCCCCCGAGTGAGTAGTTGCCCGGCCCTGCCCATCCCACCAATTGCGGCACGTCCGCAGGCCGCATCGCAGGAACCAGCAACAGCCCCGCCTGCGGGCTGGCACAGCCGGGGTTCCAATTGCTCCACCCCGCAAGCGGGACCTTTTCCACATTGTTCGTCAGTATTTTTCCCACCGGCACCCCGGGGAAAGGCGGACGGTTCTCGGGCAGCGGTTCGCCAGTTTCCCGGGCAACCACGGCCCTCCCATCCCAGCAATCCTGCAGCACGTTGGCTGCTTCGTCCTTGTGGGTGCGGCTCCGGGGCCAGCTCCTTTTGATGATCCGCGGCTCGGCACAGCGGTTGCCGGGACCTCCCACCACCGGCCACAGCCCGGTCTGTGAAAACGCACGTGCAAGGCCCACCCACGAAACCAACGTGCTGTCCCAATCCGTGTCGCTGTACCAGCCAATGTGCGGCAGCAGGGCGCTCACGCCCTTACTGCCATCACAGCGGGTGTACTCATATTGCTCGGGCCGAATGCTGGACCCGGCCGGCAGATGCACCCCACCGACTTGCGTCTCGCCATCAGGGGGAACACGGCCCGGGCGTTTGGCCCGGACCGCGATATCAACGGTTTCCCACCAGGGCGAAGCACTGGAAGGGAAACCCCACAGATCATCGGCGAAATTATTCATGGCTCAATCGTTGCGAAACCGGCAGCCGCGAGCCACCCCCAAGCCTCAAAGTGTGCAGAACCTGTCCCCATGGCCCCCTGTGGAGGAACCCCTGTGCAGGAACCTCTGCAGGAGTAACCCTTGCACAAGGAACTCCAGCGCAGCGGCACGGGGAACAGCGCAACCTGGCGTCCGCCGTCGTTCATCAGATCAGGAAAACAAAAAAGCGCGGCCACACCACCGAATCGGTGGAAATGGCCGCGCCTCTGAGCACAGAAGAACTGTCAGCGCCGAAGCGCCCAGAAGAATTACAGAGCTGCGTAAACTTCGCGCAGCAGGGTTGCGGTCTCGGAAGGCGTCTTGCCGACCTTCACGCCGGCAGCCTCGAGGGCTTCCTTCTTGGCCTGAGCCGTGCCTGCGGAGCCGGAGACAATGGCGCCAGCGTGGCCCATGGTCTTGCCCTCGGGTGCGGTGAAGCCAGCCACGTAGCCAACAACCGGCTTGGTGACATGAGCCTTGATGTATTCGGCTGCGCGCTCTTCAGCGTCGCCACCAATTTCACCGATCATCACAATAGCGAGAGTCTCGGGGTCGGCCTCGAACGCGGCAAGAGCGTCAATGTGCGTGGTGCCGATGACGGGGTCGCCACCAATGCCGATCGCGGTGGAGAAGCCCAGATCGCGCAGTTCGAACATCATCTGGTAGGTCAGGGTACCGGACTTGGAGACCAAGCCGATGGGGCCCTTCTGGGTGATGTTGTTCGGGGTGATGCCAACCAGTGCTTCACCGGGGGTGATGATGCCGGGGCAGTTCGGCCCGATGATGCGGGTGACCTGGTTGCCGTCAGCGTCAACCTTGGACTGAGCCAGTGCCCAGAACTCGGCGGAGTCCTGAACCGGCACGCCTTCGGTGATGACAACTACCAGCGGCACGCCGGCTTCAATAGCTTCAACAACGGCATCCTTGGTGAATGCCGGGGGGACGAACACGATGGAGACGTCTGCGCCGGTTTCGGCAACAGCTTCTGCAACGGTGCCGAACACGGGGAGTTCAACCTCGCCGTGAACAACCTTGGTGCCAGCCTTGCGTGCGTTGACGCCGCCAACAATCTGGGTGCCAGCCTTGAGCATCAGGGCGGTGTGCTTGGTGCCTTCGCCGCCGGTGATGCCCTGGACGATGACCTTGGAATCTTTATTCAAGAAGATAGACATAAGTTTTCTAAACCTCTACTTTGCAGCGTTGGCGAGCTCGGCAGCCTTGTCGGCGCCCTCGTCCATCGTGGCGGCCAGTGTGACCAACGGGTGGTTGGCTTCGTTGAGGATGCGGCGGCCTTCTTCAACATTGTTGCCGTCGAGACGGACAACGAGAGGCTTGTTCGCAGCCGAGCCGAGCTCGGCGAGTGCGCCAACAATGCCCTTGGCAACAGCGTCACACGCGGTGATGCCACCAAAGACGTTCACAAACACGCTCTTGACCTGGGGGTCATTGAGGATGACGTCCAAACCAGCGGCCATGACCTCTGCGGATGCTCCACCGCCAATGTCCAGGAAGTTGGCGGGCTTGACGTTGCCGTGGTTTTCACCAGCGTAAGCAACAACATCCAGCGTGGACATGACCAAGCCGGCACCGTTTCCGATGACACCCACTTCGCCGTCGAGCTTGACGTAGTTCAGGTTCGCAGCCTTGGCCTTGGCTTCCAGCGGGTCAGCAGCAGCTGCGTCCTCGAGGGCGGCGTGGTGCGGGTTGCGGAATTCGGCGTTTTCATCGATGGAGACCTTGCCATCCAGCGCAACAATGTCACCAGCGCCGGTGCGAACCAGCGGGTTGACCTCAACCAAGGTGGCGTCTTCGTTCTTGAAAACGTCCCACAGCTTGATGATGACGGCGGCAACCTTCGGGGCCAGCTCGGCGTTGAAGCCTGCTGCGGCGACGATCTCGTCAGCTTTCGCGGCGTCGATGCCCACGGCGGGGTCCACCGCAACGCGTGCCAGAGCCTCGGGGCGTTCAACGGCTAGGACTTCGATCTCCACGCCGCCTTCCACCGAGCACATGGCCAAGTAGTTGCGGTTGGCGCGGTCCAGCAGCACTGAGAAGTAGAACTCCTCGGCGATGTCTGCACCCTGGGCGATCATGACCGTGTTAACGGTGTGGCCCTTGATGTCCATGCCGAGAATGTCAGTGGCGTACGCGAATGCTTCGTCAGCATTCTTGGCAACCTTGACGCCGCCAGCCTTACCGCGGCCACCAACCTTTACCTGTGCCTTGACGACGGTGACGCCGCCAATCTTCTCGGCTGCTGCCCTTGCTTCTTCAGGGGTGTGCGCCACGATGCCGGCCAACACGGGAACGCCGTGAGCCTCAAACATGTCGCGCGCCTGGTATTCAAACAGGTCCACGGGTTTGTGTCCTTCTACGTCGAAGTAGTGATTTTGTGGGGGCGTTGACCCCTTCCACACATTACAGTCTCACAGGGAAAGCACATATTTTGCGTCGTGACCACCGTTGCGAGCCGTTATTCGCCTCACAATCAGGGCCTTTGGACGCACGACGGCGGCGTGTTCGGTAGCTTCTTCCGCTCACCTAGGGCGCACCTCGAGAATGTGCGGGTGAAACGGTAGGTGCTAGGAGGCGGTGGGGGTGGAGCCTGCCTGGGTGTCAGGCCCAAAGATTTCATATTTGCCGGAAGCTATGAAGAATCCAATCCCGTCCGCCAGGTTGGCGCAAGCCACGCCGTTATCCAAAGGAGCACAGCGGTATCCCTGCGATTCCATGGCCATGCCGGAGGCCAGTACGGGAATTGCGTCCATATCCGGGTTCGGTGTCCCGTCCACCCCGAAGGCGGCTTCCATGGCCGTGACCCCTGCCCGGCAGCCCCCATAGAGAGCCCGGTCCGGGAATAACAACGCGGTGCCACCTAGATAGCCGAGGTTGGTCCCGGCGCAGTTATCTGCAATATCCGCGGGGGCAGGCTGCGGGTAGCTGACCATGAGGCAGTTGGTCACAGGAATGATGGGGGCCGCCCCATTGGCCCTGTCACCATAGTTGTTGGGCTCCCACGGCTGGTTCAGATTCCCACCTTGAGAGGTGGTAAAGACGCAGGCTATGTTACGTGAATCGCTAATAAACTGTGGCAGTGCGGTACTTGTCACCCCGTCAGTGGGCTGCACAACGGGGGCAGCCTTGAGCCGTTCCAAGTAACTGGGCGGATCAGTGGGACCTGCATTCAAGGTGGGGACAGGGGGCGGATCCGGCACAGTGATGCTGCAGCCGGTGAGCACAGCTCCGGCAGCTGCTGCCAGTAAGAGGGCCGCAACGCGTGAAGCACGATGGAGGGATAAGACCATGGGATAAGTTTGCCGTATCCGGCACCGGCAGCCCAACCGGGTACCGGTTTCGCTTAGGCCCCCCGCGCAGACGCTGGCTATTTCTCCCACACTAAGACGTGCAATGAAAATAAGAAGCTGCTAGTTTGCAGTGCCGAGAGCTCCTGCATAATCTTTCAACATGTCTCAACTCATGAAATTCTCTGGCCTTACTCTTGCTCTTTCCCTTGCCTTGGTGGGGTGTTCAGCATCCTCGACAACTAAATCGTCGCAGCCCACACCAATCTCCGCGCAGACGCTGGAACGCTCAACGGCACCGGCAACTCCTGCTGCGGTTAAACCGGCGGCAGGCATCACGATCGAAGGAAAGGGCTACAGCTACGTTATTCCGCAAGGGTGGGCTGTTCCAGAAGACACGCCCGCTCCAGTGGGCATCGACACGTTTGCCGCAAATATGCGTGACACGGATGGTTTCGCCGACAACGTCAACGTGGTTCTTTCACCCGCTGGGGAAGTCCCTGCCGCAATAGTCGAGTCTCAAGGAGCCAAGGAACTCGAAAACGTCGGAGCCAAGGACGTGAAGGTGCGTGATCGGACCACCATCGCAGGATCGGAGTCGGTCCATTTGTCGTCAGTGTTCCCCAATGACCAAGGTGACTACCAGACCGAGCAGTTCTATTTCAACTACAAGAAGCAGACGTACATCCTCACGTTCTCCTTCAGCCCCACCGTTTCGGAAGCGGACCGTTTGGACGTGTACTCCTCGGTGCAGGCAACCTGGTCCTGGACCTGAGCAACTCCCGCACCGGCAGTCTCGCCGCATCGCAGTGGCGAGTCTGCCGGGGCTAATCCTCTTTGACTTCTAATCCTCTTTGACAAGAGGGGCATATCTGAGCAGTAGCCGCTTCTCCCCTATCTCAAAGCGCACTTTGGCCACCATCTTGTCACCGGCACCACTGATTTCCAGCACCACGCCATTGCCAAATGCGGTGTGGTTGACTTTGTCTCCCACACTGACCGAGACGACTTCCTTTTGTGGCTGCACACGCCCTGCCGCCGTGCGCGCAGAAATGCTGGGCGGCAGAACCCCTGAATCGCGGCCACCCACGGAGGTTCCTGCCCCCCAGGAGGACCCTGAATAGCGGCTGGTGCCAAAGTTTCCGGCCACCGGTGCCATGCGCGCAGTACCTTCACGCTTCCATTGGATAAGGTCCTCCGGGATTTCCTCAATGAACTGGCTGGCGGGGTTGTATTGGCTTTGACCCCACATGCTGCGCACTTCAGAGCGGGTGATGTACAGCCGTTTCCGGGCACGGGTCAGGCCCACGTAGGCCAGCCGGCGTTCTTCGGCAAGTTCCTTGGGGTCCGTGGCGGAGCGTGAATGCGGGAACAGCCCATGTTCTAGGCCCGTCAGGAACACCACCGGGAATTCCAGTCCCTTGGCGGTGTGCAACGTCATCAAGGTCACTACCCCCAACCGCTTGGCCTCGGCCACAGCCGCTGCCGCCTCCGCCTCGGAGCCACCGGGCGCATCAGGAATTTGATCGGCGTCCGCCACCAGAGAGACCTGCTCAAGAAATTCTCCGAGGGTACCTTCTGGGTTGTCAGTGCTAAATTCCCGCACGACGGCGACCAGCTCGGCCAGGTTTTCCACCCGCGACTCGTCCTGCGGATCAGTTGAGGTGCGCAGCGCTTCGAGGTAGCCGGTCTGTTCCAGTACCGCCTCTAGTGCAGTGGCAGGGGTGGAGGTTGAAGCGACTTCGCTCAAGTCCCCCATCATCTTCGCAAAGGCGTTAACAGCGTTCAGCGACCGTGAGGCAATTCCGGGCGCCTCCTCGGCACGCGCCATGGCAACGGAGAAGGAGACTCTTTCCCTTTCGGCCAGGGCCGCTACGGCTCCTTCGGCCCGGTCCCCGATCCCGCGCTTGGGTTCGTTGAGAATCCTGCGCAAGTTCACGTCGTCGTCCGGGTTGACCAGGGCCCGCAGATAGGCGAGGGCGTCCTTGATCTCCTTGCGCTCATAAAAGCGCGTGCCGCCCACCACGCGGTAGGGCAGCCCCACCCGAACCAGGATGTCCTCAATGGCACGGGATTGGGCGTTGGTACGGTAGAAAATTGCCACATCGCCGGGACGCAGATCCGTCTCATCCTGGAGCCTGTCAATTTCCTTGGCGATGAAGCGGGCTTCTTCGTGTTCGGACTCGGCCACGTAGCCAATGATCTTTTCACCGTCTCCCTCAGCCGTCCACAGGCGCTTTTCGCGCCGGTTGGGGTTGCGGGAAATCACGGCGTTGGCGGCGCTGAGAATATTTTGGGTGGAGCGGTAGTTCTGCTCCAACTTGATGGTGTCCGCGTTGGGATAGTCCTGTTCAAACTCCACAATATTGCGGATGTCAGCACCACGGAAGGCATAAATGGACTGGTCAGAATCACCCACAACCGTCAGTTGGGCTGGGGCAATGCCAGCGGGACCGCCGTCGTCAGGGCCAACAATTTCACGGACCAACGCATATTGGGCGTGGTTGGTGTCCTGGTACTCGTCCACCAAAACGTGGCGGAAACGCCGCCGGTAATATTCGGCAACGCCGGGGAAGGCACGGAACATGTACACGGTCTGAGCAATCAGATCGTCAAAGTCCATGGCGTTGGCCTGGCGCAGGCGTGAGGCATAGCCCTTGTAGACCTCGGCAACGGCGGCGGCGAAAGGCTCGTTGAAGTTGGTGCTGAGCGCGTTCTCTTCTTCATCGATGAGATCGTTTTTCAGAGCCGAAATCTTATGCATGATGGCTTTGGGTGCGAACTTCTTGGGATCCAGATCCAGCCCCTTGGTCACCAAGGTGATCAAGCGCAGTGAATCGGCGGAGTCATAGATGGAGAAATTCGAGTTCAGCCCAATGACCTTGGCCTCGCGCCGCAAAATCCGCACGCACGAGGAGTGGAACGTGGAAATCCACATGCTCTTCGCGGCATCACCAATCAGCGCCTCAATGCGTTCACGCATTTCCGCTGCAGCCTTGTTCGTGAACGTGATGGCCAGGATCTGACCCGGATGCGCCTGGCCCGTGGCCAGCAAGTAAGCAATGCGGTGGCTGAGCACACGCGTTTTTCCCGAGCCCGCCCCGGCAACTATGAGCAGCGGACCGCCGGTGTGGATCACGGCGGCTTCCTGCTGCGGGTTCATACCTTGCAGCAGTTCATCTGGATCAGGCCACTGCCGTGGCGCGGCAGCTTCCTGATGTTCCCAGGCCGGGCCGGTGCCTGCTCCCGCGAACTCCGGCATGTCAGCGCCGGGGTCTTCCTGCTCAAAGGGCGCCCACGCAGGGAGGCCAGCGCCTGGGCTACGCGTCGGCTTGGGCTTTTGGGGGTAAGGGTCAAACAACATATCCATGGTGCCATCTAGTCTAGTTGGCCCCACTGACAATCCCCTGCACACCCGAAAAAAGCAGTGGGTGCTGGGGTGCGGGGCGGGGCTCAAGTGCGCCTAACCGGACTCAGTGCGCGATGGCTCCGCCTTGCAGCGCCTGGGAAAGTTCGGCCACCGGCCCCGGCGGGCCTGCAACGAACCAGTCCAGCCCATTGACCCGCACCACGGCTGTGGCCCCACCGGCGGCTTCAACGATGCCTTTGCCGGGGAGCCAGTCCCAGGGCGGGACGCTGTGCTGGAACCACACACCCAACTCTCCCTGGGCCACCCGGGCCAGATCGCAGGAGCCAGCACCCAACATGCGCAATGTTGCGGGCAGTTCTGCGGCGCGCTGCCACGGCACGGCTGCCCGGGGCTGCGCCAACCAACTGGGGTGGATGTAGGTTGCGGCGGACAACTCTGCCAGGCTCGCCTGCGGATCCAGGACTATTCTCTCCCCATTCACTGACGTCTCTACAGTGGTCCCGCCCAGCCACAACTTGTTTTCCTCGTGCTGGAACACACCCCCCAGCAGCACCTCCGCAGTGGTGAGCGGGTCCGGCGTCGAACTTTCAGGGTGGCAATCAGCAGGGGAACCAGCGGGCGAGATGAGGTCCGGGAGCACCAAGGCCAGCGCCGTGCACCAATAGGAGGAGCCGCTGGCGAAGTTATACGTGCCATCCACGGGGTCAATAACCCAGCAGCGTCCGGAACTGCCAACATGTCCGGCGCCTTCCTCGCCCACAATCGAATCGCTGGCCCGGGCGGCGCGCAGGGCGTTGAAGATGTGATTCTCGGCAGCGAGATCCGCGGCCGTGGCAAAGTTGGAAATCTCGCCCTTGCACAGCATCCCGGCCCGCAGCTCGGTGCGTCCTTGCGCGCGGATGGAGAAAGCCAAGGACGCGGCCTCACGGAGGATCTTCGCCGCCAATTCGCTGTCGCTGAGCGCGGAGCTCTCAAGAAGTGCCATGGGGCAAGCCTAATCTAGGCGATAATGACATCATGGCTAAAACTCCCGCCCAGCGTGCTGCCAAGCATGGCACGGCTGCTACCCCTTCCACCGTACCGGTCATCAACAACAGCACCAGACGGACACCGCAAAAAGCGCAGGGAAACGTCAATCTGTTCCTGATTGCCAGTTCCGTGGCCAGCTTGTTCCTGTTTGCCTACTTCCATCTGCTGACGCTGAACCAGATGAAGGACCTGTCCGGTGGCCTGGCCATGCCGCAGTCCTTTGTGTTCGGTTTTGACATGGCCCATGTTGAGGCGTTGCGCCTTGCCATGGACGCCGATGCCCAGGGACAACTGAACTATGTTGGCAAAACTGCCGGAACCTTGTTCCCGCTGCTGTTCGCCATCACAGCGCTGACCATGATCGCCTCGAATGTGGCCAAGCGCCCGCTGCGGTGGGCACTCTGGGTGCTGCCGTTGGCTTTTGCCGCGATTTCCTTGTGGGCCAATGCCGCTGTGGATTCAATGATGGCCGCCCAGAAACTCGATCCAGGAGCCGTCACGATGGCTTCGGGGCTGGTCACGGCGTCATGGATGCTGCTCATTGCAACGCTTCTCGCCATTGGCCTGGCATTGTTCCTGGGACGCAAGAAAAAAGTCGCTCCGGCCGCCAGCTGAACACCGCCGTTTTATGCTTGACTACCTGTTCCGCTAGGCTTGGGGACGCGCCTCTGTAGTCCAATGGATAAGACAGCCCTCTCCTAAAGGGCAGATCCGGGTTCGATCCCCGGCGGGGGCACTTTTCATGCCCACACGCAGCGCGGCGGTGCCGGTCATTTTGCGGCGGTGTTCCAGAAAGTGAGAGGGGAAATGGTGCCGACTCACGCTGCATCCCATTCTGGCCGCGGCGTGGCCGTTTCTCTCATTGCTTCGGTTCTTTTTGCCGTCATCTTTTTGATGGCTGGTCTCCTGCCGGGGTGGGGTGCGCAGGAGATCTTTGGCTGGCGCGTGGTTCTGACCTTGGCCACCTTGGCAGTGATCCTGCCGTTTCTGCCGTGGGCTCGCACCGAATCCATAACCCTTTTTTCCCGCGTTCGACGCCGGCCAACCCTCCTTCTGCCCGGGGTGCTTGCCGCTGGGATTGTGGGAGTGCAATTGTGGCTGTTCATGTGGGCGCCACTGAACAATATGGCGCTTTCGGTGTCCTTCGGATATTTTTTGCTGCCTTTGACCATGGTGTTGGCAGGGCGGGTTTTCTTCGCTGACAAGCTCAACCCGCTGCGTAAGCTTGCTGTTGCTGCTGCTGTAGTGGGCGTTGCTCACGAGGCCTTTTCAGCTAACGGCCTGGCCTGGCCAACCCTAGTGGTGTGCCTGGGCTACCCCGTCTATTTTGTACTGCGGCGCAAGATTGGCTTCGATAATCTTCCTGCTTTTGCTGCCGAGCTGCTGATGATGCTACCTCTGGGCGTGTATTTCATTCTGGCCGGACCCCACGGTATTGGATCCGGTGCCGGTATTGGATCCGGTGCCGTGGAAGGTGCCGGTTCCGGCGGACTCTGGGTAGCGATCTCCATTGGTGTTCTGGGTGGCCTGGCCATGGCCTTTTACCTGCTCGCTAGCAAGTGGCTGCCCTTGTCATTGTTTGGGCTGCTGAGTTATGTGGAGCCGGTGCTGCTGGTGGGCGTCTCGATCCTCCTGGGCGAAACCCTTGGCTGGTCTTCACTACTGACGTACGGGCCCATTATGTTGGCGCTAGTGTTGTTGGGAGTAGATGGGCGGCGCAGCGCGCTGCCCGGAACGCCCGGAAGGCCCGGAAGGCCCTGAGTCCCGGCAGTCCCTTGAGTCCCAGAAGCCGCCGAATAGAAGCCCCCTAACAGGCGTCAGTCTTGGCCTGTTAGTGCCGCGGGACGCATCAGGGGCGGGTTGAGCACGGCGTGGGCGCAGGTTGCTCTAGTGGTGTGAGCCTGCGGAGCAAGCCGAAACAGGGCTGCCGGGCGCCCGGCTTCCCCCGTACTCATCTTTCCCGTATCCTCCAGAAATCCCGGCGTTCCGGTGGCCTTTCGGTGGAAGTTGCGCGGGTCCAGCTTTGTGTCCCATACGGCGTCATAGACCGCGCGCAGCTGGGCAATGGTGAATTCCGGCGTGCAAAAAGCGGCGCCCAGCGGTGAGTATTCCAGCTTGGACCTAGCCCGCTCCACGGCATCGCTGAGGATTTCTGCGTGATCGAAGGCCAGGGAATACTCACCGGCCAACACGTCCTTGACCGGGTACCAGCCGGCGCTGGCAGCGTCACTGCCGGGGGCAATAACGGGGAAGTTGGGAGCCAACAGCAGGTGCGCCACCGTCAGCACATCGCCGCGCGGGTCCCGTCCCTTCGGCCCATAGCTCTGCAATTGCTCCAAATATCCGGGCTGTTCCGCCACACCGGCTTCCTCTGCCAGCTCCCGGGTTGCTGCTTCGATCAGACCCTCCCCCGGCAGCACAAACCCTCCGGGCAGGGCCATGCTCCCCTTAAAGGGCTCTATGAGACGGGTGATCAACAGAACCTGTAATGCGCCGGCACTCACGGTGAGGGCAACAACGTCCACTGTCACAGGGAAGCGGGCCGGCTCCGGATATGAAGTATTCATGCCATCACATTAGATAATTATCGTCATATTGACAATAAATGGCGCAGGGGCTTAGAGTTTAGTTATCGTCAAGTTGACGAGAACTAAGAATACTTGGAGAACCTCATGGCCACCATCAAGCGCTACCCCTGGCTCAGCCACTTCCTCGGCAGCCCCACCGGCTACGTCATTCACTTACAGAAGGGCACCGTCCGGCATGAGGGTGTGGGCCAGGCGTTCTGGTTCCGGCCAGCCTCCTCCGTCCTGAGCGAGGTGCCTGTGGACGATCAGGAACTGCCTACGCTTTTCCACGCCATCACCCGGGACCACCAGGACGTCAGCGTCCAGGCGAATGTCACCTACCGCTTCAGTGATCCGGTCTCGGTTGCCAGCCGCCTGGACTTCGCACTGCAACCTGGCGGCGCCTCAACCGCTGCCGGACGTGAGCAGGTGGCAACCATCATTGGCCAGCTGTGCCAGAGCCATGCGATCGATCAGATTGCCGCCACAACTTTGGCCCAATCCTTGGAGCGCGGCGTCAGCGAGCTGCGCACCTTGTTGACAGGAGCACTTCAGGCCAATGCCCGGCTGCAGTCAACCGGCATTGAAATCCTGGGCGTGCAGGTTCTGGCAGTCCGTCCGGAGTCCGATGTTGAGCGGGCCCTGCAAACACCTGTCCGCGAACAGTTGCAGGCGGAGGCGGACCGGGCGGTGTATGAACGCCGGGCGGTAGCAGTGGAACGCGAACGGACCATTTCTGAAAATGAGATGGCGAGCAAGATTGAACTGGCCGCCCGCCGTGAAAACCTGGTTGCCCAGGAAGGCGCCAATGCCCGGCGCGAGGCGCAGGAACAGGCCGCCGCCAACCTCATCAAGGCCCACGCCGAAGCCGAACGCCAAGGCATCGGCGCCACGTCCGAGGCCAGCACGCTCCAGCTCATAGGCGAGGCAACGGCAGCGCGCGAGGCCGCCACCATGGAGGTCTACAAGAATATGGACCAGGCCACCTTGCTGGCCCTAGCCTTCCGCGAAGCCGCCGCGTCACTGCCAAACATCAATAACTTGACCATCACTCCAGATATCCTGAGCGGGGTTCTGGCAGGATTGTTCCAACCCGCCGGCAGCACTGCGGAGCAGCCCGGTTTGCCCAGCGGCTTGCCCAGCACAGGAAGGTAACACCATGGGATCTCCCCGCCTTGTCATCGTCCACCGGCGCACCGAATTTGCGGAGCTGCTCGATCGGCACGCCACCGTGGGCCAGGCTGAATTCTTCCTCCGCACCCGGGGGCGGCGTCTGCAAGATGTGCAGGAACGGCACACTTTCATCATGGCAGCACTGGATCAGGTACGTGCGGCAGCGCCTGCCGATTGGCGCCGCGCGGAGGTGGAGCGCACTGATCTGAGCCGCTTCATGTTTACCGAGGATGATGTGATCGCCGTGGTGGGCCAGGACGGGCTCGTGGCCAACACGGCAAAATATCTCAGCGGTCAGCCAGTTCTGGGCATCGACCCCGAACCGGGTGTGAACGCCGGCATCCTGGTCAGGCATTCCCCCGCATCAACCGCCGCACTGTTGGCCCGGATTGCAGCCGCTGACCCCTCCGCCGTGTCCTGCCAAGATCTGGCTATGGTGACGGCGCGGCTGGATGACGGGCAGGAACTCTCCGCCTTAAATGAGATCTTCATTGGGCACTCCTCCCACCAATCTGCCCGCTACCAAATTACGACGCCGGATGGCCGGCTGGAGAGCCAATCGTCCTCCGGGTTGATAGTTTCTACCGGAACGGGCGCCACCGGATGGTGCGCCTCAATAACGCTGGAACGCGGCGGGCGCACACTTCCCAAACCCACAGACCCATTGTTGGCGTGGTTTGTCCGCGAGGCCTGGCCGTCCCCTGCCACGGGCGCCTCCCTGACCGAGGGCGTGCTGGCTGCAGGCGAGTCCCTGCGCATCTGCGCCGCATCGGACCAACTCGTCATCTTTGGCGACGGCATGGAAAGTGACAGGCTAACAGCCTCTTGGGGACAGGAAATCACGCTCCAATTAGGTACCCGGGCGCTGCGCCTGCTGTAGTGTACCCGGCACAATTTCAGCAAGTGCCCGGCAAGGGATGATAGAGCCATGAGCATTGCGAAAACCATCATCTTGTTCGCCCTGGCTGCGGTTGCCGAAATTGGCGGAGCCTGGCTCATTTGGCAGGCCGTGCGCGAGGACAAGTCATGGTGGTGGGCTGCCTTAGGCGTCATGGCGCTCGGTGCGTACGGTTTCATTGCCGCCCAGCAGGCCGACGCCAACTTTGGCAGGGTCTTGGCCGCGTACGGCGGCGTGTTCATTGCCGGCTCGCTCATCTGGGGCATGGTGTTCGACAAGTTTTCGCCCGACCGCTGGGACGTGATCGGCGCCCTCATTGCGCTGCTCGGTGTCAGCGTCATCATGTTTGCCCCGAGAGCCGCCTAGCCATGCCCCGCCAACTCACTCCGCCATCCCGCCACCCCGCCGCCCTCTTTAGCGCTTTCTTGCCTGCCGTTCCCGGCGGCGCCGAACACGCACGTGCTTCAGATGTTGCCGCGGCCAGCGTCGGCAGGGTACGCGTCGTGGAGTTCCACGGTTAGGATCAACAGGTGAAAAATGTTCTCAAAGTTTCTGCCGTGTGTGTCTACGATCTCTCCGGGCGGCTCCTGACCGTCCGGAAACAGGGCACCACCAAGTTCATGCATCCCGGCGGCAAGCCGGAGCGCGGCGAAACTGCCCCTGAGGCTGGTGTCAGAGAACTGTCCGAGGAAGTCGGACTCCACCTTGCCGCCGTGGACCTTGAACTCATCGGTGTATGGACCGGCACGGCCGCCAATGAGGCCAATACCGACATTGAGGCAACAGTGTTCACCGCACCAGGTCGCTGGGACGCAGATGCAGTGATTCCGGCAGCCGAAATCGCGGAGCTGCGCTGGATGCACCTGGAAGCGGCTGCGGACTTCGATGACCTTGCCCCGCTCCTTACCGAGTACGTGCTCCCCCGCCTCCACAAGGCCTAAGGCACCTGGTGCATATCCGGTTACCCACCTTTTCTCACGGATCTATTCGGGCTGGATCTATTCGGGCTGGATCGATTCACGCTGGATCGGGTGAGGCAGACTGCGGTGAGCTGGCGTCGGCCACAGCCTCAACGGCTTGGGCAAACTGAGTGTCATGGAGCTCGGCGTAGCGCCCGCCCCTACCAATGAGCTCCTCATGCGTGCCGCGTTCTACTATGTTCCCGCCTTCAAGGACCAGAATCATGTCTGCGGCACGGATGGTGGAGAGCCGGTGCGCAATGACCAACGCTGTCCGCCCCTCAAGCGCCTCACCCAAGGCAATCTGGACGGCGGCCTCATTCGTGGAGTCAAGGGCGGCGGTTGCCTCATCCAAAATGACCACGGCGGGCTGCACCAGCAGCAGCCGGGCAATGGTCAGGCGCTGACGCTCGCCGCCGGAAAGCCGGTAGCCGCGCTCGCCCACCACGGTGTCCAAACCATCAGGCAGGGCCTGGGCAAACGCCGAGAGCCGGGCCCGGTGCAGCACATCCCAAATCTCCGCATCCGTGGCCGAAGGCTTGGCCAGGCGCAGGTTGGAACGGATCGACTCGTGGAATAAGTGCCCGTCCTGGGTGACCATGCCAACTCCGGCGCGCAGTCCGTCAAAGGACAGTTCCCGCACGTCAACGCCGCCCAAGCGCACGGTGCCAGAATCGACGTCGTACAGCCTGGAAAGCAGTTGCGCAATGGTGGACTTGCCGGCGCCGGAAGAGCCCACCAGCGCGATAGTTTGGCCTGGCTCGGCACGGAAGGAAATGCCATGCAAAACCTCCTCGCCCCCGCGGGTATCAAGCACGGCAACATCCTCCAGCGAGGCCAGCGAGACCTTGTCTGCGGAGGGGTACCCGAAGCGAACATTGCTAAATTCCACGCCCAGCGGACCGGCGGGCAGAGGAACGGTGGAGGGCTTTTCGGCGATCAGCGGCTTCAAATCGAGGATCTCAAACACGCGGTCAAAGCTGACCAGCGCGCTCATGATGTCCACACGGGCGTTGGCCAGCGCGGTGAGCGGGGCATAGAGGCGGGTCAACAGCAGGGCCAGCACCACGACGTCGCCCGCGTTAAGCGCGCCACCGATGGCCAAGGAGCCACCCAAGCCATACACGAGCGCAAGGGCAAGGGAGGAAACAAGCATCAGCGCCGTGAAGAACACAAACTGCATGACAGCTGTGCGCACCCCAATCTCGCGGACCCGGTTGGCCCGGGAAGCGAACTCTCGGGATTCCTCGGCCGGGCGGCCAAACAGCTTGACCAAGGTGGCCCCGGGTGCGGAGAAACGCTCGGTCATCTGCGTGCTCATGTCCGCGTTCAGGTCAGCAGCCTCGCGCCGCAACCCGGCCAGTGTGGCACCAAAACGGCGGGCCGGAATGAGGAAGATTGGCAACAGGACCAGCGCCAGCAACGTCACCAGCCACGAGGTGTTCAGCATGACAATCAGCGTCAAAATCAGCTGCACAGAGTTGGACACAATCCCGGACAGGGTCCCGGAGAAGGCCTGCTGGGCGCCAATGACGTCATTGTTGAGCCTGCTGACCAGCGCGCCCGTGCGGGTCCGGGTGAAGAACGCAATGGGCATTCGCTGGACATGGTCAAAAACGGCGGTGCGCAGGTCCAAAATGACGCCTTCGCCCAGATTCGCTGAAATCCAACGGATAATCAGCGACAACCCGGCGTCCAGCACCGCCACAATCGCAATGAGCACGGCCAGGCGCACCACCACGTCCACGGCGGTTTTAGCCACAATGGCATCGATGACCTGACCGGCCAACACCGGGGTGGCCACGGCCAGCGCTGCGGAGATCACCGACAGCACCACAAATATCAGCAGTTTCCGGCTGTAGGGCTTAGCAAAGAGGACTGTCCGGCGAAGCGTGTCCTTCGCAATTCCGCCGTTGGACTTGTCCGAACGCATGGTGCTCCAAAGTGAGCTCCAAGCCGCGCCTTCCATACTCATGCGTGTGTTCCTAATCATTAAGAGGTCAAGCTACAAGTTTAACCTCCGGGGCCGTCACAGAAATTCCCGGCACCTAATTCCTCTGCCAGCCCAGCCCAGCCAGACAAGGCAAGGAATTGCGTGAGTCAAATCACCTACGTCACAATTGCGTAATATACGGAAATATTTAGTCTTTGTTTATCCGTCCCCGGTGGTAGCGTCCACGTTATAGGCAGACCGTGGCCCACCCTTTTCACGGCACGCTTTAACTTCTCGACAAAGGAAACCCGCACCATGAATCGTCGCAGCCTTGGACTCGTTGGCATACTCGCAGCAGCTTCATTGGCCCTTGCAGCCTGCGGCGGCGGAACCGGAGGCGGCAGCCCGGCTCCGGGAACGGACACCTCGTTGAGTAGCATCAAGGACGCTGGCACCATCACCTTCGCCACCGAGGGAACGTATAAGCCCTTCAGTTTCCATGAGGGTGGCTCCGGCCCGTTGACAGGGTACGACGTCGATGTTGCCACGGCTGTTGCGGGCAAGCTCGGCGTTAAGGCCAAGTTTGAGGAGACCCAGTTCGATTCCATCTTTGCCGGCCTTGAAGCCAACCGCTTCGACGCCGTAGCCAATCAGGTGACCATTAACCCCGTCCGCCAGGAAAAGTATGATCTTTCCATCCCTTACACGGTTTCCCAGGGTGTCATTGTGGTCCAGGACAGCACCACGGACATCACCTCATTTGCCGATCTCAAGGGCAAGACTACCGCTCAGTCCTTGACCAGCAACTGGTACACACTGGCCACCGATTCCGGCGCCAAGGTTGAAGCCGTTGAGGGTTGGGCCCAGTCAGTGTCCCTTCTCAAGGATGGCCGGGTAAATGCCATTGTCAATGACAAGCTCACGTTCCTTGACTACCAGCACAGCAACCCGAACTCGGGCTTGAAGATTGCCGCAACCACCAAAGAATCCTCAGACTCTGCCTTCGCCTTCCGCAAAGGTTCCACGGCCCTGACTAATGCCGTCAACACCGCTTTGAAGGATCTCTCCGCAGACGGCACCTTGGCTAAGTTGAGCGAGAAGTACTTCGGTGCGGATGTCAGCAAGTAATCGGGTGGCAGACCGGAGATTAGAGTTCAGCCATGGACTTTAGTTTATTTTGGAGTTCCCTGGGACCGCTGCTCCTGGGCGCTATTCAGGGCACCATCCCGCTTACTCTGGCTTCCTTCGCCCTGGGGCTGATGATCGCCCTGGTGATCGCCGTGATGCGCATCAGCCCTAACAAGCTGGCCAGCGCAGTGGCTCGGGTCTACATCTCAGTTATTCGCGGGACCCCCCTGCTGGTTCAGTTGTTTGTTATTTTCTATGGTCTGCCTGCGGTGGGCGTGAAGATTGACCCGTGGCCCAGCGCCATCATCGCCTTCTCGCTGAATGTGGGAGGTTACGCGGCGGAGATCATTCGGGCCGCCATCCTCTCCGTGCCGCGCGGCCAATGGGAGGCCGGGCATATGATTGGCATGTCCCGGAACCAGGCCCTGGTGCGGATCATTCTGCCGCAGGCTGCGCGCGTATCCGTGCCGCCGCTGTCCAACACGTTCATCTCGCTCGTGAAGGACACGTCCCTGGCCTCGTTGATCCTTGTTACGGAGATGTTCCGGGTGGCGCAGCAGGTGGCCGCGTTCAGTCAGGAATTTATGTTGCTCTACCTCGAGGCCGCCCTGATTTACTGGGTCATCTGCCTCATCTTGTCAACGGCCCAAACCAGCGTGGAAAAGAGATTGGACCGCTATGTTGCCCACTGATTTTGCCCTTCAGGTCCGCGGCGTGACCAAGTCCTTCGGCGCCAATACAGTGCTGCGTGGCATCGATCTGGATGTGCCTCGGGGCAAGGTGGTGGCGCTGATTGGGCCTTCGGGGTCCGGCAAGACCACCATGCTGCGTTCCCTCAACGGCCTTGAAATGCCCGACGCCGGAAAAGTCACCGTGGGCGCCAGCATCACCACCGGGCGCCCCGCCCTCAGCGTTGATTTCGGCGACGCGGCACCATCGCAAAAGAGCCGCTCGCAGCAGCTATCCCAACTGCGCGACCGCAGCGCCATGGTCTTCCAGCAATACAATCTGTTTCCGCATATGACTGTCCTGCAAAATGTCATTGAGGGCCCCGTTCAGGTGCAGAAACGTCCCCGGGAGGAGGTCATTGCGGAAGCGGAGGCGCTGTTGGCCCGTGTGGGGCTTGCCGATAAACGTGACTCCTACCCTTTTGAGCTCTCCGGCGGACAGCAGCAACGGGTGGGGATTGTTCGTGCCCTTGCTTTGAAACCGCAGCTGCTGCTCTTCGACGAGCCCACCTCCTCTCTGGACCCCGAGCTGGTGGATGACGTCTTGGCCGTCATCAAAGAATTGGCAGAGGAAGGCTGGACCATGGTCATTGTCACCCACGAGCTGGCTTTTGCCCGGCAGATGGCCGACGAGGTGGTTTTCATGGACGGTGGTGTGGTGGTGGAACGCGGGCCCGCCAGCCAAGTGCTGCGCAAGCCGCAGGAGGAACGCACCCAGGCGTTTGTGCGCCGGCTGCTGCACGAGCTCTAAGCCGTTGGGTCCACAGCCGGACCCGTCGTTTTGTGCCGATTGCAGAGGCATCCGCTACCAAGAAATCCATCACGGACGAGCCGCCTAAGGTCTCGTCCAGAGACGCCAATTTCAGCCACTAACTGTAAGGGTGATGAATAGTATGTTGCGCAAGTTTGTCAGTCTCGTGCTTGTGGGACTTCTAACGTGGACCTTGGGCTCATGCGGTGCTGGCAACCCCCAGAAAGCCGGGGAATCCTTTGGCGTTGCGGCCACTGCTGCTCTCTACTCTGTTTCAGGTGTTGAGAAAAACAGCATCAGGTACACAGATCCCGGCGGCTTGGGCGCCACCGTCACGGCCAGAGTCACGGCTTCCCCGTCTGCTGATCTGGAAACAGTCATGGGCGATTCGCTCCGGGCATTCGCGGAATCGGCGGGTTCAATCAAACCGCTGGTCCCCGTGTATTTCTATGTTTTCCCGAAAGGCGCAGAAGAGAACGGCATCCGCCCTGATGCACTCGGTCTGGCTCAATCCCCCACCATGGATGAGATCCGCGAGTTCACGAACAGGTAGGGCTTAGCCCACGCGCCCTGGATGCGTGTAGATGTTCATGGTGGCGCCGCGGCTGAACCCCACCAAGGTCACACCACTGTTGTGGGCCAGTTCTACGGCCAAGGATGAGGGTGCACTCACGGCAGCGAGCACCGGCACCCCCGCCATCGCGGCCTTCTGGACGAGCTCAAACGAGGCTCGTCCCGAAACCTGCAAGATGGTGTTGCGCAGCGGCAGTTGTTTCTCCCGGAAGGCCGCACCCACCACTTTGTCCACGGCGTTGTGCCGCCCCACGTCCTCCCGGAGCGAGAGCAGTTCCCCGTCCGGGGCAAACAACCCTGCCGCGTGGACACCGCCGGTCTTCTCGAAGAGCTTCTGCTCCCCGCGCAGAACCTCTGGCAGGCCGGCCAGCACCGAGGCTGAGATCAGTACCTCATCCACGTCTGAGGTGAGCTTGAAGTGTGTTGACTTGTGCACGGCCTCAATGGAGGCTGTGCCGCAAATTCCGCAGGCACTGGAGGTGGTGATATGGCGCTGGGCCGAAGGTAGCGGCATGGCCACATCGGGGCGCAACTGGGCCTCTACAACATTGAAGGTCTGCTGCCCATTCTCATCCTCGCCAGCACAAAAACGCAGGGAAATCAGCTGTTCCGGCTCATAAATGAGACCCTCGGAGACAAGGAATCCTGCCACAAGGTCAAAGTCGTCGCCGGGGGTTCGCATGGTGACAGAAAATGATTCGTGGCCAAGCCGAATTTCCAGAGGTTCCTCCACAGCCAGCGATTCCTCACGCACAATACGGCGATTATCGGCCACACTGACCTTGGTGGCCTTGACTCTGCGGATGAGCCGTCCCATAAAAATCCTTTCAAAAAAACTAAAGCGTAAGATCTACACTAGATGCTCCACGATGAAGGGATCCATCATGGCTGGCAAAGCGCCCCAGGAAAACATTGACGAACAAAAGCTCTCCGTTGGCAAAGTGCAAAAGAAGGCCGTGGGCATTCCCGGCATTTTGCACTCCATGGAGGTCTCACTGAACCAAATGGGTGCACTCCGCACGGCTCAAACCCTGTTAAAACTCAATCAGAAGGACGGCTTCGACTGTCCAGGTTGTGCTTGGCCGGATCCGGACAAGCGGCACACGGCAGAGTTCTGCGAAAACGGTGCCAAGGCGGTAGCCGAGGAAGCCACGAAGAGGCGCGTGCCGCCGTCGTTCTTTGCAGAGCACAGTGTGAGCGAGCTGCGGGAATGGGATGACTTCCGGCTGGGCCAGCAAGGCCGACTCACTGACCCCATGTACCTGGCCGAGGGCAGCGATCACTACGTCCCCGTCACCTGGGAGAGGGCGCTGGGGATCCTTGCGGATGAACTCAAGGCGCTGGCGGACCCCAATGAGGCCATCTTTTACACCTCGGGACGCACCTCCAATGAGGCGGCGTTCCTGTACCAGCTCATGGTGCGCGGGCTGGGTACCAACAACCTGCCGGATTGCTCCAACATGTGTCACGAATCCAGCGGATCTGCCCTGACGGAGACCATTGGCATTGGCAAGGGTTCGGTGTCACTGGAGGATATGTACAAGGCCGAGCTGATCATCATCGCTGGTCAAAACCCGGGCACAAACCACCCCCGCATGCTCTCTGCGCTGGAAAAGGCCAAGAAAAACGGGGCTGTCATTGTGGCCGTGAACCCGCTCCCCGAGGCGGGGCTCATGCGCTTTGAGAACCCGCAAACTATTCGTGGACTCGTGGGCGGCGGCACCGCCTTGGCGGACGATTTTCTGCAGATCAAGCTTGGTGGAGATCAGGCGTTGTTCCAAGGTCTGGGCAAGTTTCTGCTCGAGGAACAGCGCCGTCCGGGCTCACCCAATACCGGCCGCGTCTTTGACACCGCGTTCATCGAGAGCCACACCACAGGCCTGGAAGACTATATAGCACAGCTGGATAAAGTGAGCTGGGAGGAGATCGTCACAGCAACAGGCCTCACCGAAGCGCAGATCCGCACCACCGGCGAACGTCTCATTGCGTCCAAGGCAACCGTGGTCTGCTGGGCCATGGGGCTGACCCAACACAAGCACTCGGTGGCCATGCTCCGTGACGTTGTCAACGTGCTGCTGCTGCAGGGCAACATTGGTAAGCCCGGCGCCGGTGTCTGCCCCGTCCGCGGTCACTCCAACGTCCAGGGCGATAGGACCATGGGCATTTTTGAGCGCATGCCAGCCTCCTTCCTGGATGCGCTCGACGCAGAATTCTCCTTCGCCTCTCCGCGCCCAGACGGCTTTGATACCGTGGCCGCCATCGAGGCGATGCGTGATGGCAAGGCTGGAGTCTTCGTAGGCATGGGTGGTAACTTTGTCCGTGCCACACCGGATTCTTCAGTCACCGAGGCCGCCCTGAACAAGCTCTCCCTGACGGCGCAAATCTCTACCAAACTCAATAAGTCCCACCTGATCACGGGCCGCTCGGCGCTTATTCTGCCCACCCTGGGCCGCACCGAGCGCGATACCCAGGCCAGTGGCGATCAGCGCGTCACAGTGGAGGACTCCATGAGCGCCGTACACGCCTCACGCGGGCGTCTCACACCGGCGTCGGGCATGCTGCTCTCCGAGGTGGCCATTGTCTGCCAGCTTGCCAAGCTGCTGTTTTCCACAGACGACGGCGGCACCCGTCCCAATGCGCCCGTGGCCGACTGGGAAGCGCTAGCAGGGAACTACAGCCTGATCCGCTCCCACATTGCTGCAGTAGTGCCCGGATTCGAGGACTTCGAGGCGAAGATCGACGTGCCCGGCGGCTTTGTGTTGCCGCACGGCCCGCGTGATTCCCGCACCTTCACCACAGATTCCGGCCTGGCACATTTCACGGGCAATGAGATGGAGTACCCGCGGGTTCCGGAAGGGCGGCTGCTGCTGCAGACCCTGCGCTCCCACGACCAGTACAACACCACCATTTACGGCAAGGATGACCGCTACCGCGGCATCAAGAACGGACGCCGCGTGGTGTTCGTGAACCAGAAGGATCTGGACACCTTCGGCCTTGCCGACGGCGCCATGGTTGATCTGGTCTCCGAGTGGAAGGACGGGGTGGATCGCCGCGCCCCGGGCTTTCGTGTGGTGGCGTATTCCACGCCCGTGGGCTGCGCCGCAGCGTACTATCCCGAGACGAATGTGCTGGTTCCACTGGATTCAAAGGCCGATGTCAGCGGAACTCCCACGTCAAAGTCAGTGGTGATCCGGCTGGAGCCAGTCGCCACCGATTGAGCCCGTCACCGCTGATTCAGCCCGCCGGAATCAGCGCCCAGCGCTGTTTGTTCCCGCCGGAATCAGGGCCCAGCGCTGATTGAACCCACTGGAATCAGGCCAGTGGATCGTGGGCAGCACTGTCCTAGTGCTCACACTCGCCATTTCTTCCCGTTCCGCCCCACTCCGCCAGCATTCCTCCATTGATCCGTGAGAAAAGGTCGCTTTCACGGGTGAGAGCGACCTTTTCTCACGGATCAATTTCGGATAACGGCGACTCGGGCTTCGGGCATCTCTCCCTTCTTTCCTCCACAGCAGCAGCGCTTTGCCAAGTGATGCACAAAAGCCACGAGCTAGCTGGGATGCGCCGCCTAAATGGTCCTCAATAAGGACATGAGAAATCCACAGCAGCTCCCCTGGAACCTAGCCGGGAAGCCATTCACACTGACTCAAGCCCGCCAAGCCGGTATAAGCCGAGGTAGAACCCGGGCCTCAGACCTGTGGACACCATGCCGGGAAGTACGTATGCCTCAAGGCATGAACGTTAGCCTCCTTGATAGCTGCCGGGCCATCACGTCCGTGACTAACTCAAGTCTCATCAGCCACATCACAGCAGCAAAGCTTCATCAATTCCGGCTCCCCCTCCGGTATCTCACTAATGAAGAGATCCACTTGTCCAAGAATCTTGGACAAGGCAGACCACAGCGCAGCCGAGTTCACGGTCATGAGCTGTCCCTGACCGCCCGTGATTACGCCATGGTTGAAGGTATTCCCGTCACATCCGTTCAAAGAACGCTGGTGGACATTGCAGCAATTCTCACGGTCAATGAACTGGTTGCTGTTGCCGACCAGATCGTTTGTGCCCATAACCTGCATTTTGGTCCCAGAAAGCTCCCGCTAGTGGAAATCAGTGAACTGAATGCGTACATTGCCCAGCACCCACACCAGCGCGGCATACGCACGCTCACGGCAGCCATGAAGCTGGTGCGGGTGGGCGCAGATTCAGCACCGGAGACCCAGCTCAGGCTGTCCATCCAACGTTCAGGGCTCCCAGAATTCATCTGTAACTTTGAAATTAGGGATAATGCCGGGAACCCTAAAATTGCTCCAGATTTGTCATGCCCTCGGTACCGTACGTGCGCAGAATATGATGGCGCACATCATCTAAGTGCCGAACAACAATCAAAGGACCATGACCGCAACTTTCTCACCAGTACGCTGGGGTGGCACCAGGCCGTGATCAACAAGAACGATATGGGAAATGGCGCCCGAGTCGCAATTATCAAAATAGCGCGGATGCTAGTTCTCGGCGGGTGGAATGATCCGGAAAATTTGGCCAAAGGCTCACTGCTTGGCCAGCTGCATGTCCGCAAGGACGTCTTCTGAGAATTCACCCGTGAGAAAAGGCTGCTCTAGCCCCACAGAGCAACCTTTTCTCACGGGTCAATGCAGCGCTGGGCGCTCATCCAGCCGGGCAAGCGAATTCGACTTCCGTGACGGTGTTTACTTCCACGGCAGGTGCATGGCAGGCAAACTCTCACCCATCTTGGCTCCGTGCGGCAACACCGCCATGAGGCCATCGGCCGCTGCGAGTCCGCGCATCATGGCGGAGTCCGTATGGGCACAAGGTGAGGCCAGGCCGTACACCAGCCGGTAGGGCATGAGCCGGGTGGGCCCGTGGAATTCTTTGATGGGCGCTCCACACCGCACCTCTGTCAACGCAGGCTTCGCCATACTACCGAGCCGCGCCAGCAGCGGCGCTCCCAAGGTCATGAGCCCCACCATGGCCGCCAACGGGTTCCCCGGCAAGCCTACAATGAAGCGCCCATCCGGCAGTTCCGCCAGCAGGGTGGGGTGTCCGGGACGCATGGCGATCTGCGGGACGTGAAAAATTCCGCCCATGGCCGTGATGGCTGCACGCAGGAAATCGGCGCTGGAATGTCCTGTTGCGCCCGTGGTAATTACGACGTCGGCCGGGTCCTCTTCGTCGTCGGCCAGCGCATCCAGCATGGAGACAAGGTTATCTGCGGCCCGTTGCAGGCCCACTACGGTACCGCCCAGTAGGCTGACCACGGCGCCCAGCTGAGGCGAGAAGGCATCCCGTACAAAACCAGGTTCAGGCACTCCTGCGGACACCACCTCATCTCCCGTCAGGACAATCTTGACGGCGGGCCGCCCCATCACGGGAAGTTCGTCGAGTCCGCCCAGGGCGGCCAGTGATACGTGTGCCGGGTTCAGCATGACTCCTGCCTTGATCAGCAATTCCGCTTCAGCAGCCTCCTGACCAGCAGGGCGGATGTGCTGGCCGTTTTTTGGCTCTCCCGGACGGGCACCAGCCCCACGCACCAAAATCGGCAGGCCATCCTCGTCGGTGGAGATCTCGCCCGATTCGCTGCGCAGCACAGCCTTGGCGCCGGGAGGAATCAGCCCACCGGTGACTATAGGTGCGGCCTGCCCCGGGGTGATCCGACTGCCCTTCTCGGCCAGAATCCATGGCGGACTCCCCGCAACCGCCCACCCATCCATGGCTGAGGATGCATAGTGTGGCATGGCGTGGCAGGAGACTACATCTGCCGCGAGAATTCGCCCCACAGCCAGTGCGAGTGGAACAGTGTGGGCAGCCAAAGGACGGGCCACACTCCACGCGTGATCGCGGGCTTCGATCCACGTAAGGGGCAGCGCCCGCGACTTCGCAGCCTGCGCGGCAACCCCCTCAGCGGCTGTTGCCTGGGCAACCCCCTCAGGGGCATCTCTGGCAACCTCCCCGGCTGCCATACTGGCACGATTCATCTTGGTCGCCCTATTGTCCTGCGGAGTCAGTGGAGTCAGTAGCGCCTGCGGAGTCAGTGGCGCCAGTGGCGTCTTCAGCCGCGGGCGCCTGTGCTGCCGCCAACTGCTTCGCCATCCGAAGAGTTACCTTCATGGCTGCCTCCTCGGTGGCCTGGCCCGAACCTGCTGCCAAACCGGCAGCCAACCCGGCAATGAAGGTGGTCAGCGGTGCTGCCGGACGCACGATTGAATGCGCCGCAACCCCTGCCACGTTTAAGACAGCGTGCACGTCGACCTCAAGGTCACCAATTTCAAAGGCATCCAGCAATGTATGCGTCCACTTTTGCAATAATTCGTCGTGATCTTCCAACGCTCATCCTTCCGCAGCGGGCGGCCCGGCCGCGATCCCCTGCGAACGGGCGTCCGCCCAAGTATCAATGTCTGCCGTCAGCTGCGCTGGTACAGCAACCTCCAACATGTTCAGCCTAGCAATCAGGGAGAAAACCGAAGCATTCTCCAGTCTGTGTGATGCCCGCGCCGCATCAGCCGCCGCACGTAGTTCCGCCAGCGGGTAGATGGCCGCCAACGGCTGCTGCTTGCCCGCAGCCACAGCCATGACCCCCTCACCGGGCGAACAATCAGCAAGTTTTGCCACCAAAAGACGTGCCACCTCGCCAGCATGGGGCATGTCGCAGGCAAGGACTAAAACATGCCCGGACTCTCCTGCCAAAGCTCCTGTACCCGCAGCAATGCCGGCCGCCGGACCGCAATAGGGCGGGTTCTCCTGCACCGCCACCGCCTGCCCGCGGTGTTTGGCAGTTGCCAGCCAGCCAGCAATCTTCTCCACTGGACCCACGACGGCGATGCCACCGTCGCCTTTTCCTGCCCCGGACGCCGTGGTCCGGTGGGCTGCGATGACGCACGCGGCAGCGTCCACCGTGCGTGCCAGTAGCGTTTGTTCCTCGAGCATGAGCCCCGCTTTGGCCACCCCGCCCAGTCTTCGCGAGAGTCCGCCGGCCAGGATCAGGGCGTGCAAATCTCCTCCGTCAATGTCAGTCATGGGGCCATAGTATCGGCACTGAGCAGCTGAGAATTCTCCACACCCTCAAGAGCTCAGCGAAAAATGAAAAAGTATTTGTGCACTCATTGCAAATTTGCAGGAACTGCAATTATTCTGACTTTGTGCCCAACGGAACAGCGTGGCACAGACTGCGCACCTTATTTTGGAGCCGTCATGAAAATTGATCTGCCGAACCACACAGCATCTCAACTCTGCTCCGATGATGATTCCGATCAGCATTCTTTGCGGAGTAGAAAACGTGCCGCGACCCGCCTCACCATTCGCCGCGAAGCCATTGCACTGGGACTAGCCCACGGCTATGAAAACGTCACAGTGGAGATGATCTGTGCCGCAAGTACCGTCTCCCCGCGCACCTTCTTCAACTACTTTGGCAGCAAGGAAGGCGCCTACATTAGTGCCCATAAGCCACTGCCCACGGCGCAACAACACAGGGACTTCGTGGAAGGCGCCGGGCCCAGTGTGTTCCGTGAACTCTTTGAACTCATCTGCGGCACCTTCCTCGCAGCGGAAACGGATCTGGAACTGTTCCAGGGCAGGCACCGCCTCATCTACCAAACACCCGAGCTGCTAAATAGGGAAAAGTCCCGCATCAGTGAAATGGAAGAAATCTTTGCGGGGTACGTTCTGGAGCGTTTCCAGCACGAGGGGCGCAGCACCACGGACACCCCGGATCTCGAGGACGAGGCGCATATGGTGGTTGCCCTGGCCTCCGGGGCTCTGCGGTTTGCCTTGCAAAAATGGGTTGCTGGCAATTTCACCGCGACTAGGGAAACACTCATGCGCACCACCTCCGCACTGATCCAGCGGGTCACCACCAACGAACACTGGCCCTGAGCACTCAGGCGCCCGCCGCCTGGCCCGCCCCACACCTGAGGCGCCCTGCACTTCCGGGGCACTGCACTTCCGGATCCACTCACTTCCGGGCGCACTGCACTTCCGGATCCACTCACTTCCGGGGGCACTGCACCCCTTGAGCACCGCCCCCAACGCAAAGCCGGCGTGACCGGCCAAGGCGACGGCACGGCGTCGTACTACTTTTGACAATAGATACCCAAAAACTCCTGCACATCATCCGGCCGCTAGGAATCAGCCATGACTTCAACTACCAAAATTGTGAATCCCCCCGCAGCATCGGATCGCCGCAGCATTCTCCTGGTTTTCGCAGGACTGATGTTGACCATGCTGTTGGCCTCCCTTGACCAAACAATTTTCAGCACGGCGCTTCCCACCATTGTTGGCGAGCTCAATGGCGTCAACGAGATGCTGTGGGTCATCACGATCTACATTTTGGCCTCCACCATCATGCTTCCCATTTACGGCAAACTGGGCGATCTCATGGGCCGTAAAGGCCTCTTCATTGGGGCCATCTCAGTGTTCATTCTCGGTTCGATCGTGGGCGGTCTGGCACCTGACATGACGTGGCTGATCATAGGCCGCGGTGTTCAGGGCCTCGGTGGCGGCGGTTTGATGCTGCTCTCTCAAGCCATCATTGCCGATGTTGTTCCCGCCCGTGAACGTGGCCGGTACATGGGTATCCTAGGTGGCGTGTTTGCCCTATCCTCGGTGGCCGGGCCGCTGCTGGGTGGCTGGTTCACCGACGGGATCGGCTGGCGGTGGGGCCTGTGGATGAACATCCCGCTGGGCTTGCTCGCCATTGTCTGCGCCATCTTCTTCCTGCGACTGCCGGCCCATCCAAAGGTTAAGGTCCGTGTGGATGTGGCTGGCATGGCACTTCTTGGCATCACCTCCACGCTTCTGGTACTGGTCAGTACGTGGGGCGGCACCAAGTACAGCTGGGGTTCCCCGCAGATCATTGGTATGAGTGCAGGCACGGTACTTGCCGCCTGCCTGTTCGTCTGGGTGGAGAGCAGGGCTGAGCATCCCATCATGTCACTGCACCTCTTCAAGGACCGCAACTTTAACCTAACGACGGCGGCCGGGCTCATCACCGGAATTGCCATGTTCGGCACACTGGCCTACATGCCCACGTTCTTGCAGATGGTCACGGGAGCCAATGCCACCCAGGCAGGCTTCCTCATGATCCCCATGATGGCTGGCTTGCTGGTCACCTCGATCCTGTCGGGGCAGATCGTCAGCCGCACCGGGCGGTACAAGTGGCTCCCTGTTGCGGGCATGTTCATTGTGGCTATTGCCTTGGTACTGCTCTCCACCATGTCCGCCACCATGGAGGTCTGGTTGATCTGCTGCTACCTGGCCCTTATGGGAATTGGACTGGGCACCTCAATGCAGATTCTGGTGTTGATTGTGCAAAACCAGTTCCCCAACTCGCAGGTTGGCATGGCCACCGCATCCAACAACTACTTCCGCCAGATCGGCGCTTCGCTGGGTTCTGCCGTGGTGGGGAGCCTCTTTGCTCACAGGCTGGCAACACTGCTGACAGAGCGTATCCCGGCTGGCGCGTCCGGCGGCAGCGGTAGCACCGGCATCAACTCTCTGACACCGGCTATAGTACGGGCGCTGCCTGAGCAATTGCGCACCGTGGTGATCGGCTCCTACAGTGACGCGCTGACACCCATCTATGTTTACATGGTGCCGCTACTTGTGCTGGCCGGAATCCTGTTAATGTTCGTCAAGGAAATTCCGCTGGCCACCTCCATCCACCATGGCGGACCCGCCGAGGATGCCCAAGGCAGGGATGGGGTGGGTGCACACGGCGCCGACGCTGAGGGTGCCGGTCCGGAGGGTGCCGGTCCGGACGCTCTAGACGTGCCGGATCAGGAGCTCACTGTTCATCGCATACTCCCGGCTTAGACGCGCGGAATACTTCCCAGGTAGCCGGATGCTCACAGCGCTCGAATATTCAGGGACCGCGGGTACTCCCCGGATAGACGAGGGATTAAATGCCAAAGCCCCGTCGAATGACGGGGCTTTGAGCACGAAAGCTGGTACTACTTAGTGACCCACTGCAATGAAGACCGGTGCCGAGGCTCCCGGTATGCTGGCTCCGGCGATCTGGGTGTTTCCCATGTAACCGCCGTGAACTGCCTGGCCGTTGCCAATGTAAACAGCAATGTGGGCCAGGCCCACGCCACCATCTGCATAGTAAATCAAGTCGCCGGGCTGGGCTTCGCCCTGGGATACTAGCCGGCCCTTGTTCAGGTAGTCACCAGGCCAGCCTACCCAGGAAATCCCTGCAGCAGACAGAGCGTTGCGGACCAGCGCGGTGCAGTCCTGAACCACACCAAGCTGAGCCAAGGCAGCGCTGGCAATGATTGAGCCGACTCCGCTATTGGCTACTACCTTGGGAGCTTCCGGCTCAGGGCTAGCAACGGTAAGCGTCGGAGCTGCTGCTGCTGTTGCTGCTTCTGCTACTGCAGGTGCTGCTACTGCTTCAACTTCGCTGGACTGGGCCTCTACAACTGCCGGCTCTTCAACTACTACAGGAGCCGGGGTGGAGGTGATAGCGGGGGTGGCGAAGGAAATCTTCACCGTGGATGCTGCCGTGATCGCGGAAGCAAGTTCCGTGTTCAGGTTCAGCGTGGTAGCACCGTCGGAAGCGCGCTCCACGGTGGGAGTTGCAGCGTTTGCGGCGATACCTGAAGTCAGTACCAATCCTGACGCTGCTGCGATTACAGCGGCCTGACGACCAACCCCACCGACATTGAAACTGACGGCTTTCGTGAGGGTGGAGATCGGACTGGTCTTAACAACCTCGGCGCGGTGGCGCCCAAGGGCAGTGTTTGAAGCCAAGAAGGATTCCTCTCCCAAAGCCTGCGAGGTAAGCTGTCGGATTCGGATGGGAGTCACCCGGCCGCTCCACGTTGGCGCACGTAAGGAATTTCTTCCTATTCAGTGTTTGAACGCTTCGCGGCTTCACCCCTAGGGTTTCGCAAAAATAACGCGAATCCCGATTATTGGTTCCCCCGCCCCTGCCAGACGATTGATACGAACGGACCATGAGTAGTGGCAGAGCTAGGCAATCAACTCATGGACGCCGACTTGATTCAAAGTTGGCGCGATTACGACGGTACAACAGATTTTTCCCAATGTCACGTTCAGGTCACGGTCCTGTGACTAAGTCGTAACTAAAAGGGCCTGTGGAGGAGTTAGAGCCAACCCATGGGATCGACAACTTCATCGTCAATAATGACTTCAAAGTGGAGGTGGCAGCCTGTGGAGGCGCCCGTTGTTCCGCTGAGGCCTACCTGGTCTCCGCGCTCAAGCTTCTGCCCCACCTTGACGCCGAGGCTGCTCATGTGGTTGTAGGAAGTGGACAGACCGTTACCGTGGTTCACAACAACCCTGTTGCCGCCGCCGTAATTGTGCCAGCCAGCGAACGTCACTACGCCGCCTGCGGCAACAAAAACGTCGGAGGAGCACGGGGCGGCAAAGTCCTGACCAGTGTGCTGTTCACCGATTTGGCCGGTGATGGGGCTGATGCGGTTTCCGAAGGGTGAGGTGGTCTCAATGTGCTTCAGGGGCGCTGAGAGGGTTCCCTTGGCCGCCTGAGGGGCCACGTTGGAGGCGTTGACCTTCAGCGTTTCCTTCAGTTGACCATCGGGATTCAGGGCGCTGGCAATGTCCGGAGTAGCAAAAGTAATGGGGATCTGAGCGCCGGCTGTGACTGGACTCTCCAGTGAAACCGCGGCTGCAGCATCCATGGGGAATTCATCCGCACCTTGGGCTGAGGGAAGCGTGACAGCCAGGACCAGGCCTGTGGCTGCCATGGCAACACCCATTTTCTGGCCGGCGCCGCTGGAGGCTCCGGCACGCAGCAGCTGGGCTACTGAAATTCCTGAAGGGGCAGCTGCCCGCTCTGCGGCAATCAGTTCACGTCGGCTCCCGGGCACTGACATGAGCTCATGAGTTGCCTGCGATGACGCGCGACGGCGTCCCCGCTGTTTAACCTCTGACACTAAAAACCTCTCTACATAAAGCACCTGCGAAGTTAGCTGTCGGATTCGGATCAGAGAGTGTAACTTTCGATCCGGCCTACGCCCTTAGGCACACGCATAGCCATGGCGCAGTCCAACAGGATGCTGCGTCAGGGTTGTTGCGGGTATTGCATTCGAGTGTGGACTTCACCCCAAGACGGCCTATTGGGCCGTCAAAAGTGGTTCCCCCGCCCTTGCCTAAATGATTACTGGCCGGGCTGCGAAGGCAAGGTTCGGTGTCGCAGAACGGTAACGCTTTGATTACGGCGTCAGATAAATACTATACGGCACAAGCGGTAAACGTAACAATTCCGTTACCTGTTCTATTGAAAATGCCGTGTCAAAAATCTCTTAACCCATGGAGACGAACACGTGGGATGCCACTTCTGGCGGCAATTCCAAGGCGCCTTCAATGCCGGGAACCCGTACGGAGATGTACTCGCCCACCTGGGCTAGGGAGATACGGGCCCCTGGGCGCAGCCCACCCTCATCCAATTGGAGCAGGAGCTCGGGCTCCACCTGTATCCTTTCGGACAGCCGGTGGATGATCACTTCCTGTTCGGGAGCATAGGCGGCCATGGCAGCAACGAGTGTGACCAATCCGGCAGCAAATAAGGGCGCCACTTCGCCACCTAGCTCTTCCAACCCCGGAATGGGGTTTCCGTACGGCGATTCCTTGGGGTGGCCTAGCAAGTCGAACAAGCGCTGCTCAACTCTTTCGCTCATGACGTGTTCCCAACGGCAGGCTTCTTCGTGCACATAAGCCCAGTCCAGACCAATAACATCCGCGAGAAGCCGCTCCGCCAGACGGTGTTTGCGCATGACACGGGTTGCCTTCTCACGGCCGGCTGTGGTCAGTTCCAGATGCCTGTCACCGGAGACGATCACTAAGCCATCGCGTTCCATCCGCCCAATGGTCTGGGAGACTGTGGGCCCAGAATGGTGAAGGCGTTCGGCGATGCGGGCCCGTAGAGCCACAATGCTCTCTTCTTCCAATTCCAGGATGGTCCGCAAATACATTTCAGTCGTGTCAATCAGATCGGCCACGGCAGCATCCTCCTGTTTTGGGCAAGAATATTGAGCAAAGTCTTTTCATCTCTACGTTAGCCTGAATACCATACCTGTTGGTAACCAGTCCATCCCTGGCAGCCGTTCTCCGTTGAACAATATTTTTCGTTTCCCACTCATTTTTCCGCTCAGCGAACTTCTACGGCAGAATTGGCAAGAGTCCTTGATCAACCAAGGAAACTTCCATCGCTTAAATTTTGGAGCCAGCTGTGAGCGAATCCACGCCCCTCACCATTCCCGCCAACCTGCACCCGGCCGACGGCCGCTTCGGCGCCGGCCCCTCCAAGGTCCGTCCCGAGCAGGTCGCGGCACTCTCCGAAGCCGGCACATCACTGCTTGGCACCTCCCACCGCCAGGCGCCCGTGAAGAACCTTGTGGGCGATGTCCGCAGCGGCCTGAAGCAGTTCTTCAATGCACCCGACGATTACGAGGTGATTCTCGGCGTGGGTGGATCCACCGCGTTCTGGGATGTTGCGGCGTTTGGTCTGGTGGAAAACAAGGCACAGCACCTCTCCTTCGGTGAGTTTGGTTCCAAGTTTGCCTCCGCCACCAACAACGCCCCGTTCCTGGCCGCCTCCTCCATCATCAAGGCCGAGCCCGGCACGCGTCCGGTGTCTGTTGCCGAGGCCGGCGTGGACGCTTACGCCTGGCCGCAGAACGAAACCTCCACCGGTGTTGCCGCGCCCGTAAAGCGCGTGGCCGGTGCCGATGACGGTGCGCTGATCCTTATCGATGCGACCTCCGCAGCCGGTGGCCTAGCCGTGGACGTGCGTGAGAGCGATGTTTACTACTTCGCCCCGCAGAAGAACTTCGCCTCCGACGGCGGGCTGTGGCTTGGCCTGTTCTCTCCCGCCGCGCTGGAGCGTGCCGCCCGCATCGCGGCCTCCGACCGCTGGGTGCCGGACTTCCTGAACCTCAAGACCGCCATTGATAACTCGCTGTTGAACCAGACGTACAACACGCCTGCGCTTTCCACACTTGTCACCTTGAACAACCAGGTGCAGTGGCTCAACTCCAACGGTGGCCTCGATTTTGCCTCGGCTCGCACCGCGGATTCCGCCGGACGCCTGTACACCTGGGCCGAGGAATCCGCCGTGGCCAGCCCGTACGTGGTGAACCCCGAGGACCGCTCCAACGTCATTGTGACCATCGACTTCGATGAATCCGTCGATGCCGCTGCCGTGGCCAAGGTGCTGCGCGCCAACGGCATTGTGGACACCGAGCCCTACCGCAAGCTGGGCCGCAACCAGCTGCGCATCGCCACGTTCGTAGCCATCGATCCCGAGGACATCACAGCATTGATCAAGTGCATCGAGTTCGTCATCGAAAACATCTAATAGCAATTAGCCAGCAGCCCACGAAGGCACAGCAGGCAAAGTAAACACAGTAAAGGCCCCCTCCGGAGAACGGTGGGGGCCTTTACTGTGCCTACTGTGTACTAACTGCTTTTGCTAGGCGTTAGGGAATTAGTCTTCTGTGTCTTCTGAGGCGCCGTCTTCTGAGCCGCCGTGCTCCGAGTGAGTATCGCTACCGTGCTCAGCGTGCCCGTGCCCAGCCGGCCCATGGGCAGCAGCCAGAGCGGCAGCCGCTTCTTCTTCCTCTTGCCGATCCTCCGGGCGAACCCGATCAGACCAAGGCACCCACGGCGGTGCCAATACAGAGCTCTCTGTAGGCAACATGCCCACTTCATTGACAGTGGAGTACTTGCCACGCGCAATCCGGCTCAAGGAAGCGAACCACACCCACCCGGCATAGCCCGGCTGAAGAGATTCGAACAAGTGGCTCACGCAGCGAACACCTTCACTGCGGGCACCCAGATGCTTGCCAATGAACGCACCATCGGCAATGGTCAACACCGCGTCGCGCGCAGTATCGACGTCGGCCGCAAGGAAAGCGTCCGGCTTTCCCACCCGCCACGCCGGAACACCGGGCAGCGGTGCAGGAATGGCGGTTGTAGTGCTGGGAATTTCGGTCATGGTGGGCACCGTTACGCGTCGAAGTTGTCGGCAACCTTGCGCAGCGCAGCAGCAATCTTGCTTGCGTCGCCGTCAGGATATTTGCCGTTGGTCAGTGAACCAACCGAGTGTTCAAGCAGGGAAAGCAGGTCCTGGACAATGGGTGCAAGATCCCGGGCGGGCATCCGCTTGGCCTTCGCCACGGAGGCGCTGCGGTCTAGAACCTTCGCGGCCATGGCCTGAGCGCCCTTGCGCCCATCCGCCACACCAAATTCCAGCCGCATGCCGGGCTTGATGTCACCGGCATCGGCGGGCAGGGCGTTCGCGCGCAAAAACACCTCGCGGCCGTCGTCGGCGGCAATGATGCCAAAGCCTTTTTCGTTGTCGTACCACTTCACTTTGCCGATAGGCACTTGCTTTACCCCTTAAAAGTTGAAATTCGTGAAACGCATTCCGCGCCTGCGCGGTTGCTCTACGCCGTTCCCGGTCCCGGGAATCTGGCGGGCGGTGCCTGCAATGGCGGGTTGTGCAGCTCTACTGAGTACTAGGTTACCGCCTTGATGAAACCCGTGTGGCTTTGTGCCACACCTGTCCGCTGTTAGCGTTATGACTATGAGCCCCCATTTTTCTGCCCCGCAACGGTTGAACCGCGGCTGGGCGATCTTCAATTACACGGCCATGGCGCTGGCTGTCATCGCCCTGATCGCCCTCATTGTGGTTCTTATCAGCAAGTGGGCCGGCGGCCTCCCCTGGCCCGGATTCAACTGGATTGCCATGCTCGCCCTTCCCGCAGCCTTCCTGATGATGGGCACCAGCGTCCTGTACGCAGTGGCCGCCCGCCGCCGCTCCTAACCCGCCTGACTCGCTGCTCTATGGGCACCTTGGCGGCGTTTGCGGCGGATCTTGCCAACCGCCCGGAGCCGGCCCTGCGCAAACTTCTGCTGCTGCGCCCCGATGCCTTGAACCCGCCGGTGCCCACATTCGCGGCCTTGGCTGCCCGGCTTTCCACCGCCTCCTGCATTTCCCGCGCCCTCGATGCACTCAACGCCCCGGCCCTGCAACACCTTGGAACCGGCCCGTGGAATGCTCAGACTTCCCCCAACTCTTCCCTTATGCCGGAGCTCTATGCCCGCGGCCTACTGCTCCTTCAAACGGATAACCAGACGGACGACGCCGGGACCGGGCACTACATGCATGCCCCCTATGTGCTTCCCCTGGCCCTTGTTCCCAACCCGCAGATGCCCTCCTCAACTCTTCCGCCCGAACCTGTGGTGCGTGCGGTCACCGAGGCTGTGTGCAAGAACGCGGCGGGAAGTGCCGCAGATGCCTTGTTACGATCCGTCGATACGCTCGCGGACCTCGCTGCGCACACACCATTGCAGGCGCTTCGCAGTGGCCAGTTCGCGGCACGTACAGTGCGCCTCGTGGCCCAAAACTTGGAAACGGATGAACTACACACCCATTTTCTTCTGGACCTGTGCGCCACGGCAGGGCTGTTGACGTTCCAGACTTCCACCCGGGACTGGCGGTGGGCAGCCCCTTGGTGGAGCGAGCTGGAACGGCAGGAGCAATGGGTGGGCTTGATCCGGTCCTGGCTTAGCTCCCCCGCAACAGCTGGCGAGCCAGCACTAACTAGCAGGGCGAGGCTGCTGTCAGTGGTGGCTGGCAGACCGGCTTGTGCCCCGGTCGCCGTCACCAGCTCTGCCACCACCTCTGTCTCGCCCTCCGGGATCACCTCAGCCGGGGCCCTGAGCCTGAATTCAGTCGTGGAATCTTATTTGTGGAATCACCCGCGTACAGCAACGGCGGAGGTGGCAGCACTTCCGGAATTACTCACCCACTTGGAATGGCTGGGTCTGACGGGCGCCGGGGCCTGCAGTTGCGCCGGGGACGCCGCCGCCCGGAACGATTGGTTACAGGCTGCGAGCGCTGTGGCGCAGCTCTTGCCTGCGGCGATTGATCGCTTTGTCATTCAAGGCGATCTCACGGCCATCGCCCCGGGGCCCCTCCTTCCCCACATCGCGGCACAACTGAGGTGCGTGAGCGTTGTGGAGGGGCGGGGTCCGGCCGGAATCTTCCGTTTCAGCGAATTGTCCCTGACCGCTGCCATGGGAGCTGGCATGTCCGCCGAAACCATCCTAAATTTTCTCAAACGGTATTCAAGCACAACTGTGCCACCATCATTGGAATTTCTTATTGCGGAAGCGGCCCGGGCGCAAAGAACGCTGGCGCCAACTCCCACACAATGCCTTTTTGCACCCCAGCAACCGGCACCCCCGCACTGGGTGGGGGACGCGCCATGGCCAGGCTCCGGCGTCGTACTTCTCGAAGAAGTGGAAGCACAGCTGGCACTCTTACGGGCGGCAGGGAAAAATACGGCCGGGAAAAATGAGGCAGGGCAGGGTGAGGTAGGGCCCGCCCTGGTGCTGGAGGGGGTGCGCCGAGCTGTTGCCTGCGGATTGAAGATACGGGTTCATGCGGTCAATAATGTAGGCGTAACTGAACACGTGACGGCGGTGCCAGTCTCATTTTCGGGTGGGCTGCTGCTCACCCGCCTGGCTGACACCGGCGCGCCCCGGCGTTTTAGTATTCACCGAATTCAGAGTGTGGACGTGCTGGAAGGAGAGGAGCTCCGTGGCTGATGGCCCGCTGATTGTTCAAGGGGATAAGACGATTCTGCTGGAGGTGGCGCACCCGGATGCGTACGAGGCTCGCCACGCCATTGCCACCTTCGCCGAGCTGGAGCGCGCGCCGGAGCACGTGCACAGTTACCGGATCACCCCGCTGGGGTTGTGGAATGCGCGTGCCGCCGGTCACGACGCCGAGCATGTAGTGGACGCCCTCCTGCGCTTCTCCCGTTATCCAGTGCCGCACCCGCTGCTGCTGGATATTGCCGAGACTATGGCCCGGTATGGCCGGCTGCGGCTTGAGAAGGACCCCGTGCACGGGCTGGTTCTACGCAGTGACGATGAGATGATCCTGGCCGAGGTCAGCCACACCAAAAAGGTTGCCGCGCTGCTTGGTAGCCGCATTGATCCGCTGACGGCGGTGGTGCATGGTTCTGCCCGCGGCGAGCTCAAGGCCCTGCTACTCAAGGCCGGGTGGCCCGCCGAAGACCTTGCCGGCTATGTTGACGGGACGGCGCACCTGATAGCGCTGACGGACGGCACGGCGCCGGGACAGTGGACGTTACGCCCCTACCAACGCCGGGCCGTGGAGAATTTTTGGGCCGGAGGATCAGGCGTTGTAGTGCTCCCCTGCGGTGCCGGCAAAACCATTGTGGGCGCGGCGGCCATGGCGGCATCGGGAACCACCGTCCTGATCCTTGTCACCAACACCGTCTCAGCCCGGCAATGGAAAGCGGAACTGCTCAAACGCACCTCACTGACGGAGTCGGAGATTGGCGAATACTCAGGTGCCGTGAAGGAAGTCCGTCCCGTCACCATCGCCACCTACCAGGTCCTGACCACGCGCCGCAATGGCATCTACCCGCATCTGGAACTGCTCAATGACCATGACTGGGGACTGTTGGTGTACGACGAAGTTCACCTTCTGCCTGCCCCCATTTTCCGCATGAGCGCGGATCTGCAGGCCCGCCGTCGTCTGGGGTTGACCGCCACCTTGGTGCGGGAGGATGGCCGCGAGGGCGAGGTGTTCGCCCTGATCGGCCCCAAGCGCTTTGACGCCCCCTGGAAGGAAATTGAGGCCCAGGGTTATATTGCCCCAGCAGATTGTGTTGAGGTTCGTGTTGATCTCTCCCGGCCCGAGCACCTTGCCTATGCCACAGCGGACGACGGCGAGAGGTACCGTTTGGCGGCTACCTCACCGGCGAAGACGGTTGTTGCCCAGGCTCTTGTGGCCGCGCATCCCGGGGAACAAATCCTGGTGATGGGCACGTATCTGGACCAGCTCGACGAGTTGGCGGAACGGCTGGATGCACCCCTCATCAAGGGCAACACGAAGGTGGCAGAACGCGAACGGCTCTTTGAGGACTTCCGGCAGGGCCTTATTTCGGTGCTGGTGGTCTCCAAGGTGGCCAATTTTTCCCTCGATCTGCCGGAAGCCTCAGTGGCTATTCAAGTCTCCGGATCCTTTGGTTCCAGGCAGGAAGAGGCGCAACGCCTGGGCCGGCTCATGCGGCCCAAGAAGGATGGCCGGACCGCACGCTTTTACACACTCGTGGCCCGCAATACCGTGGATGCCGAGTTCGCCGCCAAACGCCAACGCTTCCTGGCCGAACAAGGCTACGCCTATCGGATCATTGACGCCGCGGACATTCGCTAAAGACTACAGTTTTTGAAGGCGCATTAACTTGGCCGCCGAACTTGCCACGTGTCGGTTGGCACTCGGCGGAGTAGGATCAAAAAATGCGGGGCCCTCCGCACTTTGCTCGCGCCAAGGGAGACGCCATGAACACCGAGGAGTCTGTTGCCGCCCACTACGGACGCGGCAAGGTAGAGGAACAGTTACTGGGGATCATTAAGGCCGGCGGCGGGAACCCCGAGCACTTTGCCCCAGCCGATCTGCACGGCGCAGACCAGCTCCACATTGGTGGGGCAGCCGCAACCACGCGCATAGCCCAGCAGTCGGGCATCAATGCCAGCACCCGGGTCCTTGATTTGGGGTCAGGTACCGGCGGGGTATCCCGCCATATAGCCCACAGCTTCGGTGCCACCGTTCACGGCGTGGACCTCACCCCGGAATTCGTGGAGCTGGCCCGCTCACTCACGGCCCGCACTGGACTCACTGACCAGGTGGCGTTCAGTCAGGGGAGCATCCTCTCACTGCCCTTCGACGATGATTGCTTTGACGTGGCTCTCCTGATCCATGTGGGGATGAACATCCAGGACAAGGACACCGTCTTTGCCGAGGCGGCCAGGGTACTGCGTCCCGGCGGTGTCTTCGCCATTTACGATGTCATGCTCATGGGCGGGGACGTTGAAGGGTATCCGCTGCCGTGGGCACTCACGGCGGACACTTCCTTTATGCAGCCTCCGCTCGCCTATAGCGACGCCCTGTCCCAGACCGGATTCATTGTGGACAGGGAGGCCAAACCGTTGGCTCCGGGAATTGCGTTTCTGGAAAGAGCCACCAGCTCAGGAGGACCTGCCGGGGTGGATTTGCCCGCCATGGTGAACTTGCTGGCGGCCTTCCGGTCAGGGGTTTTGGCACCCGTGGAAATATACGCCCACCTGGGCTGAACCCTGCACTCCAGCACTAGATTCGCCCGTCCTAGACGCAGGCCCCGCCCACGTGTCTCCCCCAAGCCTCGTGCAAGGCGAGGAGTTCAGCGGCGAGGGCTGGTTCGGCGTCGTACAGGTTGGTGGTTTCGGCAGGGTCCGCAGCCAGGTTGGCCAGGAAGAAGCCGCTGCCGGGCTCGGCGTGCTCCACCTCCCTGATGGCCTCCGCGACGGGCGAGCCGGGCTCAACCCACACCAATTTCCAGTCCCCACGCCGCACAGACCACTGCCAGCCGCAGTCCCAATGCAGGGCGTCGTGACTGGATGTGGCCAGCAGATCGCGGCCGTCGCTGTACGCATAGCGGGACGGGTCCGCGCCGGCTGCAGCCATTGCCGTGGGCAGGATGTCCATGGAACTCGTGAGCCCGGCCAGCGTGGTGCCGGCCTCCACGTGCCCGGGCCAGCGCAGGAGGAACGGCACGCGCACGCCACCTTCCCACAGGGTGTACTTTGTCCCACGTAGCGGCAGGTTCACACCGTAGTTGCAGGTGGATCCGCCATTGTCAGTGAGGTAGATGACGATGGTGTCCTCGGTGAGGCCCAGCTCATCGAGTTGGTCCAGGATGAGCCCAATTTGGGCATCCATGAGCTCCAGCTGGGCCAAATAGTAGGCGCGGCCGTTTTCCAGGTGCGGACTGATGGCGCCGTCATACCAGTCAATGTACTCACCGGCGCCGGGGTTCCAGTCCTCGTAGGCGGGCAGCCCGCGCTTCTCCAGCTCCTCGGCGGGTAGCTGCCAGCAGAAGTTGTGGACGGCGTTGAACGCGACGGTGGCCAGGAACGGCGTCTGCGCGTGCTCGGCCACGAACTGGCGGGTCCGCTCACCAATGGCGTCAGTCAGGAAGCCCTCGAGCTCCTGCGGTTCTTCGCCGTTCCACAGAGGCTGGACAGCCATGGGGAATGCGGCCTCGCCGTACTCTGCCACCGACTCCTCCGAGTGGTGCAGGTAGTTGAGCCGGCCCATGGATTCCCCAGCCAGGCCGTAAAACGATTCGTCGTAGCCGTGTTGCGGAGGGGTGCCGCGGTGGCCGTGGTGTTCGCTGCCGTAATGCACTTTGCCGAAGTAGCCGGTGGTGTACCCCTCCGCGCGCAGCAGCTCGGCGATGGTGGGCACGCTCTCCGGGCCAATTTCTGAGTCCGTGAACCAGCGCGCACCCCATCGCTGCTGGTAGCTGCCGGCGGCAAGTCCCGCCCTGGACGGCGAGCAGATGGGCGCCGTGACGTACGCGTTGGAGTACGAGGCGCCTTCCCGTGCCAGCCGGTCCATGTGCGGGGTAGCAACATCGTTCTGCACGCCGAGGATGGAGCGGTCGGCGTAGCCGTGATCATCGGAAATGATGACCATGATGTTGGGCTGGCTGGATGTGCGCGGCTGGTTGGGCTGGCGCTTACTGACGGGCTTGCTTACAGACGAGGGCATGGCTGCTCCTGTAGGTGTTGAATGAGGGGGCAAGTTCAGGGTTACGGAGCCAGTACGGCCTTGAGCGATTCCAATGCCTGTGCCACGGGCGGCAGCGTTGGATGCCAGGCACGTTCCCATTCAAGGGAAATCCATGGCTCGGTAGTACCGCGGGTGGCCAAAATTCCTGCCACCAGATCCCGCATCTGCGCCAGCGGCAGCTCTCCGGCGCCGGGCAGGGTGAGGCTCACCGCATTGGTGCCCTGCTGACGAACGCCGTCCTTGTATTGGGCGTAGGCCAGCGAGTCCGCGAGCAACTCGGCAGTGCGCGCGGGCGCCTCGTCGTAGCGCCACGGGTGCATCAGGTCCCAAATCACCTGGACAGGCGCGTCCGCGTCAACATGAGCCAGAATCCGCACTATATCCTGCGCCCGCGGGTGCGAATCGTGAGTTTCCAACAGCATGCTCACGCCACGGGCCCGGGCATGGGCGGCTGCAGCGTTGAGCCGGGCGGCACCGTGCTGATCCGCCGCCAGCAGTTCCGCGGACGGCTCCTCCCCCGGCCCACACGGCTCAACGCCGGCCCCCGGGAAAACCCTGACCTGTGCGGCGGACAGATCTGCGGCAAGGTCCACGGCGGCCAACAGTTCCGCGAGCACCGGATCGTTTACGCCCACCCCCTCGTGGGGGACGGCACAGACCCGGACGTAGCTGGCCAGGGCCAAGACAGTGATCCCGGCAGCGGCGAGGGTGCCCGCCACGTGGGCGCGCCCGGCCGCATCCATGGAAGGGAAGACGAACTCGCCGTCGGCGGCACGGAGCTCCACACCAGTTGCCCCCGATGCGTGGGCGGTGGCAATCACCTGTTCCAGAGAATCCCCGGGACACCCCAGGGTGGAAAACGCCAACGGCATGGCAATCCTTTCATCGGCAAACAACGGCAGTCCCATTAACTCTAGTGCGGAAAACGCTTTCCATCAATGTTTGCGGTCTATTGAGTCCTCCTTTATTCCTCTGCCGGAACACTGGTATTGATAAGGGTTAAACACCTTTGAAGGAGCACTCGTGACCGGCCAGCCTGCCAGCAAGCCCAACATCATTTTCATCCTCAGCGATGATCAAGGCCCGTGGGCGCTGGGCTGCGCCGGAAATGATGACATCCACACTCCCGTGCTGGATTCCCTGGCCGCCAACGGCACCAGATTGGAGAATTTCTTCGCCGTCTCCCCCGTCTGCTCCCCCGCCCGTGCCAGCCTCATGACGGGGCAGATCCCGTCCCGACACGGCGTCCACGACTACCTCACCGGAGTGGAGGTCGGAGCCGGGGCCCCGGATTATCTGGCCGGGCAGGAAATCTTCACCGACGTGTTGGCCGATCACGGCTACCGGATGGGACTGTCCGGAAAGTGGCATCTGGGCGCCAATGACGCCCCGCGCAAGGGATTTGTGCACTGGTACGGACTAGAAGGCGGCGGCAGCCCGTATACCGGCGCCACCATGTACCGCAACGGCGAGCGCGAGGAAACCACCACCTACCTGACCGACGCCATCACCGAGGACGCCCTCGCCTTCCTGGCACGGGAAGGTGCCCGGCGGCAGGAATCAGCTGCAGCCCGACCTGGAGAAGTGGAGCCGTTCTTCCTGGCTGTGAACTACACGGCACCGCACAAACCGTGGAAGGGCCAGCACCCCAAAGAGTTCGAGGACCTGTACGCGGACTGCGCCTTCGAGAGCTGCCCGCAGGAGGAGCCGCACCCGTGGCAGCCTACCGTGAACGGGGTGGCGATTGGCGGGGAACCGGACGTCCGGGGCGCCCTAGTGGGCTACTTTGCCGCCGTTAGCGCCATGGATGCGGCTATTGGGCGGCTCATGGCGCACCTTCAGGAGCTGGGCCTGCGTGAGGACACCCTTGTCATTTTCAGCAGCGACAACGGCTTCAATTGCGGCCACCACGGCGTGTGGGGCAAGGGCAACGGCACGTTCCCGCAGAACATGTACGACTCCTCTGTCAAGGTTCCTGCCATCTTCAACTGGCCCGGACGCATTGCCCCCGACCTTATCCGTCACGAGCTGCTCTCCGCGTACGACATCGCAGCCACCATCCTGGACCTGGTCGGCGTGGACCCGGCACCGTTTGAAACGGGGCCCGGCTCATCCTTTGCCCCGCTGCTGCGTTCCGGTGGGGTGGCGTCCGGGAGGGCGGGAGACGCCGTCGTGGTTTATGACGAATACGGCCCGGTCCGGATGATCCGCACCCACGAATTCAAGTACGTGCACCGCCACCCGCACGGCCCGCACGAGCTCTATGACCTGGTGGCCGACCCTGGTGAGCGCAGGAATTTAATGAACGACGCCGCCCCGCACCCTGCGCTGGTGGGTTTGCGTTCGCAGCTGGCTGGCTGGTTTGCCAAGCACGGGGTACCGGAGTTTGATGGCGCAGCGCTCCCGGTTGCCGGTGCGGGCCAGCACAGTCCGTTGCGGGCCGTGACCCTGGGGTCTGTGACAGGAGCCGCGGATCCGCTCGGCGCCTTCACGGGCCCCAATTGGGATGGTGTGTAAGAAAAGAAAATCCCGTCGCGCTACGGGGAACGGCAGCGAGAAAAGCACTATCCGAAAGGTTGGTCCCTACCAGTAGTCCTTTATTCCTCTCTTGCGCTGCTTCTGTACTGCTAGGTATCAAAGGGCCCTGCATCCAGTGCGGCGTCCGTGGAGTAAAGGAAACTTGCCATGACGCATGGACTGACCAGACGGCACATTCTACAAGGCGCTGGAGCCTTGACCTTCGCCGGACTTCTTACGGGCGGTTTTGCTCCGCTGGCTCAGGCCGCGGAGACCGCCACGGCTCCGGAGCTTGATGCCTTGCGGGAACGCTGGGTTGATCAGATCACGGGCCGCAAGCTCATCACGGCCGGCGATCCCGAATTTGCAACAGCGCTAGTCCGACTAGACACCGAGGTGACCTCCTCAATTTCCAAGCTACTACCGGGCGGTAACCGTGTGCAGATTTTTTCGGACGCCGCGTTCAGTGCTGATACCCACATGGTCACCACGTACAAGCGGCTGGCTCAAATGGCTACGGCGTGGGCCACCCCGGGGTCAGCGCATGAGGGCAATGCCGAACTTCTCCATCATCTGCTGGCCGCTTTGGAAGATGGCAACAGATTGATTTACAACACCTCACAACCGGAATTCGGCAACTGGTGGAACTGGGAAATCGGTGTTCCCCGTCCCTTGGGTGATGCTCTGGCAATCTTGGGATCGCACGTCCCGGTGGAACTACTGGGACGGTATATGGCCGCCGTGGATCATTTCATTCCGGATCCAACCAAGCAGTTCTCGGCAGAGCGCGGGCCTATCCTCTCCCAAGGAGCCAACCGTGTGGACATCTGCCAGGGCAGCATCATCCGCGCCATTGTTGGCCATGACCCGGCCCGGTTGGCACAGGCCATCAATGCACTGAGTCCGGTATGGCAGTACGTTACCAGCGGCAACGGATTCTTTGACGACGGCTCGTTTGTGCAGCACTCAACCATCGCGTACACGGGAACGTATGGGCTGGTACTGCTCAGTGGGCTTTCTAAATTGTTCTCGTTGCTCAGCGAATCCGAGCACGCCGTCTCCGATCCCAGCCGGGACATCCTGTTCAAGACCGTCGAGGATTCCTTCGCGCCGTTCATACACAATGGCCAGATGATGGATTCTGTGCGCGGCCGCGCCATCTCACGCACGCAGGAACGCAGCTACGACAATGGTGACATGGCCATTGAAGCGATCCTGTGGCTGGCCCGCGCTGTGGACCCTGCCACTGCCAAGCGCTGGCGCAGGCTCTGCCAGGGCTGGATCTCACGCAACACCTTCGAACACCCCATGACGGGGGCGTCGATCCCCCGCACAGCACTGCTGAAGGACTTGGCAGCTGCACACGTAAGTCCACTCGCTGAGAATTCCGGGCACAGCTTCTTTGCAGGCATGGACCGCTCCGTTTACCGTGGAAGCGGCTGGGCGCTCAGCCTAGGCCTGTGCAGCAACCGCATCGCCTGGTATGAGTGTGGCAACGGCGAGAATGATTTAGGAGCCCAGACCGGTTCCGGCATGACCTACCTGTACACGGGTAAAGCGGACCACTTTGACGACAATTTCTGGCCCACCGCAAATCTGGTCAAGCTACCAGGGACCACGGTGGACACCACCCCCCTGCCCCCACGAGTTGAGGGGCAGTGGGGAGAGCGTACGCCGGGGAACGACTGGACCGGAGGAGTCAGCCTGGGCACCAGTGGCGCTGTGGGCATGCACCTCCTCGCCCCGGGTGGCACCGGCATGCAGGCACGCAAGGCCTGGTTTTACGCCCCGGACATGGTAGTGGCGCTCGGGGCCGGCATCCACTCGCCATCAGAGGCTAGGGTGGAGACCGTTGTGGAGCACCGCAATCTGGGCCCTGCGGGAGGCCAGAAGATCACCCTCGACGGCCGCAGAGTGGCTTCCGCAGCCGGCTCACCGAGCATCCACAAAAACCCGAAATGGGCCCACGTGGAAGGGACCGGCGGCTACCTGCTGTTGGGTAGCACCGCACTGACAGTGTTGCGCGAACAGCGCACGGGGGCGTGGAAAAATATCAATAGCGGCGGCCCCGCAGATATCATCCAGCGTGAATACGCCACGCTGCTCATAGACCACGGAAAACAACCGAAAAAGGCCAGCTACGCCTACGCACTGCTACCGGGAGCCACTGCCAAGACTACCGAAAAGGCAGCTCGCAAGGCACCGCGCATCCTGCGCAATGACACTGTAGGACAAGGCGTTGCGTTAGGACACAAGGAATCCGCAGCAGTGTTCTGGCAGGCAGGTTGGGTAGGTAACATTTTTGCCAATGGACCCGCGTGTGTACTTTATTCGGGTAATCCAGGTCACGGCCGTCTCGCGGTAGCTGACCCCACCCATGCTGCCGAGTACTTGGCGATCACGCTCAAGGGCACAAAATACCGCCGCGTCACGGGTGGAACAGGCGCCACTCTCTCACGCGATGCAGCTGGCAACACGGTGGTCACAGTACGGGTGGCAACACTGCTGGGCCGGACAGTGGAGCTGAGCCTGCAGCGCTAACCACCCGGACATAACACGCTCCACTGAAGACGGGGCCAACCCGCGAAACGGCTGCATAAATATACCCTTCTCGCGGGGTGGCCCCGTCTTCACTCCACCCCGTATTTGCGAAAGCTCAGCGTACTTGAAAAGCTCAGCGCACCAACGCCGGTGTCAACTCAACGGACTCACCGCTCTGAGCAGATTCGTAGGCGGCCAGCACCAGCTCGACCACGTGCTTGGCGTGCGTGCCACTGACGGCTGGCGCAGCCCCGCGCACGGCAGCGTGAAAGTCAGCGAGCTGGGCCGTGAAGGCATTCTGAATATCATCTGCCGAGCTTGTGTGCAGGACTGTGCGGACGCCGTCGATCTTCATGAAAGTACCTCTGCGTGGATCAGCAGTGATGGTGCCCCGCTCGCCCACCACGAGTACTTCATCGATGTTTTCCGGAGTGTCGGAGACAATAGTGATGCGTAGCTGCACATCATTGGCGAGGCGCAATTCCATGGTCCCGTCAGTTTCAACGGGTGCGCCGAATCGGTTCAACGTGCTCGAGGTGATCCGCACGGCGGGCGCACCGCCAATCCACAAACTCCGGTCCAGGCAGTGTGCACCGATGTTGATAAAGGCGCCGCCGCCGGAAACAGCTTTATCAAAGAACCAGTCTGGGCGGGACCCTGGACGGTAGTCGGTGCTTCGGTAATCGTGGATCATCAGCACCCGGCCCAGGACACCGCTCTGAAGCGCCGCCATGAGGGCCAGCTTTTCAGCCATGAAGTGCTGGATCATCCCCACCACCATGACTACCCCGGCTGCCTCGCAGGCCGCCTCCATAATCTTGGCGTCCTCAAGCGTGGTGGCCATAGGCTTTTCCACCAGCACGTGCACGCCATGGGATGCGGCAGCCACCACCATGTCCTTGTGCAGGCTGTGCGGGGTGTTAATAACAACCGCGTCCACCACCCCCCCAGTCAACATTTCCTGATAGTCGGTGTAGACGCTCGCCCCCCAGGGTTGGGCAACGTTGCCGGCAGTTTCCGCGTTCAGGTCACAGACCGCGGTGAGGGTTAGCCCCGCAATGTCCGCAATTCCTTGTGCATGAAATCCGGCCACCGCACCTGCCCCAATAATTCCCAAGCGCATGATTGACTCTCTTTCATTAGCGTTGTTGTAGTTTGTGGGCGCGTGTGTCAGCGCCGTGTTTAGCTCCACAGGAGTCCCTGATAACCAGCCTGGGCCGCAGCCGTACCTGATGGACGGGGCAGTCGTCACCTTCTACCAGTCGGCGCAGCAAGATTTCAGCCGCCATCTTTCCCATCCGATGCTTGGCCGGTGCAACCGCTGTCAGGGGAACTTCAGCCAAATCAGCGAGCTCATCATCATAAGAAACCAAAGCCAAGTCATGCGGGATTGCCACCCCTGCCCGCCTAGCCGCCGCTTCAAGCAAGGCCGCCTCCCTATCACCAAAGACCAAGGCCGCTGTTGAACCGCTGGAGAGTACTTCTTGGAGGAGTTGCTCCGCCGCCCCTGATTCCCACTCCGACTTCAACGCCCGCAGCACCAGAGGAGTGAAGCCCAGATCTGCCGCCGCACGCTTATAACCTTCCACAATGGCTGCCTCGGTTGGCGTGTTGGATCTGGTCAGGAGGGAAACCGTTGGGTGCCCCAACTCCAAAAGGTGGGTGACGGCGTCGTATGCACCACCTTGATGGTCCGAGCAAACATGCTCAGTCCTATCCCCTGGGCCCAAATCCATCAGACTACGCTCGAGCAAAACCACGGGGACATTGAGCGAACTCAATTCACGCACCCGCTGTTTCGGATCCGCAATCCCTGCCAGTGTGGGCACCAGGATCAGCCCGTCAACCCCAGAGTCGATCAGGAATTGGATACTTGAATCTTCCCGCGCAGGATCATAGTTGTAGGTAGCCAAGCGCAAGCTGACATCGTGGCTTGAGAGCGTTTCCTCAATGCCTTGCAGCACCCGTGGGTAATAGAGCTGAGTGTCTGGCAGGAGAACACCCACCGTAAAGCGAGAACGTCGCCGGGCAGGCTGGCGCTCAGCTACAAAGCTACCTGCGCCTTGGCGCCGGACTACGAACCGTTCCGTTTCCAGTTCCTCATAGGCCCGGCGCACAGTGGTCAGAGACATGCCGGTCTCGGCCGCCAGCTGAGCCTCGGTGGGCAACTTGGCACCCACGGCCCAGGTCCCAGCCAGTATGCCGCGGCGCAGATCGCCCGCCAGAGCTTGAAATTTCAGCTCTCTGGTGTCCGCGTCCCGAATCTTTTTACCCTGTGATGTGTTCTTCAATGTTCCCTCTCCAGCTACTGCTGCGCTTGAGTCTGCCAAAGGTATAAGAGAGGAATATATGAGTACTTTGCATATTCCTCTTGTAGCCTGCACCGCACCTTTGCGTCACTACCCATTAAATGCGCGAGTTATGGGTCAACGCCTTGAGGGTAGCGGTAAAACTAAGATAAAGATAACTCTAAGTACTCATTGAATCCTATCTTTACTCACTGTTTGAGTATTCTCACTGGCCCGTGACGCAGAGCACAACTCCACGCAGGGCACAATTACTTCTAGCAAGGGTGTACGCAATGACAACCAAATTCCGTTTTGCACGGACACTGGCCGTGATGGCCGGCGCAGCCTTGGCACTCTCCGCCTGTGGTGGCGGCACCAACGGTTCACCAGGAGATGGCGGCACAGAGGGCGGTACATTGTCGTACTGGTCCATGTGGAAAGAGGGCGAGCAGCAGCAACTGATTATTGCCCGCGCCATTAAGGATTTTGAAGCTGAAACAGGCGCAACTGTCAACGTCCAGTGGCAGGGACGTTCCAACGTCCAAAAGCTCGTCCCCGCTCTGAATACCAACAATGTCCCTGACATTGTTGATGGCTCCTACGCCAAGCTGGCCCCTATTCTGGGCGACACCGGACAGGCTCTTCCCTTGGGCGATGCTTATGCCGCTGAGGTTGAGGGCACCAAAGTTTCCGATCTGATTCCGAAAAAGTACCTTACTGCGAACAACATTCTCGATGCTGACGGGACGCCCTGGATGCTGCCCTACAGCCTCACATCGGATGGTTTCTGGTTTGACGCAGCGCAGCACCCCGAGCTGGAGACCGCTCCGCCGGCATCATGGGATGACTTCATTGCACTATTAGATAAGTACAAGGCAGAGGGCAAGGTTCCGCTGGCAGCCGACGGCGACATTGGCGGCTACAACTCCATGTGGTTCACCACCGCACTGGTGCGCACCGACGGAGCAGGCTCCTTCGCGAAGGTGGTCCAGGATAAGACAGGCGCCGCTTGGGATGCTCCGAATGTCTTGGCCGCAGCCAAGAGGGTTGAACAAGTTGTCAAGGGCGATTATCTGATCAAGGGCTATAACGCCAGCAAGTGGCCTGCCCAGCAGCAGGTTTGGGCCACGGGTGGAGCCGAGCTCATGCTCAACGGTTCCTGGATCCCGACGGAAACAGGTACTTACGCTTCCGAAGGTTTCAAATTCTCATCCTTTCCATTCCCTGCCGAAGCCGGACAACCAGCATCGGTACGCGCAGACTTTGGCGGTTGGGCCATTCCCAAAAAAGCCAAGAACCCGGAACTGGCTCAGAAACTGGCCACCTTCTTGCTGAAGAAGGACTACCAGGACGCCTACGGCACCGAAGCTAAAGTCCTGCCTATCCGCACCGATGCAGCCACCTCTCCGGAAATGGCATCTGTGAAGAAGTCCATTGACGGGGCCAAAGAAATCTACCTACAGAACGACGGCGTCACGGCCCCCGGCTACGTTGAGAAAGTCTTCTGGCCCATCAACGATGAGCTGTTCCTTGGCAAGATCAACGCTGGAGAATTCGTCCAAAAGATGAAAACCGCAACGGTTCAGTACTGGAAGGACAACAGCTAATGTCACGCACCACAACCCGCCGCTCCCTTTCCGCGGCAGCAGCCGCGGAGAGGGGGCAGGGTGGCAGCAGCATTGACCGTCAGCGGCGCAAGCTTCTTGTACCGTTTGTTGGCCCCGCCTTCATTGTCTACACGCTTCTGTTCATTATTCCCGCCATCGGCGCGGCCTGGATCAGCTTGCATGAATGGGCCGGCTCCGGCCCCATGAAGTTTGTAGGCGTGAAGAACTACATCAGGGTATTCCAAGACGATCTGTTTATGAAGTCCTTTGGCAACACACTCCTGCTGTTGTTCGTGGTTGGTGCCGCCATCTTCATCCTTGCCTTCGCCATGACGTTGGTGCTGCGGGATATGGCCGGGAAAAAGATTGTCCGCAACGTCATCTTCTTCCCGCACCTGATCAATGCCCTCGTCTTCGGCGTACTGGCCGGCTTCATCTTCAACCCGGGCGGCATGGTCAACACTCTACTGAAGCCTTTTGGTGTCACTGAACCACCCGCTTGGCTGGCCCAAGACAACATCTTCCCGCTCATCATGGCCACACTGGTGGCCACCACCACCGGTTATTTCACCACCATCTTGATGGCTGGTGTAGATCGCATTCCTCCTTACTACTACGAGGATTGCGCCCTGGCCGGCGCCAATGCATGGCAGCGTCTGAGGTATGTGATTCTGCCCCTAACCTGGGACGTGTTTGGCACCTGCGCTGTGCTGTGGACCATCTCCTCCGTGAAGATCTTTGAGATCATCTGGGTATTCGGCGGCAGCAGCGGTGCCGGTATTCCACCCACACAGAGCTGGACCACCGCCGTGTACACGTACGTCACGGCCTTTTCCGGCCAGTCCACACCTGCCTATGGGGCGGCCACCGCCTCGGCCATCATCTCTTTGGCCTTGGTATCCGTCCTCGTGGTGTTCCTGCGCCGCGCTATGCGCCGTGACGCCGTTGAATTCTAAGGATCAGCCCATGTCTACTCTCACCGCACCCGACCAGGTACCGAATCAGGCACCGGATTCACGCACCGATACGCCCGGGAAGAAGCGCAGCAAGAACTACCGCGGCGTCAGCCCGGCCCTGCGCGCTGAAAGCAACATCATCCGCAGCATCGGCGTGTTCTTGTTGTGGGCTGTGGTTGCCGTCAGCATCGCCATGCTGCTGTGGATGGTTCTGCAGGCATTCCGCGACACCCGTTCTATCCTCTCCAGCCCTTGGGGAATGCCGGAAAGCCTAGACTTCTCCAACTTCGTGCGGGCCTGGACTGTTGGTGACTTTGCCACAGCAACGTTCAATTCTGTCATCACCACTGCTGTGTCCTCGTTTATAACGGTGGCTCTGGCAGCACCCGCTGCGTACTACCTCAGCCGTGTGGAAAGCCGCCTGACCAACGGGCTGAGCCTGTACTTCATCCTTGGCTTGGGTATCCCGGCGCAGGTCATCTTGATCCCGCTGTTCGTGATGCTGAACAAGGTTTACCTGACGGACAGCCTTATTGGGCTGAACTTGGTCTACATTGCCGGTTCCATGCCGTTCACCGTATTCCTGCTGACGGCGTTCTTCCGCAGCCTGCCCATGGAGATGGAGGAGGCCGCCGCTCTCGACGGCGCCACTGCCCTGCGCACCTTCGTCCAGATCACCCTCCCACTGGCCAAGGGAGGCATCCTGACCGCATTTGTTCTGCAGGTGGTGGCGCACTGGAATGAAACGCTACTGGCGCTGACACTGATCCAGTCCACCGAAAAGTACACCCTGCCCGTTGCGTTGATTTCCTTTGTACAGCAGCAAACCTATTCAGGTGCTGATTGGGGCGGACTCTTCGCCGGCCTCTGCATCGTAGTCCTGCCCATGCTGGCCATCTACATCTGGCTGGGACGCCGGCTCACGGAGGGCCTGACCTTGGGAATGGGCAAGTAGTGCCCACTCCCAACCTGCTGTTCATTGTCGCCGACCAGTTCCGGGCCATGTGCCTGGAGCCGGGCGGCGACCCTGTTTCCACCCCTAATCTGGATGCCATGGCCTACGACGGCGTATCCCTGGCCCACGCTGTCAGCAGCTACCCGGTGTGTAGTCCGCACCGGGCCATGATGATCAGTGGGCAATATCCGGACGCGAACGGGGTCACCCACAATGTGAACTCGCAGACCGCCACTTGGGGCGTTGGCTTACGCCCGGATGCCCCCTCGTGGGCTTCGGCACTCAGGGATGCCGGATACAACACCGGCTACATTGGTAAGTGGCATTTGGAGGCCCCGGTGCCCGAGGATGCCATCCACGGCACCGGTCCGCTGGAAGATGGGCGGTACTGGGATGCTTGGTCGCCGCCGGATCGCCGCCACGGCTTCGATTTTTGGTATTCCTACGGCTGTTGCGATGAGCACCTCACCCCTCACTATTGGACCTCCGACGCCGGACGGCACCAGCGCACTAACGTCGCCGGGTGGTCAGCCGCCCATGAAACGGACGTGGCCATTGGCTTTCTAGAACGCGCCGCATCCATGGCCTCCGGGGATGCGGACCGGACGCCCTTTGCCTTGGCTCTTTCCTGGAACCCACCGCACCAGCCCTACGATCAGCTGCCGCTGGTGCACAACACCAGCTACGGCGCCCTTCCCCCCGCAGAGCTATTGAACCGTCCCAACGTGGACCTCGACTCCCCCGCCGGGCGCGAGGCCGCCACTATTGCACCCCTCTATTACGCAGCCGTTTCTGCCATCGATGCGCAGGTGGGACGGTTGCTGGCAACCCTGGACGCTCTGCATCTGGCGCAGGACACACTCGTCATTTTTACCTCGGACCACGGCCAGCAAATGGGGAGCCAGGACCTTATCTACAAGAATGTGCCGTACGAAGAGTCCATGCGGATACCGTGGGTCATGCGCTGGCCCGGGCGCCTGACCTCCTCTGCCGCGGACAGTGTGGGGATATCCAGTGTGGACATAGCACCTACTCTGTTGGGACTGCTCGGACTGGGCGAGCAAGTCCCCGCAGCAATGCACGGCACCGATGTCTCGCCTGCGTTACTCGCCCACGGTGGCGGGGCCCAAGGGGGTGGCGCTCAGGGGGGTGAAGCTGGGAATCTGGGTTCGCCGTCGTCCTTGTATTTCTACTACCCGCGCAACAGTTCCGATGTAGATATCCGGGGGTTGCGCACAGCCTCCACCAAGTTCATTGCCCGTTTCCAGCCAGCCTCCGGGCTGTCCACAGAGCTGTTTGATCTGGCCGGAGATCCATTCGAATTAGAGAACATCACCGATCCCTCCGCAATCCGGCACTGGGCGGGGAGCCTTTCAAACGCCTTGGCAGCGGCGGGCCAGTCATGGAACGGCGACCAAGCACTGAAAGTATTGGCAAACACTACGTTGGGAGTGCAACTATGAACATCCTTCTCATCATGGCCGACCAGTTTGCTGCCCACGCACTGGCACGCAGCCGTTCCACCGACGCGCATTTCAAAACGCCCAACCTTGACCGGTTAGCGTCTGTCTCCACGGTTTTTACCCAGGCCTACACGCCGTTTCCGCTGTGCGTGCCGGCCCGCAGCTCCATGATTACCGGAAAATATCCGCACCAGCTGGGCATCATGAACAATAAGTCTGCAGATGCTGCTCCGCGCTCCGAGCCTGGCCACGGTTCACAGTCACTTGGCCATTGGTTCACCGCGGCGGGCTATGACTGTGCCTACGCAGGCAAATGGCATGCCCTCCAGGCCAGCGCTTCCGTGAATGACGGCTTTGCCCCCATCCACCCCTTCGGCGACGAGGGTCTGGTGGAGGCGTGCCATGACTGGCTGGGGCAGCGTAGTGGCGAACGCCCGTTCCTACTGGTGGCATCCTTTGACGATCCTCACACCATTTGCGAATACGCCCGTTCTCAGCCCATGCCTTACGGGGATGTGCCAGCCGCCGCCGTTGCTGAGGCTCCCCCGCTGCCGGCGAACTTCTATAAGGCGCCCTACGCCTCTGAGGCACCAGCCATGGAACAGGTTGCAGCGGCACGTCTCTACGGCACGGCTGGATTCAGTCCCGATGACTGGCGCAGCTACCGCGCCACCTATGCCGCACTGGTTCAGCGCGTTGACCAACGCATTGGGCAGCTGCTGGACGGGATTGATGTGGCGAGTACCTCCGTCATATTTGTCAGTGACCACGGTGACGGCGACGCGTCGCACGGCTGGAACCAAAAGACTGCCCTGTACCAGGAATGCATTAAGGTGCCATTTCTGGTGCAGGTGCCAGGGCGGCCCGCAGCGGTGGTCACTGAGCCTGTGGCAGCCGTGCTGGGGCTGCTACCTACGCTGTGCGAAATCGCGGGAATACAGGTGCCGGAGGGCCTCGCCGCACCATCAGCACTGCAGCGGGACGGGAATCCGGTGGTGGTGGAAACAGCGTTCGCGGACGCAGCAGCATTGCCCGGTGCACGAACATCGGGCCGGGCGCTCATCCTGGGGCACTGGAAATACACGGTATACGGGTGGGGACAATACCGCGAGCAGCTCCATGATCTGGCCGCCGATCCGCAAGAGCAGCGCAACCTGGCCGTGGAAAATGCCTTCGCGCCGGAGCTCGAACGGATGCGGACGGAGCTATTGCGCTGGTGTGAGGAGACTGGGGATACGGCGTTCCGCAAGCGTCTGGTGCTGCCGAAAACGGCGCCGGCTGGAAAACATCAAGAGATCTTTCGGGTTCCCTACTAGCAGCTGGGAACTAACTGGGCGTAAGCTGACAGTACATACCCACGGAATATCCAGCGTATTCCCAGCTAATGGTCGGAGACTGAAATGGTGAAAAAGACTGGACCTGAAGCCAAGCTGCTCGTTGTTGACGACGAGCCCAATATTCGTGAGCTCCTATCCACTTCCCTGCGTTTCGCCGGGTTTGAGGTTATCGCCGCCGCCAATGGCCGCGATGCCTTGGCTGCTGCTGAGGAGCACAATCCTGACCTGGCCGTTCTGGATGTCATGCTCCCGGACATGGACGGATTCACCGTGACCCGCCGGTTGCGTGCAGCCGGGCGGCACTTCCCTGTGCTGTTTTTGACGGCCCGCGATGACACCGAAGATAAGGTCACAGGCCTGACAGTTGGCGGCGATGATTACGTCACCAAGCCCTTCAGTTTGGATGAGGTGGTGGCCCGCATCCGTGCGGTTCTGCGCCGCACCCAGCCCACGGAGGACGATGACGCGGTACTGCGCGTTGCCGATCTGGAGCTCGACGACGATGCCCACGAGGTGCGCCGCGCCGGCAAGACCGTGGAACTGTCCCCCACCGAGTTCAAGCTGCTGCGTTATTTGATGCTGAACCCCAACCGTGTGCTGTCCAAGGCCCAGATCCTCGACCACGTATGGGAGTACGATTTCAACGGCGACGCCTCCATTGTGGAATCCTACATTTCCTATCTTCGCCGCAAGGTGGATATTGATGCCTCCCTCCCCGCCCTGATTCAGACCAAGCGCGGCGTGGGGTACGTGCTGCGAACGGCTGACAAGCGCTAACGCACACCCAGTCCATTGATTACGTTGTGGAAAAACGCCTCCCTGCGCTCACAGCTGGTGGCCATCATCAGCGCCCTGTTGAGTGTGTCTTTGTTGGCGCTGGGAGCCACAACGTTTCTTTTGCTGCATTCCTTTCTGGAAGACCAGATGGACACGCAGCTGACCACTTTCCAGCGCTCCATTGTGGGCTACGGAACCGTGGATTCGCAGAATACCGGACAGACCCCGTTTGCCTTCGACTACTATGTGGGTTTCCACTTTTCCAATGGTTCGCTGGCTGATCAAAACCGTTCAGGGCAGGACAAGCCGGTCTACCCGGGCCTATCCATGGCCGAGGCACAGGCCCTCAATGGTAAGAAGTTTTCGGTCCCGAGCAGCGATGGCGGAGCTCCGTGGCGGGTGACTGTTATTGCCCCTCAGAAGTTCAGCTTTGGCACGGTGGAAATGAATCAGGGAGGCACTCCCTATGTGGGTTATGTGGTGGTGGGGCTTCCCTACGAAAACCTCAACATCACCATGGAGCGCTTGGCCGTGGTCATTGCCGGGGTTGCCATCCTGGCCGTCACGTTGGGCACCATGATCGCCTATTGGACGGTCACCCGCTCCTTCAGACCGCTGGGACGCGTGGAAAAGACGGCCGCGGCCATTGCTGCTGGCGATCTGTCCCGGCGCGTGGATATTGAGAATCCCGCCACGGAAGTGGGCCGGCTATCCGGCTCCCTGAACGCCATGCTGGCCCATATTGAACATGCTTTTGCTGCACAGACAGCGTCAGAAAAGAAGATGCGCCGCTTTGTGGCTGATGCTTCCCATGAACTGCGCACCCCCTTAGTCACTATTCGCGGCTTCTCCGAGCTGTACCGGCACGGCGCCCTTCAGACCCCGGACGATGTCGGCACAGCCATGGGCCGTATTGAAAGCGAGGCCAAGCGCATGGGCGAGCTGGTCGAGGACCTGCTGATGCTGGCCCGCATCGACGAGCAGCGTCCTCTGCAGCTCAAGCCCGTGGACCTGCTTATCATTGGCCACGACGCCGTCCTGGACGCCAAGGCCACAGCCACGGACCGTACCTTTAGAGTCACCGGGCTCGACGGCGGCCCCGGAACCCCTGCCACTGCGGTGGGAGACGAGGCGAAATTGCGTCAGGTGGTGACGAACCTGATGGGCAATGCGCTGCGCTACACCCCCGATGGCTCCCCCATCGAGATCATGGTCGGGACCCGCCACGATGGTGAGGCCCAGTATTCTGTGATCAAGATTCGCGATCATGGCCCCGGCATCTCAGCCGAAGAAGCTCCTCGGGTGTTTGAACGGTTCTACCGCGCGGATTCCTCACGCGATCGGAACACCGGCGGCAGCGGACTCGGCTTGGCCATTGTTTCAGCCATCGTGGCATCCCATGAGGGAACTGTCAGGTTGGAAAACACCCCCGGCGGAGGGGCCACCATGGCGATTGAGCTGCCCTTTAGGGAAGACAGCACTGAAGCTGATTCCTCCACAGACTAGAGCAGGGGCGAGCCTGTCCACGGGCCGGGCATCAAGTGTTCCGCTGCCCCAGTGCGCCTCTTAGGCTGAGCTTACCCAGTGACATTCGCTGGACATAGGCACAAGCCCTAGGTTTGAAGGCAAGGTAACCCCCATGGCACAGTTCAACGTCAACAGTGACGATCTCGCCCTGAAAAGCACCGCAGTCAAAGGCTCAGTGGAACGAATCCGGACCGAGGTAGACGCCATGAAGCGCAACCTCCTGGATCTGCAGTCATCATGGACAGGGACAGCGGCCACCAACTTTCAGTCGCTCATGACGGAATGGCACGCCACCGAGCTAAAGGTGGAAGCATCTTTGGAAAGCATCAACTCCGCACTGTCCATGGCTGCAACTCAGTACGCTCAAGCTGAGGCGGCCAACACCCGCATGTTCACCATTCGCTGAGCTGTCAGGGCTGGTTGGGTTGGGACGGGTTGGGCTGGGTTGGGTTGGGTTGAGTTGGGTTGGCCCAACCAGCTTCAAATATAGAAACTATATATTAGAAAATTCTATCCATATGGTAAAGATTCATATATAATTATGGTATGGGCACGGCCAATTGGCCCGGATCTTCAGAGGAATCCAACCTTTCCGGACCGTCAGTTTCAGGAGTCAATCTCGAGAAGGCTCTCGAGAATTACTTCTCCACGGCCTTCCACTTCCCCGTAGAACCCTCCTCCGGGAACCAACACCAGGATCTTTTTTTCTCCGATCTTCCAGATCTTCCAGAAGGTGCTGACGATGGTCTGATCGATGAAGAAATGTTCTTCGACGCGGTGGCAGAACAAGCCCGGCGAGAATCTGCAGCCAGCTTCGGAGGCGCTGAAAGCTGCGGTGAAGGATTTGGTGAAGGATTTGAAGGATACGACCCCGCGCTCCAAGACAATCGGCTGCCGTACAATCCACTGGCTGGCGAACCACTGGCAGACAATCCGCTGGCAGCCAATCCACTGCCAGCAGGCATGGCGCGGAAGTACCTCGATGTCCTGCGCTTCGCCGAGCCACTGATTATGCCACCCCCACTGAGGGTGGCTGTTTATGGTGGGAGCAAACGTGTTCAGCGGCTGCTCCCCACCCTAACGGCTGAAGAGCAAGCTCACTACATTCAGTGGACACCCGAGCTGGGTGCGGCAGCATTGGCTGGCTTGGATCCCGCGAACCTCTCGGACGAAGAACTCCTCACCTACATTCAGGCCACGGAGCGTCAGGCCTCCTGGTCCATGGCCCGGCAGGCAGCGGCCATCAATGAGTTTTCCACACGTCGACCGCCTGTGTGCGGCGAAGAACCACCCGAGAAGCACCCGGACCGCTCCCGTTATGCGGCGGCAGAGCTCATGGCCATGTTTGCTATCAGCACCGGCGCCGCTGAACGGCTCATTACCGACGCTGAGCTTCTGACCCGGCACCTGCCTGATACCTTCGCAGAATTTGATCAAGGCTCGCTGGACATCCGCAGGGTCCGCTCAGTGATCAGGGGATGCCAGAACACTCCCCCGGAAATTCTCCACGAACTGGAACCCAAATTTCTCAACCAAGCCATGAACAGCAATCCCAACTCGCTGACGCGAAAAGTTCGCGGGCTCGCCGAACGTCACAATCCAGAGCCCATTTCAGAACGTCATCGCAGGGCACGCACTGGCAGGGATGTTTGGCTCACGCCGTTGCCAGATGGCATGGCCCTCCTGGGGGCACGCTTGCCAGCCACTGATGCCACCCTACTTTTTAACTCGCTCGATGAGTGGGCACGGTCAGCCAAGCTGAACGGTGAGGATAGCCATGGAATCACTCCCACAGGGCGTCCATCTCGTTCGCTCAGCGAATACCGGGCGGATGTGCTGATCGATCTGCTGCACCAAGTTCTGCTGCACTCATCCACCCCGCCGCCGAACAGTTCTGGAGTGAACAGTTCTGGAGTGAACAGTTCCGGAGCAAACAGTTCTGGCGAAGAGGCGAACGGCGCAGGCTGGAGCGGTGCAGGGCCGTACTTCAGGAATCGAATTCCGGCCATTCTAAATATCACGGTTTCGGCGGACAGGCTCCTGGGGAAGTCGGCAGATCCTGTGATACTTGATGGATTCGGCCCCATCCCAGTAGACGATGTCAACCACCTAGCCGCCACTGCAAAGTTTTGGCGAAGATTCCTCACCGACCCGGATACTGGGAGAATGGTGAGCATTGGCCGGAAATCACGAAAACCGCCAAAAGCCATGGCTCGTGAAGTTCGGTTTAGGGACCCCGTCTGTACCGGTATTGGGTGTGACCGTCCCGCCCGCTCCTGCGAATTGGACCACACGAACCCATTCAACAGAATCACGTACTCCTCAGATGGCAGCGAACTGCCGCCCGGAGAAACCAGCCTCGAGAACCTGCGCCCACGCTGCCCTTACTGCCACCACCTCAAGGACGATCCTCATACAGGGTGGACTGTGGAGCATGTCAGCCCGGGCGTCACGAGGACAACAACACCAACTGGGCGCGTGTACATACAGACCCAAGGTGACATCGAGGCCCCCTTCTAGGGCAACTGCTGAAAACTGCCCCGGCTATCCGCACTACCGTTCTGTGGTCCCTTGATGAAAGCGCAGACGCCATTGTTGGCCATCCAGCTGCCACAGAGAACTTCGCAGGGTGTTTCCATTCGTTGACAGAGTGCGGTAGCTCAGCAGGGCAGTGGCTGCGTCCACCTTGTTCAGGTTGAGAACTTCCATTTCAACGTCTGCGGCCACCTCATCAGCTAGTAGTTCCAGCGTTTCCGCACGCGAACGCAGGTTTCCGGAGGCCCCAATCTCTTCGAAGTCGGGGTGCAAAAGCTCCGCTAAACGGAGCGGATTGGAGCGGACACTAGGGTCAAGTAGTTCCTGCTCGAGCTCGCGCACAACATCCAGGCTGCTCTCAACTGGGAGCACGAACGAGGGGTCAGGCTCATCGTCCAGCATGGAGAACAGCTCCGGTTGTGCTTGCCCTGCAGGCTGCCACGACCCTGAGGCAGCAGAGTTGGCGGCAGGAATAGCGGCAGGGTTAGCACCAAGGTTCGCGCCGGGGAATCCGGGCCCGGCGTTGGGGGAACGTTTGGCTTGGTGTGCGGTGGCTGCGTCCCGTGCGCGGTCATCAGCGGCCTCGTTCAGCTCATGCCCGGCATGGCCTTTGACCCACTCAAAGGTGAATTTGCGGCCCACAAGCGCGGCATCAATCTCCTTGAGAAGGTCCAGGTTCAGAACGGGCTTGCCGTCCGATTTTCGCCAGCCTTTGCGCTTCCAACCTGGCATCCACTTGGTGACGCTGTTGATCACGTACTGACTGTCGCACAGGATGTGCAGTGGTTCCTCCGGCATGTGTGCCGTGGATTTGAAGAGGTCAAGGACTGCCATGAGCTCACCCATGTTGTTGGTGCCGTGGTCCCAACCACCAGCACGCCAGCAGTTGTCATTTACATACCATGCCCAGCCAGCCGGACCGGGGTTTCCTAGAGCCGAACCATCGGCGGCAGCAACAATTGTCATGTGTTACATACTTTCAGACTCCACCGACACTCAGGCACCAAAGGGGCGCCAACACCCCGCCGTCAGGGAAAGAAAAAACACCCCTGCCTGTAGCGGAGATGGATTTCGCATGCTTTTTGCGAAATCGTACTGCCCGCGGGGCAGGGGTGTTTTTACTTGAGCGATAAGACGGTGGGTTAGAAGCCGCCCATTCCGCCCATGTCGTCGCCGCCGCCAGCCGGGGCAGCCTTCTCAGGCTTGTCGGCAATGACTGCTTCAGTGGTGAGGAACAGTGCAGCAATGGAAGCCGCGTTCTGTAGGGCAGAGCGGGTTACCTTTACCGGGTCGCTAACGCCAGCAGCCAGCAGGTCCTCGTACACGCCGGTTGCAGCGTTCAGACCGTGGCCGTTGGGCAGTGAGCGGACCTTGTCCACCACTACGCCAGGCTCCATGCCTGCGTTGAGGGCAATCTGCTTCAAGGGAGCGTCAATGGCAACACGCACAATGTTGGCGCCTGTTGCTTCATCGCCGGTCAGTTCGAGAGAGTCAAACGCGGTAACGCCGGCCTGGATGAGAGCAACACCACCGCCGGGGACGATGCCTTCTTCCACAGCTGCCTTGGCGTTGCGCACTGCGTCTTCGATGCGGTGCTTGCGTTCCTTGAGCTCAACTTCAGTTGCGGCACCGGCCTTGATGACTGCAACACCGCCGGCCAGCTTGGCCAGACGTTCCTGCAACTTCTCGCGGTCGTAGTCGGAATCGGAGTTTTCGATCTCGGCACGGATCTGTGCAACGCGACCTGCGATGGCTTCGGCGTCGCCGGCGCCTTCAACAATGGTGGTCTCGTCCTTGGTGACAACAACCTTGCGGGCCTTGCCCAACAGGTCAAGCGTGGTGTTTTCCAGCTTGAGGCCAATTTCTTCAGCGATGACCTGGCCGCCGGTGAGGATGGCAATGTCGGAGAGCTGAGCCTTGCGGCGATCGCCGAAGCCCGGAGCCTTGACGGCAACGGACTTGAACAGGCCACGGATCTTGTTCACGATCAGTGTGGCCAGTGCTTCGCCTTCAATGTCTTCGGCGATGATCAGCAGCGGCTTGTTCGAAGCCATAACCTTTTCCAGAACTGCAACAAGGTCCTTGACGCTGGAGATCTTGGAGTTCACGATCAGGATGTACGGATCTTCAAGAACCGTTTCCTGGCGCTCGGTGTCGGTTACAAAGTAAGCGGAAATGTAACCCTTATCGAAGCGCATGCCTTCGGTGAGCTGGAGCTCCAGGCCGAAGGTGTTTGACTCCTCGACAGTGATGACGCCTTCCTTGCCCACCTTGTCCAAGGCAGTAGCAATGAGGGCACCAATCTCGGGATCACCGGCGGAGATGGACGCTGTTGCGGCGATCTCTTCCTTGGTCTCGATTTCCTTGGCGGAAGCCAGCAGTTCCTTGATGACGGCTGCAACAGCCTTCTCGATGCCGCGTTTGAGGGACAGCGGATCGGCGCCGGCAGCTACGTTGCGCAGGCCTTCCTTGACCAGGGCCTGGGCCAGCACGGTGGCCGTGGTGGTGCCGTCGCCTGCAATGTCGTCAGTCTTCTTGGCGACTTCCTTGACCAGCTCGGCGCCGATCTTTTCATAAGGATCGTCAAGTTCAATTTCCTTGGCGATGGAGACACCGTCGTTGGTGATTGTGGGTGCGCCCCACTTCTTTTCCAGCACTACGTTGCGCCCGCGCGGGCCCAAGGTTACCTTTACGGCGTCGGCGAGGATGTTCAACCCACGCTCAAGGCCGCGGCGTGCCTCTTCATCAAATGCAATGAGCTTGGCCATGGAGGCTTCAGTCCTTTCGGGACAGTCATTAGACAATTTCAAGATTCCTCGCACGGCGCCCGCGACGGACGGATGCGCCTTCTGCTGATATAGATACAACAGCGGCAAACCCTCGCCATGTGAGGAAATGTTATTACCCTGACGAAAGCGAAACTGCTAGAAATTAGCAGTCACCACCTCAGAGTGCTAACTCAATAATTAGCACTCGGTACCTCAGAGTGCAAGCGGGAGCGGCACTATGTGCTTGCGGCGAACGGCCGGGCAGGGGCTGGGTCGGGCATTCCCGAAGCTGGCGCAGGGCTTCACTGCAGCTGGCGCCGGGCCTGCAGAGGGTAAAAAACTTACGCTCCCGGGCCCAACACAACCGCTAGGGGAAGCCCGAGTTCTGCAGTATCCACCAACTCAGTGATATTCAGCAGCCCTCCGAGGGCTACAGCATTGGCCTTCTGCTCGAGGCCGCTGTAGAAAATAACCGATGTATTTTGCGGCTGCCCGCCCCAGTTGGAGGACTGTGACACAACCCATCCATCGCCCTGGACTGTACCGGCGTAGCGTGCGGCAAGTCCCGGTACTCCGGTGGCGTTGAAGATGGCCACGGTAACGCTCTTATCAACCACTGATTCGGGAGTTGCTTCAGCTGTGGGTGTTGACGTCGGCGTTTCCGTAGGCTTCGTGGTGGCAGAATCGGTCGGGGCGGGTGCCGTGGTGGCAGGCGCCGTCGGCGCAAGTGTCGGTGCCGCGGTGGTTTGGTTGGCCACAAGGGGCGGCGGCGTGGTGTTACCGAGAATTTTCGGCATGATGAAAAAGGCCAGAAGACCAACACACAAGGCGGCGACGCCAACAATCATCAAAGGCATTAAGGAGCGCCCCTGGGCTTCCATCGAAGACCGGTGGACGCCGTGGCGTGCCGAGTTCTCCTCGACGGCGTCGAATTCATCCCGCGGGTAATTACTCATTGTGCAGTGTGGTCCTTGTGGGTACGGTGGCGAAGGCGTGCGTTAGTTCCCGAGCCGCCGTGCGGAACGGGCCTGTTGCCGTGACAAACGTAGTCTACGCAACCGTTTGACCAGCATGGGGTCATAGGCCAGCGCGGCTTCCGTGTCGATCAACGCATTCAGAACTTGATAATAGTGGGTCGCTGAGAGCTCAAACTTCTCTCTGATGGCCTGCTCCTTCGCGCCGGCATACTTCCACCATTGGCGTTCCAGATCCAGCATCTGCTGCTCGCGTGCACTGAGCCCCACAGGAGTCCCCAGCGTTGCGGTAGTTTCTGCGGAGGGCTCTGCGGAAGCAGTCTCGTGATGGAGCGCTTCAGTCACAACAGTCCCTTTTCCGCTTGTCTCTCCCGTTCGGGCAGCAATCATGAGCCCGCTCTGTCAATGATAGGGGTGAATTACCGCCCTGTCATTTGGGATTGCGTGGATGGGCCGGGCGCTAGTGGGCGCTGTGGAGGAAGTCCCCTTCCCCCACCATGGCCCACAATGGAGAGCATGGACAGCGCACCCAGCCTTTTTGACCTGCCGGCCCCGGAACCCTGGGATGGAACACAATTGCAGGCCCTTGCCGCCTTGAAATCCGCTCCCCTGACGCAAATGGCCCCTGATTGGGCCACAGCATTGGCCTCCTTGGAGGCCACCTTGGCGAGCTTGGGCGCCATGCTTGAACATGAGTACGATTCCGGAACTCGCTTCCTGCCTCTACCCACCCAGGTGCTGCGCGCCCTGGGCACCCCCTTGGCCGAGGTGAAGGTGTTGATTGTGGGCCAAGATCCCTACCCCACACCGGGGCATTCAGTAGGTCTGGCGTTTTCCGTGGACCGCTCAACGCATCCGCTGCCTCGGAGCCTGAACAATATTTTCAAGGAATTGAACACTGACTTGGGCATCCCACCTGCCACCCATGGCGATCTGGGTGCCTGGTCCCGTCAAGGCGTCCTGCTCCTGAACAGAGTACTCACGGTGGCGCCAGGAGCGGCAGGTTCACACCGCCGTCGTGGGTGGGAAGAGGTCACCGAGGCTGTTATTAGAATCCTCGCAGCACGGAAACAGCCGCTAGTGAGCGTGCTGTGGGGCAAGGACGCCCAACGGCTGGCGCCGCTTCTCACCGGAACCCCCGTGATTGAATCGGCGCACCCAAGCCCACTGTCCGCATCCCGCGGCTTCTTCGGATCCAAGCCCTTTAGCCGCATCAACAATCAGCTATTAGCGCAAGGTGCCACCCCCGTGGACTGGCAATTACCACAATGAACTAGACTGGTTAGGACAACCTAACTTGGCGCTTTTTCCGCGCCCACCAGGCCGGCCTGCTTACCCGGCACCAGGAGCTCACCATGACCTCACCACAGCCCGCCGCCACCCGCACCATGGCACCTGCCGTGAAACCCCGCACCCAATACACCCTCAATGTGCTGCGCAAGGAACAACTCAGTCCGCACATGGTGCGCATCATTGCCGGCGGGCCCGGGCTGGCGAAATTTGAGCCCAAGGACGCCACGGACATGTACGTGAAGATCCACTTCCTGCACCCGGGCGTGGAATACACGGAGCCGGTGGATGTGTTTGCACTGCGCGAAAGCATGCCCCGTGAGCTGTGGCCCGTGACCCGCACTTACACGGTCCGTTGGATCGATCTGGCCGCGCAGGAGATTGCGATCGATTTTGTGCTGCACGGCAGTTCCGGGCTGGCCGGTCCCTGGGCGGCTGCGGCCATCCCCGGCGACAGGATTATTTTCTCCGGTCCCGGTGGCGGCTATCAGCCCAACCCCGACGCCGACTGGCATCTGCTCGCCGGCGACGAAGCCGCACTGCCTGCCATTGCTGCAGCCTTGGAAGCTCTGCCCGCAGAAGCCGCCGGCCTCGCCTACCTAGAGGTTGATTCGGCCGCTGACATCCAGCCCCTGGACAAGCCCCACGGCGTAGGCCTTACCTGGGTGTTCCGCAACGGGACCACCCCCGCCGAGTCCACGGCCCTCTTGGATGCCGTGCGCAACGGACCCTGGCCAGAAGGCACGGTTCATGCCTTTGTGCATGGCGAGCGTGAATACATGAAGGCGCTGCGGGACCTCCTTTTCAAACAGCGCGGCCTGGAACGAGCACAAGTTTCACTCTCGGGATACTGGGCCTACGGCCGCACAGAAGACTATTTCCAGGCCGAAAAGCGCGAACCCATCGGCAAGATCCTCTAACCCGTACGATCCTTGCGCCGGCGAGGAACTACCGGGTCAACGGCGGCGGTTCCTGCGCCGGTCCTTCGTGCCCTTGATATGCGTGAACGGACGGGCGGCGTTGTCTCCTAGCACCACGCCCGCGGCAACAGCCAGGATGACAATCAGGGCGTTGAAGAGGCCCACGAACCCGGTGATTGACTCTTCGGGTGTGAGGGTCATGACAAACATGGCGCGGAAGATGGACAGTCCCACCAGCAAGAAGATGATGGACGGGACGGCCACCACCAGTTGCGGGGCACCAAGCCTAAGAGCAATGATGCGGGCCAACATTCCTATCACCACGGCTGCAACAGCTGGTGCGAAGCGACCGCCCAAACCCCAATACATGCCCAAGTAGTAAACCAGATAGCCGATCAACGCCACGGCAACCGTTGGCAACAGCAACCGGACGGCAGTTTGTTCTGCAATGCAGATAGCCACTGTGGCCACGGCCACAAGGCCCAGCACAGAATACAAAGGAAGCAAGCTGTTGATGGTCTCGGCCACGTTGAGGCGCTCGGCCCCAAACAAGGCCCCGGTAACTAGTGCCACCGCAATACCTGCCACGATGGCACCAAAGCTCAGGAAGGCGGAGAGAAAACGTCCAGCGGCGGTGACAGGGAAGCCGTTGATAGCATCCTGAACAGCTGAGACCAGCCGCCCTGAAGGCAGCATCAGCAAGATTCCACCGGCCACCACCACCGATGGGCTCAAAGGCACGCGAGCCATAAAGCACAGCACCGCCACAATGGTGACAATGAAGGAACTGATGGCCGTGACAAAGAAGTCAGGGACCCGCCATTTACCCAGGACACGAGCAGTTTGCCCGGCCAGGAGGATGGTGATCAGGGCAACGATCATGCCAAAGGGTGTGCCACCAATGACGCCCACCACGGCGGCAGCAAAAACAGCTTCAGCAACAGCAACCATCCACCGAGGGAACGGTTTGGGCTTCTTGACAATGACATCCAGGCGCCGGTAGGCCTCGTCCCGGCTGACACCACCGGCGGTGATATCGGTGACCAGCTCATGCACTGCCACCAAACCGGCATAGTTGTTGGTCCAGGAACGGACCACCCGCAAAAGTGTGATGGGGACGGCGTCCCGCGGCGCATAGTTGATGATGACCGACTGGTTGGTGATGTCGACTTCAATGTGGCGCAACCCCAACGCCGCAGTGACGGCAATAATACTTGTTTCAACTTCCAGGGCACCGGCTCCGTACCGGAACATGGTTTCGGCAAGGTGCAGGGCAAAGTCAATGGTTTTGCGCGCCGATTCCTCTGCCTTGCCCACCTGAATAGTGAAGTTGGCATACGGGCTGCCTGCCAGCCGGTCAACAATCTTCATGGGCGCTGTAGGTGGCGACTCTCCCTGAACCAGCTTGCGCAGGATGTTCTTGGCAACGGCATTAGCGTGAGCTGGCTGCAGCATATCTTTTTTCGGCACATCCTTCGAGGCCTGAATCCGGCGGTCAGATCCCACAAGTCACCTTTCCAGTGTTTCCTTTTCTCTCACACGGCTGCTGCAAGACAGCAGCCGCGGGCAATGCCCTAGTAAAATTTTTGTCCCGTGCGCCGCACATAAATCTGGCGCGCAACCCGTTCCCCAACTGCCGTCCACACCTTGTATCTCCAGGGTGAGAGCGGCAGATCCCAGCAACCTATGAAGTCAGTGACGGTCTTTGTAAAACTGGTCTTGAACAGGCCCAGCCCGTGGTGCGGGTGAGTGGGGTCCTTGAGCCGGTCCGAAGGCGGCGTGCCGCAAAAATCGTATTCCACCGCCCCCAACTCCTGCATAGCCAAAATGGCTTCCCACTGAATCAAGTGGGAGTCCCCGTACTGGGAGCGCTTCTGCAACGAGCCCCCATCTTTGTAGGTGGCTTTGGAACCGTAATTGATGACAAAAGCACCAACGGAGGGAACACCGTTTTCATGGACAAAGAAGAACTGGCCCTGACCGCGGGCGCAGAACTCGCCCCAGAACTGCTGGAAGTAGGCAAACTCACGGGCCTTGCCCGCATTCTTCGCCTCAAACGTCCCTTCCATGAGCCCGTAGAGGGTCCGCATAGTTTCCTCCGTGGGCTCCGCCCGCTGGACCTCCACACCTTCACGGATGGCCCGGCGAATCGCGTTGCGGCCGCGGGAGTGGAGCTTGCGCAGCAGTTCATTGGGTTCGGGGGTGATGTCCAAAATTGCTGTGTGATCGTTGGGCTGCAAGTCATCAACCTTGATTAAACCTGCACCGGCGAAGATGGAGCGTACCTCATCTGAGGCCACAAGGTCAGGCTCAATTTTCGCGGCGAACACGTTGAGGCGGGCCCGCTTCACGAATGCCTGCAGCGCCTCCAACATGGCAGGAACGTGGGCCGCCTCAGCTGTGTCAGGGCCTTTCATGAGGTACCAAAGCTTGCCTAGCACCGGGAAGGATTTCTCCAGAATGAGATTGTAGCTGGTGTAGCCAGCCCCCTCGAATGCGATGAATTGGGTGCCCCAGCCGTAGTTTTTCTTCACGGTCGCAAAGGCTAGGGACTGCAGCAAGTTCCCGCCGTTGGGGTTGGCGGTGACATGCCCATCCCAGTGGGCAATCTCGGCGGCTGTGGCAAATCGGGCGGTAAATTCTGGCAAGTGAGACCTCAATTACGTTGGCGTGTATTCACTGCGTCCAGTCTACCGGGCCGGGTTCTCACAGCTCACACACAGCGGCTCCATGATCAAAGCCAAAGTCCCCGCCAGAACATTGCTACGTACGGCTGCCAGAAGGGTGCCCACCCTGGCAGGGAGCATGAGATGGGTGTGGTTTCTCGAGGTGCGGGTAACGCGTTTCGCAACAAGGTGCGTAGCGGCGCCGTCGTGGTGACTTTGGCGCCGTCGTGGTGACTTTGGCGCCGTCGTGGTGACTTTGGCGGTGGCCAGTGGTTTGGCGCTGGCCATGCTGGTCGCCAACCAGGCGGTTGGCGCCAAAGTAGACTCGCTCAAAGCCTCGGTGGGCACCAGCATCACCGTGAATCCAGCAGAATCCCTTTGCTGGCGAGGTGGTGGAACCCAGAACGCAGTACCCGGGCCGCCGAACTGCTCAACCAGGTAGGGCTGACCGATCAAATGTGCGGACGCAAGGCCAACAAGCTCTCCGGTGGCATGCAACAGCGTGTAGCCATTGCCCGAGCGCTCGCCTGGCGCACGAGGAACAGTGCACTATTTTGGCACTCACCCATGATCATGCCTTGGTAGCCCAGACGGACCGCCGGTTCCGGCTTGCCCGTGGCAACCTCACCGAGGATGCCACACCAGAGCCGGCACCTCCAGTATCCGCAACACCAGAGTCAGCCCCGCCAGCGCCCACAACACCAGAGTCACTTTAAACAGCTGCGGCGCAGCAACTCCAGGAAAAGCTCTCCTGTAGTTGCCGCGCCGTTAATTGCGCCGCAGCAGGGGCTGCGTCACTTACTGGCGCGAGTGGGAAGCCGCCGTCTCCAGCTCGTCCTGCGTTCCGGCGTCGTGCAAGGACTTTGAATCCTGTAAATCGTTTTCAATGACGTCCGCTTCAAACTCAGCCATTTCCGGGGCAAGAGCCACAGGGGCTTCGCGGTTGATCTTGGTGGCCAACGGCACTTCCTTCACGAAGCACAGAACAATGGCGGCAAGAACAGCCAGCGGCACCATCCACATAAACATGGGGATCAAGGCCTCGTTGTAGGACTCGATGATCAGAGACTTGAACGGCTCAGGCAAGCTGTTGACGATGTGGGGGGTGAAGGAGTTGCCATCCCCTGCGCCACCGCCTGTTGGCAGCTTGTCTGCAATGAGGGACTTCAAACGGCTGGCGAACATGGCACCAACAACAGCTGAACCCAAGGTGGCACCCACCTGGCGGAAGTAGTTCTGCCCGGCAGTGGCCGTCCCCACGAACTTCAGCGGGAAGGAGTTCTGAGCCACCAGTGTCAGAATCTGCATGCTGGCACCGAGCCCAATACCCATGATGCCCAAGTAAACGCAGATCAAGTAGATGGGGCTATCAGCGTGAATGGTAGCCAGCAATGCCAGCGCTACACCCAAGATGGCCGAACCAACAATGGGGGCAACCTTGTAGCGGCCAGTGTTGGAGACCCGGCGGCCAATGATGACCGAGGTGACCAGCATGCAGGCCATCATGGGGATCATGAGCAAGCCAGCCTGGGTAGCGGAGTAGCCTGTGGCCATCTGCATGTAGGTCGGCATGTAGCCAATGGCACCGAACATGGCAATACCGGTCAGCAAACCAGCCAACGTGGTCAGGTTGAAGTTACGGTTCTTGAAGAGCATCAGCGGCATGACAGGCTCCGTGGCGCGGCTTTCTACAAAGACGAACAAGACACCGGTAACTACTGCAATGATGGCTAGGCCAATGATCTCCGGGGAGTTCCAGCTGTACTGGGAACCGCCCCAGGTGCCTACCAGAACAAGTGCTGTGGTGGCTACGGCAATGAGCATCATGCCCAAGTAGTCAATCTTGGGACGGGTTGCGTGCACTACTTTGGGGATGTGCAGCAAGAAGACCGTGGCAACAATGGCCAGCAATGCCAGCGGCACGTTCATCCAGAAGGTCCAGCGCCAGCCGGGTCCTTCCGTCAAGCCGCCACCAATCAGTGGTCCGGCAACGGAGGAGAAGGCGAAGACGCCGCCCATGATTCCCATGTACTTTCCGCGTTCACGGGCAGGGACCACATCAGCAATAGTTGCCTGAGAAAGGATCATCAAACCGCCGCCACCGAGGCCCTGAATGACGCGTGCCACAATGAGTGTGCCCATATCCGGCGCTAACGCACCGATCACCGAGCCCACCAAGAAAATGGAGATCGCGAACAACAGCATGGGCTTGCGGCCCAAGAGGTCACCGAGTTTGCCGTAAACCGGCATCATGATGGTGGAAGCCAGGATGAAGGCCGTAATGGCCCACGCCATATGCTCGACGCCGTTGAGCTCGCCCACCATGGTTGGCAGGGCGCTCGAAAGAACTGTCTGGTTCAGCGATGCCAGCAGCATGGTGACCATCAAGCCGGAGAACAAGAGGATTATTTTGCGCTTTTCGCCGGCGTCCACCGACGTTTCAACTATTTTTTGCTTACTCATAGGGTTGCTTTAATTGCCTCTCGGAAAATTTCGATGGCCTCATCAATGGCCGTGCTTTGTTCGTTGGTGGCGGCGCTTGAATCCTTGGAGAAGGCAAACCGGATAACGGTTCCAGCCATCATCAACAAGGCCAGCGCCGAGTCTTTGCCGGGGAGATCCCCGGGTTCGGATAGTTCTTCTGACGGATCCGGGTAGCGCTCCATGAGGACGGCTTCAACCAGTTCCTCAGAGTCCCTCAAATGGTCAAAAATCCTTTTCCCCAGTTCCGGGTATTTCTGCTTTAGTAGCTTCCGGCGCTCCGCCTTGGATTCTTCGGGGAACATGGAGCGGATCACCGTCACCATCAGGCGCACTGTCCGGCCAAAAAGGTCCCCGGAGCTTTCGGCCCGGAAAGCCGCCAGGGTTTCCTCTGACAAGGTGGGCTGTTGCAGGCCCAGAATGGCGTCTTCCTTGGTGGGGAAATAGTTGAAGAAGGTGCGCTTGGAGATTCCAGCCGCTTCAGCAATGGCTTCGACCGTGGTCTTAGACATCCCCTGCTGGCACGCCATCGCTGAGGCCGCGTCATGAATCAAGGCCCACGTGTCCAAACGGTTACGTTCACGAAGCGGCACAGTTGCGGTTTTTTGCATATCCCCAGTATATGCACTCACGCACAAGTTGCACAAGTGCAAAGTTTGCAGGAGCGCATGGTTTTACTCACATCCTATGCAGGCTCCCCTACCCTTCGCGGGGACGCAACCAGGTGAATACCGGTGTTTCCTTGGCAAGGAATGCCTTAACACCAATGGCAGCATCCTCACTGATGGCCATCTGCCCCTGCCAGTACGCGCTGAGCTTTGCCACAGCAGCATCTCCGTCCCCAGCACTGATCGCATTGATCAAGGACTTGTGACCTTGAGCCGAGAACTGCGAGCGCTCTGCCAGGTGCAGGGCGAAGGTGTGGACTTCCTCCCAGAAATCGTCGAAACCAAGGACCTTGGTGGCCAAGCCCAGGCGAAGCGCCTGGTTGGCGTCGACGAAGTCGCCACTGAACAACAAGTATTTGGCCGCGGCTGGCCCCGTCAACTCCACGAGACGTTTAATGCCTGAGAGTGGGTAGACAATGCCGATCTTGGCCGGGGTGATGCCATATATGGCGCGGCTGGAGGCCAGACGAATGTCGCAGGCACCGGCAATCTGCCAGCCGCCACCCACACAGTAACCGTCTATCGCCGCAATCGTGGGTTTGCGGAAGTGCGCTAGGGCATTCTCCGCGACGGTGATGTCCCCGCCACTACTCTGCCCCGTGACGGGGTCATGGAGGATCTGTTGAACGGAGGCGATGTCTGCTCCTGCCGAGAAGTGTGCGCCCTCCCCGCGCACTACCACCACCTTGACGGAGTCATCGGCGTCCAACTGTGCCAGCAAATCCTGGAATTGCTGCCACATGCCCTGGGTGATGGCGTTGCGCATTCGAGGGTTGTCCATGACGAGCATGGCCACGGGACCCACCGTCTCAATGCGTAACCTGCCCACTTGCTCTTTCACCGTGACCCCTTTCTCCCCTGCCTTCGTTGCGATGTTCATGTGGATGGCGCGGAATCAGATGGCTGAGAGCTAAGGCGCGGCGTAGCCACTTGCACAATGCCGGTCGCCACCAGAGCCGTAATTTTCTCCTGCGTCAGTTCCAACCCTGCCAGCACCTCTAGGGTGTCCTCCCCTAACGACGGCGGGGCCTTGCGGATGCGCGGGGCCCGCCGGTTCACAGAAATGGGCCCTCGGACCAGCGGCAGTTCACTGCCATCGGCACGTTGCACGGTTTGCACCACACCCAGGGACTGCACCTGTTCATCGGCAAAGGCTTGTTCATAGTTGTAGATGGGCCCGGCCGGGATGGACGCAGCCCGCAGCAAGGGTAACCATTCGGCGGCGGGACGGTGCGCCAGCAATGCCTCCAACTCTTCCTTGAGTGCGGCCTGGTTGCTATGACGCAGCGAACCTGTGGCGTATGTGGACCGCTGCGCCATATCCGGCTCCCCCAAAAGGGTGCACAGTTGGTGCCACTGCTTTTCACTGCCCACGGCGATAATGAGGGGAATGTCCCGTGTGGCAAACACGCCGTAGGGGGTCAGTGCGGGGTGGGTGTTTCCCTGCGGCACAGGCAGCTTACCCGTGCTGAGGTACTGCTGGCCCTGGAACGCGCTCAGTGCCAGCCCGGTTTCCAGCAATGAGGTGGAGACCTCCATGCCCTCCCCCGTCCGCGCCCTACCCAGCAGTGCCGCTGCAATGGCCAGTGCCGTATTGATCCCGGACACCAGGTCCACGATCGGAACGCCAACGCGGTAGGTGTGATCGGTATCCGGACCGGTCACCGACATCAGTCCGCTCATGCCCTGCGCCACCTGGTCCAGTCCAGGTGCCTGCGACAACGGCCCCGTGGCTCCGAATCCGCTCACCGTAGCCACCACCAGCTCCGGCTTGGCGGCGCGAAGCTTCTCCGGGGCTAGTCCCATGGCTGCCAACACGCCGGGGCGGAAGTTTTCCACGACCACGTCAGAGCTCAGCGCCAGATCCCACAGCAACTCCTTGCCTGCGTCCGTGTAGTAATCAACGGCAATCGAGTGCTTGCCCCTGTTGACGGAGTCAAAGTACAGGCTGTGCTCATTCTCAAAAGGTGGCCAGGCTCGGCTGGAATCACCACCCTTGATGCTTTCAACCTTGATGATCTGGGCGCCGAGATCGGACAACAGCGCCGTGGCGTACGGTCCGGCGAGGGCACGGCTGAGGTCAAGAATACGGATACCCGCCAGTGGCAGCTGCTGCGCATCACCCAGGGGACCCGGGTCCCCCATCGGCATCTGCATCGGCTTATCCACGGGGCCCGGCTTATCCACGGGGCACCGCACGCAAACGCACATTGATCTGTTTGGTCTGGGTGAATCCGGCCAGCATGCCTTCTAGAGATACTTCTCGGCCCATGCCGCTTTGCTTGTATCCTCCATATGATTGGCCTGCCACTTGCCCACCACCTTGGTTAACTTGCACCCAGCCGGCCTCGATCCGGTTGGCCGTATTCAACGCATTGTCCAGGTTGTGGCTCCATACATAGGCGGCGAGACCGTAGCTGGTGTCATTGGCCATCCTGATGACCTCCTCGGTATCCCTCCACGGGATGGCGACCAGCACGGGGCCAAAGATCTCTTCCTGTGCCAGCCGGAACTCGTTCCGGGCTCCGCTAAAGACTGTGGGCAGGTGGTAGTAGCCCTCCACCAGTGGCCCCTCGGTGGGGGCGCTGCCTCCCAGGACGGCTTTCATGCCGGGCGTGGCGCGGCCTTCATCCAGATAGGCGGAGATGGAGGCATGTTGTTTGGCATTGATGATGGCGCCCATATCGCTCTCCTCGTCAAGTGGGTCACCCACCTTGAGCGCACCGAGCTTGTCACTGAGACGGGCCAGGACTTCCTCGTAAATGTCCTCATGGAGGAATAGACGGGAGCCGGCGGTACAGCTTTGGCCCTGCCTAGTAAAGCGAGAGGCGGTCAGTAATCCATCGATGAGTTCGTCGTCCACAGCGTCAGGGAACACGATGGAGGGGCTTTTACCGCCGAGTTCCAAGGACATGTGGGCCAGACGTGCTGCTGCCGTGGAGGCCACCCCGCGCCCTACTTCGGTGGAGCCGGTGAAGGAGACCTTGTCCACGCCCGGGTGCTTGGCCAGTGCCTCGCCGATGACCGCACCACGGCCCGTCATGGCATTGACGACGCCGGGCGGCAGGTGTTTGTTGCACACCTCGGCCAGCAGCAAAATGGTGAGCGGAGCGTCATCGGCGGCCTTCATGATGACGGTGTTGCCTGCTGCGAGTGCGGCGGGGATCTTGAAGGCGGCGATCATGAGAGGCGAGTTCCACGGCAGGATGGCCGCGACCACGCCAAGAGGTTCAAGACGGGTGTACTGGAGCTGATCCTCACCTGCGGGCAAAGTGGTTCCCTTAACCTCCCCGGCAATGCCGGCAAAATAGCGGAACAGCGTGATCAGGCCAGTGACCTCGGGGCGGGCCTGTGTGCGCAAAGCGTTGCCGGTATCCAGCGCCGTGAGTCTGGCAAATTCCTCAGAACGGACTTCGAGCTCGTCCGCAATGTCCAGCAGGGCCTTGGCTCGAGCGGTGAAATGCTGGGCGCGCCAGGCCGGGAAGGCTGCGCGGGCGGCGGCCACAGCCCGGTCCACATCTGCCTCATTACCGGCCGGAACCCGCGCAATGGCAGCTTCTCGGCGTGCAGGGTTCATCACTGTGCGCCACGCCGAACTGGAGGAGGCCACTTCTTCTCCCCCAATCCACATGGGCCAATCACGGACAGCTGCTTGAATTTCAGTCATGGCATTTTCCTTATCTATTCACGGAAGGCAAGCTCCGGCAGGGAGCCATCCACCAAGAAGACGATCTGGGTGCAATCCTTGGTTCCCTGGCCTTGGTTCCCTGGCCTTGGCGGGTGAGGCCTTGGCGGGTGAGGCCTTGGCGGGTGAGGCGTTGGAGCATCGCTTGGACGGGCTCACCTCTTCCCAAGGGAGTGTTGGCGCTTGGGGCGGCTGCAAGGGCCAACCCCCTGTCCTTGTTGGCCAACTCTGCGGTCAAGCTCGGTGCGAAGTTGCTGTTGGCCGCGGAAGTGGGGACAACTCCGGAGATGGGATACCAGGTGCGCAGAGCCCAGCTGTCGCCGGCGGATACCGAGCCAATGTCCCAGAACACTTGTTTGCCCAGGCCAAGGCTTTCTGAAGGGAAGGGTTCTGCGAGTACGCGGTCTATAGGGAGGCGCTCTCCAGGAACGGCTCCTGGCCTGTGGCGGCCCCTCCCCTGGAGATAATATTTCCGGCCAGGGGCTTGGCCCGCGCGGAAGCGGCGGATGGTGTGCCCGACGCGCCCGGCCTTGACCGTGGTGGCAGCATTGGTGGCAGCCATGGGCCCGCCCATGTTGCCCAAACCAATCCAAGCCACAACTGCCATTTGAATGCTCCCTTGCGCCCAATTCCCATTATGTCCCAAGGCCCCGACATTGACCGGCTATGACCAGCATCACACCCTGATAGGGTGCAAACAAGGCTGAAATCAGCAGAGTGCATGTGCATTTTTGCACAATGAAGCCCTGGTTGACTTGGCGGCACCTCCGCGGGGCACTCTGCACGCCTCACTATGAGCTCTCTCTATGAGGGCCTCTGCGGGTCTCTGGAAGGAAGTGGTGGCATGGCGGATTTCCCACGGTTTCCCAGCCCGGATGATCTGCTGATTCTGCTCACAGTGGCTCGGCTGGGGCGGTTTACCGCAGTAGCCGACGCTCTCAAGACCACCCACACCACTGTCTCGCGCCGCATTCTGGCCTTGGAGCAACAATTGGGTGGGCGCACTTTGGAGCGGACCCCGCACGGGTGGGAACTGACAGAGCTGGGCCGGGCAGCAGTGACCGCCGCCGAAGGGATAGAGAAGAGCCTGGGCCAGTTGACCTCCGGCCTTGGCAACGGGGTGGATGCTGTGTCCGGGGTTGTGCGGATCAGCACCTCCGACGGCTTTGGCGCACTCATTGCCACGCCCGCCCTTGCAAGGCTGCAACTGAACCATCCATCGCTGCGGGTGGAACTCCTCAGCGCAACCCGCAGGCTGAGCAAAAACCGGTCAGGGATGGATCTGGAAGTGGTGGCCGGAAGTGTGGAGGCGGGCCGGGCCGAAACCCTCCACCTGAGCGACTATTCACTGCGGCTCTATGCTGGAACAGGCTACGCCCAGACACACGGATTGCCGGCCTCCGTGGCCGAGCTGGGCAACCACCGCTCTATTTCCTACGTGGAAACAACGTTGCAGGTCTCGGAGCTGGCCCTGCAGCGCCCTGCCCGCCCTCTGGATACGGCTCACTCTGCGCTCACAGCAAGCTCCGTGAACACGGCCCAGTTTCAAGCCACGAGCGTCTTTGCGCAGATTGAGGCAGTACGGGCCAACGCCGGCATTGGGATGTTGCCGGCGTTTATGGCAGAAGGGCAGGACGGATTGGTCCGGGTCCTGCCCAAGGAGGTTGAGCAGAGAGTGCAATTCTGGGTTGCGGCCCGGGCAGAATCGCTCCGGTCACCAGCGGTGCAAGCCGTGCTGGGCGCGTTCCGTGACCAAATCCAGCGCATGGCGAACCGCCTCCTACCCGACTGACCCCTGAGCCGCAGCCCCGGCATGCGTCAGCCGCCCAACCCCGCATCACTGGCCCGCACCATGGCCTGGCCGCGGCCGTCCACCCGCAGTTTCGCCAACAGAGATGAGACCACGTTGCGCACTGTTTTGGGGCGCAATCCCAACGCCGCCGCAATCTGCGCATTGGTTTGACCGCGCGCCACATGTTCTAGCACTTCCCGCTACCGGGGCGTCAACCCGGGACAGGGTTGGGCGGCAAGGGCCTGGGCGTGCCCACCGCCGGAGGAAGCGGCAAAGAATGCCTGCATGCGCCGGGCAGTCGCAGCCGAATACAGGGCCTCTCCCGCAGCCACAGCCCGCACCGCGCGTTCAATCCCGTCAATGTCGGCGCCTTTGAGCAGGTACCCCAGCGCCCCGGCGAGCTTGGAGGCGAACACGGAATCGTCGTCGTCGAACATGGTCAGGATGCAGATCCGCACCCCCGTCACATCCCGGGCCAGGCGGCGATCCTGCTCACAACGGGTGCCCGAGCGCTGGCACGCTGGAGCAGTCCCAGCAGGCCAGCCAGCCTAAGTGTGATGCCCACGATGTTCATGGCGAGGCCTGCCATGCCCTGCGGCACCCTTCCGGCGCGCCCACGTCCCGGGCACCTGCGTAGCCGGTGGCGGTGGCTCGGCGGCCGAAGAAGCGGTACATGGCGTCCTGCGTGCGCAGGCCAATGAGGTTCGGATCCTGGTAGTCGGCCATAGCGTCCGATGCGGCGGCCACCATCGCAGAGATCTGGCTCACCCAATGGTTTTGAAGTGATCCCAGCCGTTGTGGGTAGCAAAGCCAGCAGATCCAGCAGACATTGACGGCCCGGATAGGATGAAAAAGCATCCTTGTCTCGAAGATGCCACGACCTATCGCGTTCTCTGGGGATTCACCATGCGAAAAATTGCTTCTCTGCTGTGCGCCGTTGCGGCGTCGGCTGTCCTTGCGACCTCGGGGTTCTCACCTGCTCTGGCGCAATCCCCGGCACCCCCCTTCCACCCCATCACCAACCTCTTCCGCCGCACCCTTTTCAACCCCACGTACGACGGCGGATCCCTCACCGACCGCGTCACCCGCCGCCACCACGAGCACGGGTGCTGAGCCGGCTCCTGCTGAGGAAACCGGGGCGGCTGTTGCGTCCTCGTCTCCCATCATGACGGCAGACATCGCCGCAACTACACCGGCCAAGAGTCCTGTAGCTCGAGCACTATCCGGCATCTACGTCCCCGATGCCAAAGACGTTTTTGCCTCGAAGGTGTTGGCCAGGGCCAACAGTTACCGAGCCCAAAACGGAGCGGCCCCGCTGGTCCTAAACACGGCCATTAGCGCCGGCTCACAAGAGTGGGTCCTGAAGTTAAACGGACAAATCAACGCTGACACGCTGGACATGGCCAAACTGCATCGCCCGGATTACGGTGCTTCTATTCTCCCTGCCGGTTTTGACACTTACTCGGAAATTATCGGCATCAACAACACGGCCGAACAGATTGTTGACTGGTGGATGAACTCCCCCGGCCACCGCGCAGCGCTGATGGATAAACGATTCACTGACTTTGGGCTGGGCTACGTCAAGACCAGCAAGGCTGGCTGGAGCGGCATGAGCGTGGTTGCGGGCAATTTGGCCCGGTACCCGGCAACATTTCCAACCCCTGCTCCGAGTACCCCGGCGCCAAGCACCCCTGCACCAAATTCTGGCCCTGTCTTTGCAGCAGGCGACATCGCCGCCGTAAACTCCGCCGGCAGCCTGTACGTCTACCCTTCCGCCAAAGGAGGCGACTTGTGGCAGAGCAAGTTCATCTCAGCGGGTTGGGCCGGAGTTCAGCAGTTGACAGTGGTGGACTACAACAACGACGGCATCCAAGACCTGGTCGCGGTATGGTCCGATGGCCGGCTCACAGTTAGCTTCGGCCAGACCAACGGCACTTTGAAGGCTGCGCAAAAGATCGGTACAGGATGGGGACCGCTTGACGTAGTCATTACGAAGTGGAAGTCCGGCTCGGCATACCCGTCTATCGTCGCGAAAAACCGTACCACCGGGCAGCTATTTCTCTACCCAAACCTTGACGGCGTCCGGTTCGGTGCGCGCCAGCAGATTGGCCAAGGTTGGGGATCGCTGACCATCATGGCCGCCGATTTTGACGGTGATAAGAGGCAAGACCTGCTGGCTCGCAGCACGGCTGGAAAGTTGCTGCTCTACCGCGGCAATGGCGCCGGTGGATTCATCAGTGAAACCCGCCGCCAGGTGGGGACCGGGTGGGGCTCCATGACTCATCTATCTGGCATCGCCAATCACGTAGGCGCGGGCAGTTACGGCGTTCTTGCCCGCTCCTCGAGCGGCAATCTCTTGTATTACCCGATCCTGCGCAACTCTTGGGGTTCTAAGGAGCAGATCGGCACGGGTGGCTGGTCGGCGCTGAAGCTGGGTAGCTAGAGCTTTCCTGAGCCACCGAAAGTGAATCCCGAGGGCAAGTAGGAACCAGACGGGAATCGGCAGGGGCCGGCTACCCAATGCCAGCTTCCCTCTGGCCTGCCTCGCGGGCTCGCACGATCGTTTGACTGTGGCTTGCCACCCTTAATTTCGCCACCACCACCACGAGCTCGAAAGCTTGGTGTTCCCGCGGCGTCAGGTCCGCAGAAAGGGCTCACTTTACTGCCGGAAACGCCAGATCCTGCGGCGGCAAAGAATCCCTGCATCCGCCGGAGGATCGCCGCGTCAAAGACCTGCACCGGGATACCCTCGATCTCGGATTCGTGCACAATCTGCAATTTCTAGGTCACCATGACCCCTTGATGCGGCCGGGCGTTCGGGCACTTTCGTTAATTTCCTGTGGGGTTGCTTTCACGCTGCGCTACTTTCCACCAAGTACGCCGTGTCGGCTGCAAGCTTAGCCACAAAGACCGCCCCTGCGAAAAAAGGCACCGCAGTTCGGCCAGCAGCCGGGCCCGGATCGGATCCAGCCAGGACCGGAGCTACTGCGGGACAGTGGCCGGCACTCGGACGTAAAGTGAGGAGGTTTTATCGGCGAACGGTTGCGCAACTGGCGCGCAAACACACTCCAACGAGTTAACTCTCGGAGGATGAAAGCTCAAACGCTCCAGCACCTGGGGTGCTGGAGCGTTTGAGTGCGGTGCGTTGGGAGTGCGGGAGACCCGTCTTATGACCCCAGAAGTTCTTCGCGCAGGCGTGCCACGTGGCCATCAGCGTTGACGTTGTACTCGGCGCTCTTGACGGTGCCATCGGCATTGACCACCACGGTTGAACGCAAGGCCCCCACCATGGCGTTACCGTTGACAACCTTGTCGCCCCAGGCGCCCCAAGCCTCGGCAACCTCGTGTGCTTCGTCGGAGAGCAGCGGGAAATTCAGGTTAAATTCTTCCGTGAATGCGACAAGAGCTTCCTGCGGATCGGTGGAGATGCCAACAACTTCCACACCTGCGCTATGCAATGCCGCGAGGCTGTCACGGAAATCGCAGGCCTCAGTGGTGCACCCGGGGGTGGCAGCCTTGGGGTAGAAGTACACGATGACTTGGCGGCCTGCGTAATCCGAGAGGCTGACAGCGTTGCCCTGTGCATCGGGAAGGGTGAAGGCCGGTGCGATCGTTCCGGGCGTAAGGGGGGTAGTCATGTCGCTCCTAAGTTTTCATAAAGTGAAATTCAAATCTTGCTCTATGAAATAACTTAGTGGAGGCCCCGCGGCCCGTCAATGCCATGCCGGTCATTGTGCCAGCACAAGCGCGTAAATCCGCAAGAGTGCCCCCCAGTGCAACCCAAGATGAACAAGAGGCACCTTAAGGGTTGAAATTTGTGTTTGACATCTCACCTGTGATGCGGTTCACTATTCATATGCTGAAATAACAGTTCCACGATACGAAAATAACTTGGTTGTTCTCGTATAGCCGACACCGTGGATGCCAGCACTGACTCGCAAGGAATGCAAGCGATGATGCTTGAAGACTTTAACAGCGCAGAACCTGCAGAACTGATCTCAGTTTTGAAGCCCTGCATTGATATTGAACGCTGGGTAAACGAGATCATCGATGCCCGCCCGTTCTCTAGCAATGCCGAACTACTCTACTGTGCCCGGACTGCTGCAGAGCCATTCACCGATGAGGAAGTGGCCTCTGCTATGGCCCACCACCCCAGAATCGGCGAACGGGCAACCGGAGCTGGCGCAGAAGCCACATTGTCGCGTCAAGAGCAGTCCGGCGTAGATCCCGCCGATCAAGAGATCGCTACGGCACTCGCCGAAGGCAACCGTGCCTACGAAGCCAAATTTGACCAAGTCTTCCTGATCCGGGCTGCAGGACGCAGCCCACAGGAAATCATAAAAACCCTTCACCAGCGGATGGAAAACACCGCAGCTGAAGAAGCCCTCATAGTTGCCCAACAGCTGCGAGAAATCGCTGTGCTGCGGCTCGAAGGAGTGATGAGCGCGTGAGCGTCTCCCATATAACCACCCACATTCTGGATACCGCACTGGGGAAACCTGCTGCAGGTGTCGCCGTCGAGCTTTATGCCCGCGACGGCGAGGCATGGTTCCAGATTGCGTCGGGCACCACTGATGCTGACGGGCGGGTGAAAGATCTTGGCCCTGAGAAACTGCAAAGCGGAACGTACCAGTTGCGTTTTGACACTCAGGCCTACTTCGCCGGCATCAAGACGGACACCTTCTTCCCGGAGGTATCGCTGACCTTTGCGGTTCAGGCTAGCCAGGAGCACTATCACGTGCCCCTGCTCCTGAGTCCATTCGCCTATTCAACATATCGAGGAAGTTAATACCATGAGCGATAACAACATAATCCTGGGCGCCAACCAGTACGGCAAGGCCGAAGTTCGCCTCGTCAAGATCACTCGCGACACTGACCGCCACGAGATTGAAGACCTCAATGTCACCTCGCAGCTGCGCGGCGACTTCCAGGCCGCCCACCTCGATGGCGACAACGGCCACGTGGTTCCCACTGACACTCAGAAGAACACCGTTTACGGCTTTGCCCGCGACGGAGTGGGCTCCCCCGAAGCATTCCTGCTTCGCCTCGGCGCACACTTCACCAGCGAGTTCGATTGGGTAACTGGCGGCCGCTGGGCAGCCGAGCAGTACGCATGGAACCGTATCCAGGCCAACGGCAAGGAACACGATCACTCCTTCGTCAAGAGCAACCAGGAAGTCCGCACCGCTGTTGTGGTCAAGGATGGCGAGAGCACCCACGTTCTCGCCGGCCTGAAGGACCTCACCGTCCTGAAGTCCACCCAGTCAGGTTTCTCCGGTTTCCCGGTTGACAAGTTCACCACCTTGGCCGAGACCAGCGATCGCATCCTCGCCACCGACGTGGCAGCACGCTGGCGCTTCAATGCCGATGCGATCTCTGCAGAGTTCGATTTCAACGCTTCTTACGAAAGCGTCAAGTCTCTCCTGCTAGAAGGCTTCACCGAAGGTTTCTCCCACGCACTCCAGACCACGCTGTTCGAAATGGGCACCAAGGTTCTACAAGCGCACCCCGAGATCGACGAAATGAAGTTCTCCATGCCGAACAAGCACCACTTCTTGGTGGATCTGTCTCCGTTCGGCCAGGACAACCCCAACGAAGTGTTCTTCGCAGCAGATCGTCCGTACGGTCTGATCGAAGCCACCGTCACCCGCGACAACGCCAGCGATGCAGGCAACGTCTGGGAAGGCGTAGCAGGTTTCTGCTAGAAATTAGCGGCTGAACGTCAGCCCACGGCCATAATGGCCAGGGGTGGGCGGGGCTCCAATCCCCCGCCCACCCCGCACGTCATCTCCAAAAGTGGGCTGACGTTTGATGAAGGTAAGCAGACAAGGAGGTCCGCTATGACCAAGAATTCACGATCCACCGCCGTAGCCCCCACCCGGCCAGAGGACGAGAAACTAGGAATCGGGGCAAGTTTTGCCTACGGATTCCAGCACGTACTGACCATGTACGGTGGCATCATTGCCGTACCACTGATTGTTGGACAGGCCGCTGGTCTGGACCCGGCAGACATTGGCTTGCTCATTGCAGCCTGCTTGTTCATGGGTGGACTTGCCACTCTCTTACAGACCTTGGGTCTGCCGTTCTTCGGCTCCCAGCTCCCCTTGGTGCAGGGTGTTTCGTTTGCCGGGGTGGCCACCATGGTGGCTATTGTCAACGGTGGTGGAGGCATCCAGAGTGTTTTTGGTGCCGTCATAGTCTCCTCGGCACTTGGTCTGCTGATCTCTCCGATTTTCTCCAAGATCATCAAGTTCTTCCCTCCGGTGGTGACCGGTACCGTCATCACGGTGATCGGATTGTCGCTCATGCCGGTGGCAGCTAACTGGGCCATGGGCGGAAACAGGAAGGCGGAAGATTACGGCAGTGTCGCCAATATTGGTCTCGCCGCCCTGACTCTGGTCATTGTGCTGCTGTTGAGCAAGGTAGGCAATAGCACCATCTCCCGTCTTTCCATCCTGTTGGCCATCGTCATCGGCACCCTGATCGCCGTCGCTGTGGGAATGGCTAACTTCTCCAAGGTAAGCACCGGCCCCATCGTTGCCTTCCCCACACCGTTCCACCTGGGCATGCCCACCTTCCATATCGCCGCCATTGTTTCCATGTTCATTGTGGTTCTGGTCATCATGGTGGAAACCTCTGCTGACATCCTGGCTGTTGCCGACATCGTGGACACCAAAGTTGACTCACGCCGTCTCGGCGACGGCCTGCGCGCCGACATGGCTGCCAGCGTCATTGCACCGGTCTTCGGTTCGTTCACACAGAGCGCCTTCGCTCAGAACGTGGGCCTGGTTGCTGTTACCGGCATCAAGAGCCGCTTTGTAGTGGCAGCCGGTGGCGTCATCCTGGTGATCTTGGGTGTTCTGCCCGTCATGGGCCGCGTTGTGGCCGCAGTGCCGCTGCCCGTCCTGGGCGGTGCCGGTATTGTTCTGTTCGGTACGGTTGCAGCCAGCGGTATCCGCACGTTGTCCACTGTGAGCTACAAAAACAACATGAACATGATCATCGTTGCCACAGCTATCGGTGCTGGCATCATCCCGATCGCCGCACCCACGTTCTACGACAAGTTCCCGGAATGGTTCGCCACGATCTTCCACTCAGGCATCAGCTCCGCCGCTGTAGTAGCCATCTTGCTGAACCTGTTGTTCAACCACTTGAAGTTCGGCAACTCGGATAACGCCTCCGTGTTCGTTGCCGGCACGGACCGCTTGGTCGCTTCCGAAGTTATGGCATCACTGCAAGACGGTGACCGCTACGAGAACGGCAAGTTGATCGATGCCGATGGCAACGAGATAACCATCACGGGAGAAGTACCCCTCACTCCCAAAGCAAACGAACACTAGTAGCGCCGTAATCCCACGGTGACTGAGCACGGCGGTGGCCTCCTTCGCCAGGAGGCCACCGCCGTAGTTGTCTATCTGGATAGCTGATCATCTAAGAGTTCGGCAGGAGCGCTAGCCGCGTCCCACAAACGGCATTCCTGCCGCCGTAATCACCAACTGGCCAATGGTGGCACTGGCTGGCAACCCGGCCATGAACAGCACCGTCCTGGCCGCTTCCTCCACGGGGAACATAGGCTCCACCAGCAGGGATCCATTAGCTTGCACGGCACCCGTTGCAACATCCAATTCGTTCATGATATCCGTGGCGGTATTGCCAATATCTATCTGCCCGCAGCTGATTCCATAGGCTCGTCCGTCAAGCTCAATCGATTTGGTGAGTCCACTGATGGCATGCTTGCTCACCGTGTAAGCCACCGATTTGGGGCGAGGCGAGTGAGCGGAAATGGATCCGTTGTTGATGATCCGCCCACCGTGAGGAGTCTGAGATTTCATGGTGCGGACGGCCTGCGCCGCACACAACATGGATCCCGTAAGGTTCACAGCCAGGGTGTCATTCCAGCCGGTCAGGGAGATTTCATCCACTGCCCCGGAGGGGCCAAACATACCTGCATTGTTGAATAGAACATCCACCCGGCCAAAGTGTTCCACTGCGCGCTCAAATAATGTCCTAACAGCATCCACGTCGGTGACGTCTGTGGGTACCAGCAGTGCGTTTGGGGCGCTGGGTACACTTTCTGCCAGTTCCGCTGATCGCCGGCCAGCCAGCACTACGTTGTAGCCTTCAGCGATGGCACGGCGAGCCACTGCCCGTCCAATTCCGGATCCGGCTCCCGTAATGACCATGACCTTAGCGGCCGGTTTTTGCGTGTTCATCTGTGCTCCTTGCAGGTGGGGATGTTGTGGCTGACTGTAGCCCGGGCGGCGGTGCTTGTGAAGTGACACATCCACTGTTTTTCGGGGAAACACTCTCGAGGCCCCCGTCACATCACCACGCGTCTTGCGTCACACAATCAGGCGCAGTATTCTCAAGATACAATATTTTGTTTTCACATAATGATAATAATCATCTGGGTGCTCAACCAAGCCCAACCCAGCCAACCCCGTTCGATGACGAACGGGTGGCGGGTAAAACTACACACGCCTCACCAAAGTTAAGTTGTGTGAAGGCCCCGCGGAAAGAGATACCAATGCTTCAGCGTGACGA
>NZ_JAUCEK010000005.1:0-379906 GCF_032458965.1 Arthrobacter sp. lap29
TAAGCCGGTCCTCCACCGGGCGCACAGGCCCCTGACCTGCATCATTGTGAAATTCACCCCGACAACGTCCCGTAACACCCGTCCGACCACCCGACCGGTGAAGGGGTGCTATATGGCACACTAAGTCGTATGTCTAAACTACTGATCGGTTACGCACGCGTATCCACGGAAGAACAAGACCTCACCGCGCAGCGTGATGCACTTGCTGCCCTTGGTGTTGGCAGTGAACGAATTTACGTTGATCATGGCTTTACCGGCAGGAACAAGAACCGCGCCGGTCTCCGCGAAGCCTTGGCAGCATGTCGCGGCGGGGATACCTTCGTCGTGACCAAGCTAGACCGCCTTGCCCGTTCCGTCCGCGACGCCCACGAAATAGCCGACGACCTCGCCAGCCGTGAAATCAAACTCAACATCGGCGGCTCTGTCCACGACCCTACCGATCCAATGGGCAAACTACTTTTCAACGTGTTGGCCATGATCTCTGAGTTCGAAGCCGACCTGATCAGCATGCGTACTCGCGAAGGAATGAAAATCGCCAAGGCCAAGGGCCGCCTCCGCGGGAAACAACCAAAGCTCTCCATCAAACAAGAATTACACCTCCTCGAACTGCACGCTGCCGGTGAACACACCATGGGCGAAATAGCCGAGCTGTTCTCCATCGGTCGCTCCACTGTCTACCGGGCCATTGAACGCGGTCGCACAAGGGCAGCCATACATGGCCGAGAAATTCACTAGCTTCAGCACCGACGACCGTGTGCTCGCAGAACGCGTTCGCCTGATCGTGTCTGAAAATGCTCCGGGGCTGCTACCGAAGACCTAGTACGGCATGCCAGCCTATGCGAACAGCAACGGCAAGGTCATTTTCTGCGTCAAGAATTCGGGCAGCTTAACACCCGCTACCCGACCGCCGAGTTCGAGGACGCGGCACGCCTCGATGGCGGGGAGATCTAGCCTGTGTCCTAGGCACTGAAAACGTGGAGCCCGGCAGTTGAGAAAAAGTCACAGAAGTGGTGAAGGTCGCCGTCTCCTAGAAGGGACCGCTTTTAGGGCCGTGCTCGGCTGAACTCAGCCTCGGCTTTTACCTGCGACGATTGAACCATGACGTCTTCCCCCGCAGCCGCACCTCTTCCCGACCAGTCCGCCATCGCCGCTCAGGAGGCACCGCTGGTAAACGGGCGGGTCTTCATGGTGGCCGGACTCGGCGCACTGCTTTCGGCTTTGCTGCTCCTGCTCGGTTCCGGTGACCCCGCCACCATCAGCGCGCCCGTGTTCTTCCTGACCCCGATGATCCCGGCCATCTGCGCCGTACTGCTCTGGCTCTCGCTCAAGTTCACGCCCAAGACGGAGGCGCGCCGCCAAACCACGGCGGCTGCCGGGGCCCTTGCCATTGTGGGTGTGGTGTTCTTCTTCGTGGAATTCTCGGTCCGCTTTGAACTGAGCCTGTACTTCGCGCTCATGTTCCTGGCGTGGGGCGTCCGGCTCAAGTTCGCGCCACTCAGCTGGGCGGCACTGCCCTATCTGGCCGCCGCCATCGTACTGCGCGTGCTCGACTTCCCCGGCGAGGCGCTCGTCCTGGCCGTCCTCGGCGCCCTGACCATCGCCTGGGCGTTCTTCACCGGCCGCCGCAAGGCTGCCGCGGTTACTGCCCCGTAAAGCCGGGCTTCCGTTTGGCCGTGAATGCGGCGAACCCTTCCGCATAGTCTGTTGTAGCTGACAGGGCCACCTGCGCCTCGTTTTCACGTCCGACGGCGTCCCACAGTCCCAGCCGTTCCTGCCGGATCCGCGCAACAAGGGTTTTGCTGGCGTTGAAGGCCTGGGTGGGGCCGGTTGCGGTTTTCACTGCTGCCGCCCGGGTGAAGTCCAGCAGCCCGTCCACCGGCATGGCTCGGCTGAACAAACCGGAGGCCACTGCCTCGGCCCCACTCATGAGCTCCGAGGTGTAAATGAGGTCGAGAGTGCGGTGTGCGCCGAGCGTTTCGGTGAACAGCCAGTGCCCTCCCGAATCCAGCGTGGCGCCTAGGTTGCCGAAGGGCGAACCGAACTTGGCATTCTCTGCCACGTAGACCACGTCCGTGGCTATCAACAGGCCCAGCCCCACACCGAGGCACGCGCCCTGAGCTGCGGCAAAGGTGGGTGCCGGAAATGCCGCCATCTTGCGCAGCAACGGCAGTAGCAGTCCCTCGAGGTAACCGCGGGCATCATCGTTGGCGCCGTCCACCCCGGCAATGTCGCGGCCGGCACAAAACGCCCGTCCCTCACCTCTGATGAGCAGCGCCCGAACGGTGCCCGCGGAGGCGGCGGCAGCAGCGTCGTCGTACGCGGCGGACAGCTCCCCCAAGGCGGCCTCGTTGAATGAGTTCAGCTTTTCCGGGGCGTTCAGCACAATCTCGGCCACGGAATTGGCGATGGACAGCTCAATCACAGGTCCTCCTGGGGATCAGCCGTCGTAGTCAACTGTGACCTCCGGCGTGGTTGGGTGGGATTGGCAGGTGAGAATGTAGCCAGCTTCCAGCTCGTCGGGCTCGAGGGCGTAGTTTTCATCCATCGTCACGTCCCCGGACACCAGCTTGGCGCGGCAGGTGCCGCACACTCCCCCGGCACAGGCGAACGGCACATCCGAGCGCACGCGCAATGCGGCGTTGAGAAGGGATTCGCGGGCGTGGACGGGGCTGCGCAGCTCGGCGCGCAGGCCGTCCAAGGTGAACGTGAGCTTCCACGTTTCCTCGGAGGAGTCGATCAGGACCGGGCGCCCGTGCTGTCCGGCGGGACGGTCCGGGCTTCCGGTGGTGAACAGCTCGAAGCGGATGGCGTCGCGTGGGACGTCCCGTGCCGCCAGCACGTCACGGCAGAGTTGTACCAAATCGAAGGGGCCGCACAGGAACCACTCATCAACACCGTCCGCGTGGATGGCCGTGTCCAGCAGCGTTTCCAGCTTCACCGCATCGAGACGGCCGCTGAGCAGCGGGGAGATGCGCTGCTCGCGCGAGAGCACATGATGGAGGGCAAAGCGTCCCGGGTACCTGTCCTTTAAATCCGCCAGGTCCTCCAAGAACATCACGTCCATGGCTGCCTTGTTCGCGTACACCAGATCCAGCCGGGTCTCATTGTTGCTGGCAAGCAGCGACTTTGCCAGCGCCATGACCGGTGTGATGCCGGAGCCTGCCGCAATGGCCACATAGTTTCCGGCGTGGCGGGCCAGCTCCTCCGGGTGGTTCATACTGTTCAGGATGTTCACGCCACCGTTGACGGCTGCCCCGGCGTGGCGGGAGACGAATGCGCCCTGGGGGCTCATGACCTCAATGACTTCCCCGGCGGCGAGTTCGGCGTTGGCCCAGGTGGAGAACTGCCCGCCGATGTCGCGCTTGATGGCAACTTTCAGTTCCGAGCTGCCGTCCGGGAATTGCACGGGGACGGCGCACAGGGAGTAGCTGCGACGCAATTCCCGGAGCACACCGGCCTCGTCGCGCATTTTCAGGCGCAGGGCCACGTACTGGCCGGGCAGATAATCGTAATGACCGGCGAGCTTGGCGGGGACTGTGAAGGTGACCTCGATGGCGTCCTCGGTCAGCCGCCGCACCTCGGTCACGGTCAGTGTGTGGAACGAGGCCCTGCGCCGGGCGGTGGCGTTCGCTGGGATGCTCATCAGATCACCTTGAAGTAGTCGAACGGTTCTCCGCAGCCGCGGCAGCAGTAGAGCGCCTTGCAGGAGGTGGAGCCGAAGCGGGAGATTTCGCGGGTGTCCAGGGACTGGCAGTGCGGGCATTTCACCTGCAGGGCCAGCCGGATGGGGCCGCTGTGCCCGCCGGCATGGGAGCTTCCGCTGGGCGGGGCGATGCCGAACTTTTCCAGTTTGTCCCGGCCTTCGGCGCTCATCCAGTCTGTGGTCCAGGCCGGGGCCAGCACGGTCACGATCTCCACATTAGATACGCCCGCCTTCTCGAAAGCGCTGCGCACGTCGGCACGGATGACATCCATGGCAGGGCAGCCGGAATACGTGGGCGTGATGGTGACCCGGACCCCGGTTGCGTTGGAGTGTACGGTGTCCACCCCCACGTCCACGGCGCGCAGGATGCCGAGGTCCGCGATGGTGAGGACTGGAAGTTCGGGGTCGCACACGGTGGCGGCGATGTTCCACGCCGTTGCCTGGTCCACCGCGTTTACTGATTTGTGTTTTGTCTGGGCCACGGCGCTCTTCGTTTCAGCCACGGCGCTCACCAGCTTGCCCCGGGATATTCGCGGGCCAGGACCTGCATTTCCGCCAGCAGGTACCCCAAGTGTTCCGAGTGCCGCCCATGCCGCCCGCCGCCGGTGGCCATGGGGTGCGCGGGAACCTCCAGCCCGGCCTCCGCCAGGACAGCAGCAGTGGCCCGGTCAAATTCTTCCTTCAGACTGGAAGGCACGACGCCGGCGTCCCCCACTTCCGCAATCAGCGGATCGTCTTCGAAGAGCTCGCCAACAAACGGCCACATCATCTCCAGCCCTGCGATCATGCGGCGGTTCGATTCCTCCGTGCCTCCGGCGAGGCGCAGCACCCATTGGGTGCTGTGGTCCAAGTGGTAGTCGACCTCCTTCACGGCTTTTCCAGCAATGGCCGCCAGCATAGGGTCGCTGGAGCGGGTCAGCTCCCTATATAAGAGGTACTGGTAGCTGGCGGCAATGAATTGGCGGGCAATCGTGACGGCGAAGTCGCCGTTGGGTTGTTCAAAGAGATGGGCTGAGCGGAATTCAGGCTCGCGGCGGTAATAGGCCAGATCGTCTTCGCTCTTGCCCCATGCGGCACCCGCATAGGTGAGGAAGGAGCGGGCATGGCCCAATTGGTCCAGTGCAATGTTGCCCAGCGCTACATCTTCTTCCAGTTCTGGCCCGCGAGAAATCCAATGCCCTAGGCGCTGGGCCAGGATGAGGGCATCGTCGCCAAGCCGGAGCGCATATTCGGCCACGGCTTCGCGCGGATGCGCCGTTCCTTCGGCTGCTGCCAGCGCAATATCTTCGGGACGCAACGCATTGCCGGGCGTGATCCTCGTGGCGGAGGCGGAGCTGTCGCCGAGAGAGTAGGGCGTGGGGTTCCGGTGAGGGGAGCCGGTGGGGATCATAGGTGTTTCACCCCTTCACTCTTCACGTAGTAGGTGGCGTGACGGTAGTCCTTGCCTTGCGGGGATTCGAAGAACGAGCCCTTTGAATCGGGGTCGGAGGCTGCGATGGCATCGGAGGGGACCACCCAGATGGACACGCCTTCATTGCGCCGGGTATAGAGGTCGCGGGCATTACGCAGCGCCATGGCGGAATCGGGGGCGTGCAACGAACCGGCGTGGACATGGCTCAGTCCACGGTTCGACCGGACAAAGACCTCCCACAGGGGCCAAGCCCTGGCACCCAAGGAGGCGCCCGGCGTCGAACTTTCAGAAGGGGAAGCGGGAGAATTGGGGGTCATGGCTACGCGGCCTCCCTGTCATTCGAAGCGGACTGTTTGGCAGCGTAAGCGGCGGCTGCCTCACGAACCCAGGCTCCGTCGTCGTGCGCGGCACGGCGGCGTTCCATACGCTGGGCATTGCAGGGGCCACGGCCGGCCAGGACCTCTTTGAACTCTGCCCAATCGAGCGGGCCGTAGTCCCAGGACTTGGTGTCCTCGTTGAAGCGGACGTCAGGGTCCGGCAGCTCGAGCTCCAGGACCTTGACCTGCTCGGCGAGCATGCCTACAAAGCGGGAACGGAGCTCGTCATTGCCAAATCTCTTGATGTTCCAGGCCATGGATTTGCTGGTATTGGGCGAATCGGCGTCCGGCGGGCCGAACATCATCAGCGACGGCGCGTACCAGCGGTTCACGGCATCCTGCGCCATGGCCTTCTGCCCGGGTGTGCCGTGGGAAAGCTCCAGCAGGATCTCGAAACCCTGGCGCTGGTGGAAGGATTCCTCCTTGCAAATACGCACCATGGCCCGGGCATACGGGCCGTACGACGCCCGGCACAACGGCACCTGGTTCGTGATGGCGGCACCATCCACCATCCACCCAATGGCGCCCATGTCCGCCCAGCTCACGGTGGGGTAGTTGAAAATGGAGGAGTACCGGGCCTTGCCGGCCAGGAGAGCCTCCGTCATCTCATCCCGGGTGGTGCCCAGGGTTTCCGTGGCGGAGTACAGGTACAGCCCGTGCCCGGCCTCGTCCTGCACCTTCGCCATGAGGATGGCCTTGCGCTTCAGGCTGGGGGCACGCGTGATCCAGTTGGCCTCCGGCTGCATGCCAATGATCTCCGAATGCGCGTGCTGGGACATTTGCCGCACCAGCGCATGGCGGTAGTCGGCGGGCATCCAGTCCTTCGGCTCAATCCGTGAATCCTTGGCGATGACTGCATCAAAGTTGGCTTGCCCGGCGTCATCGACGGCCTGATTCTCTGCCATGGTCTCTCCATTCAGGGCGGCCATTTATAATTACCGACCGTTCGTTCAGGATATAGTGGAGTGCATGGGCAGTCAATGAATCTACGCAGCCTTTGCAGGGCATCCCAAGGTGGCGGAGTGATTCCATTGACAGGCCGCGCACAAGGGTATTACCTAATGAACATTCGGTAGGAAACTTTGGGAGCACACATGGCTGCGGTTGATTCAGGCGTAGGGACCGAAGCGGGGCCCGCCCATGCGATCCTGCTCAATGACCGCGCGTCCAAGTGGCTCGGTATCGAGGTGCTCGAGGTGGCAAATGGGCATGTGGTCATCGCCATGACGCTGCGCGAAGAAATGATGAACGGTTTTGGTTCCACTCACGGCGGGATGATCTTCGCCTTCGCCGATTCCGCGTTTGCCATGGCCTGCAACCCTCCCGGCGGGGACGGGGACAGCGTCACTGTTGCCTCCGGCGTCGACATTAATTTTCTGACACCAACACACACGGGCCAGCGCCTCACAGCCGTCGCGACGCTGCGCCAGCAACAGGGGCGCAGTGGGCTGTACGACGTGCAGGTCTTCACCGGTGATGCCGATTCCCCCACCGTGGTTGCGGAATTCCGTGGCCGCAGCCGTACCATCCCCAAGAAACACCCGCACTGAAAGGCCCATCCCATGACCAGCACAAGCAATGAACAAGGGGCCGATCCTGCCCAGCTGGACCCCGCCGAGCTCATGAGCCGCGACGAGTTAGCGGCGTTGCAGCTCACCCGACTCCAACAGAGCGTGGCATGGGCCTATGACCGAGTGCCCCTCTACAAGCGCAAGTTCGACGACGCCGGCGTCCACCCCTCCGACGTGAAGGAACTGGCGGACCTGGCGAAATTTCCGTACACCACCAAGGAGGACCTGCGGCAGGAATATCCCTTTGGCATGTTTGCCGTGCCGCAAAGCCAGGTGGTGCGCATTCATGCCAGTTCCGGCACCACCGGCCGGCCCACGGTGGTGGGGTACACCAAGAACGACATCAGCATGTGGGCCTCGCTCGTGGCCCGGTCCATGCGTGCCTCGGGGGTCCGTCCTGGCATGAAGGTCCACAACGCCTACGGCTATGGATTGTTTACGGGAGGCCTAGGCGCGCACTACGGTGCCGAGGCGCTGGGCACCACAGTGATTCCCATGTCCGGCGGGCAGACGGAGAAGCAGGTGCAACTGATTCTGGACTTCGATCCCGACGCCATCATGTGCACGCCCACCTACTTATTGACCATCATGGATGCCATGGCGCACGGCGGGATCGACCCGCGGACCACCTCGCTGAAGTTTGCCGTGTGCGGCGCCGAACCATGGACGGAAGAGATGCGGACGGAATTAGAGACGGGCATGAGCCTGGACGCGTGCGATATCTATGGGCTGTCCGAGGTCATGGGGCCGGGGGTGGCCGGTGAATGTGTGGAGACGAAGGACGGCAACCATGTGTGGGAGGACCATTTCATCCCGGAGATCGTGGACGCCTTTGACCACACCACGGCGCTGCCGGACGGCGAAAAGGGCGAGCTGGTGTTTACCTCGCTGACCAAGGAAGCAATGCCCGTCATCCGGTACCGCACCGGGGACCTCTCCCGTCTCATGCCGGGCACAGCCCGCCCGGCCATGCGCAGGATGGAGCGCATCTCCGGACGCAGCGACGACATGATCATCCTGCGCGGGGTGAACATGTTCCCGTCACAAATTGAGGAAATTGCGCTGCGCATCCCGGAGCTGAGCCCGCACTTCCAGCTGGAACTGACCCGCACCGGGCGCCTCGACCAGCTGACCATCCACATTGAACCGAGGGAGAACACCAGCGCGGAGGAGCGCACTGGTGCCGCTGCCACGTTGCAACATCACATCAAGGCCACCATCGGCTCCTCCTGCACCGTGGACGTGGTGGAACCTGGCTCCCTGGCACGCTCCAACGGCAAGCTGCGCCGCATCTACGACAACCGCCCCGAGCCCTGACCCGCTGACCTACCCACCCCCGTGAGAAACTAGGAAACATGCCCAACTCCGCCCCCACCGGTACACCCGCACCTCCCGTCAAACGCGGCAGGCCTGGGTATGACCAGCAGTCAGTGCTGCGAATTGCCGTGGACGTTTTCAACAAGCACGGCTACGAGGCCACCTCCATGGGGATCCTCGCCGAGCAACTGGGCATCTCCAAATCCGCGATCTACCACCACTTCCCATCCAAGGAAGAACTGTTGCGCCAGGCTTTGGAGGAGGCGCTGGGTGGCCTCGAAGCTATGTTGATGCTCGACGGCGCCACGTCCGGAGCGCCCGAAGCCCGCCTCGAGTTTGTGCTGCGGGGGATGATCGCGGTGCTCGCGGACCGACTCCCCTTTGTCACCTTGCTGCTGCGGCTGCGCGGAAACACGGAGATGGAACGGGATGCGATGGCCCGCCGGCGCACCTTCGACCGCGCCATGACCGCACTTGTTGCAGACGCCCAGAACTCCGGAACGCTTCGGGATGACATCGAAGCCGCCTCCATCAGCAGACTGCTTTCCGGAACCATAAATTCAATCGTTGAATGGTACCGGCCAGGCGGGAAACTCACTGCCGAACAGCTAGCCGACGACGTGCTGGCCATGTCCTTTCAGGGGCTGCGCCGCTAATTCGGCCAGCTGCCGGCACAGCCGCTTCCTGTTCGAAATAGCTGATGAGAGGTAATTTTCCCGAACGATTCCTCCACAGTTCGAATAGTTTCTAGAGTTTTCCACATTTCATATATTTCACCGAACAATGTCAGTGCCTACGCGTAATGTTTGTCCTATGGAGACGACGGCAAAGGAGCCCGGTTACACCGGATCCCGGCAGGACGGCAGGGCAGTTGATGGACATGTCCACCATCTGCTGGCACTTGCCGAAGCGCTCGCCACATCTGCCGCCACACGCACGGATCCCAAGGCCTTCGTTGCCGCCCCCTTGGGCGTTGAGCTTGCTTCTCTTACGGACAACGATGTCGCGGCGTGGTCGCAAACCCTTGAGCACTTGAACCGCTTCCTGCAGGGGCTGATCGTACACACCTCCGGCGAACTGGCCGAACGCATTTCAGCCGGACGGTACCAGGAATCCGGGGCACGGACACCCGCAGACTTCCTGAGTTCATCCTTGAAGCTGAGCCGCGCAGAAGCCAACAACCGGCTGCGGCTGGCGCAAAGGTTCCTGCCGTCCACCGACCCACTGACCCACGTGGAGACCGAGCCCAGCCAGCAAACTCTCGGATCGGCCCTCTTCTCCGGCAAAGTATCCATAGAGCAGGCGCTGGTGGTGTCCGGTTTCGTCGACAAAGCCAGCCATCTAGCCAAATCGGGAGTTGTTGATGCCCAAGATGTGTCTTCACTTGAGAGCACGCTCAGCGAACACGCCGAAGTGGAGCCGCCGTATTTCCTACGGCATCTGGGCATCAGAGCGCTAGCGCTGCTTGACCCAGACGGGGAAAAGCCATCCGAGTCGCAACGGTTGGCAAAACAAGGACTTTCCTTCCACCGCCCGTATAAGGGGTGGGTCAGGATGGACGGCTACCTGACCATCAACCAATATGAACAAACAATGGCATGCATCGACTGGGCAACGAACCCCAAGCGGGCGGACAACCAGAGCGAGGAATCTTCCCAATCCCCCACCGAGAACGAGGCGACTCCGGGCGGCACCGGGGCGCAGCCTCCTCAGGAAACTCTGTTGCGGACTCTTCTCGGTGACACCGGTACGGGCCCATCTGCGCCCACAACAGGGCCAGGATGGCGCAGGCGCTTAAATCCGGACGAAATCCCGCCGCGACCGCCGGATGCACCTCCCCATGCGTCACCTCCGGTTCACGAAGGCGATTCATGGTTCTGGATTCCAGGTATCCCGGATCCTGGCCCCCAACCTTCGCCCAAGCAATGGCCCCCACCAGCAAGCCACGCAGCGCAGGAAACCGCAGAAAATTCCGGTTGGTCAGGATCGGATCTCGATGACACGGGTTATCTGGAAGAGGGTGGCTCCGCCGACGGAAGTTCCGCGGAAAGTACGGAACCGTGGCCACATCTGATCAATGGCGTCTCGGTTCCTGCACCAGGATCTGAAGATGCCCTACCCGGGTTGAGCCCCATCGATCCTGATAGCACTGATCCTGCAGTCAAGGACCGGCGCACTCGGGCACAAATGTTGTTGGACGGCATGCTCCATTGCCTCGCTATGGCTGCAGGTACGGGCAAATTGCCCCTGAATGGCGGGTTGAAGACCCAGCTGTACCTGTCACTGACACAAGATGATTTGGACTGCCGCAAGGGAGCGGGGAGTATCGATTCCCCCTACAGCGGACAAGTACCCCTGGCGCTGTTCAACGAAGAAGTGTGCGGCGCTGAAGTCACGGAAGCATTGCATGATAGCAACGGAGCAATCCTGGATGTCGGCCGTACGCAACGGCTTTTCACCTTCGCACAACGGAAAATTCTCGTGGCCAGGGACATGGGCTGCGTGTTCCCCGACTGCATGGCACCGCCGCAATGGACCCAGGCCCACCACATCATCCCTTGGCAGGACGGTGGGCACACCAGCATCGATAACGGAGTCTTGTGCTGCAGCCTGCATCATCATTACCTGCACGACAGGGGATGGACGGTCAGGCTCGACGGCGGCACCGCATGGTTCACGCCTCCTTGGTCCGAAGACATGACCCGCAGGGAACGCCGCAACACCTACCACCACGACCGTGGCCGTCACTAACCGCCCGCATCAGGGGTAAAGCGTGTTTTCCTTTTCCACGAGGGTCAGGACATCGTAGCTGGCCACGATGTCGCCGTTTTGATTGTGCAGCACAGTGTCCCAACACACCTCACCGTAGTCATCGGTGACGCGCGGACTGATTTGCTTGGCCGTGAGGGTAACCCGAATGGAGTCCCCGGGCGCGACCGGTGTCAAAAAGTGCAGGTTCTCCAGACCATAGTTAGCCAGGACGGGCCCCGGCGCGGGCTCGACAAACAGCCCGGCAGCCCAAGACACCAACAAATAGCCGTGTGCCACGATGCCCGGGAAGAACGGGTTCTTCTCCGCGGCAACCGGGTCCGTGTGGGCGTAGAACGTGTCGCCGGTGGACTGGGCAAATGCCGTGATGTCCGCCAAGGTGACCTGCCTCAGCCCCGACGCGAACGCGTCCCCGATCCGCAACTCCGCGAGCGACTTCCGGAACGGGTGCACAGCACCTTCCATCCCGCCATACTCGGGGTCACCAGCAACAACACGATCAGCGCCTGCGTGCCACACCCCGGTCACGGCCGTGAGCATGTTCGGCGAACCCTGGATGGCGGTGCGTTGCATGTGGTGCATGACCGAACGGATGCCGCCCAGTTCCTCACCGCCGCCAGCTCTACCCGGCCCGCCGTGCACCAGGTGCGGAACCGGTGAACCATGCCCGGTTGAGCTGCGTGCATCCTCCCGGTTAAGCATCAGCACGCGGCCGTGGTGCCCGGCAATACCCGTCACCACGGACCGGGCAAAGTCGGGATCGTTTGTGCAGACGGTCGCCACGAGGGAGCCGGCCCCCAGCGCCGCGAGCCGGACCGCCTCGGAGGCGCCGCCGTCGTGCATGGAAAAACCCAGCACCCCGCACACCGGGCCGAATGCCTCCAGGGTGTGCACGGCGGGGGAATCGGGGTCGGCCCAGTCCAGCAGGACCGGGGACATGAACGCGCCCCCACCGGCAGAACCAACGTCAGGGGCATCGAGCGTCCCCCAGGCGAGCGTGCCCCCGGAGTGGAGCATGGTGTCGACGGCGGCGCGAACGGAGGAGAGCTGGTCGAGGGAGGCGAGCGCGCCCATCGTGACGCCTTCGGTGCGCGGGTCCCCCACCACCACGCGCCCGGCCAGCCGGGCACCGATCGCCTCCATCACTGCCGGTTTCAACTGCTCCGGGACGATGGCACGGCGCACTGCCGTACACTTTTGCCCGGCCTTGACGGTCATTTCCGTAACCACAGAGCGGATGAACGCATCAAATTCCGGGGTCCCCGGCACGGCGTCGGGCCCAAGGATGGCTGCGTTGAGCGAGTCCGTCTCGGCGTTGAAGCGGACCCCTCCGGCGGCCACGTTTGGGTGTGCGCGCAGCAAGTTGGCGGTACTGGCGGAACCGGTAAAAGAGACCATGTCGCGGTAGTCCAGCGCGTCCAGGATGCTGCGGGCCGGGCCGGACAGCAGTTGGAGCGAACCCGGGGGCAGTATCCCGGATTCCACCATCATGCGCACGCCGGCAACGGCCAGTTCCATGCTGGGGGTGGCTGGTTTCACCACGGTGGGCACGCCGGCAATGAACGCCGGTGCAAACTTTTCCAGCATGCCCCACACGGGGAAATTGAAGGCGTTGATCTGCACAGCCACGCCGGGGATGCGTGTGTAAATGTGCTCTCCGGCAAACGAGCCGTCCTTGCTGAGCACCTCCAGAGGCCCGTCCACAATGACGTTTGAGTTGGGCAGTTCACGCCGGCCCTTGGAGGAATACGTGAACAGCACGCCAATGCCGCCGTCAATATCCACCATGGAATCACCCCGTGTGGCGCCGGTCCTGGCGGAGATCTCATACAGTTCCTCACGCCGACCGTTCAGATATGTGGCCAGTTCGCGCAGCTTCAAGGCCCGCTGGTGGAGGGTCAACTTCCCGAGCTCAGCCTGCCCCGTTGTCCGCCCATAATGTACTGCAGCGCTCAGGTCTAGGCCTTCGGTTGACACCCGTCCCAGCACCTCCCCCGTACTGGCGTCCAACGCCTCGGTGCCGCCGGATCCTTCCGGTACCCACCATTTGTCCTGGACATAGCTGGGCATCATTTCAATTGTGGTGTTCATGGTGCATTCCTTCGCTCGATTTCGGGCTCAGTCCAGTCGAAAAATCCCTTGCCAGTTTTACGTCCCAACTCGCCACGGGCCACCTTGTCGCGCAAAATCTGCGGTGGCGCGAATCTCTCCCCCAACATCGCTGCCAAGTACTCGGCAATCTCCAATCGCACATCCAGGCCCACGATGTCCGTGGTGCGCAGCGGCCCGGTCTGGTGCCGGTATCCGAGCACCATGGCCGCGTCGATGTCCTCCGCCGAGGCCACGCCCTCCTCCAGCATGCGCATGGCCTCCAAGGCCAGCGCCACCCCCAGCCGAGAGGAGGCGAACCCAGGAGAATCACGGACGACGACGGCCGTCTTGCCGAGTGCCTCAACCCACCCTTTCGCCGTGGTCGCTAGTGCGGGTGCAGTTTGTTGGCCCAGCACCACCTCCACCAGCGACGAGGCAGGAACCGGGTTGAAGAAATGCAGACCCACGAAGTTCTCGGGGCGTTGCAGCCCCCCGGCGAGAACGTTGATGGATAGGGAGGAGGTATTGGAGGCCAGGTACGCCTGCGGTGCCAGCTGTTTTTCTACCATTTGCAGGGCGGAGTTTTTCAGGTTCAGCTCCTCAGGCACGGCCTCCACCACGAGGGCGCAGAGGGCAAAGTCTGTGGAACTGGTGGAGACGGTCAGACGGGCGAGGATTTCGTCAGCACTGCCACGTTCGGCAGTGGGTTCCGGGTTCCGTTCGAGCGAGCCAGCCACCGACTTCGCCACCCTCGCGCGGGCCACAGCTGCCGCCTCGGCGTTGCGCTCCACCACAACTACAGCGCAGCCAGCCATGAGGAACGCGTGTGCGATCCCTGCCCCCATGCGCCCACCGCCGAGCACCCCCACAAGCTGTGGAAGGACTGGAGAGTGCGATAGCGTTGGCGAAAATGGCCCCAAAGGTGGGATAGCGTCTGATTGGGGCGGGGTCATTTCGTTTTCCTTCGGTCTAGGAAGGCCTGCATGCGCTCAAACTTCGCCGGAGACTCAAATAGCTCCGCCTGCTCCTTGTTGTCCGCCTCCGGGTGCGCGTCGCGGGGCAGGTGGAACACGCGTTTGGTGGCCTGCAGCGCCAACGGGTCCTGAACGCAGATCCGGTCCGCGAGGGCGTGGGCCGCAGCCATGAGTCCGGCTGATTCCACGAGTTCGGTGATGAGTCCGGCACGCAGACAGCCCTCGCCAGTGAGGATGCGTCCGGCCAACAGCATTTCCTTCGCGACGGGCTCCCCCACGAGTTCCTTCAGCCGCCACGTAGCGCCGGCCGCGGCCATGATCCCCAGGCCTGCTTCCGGTTGGCCCATGCGCAGGGCTCGGGTGCCAATGCGGAAGTCGGCCGCGTAAGCCAGCTCGGCCCCGCCACCCAATGCGTACCCATCTAGGGCCGCAATGACGGGCAGGGGCAGGCGGGCAATCCGCTCAAACAGCCCGGAATTAATGCCGGCCAAGGCATCCTCCCGGCACCGCTCCTTCAGCTCGGCAATGTCCGCGCCGGAGGCAAAAACGCCCTTCGTGCCAGCGGCTTCATCCGCCGGGGTGCCGGAGAGGATGAGCACTTTGGGTTCCGCTTCCAGCATCGCGCAGACGGTGTTCAGCTCCGCCACCATGGCCGCATCAATCGCGTTGCGCACCTGCGGCCGGTTCAGCCGGACGGCAACACGGTCCGCAGACTCGGTGACCAGCAGCGTGGCGAAAGTTTTGGGCAGGAGGTGGTGCTCGGCGCGCTCCATCAGAGTCCCTCTACGAGCAGTGCGGCGCCTTGGCCCACGCCGACGCACATGGTGGCCAGACCCAGCCCGCCACGGGCTTCGCGTTCCAGCCGCCCCAACAGCGTGATGACAATGCGTGAGCCGGAGGAGCCCAGCGGGTGTCCCAGGGCGATGGCGCCGCCGTCAAGGTTGACGGTGCCGGGGTCCAGTCCGAGCTCGCGGATGCAGGCCAGGGACTGTGAGGCGAACGCTTCGTTGAGTTCGACGGCGGCGAGCTGGCTAACGCCGATCCCTTGCCGTTCGAGGAGCTTGCGGGTGGCTGCGACGGGGCCCATGCCCATGATTTCCGGGGCGAGCCCGGCCGTGGCGCCGCCGACGATGCGGGCGCGCGGGATCAGCCCGTACCGTTTTACGGCGGCTTCGGAGGCGACGAGGATGGCGGAGGCACCATCGTTCAGGGTGGAGGAGTTGCCAGCCGTGACCACAGTGCCGCCGCGCACCACCGGCCGGAGTCCGGCCAGGACGCTGGCGGTGGTGTCGGGGCGTGGCCCTTCGTCGTCAATGACCATGGTGTTGCCGTTGCGGCCGGGGACTGTGACGGGCACGATTTCAGCCGTGAAGTGGCCGGCGGCAATGGCTGCCAGGGCGCGTTCGTGGGAACGGAACGCGAAGGCGTCGCAGTCCTCGCGGCTGGTGTTGAACCGGCGGGCGACCTCCTCGGCGGTTTCGGTCATGGAGAACGTCATTTTGCCGTCGCGGGACAGCTCGCCGGAGAGGAAGCGCGGGTTGGTGAAGCGCCAACCTATGGAGGTGTCGAAGCTGGCGCCGGGCTTGGCGAAAGCCTTCTCCGGTTTTGCCATGACCCAGGGCGCGCGGGACATGGATTCCACGCCGCCTGCCACCACTAAGTCCGCATCGCCGGCGCTGACCATGTTTCCGGCCAAGGTAATGGCACTCATGCCGGAGGCGCACAGCCGGTTGACTGTGATGCCGGGGACGGTGTCCGGGAAGCCTGCCAGCAACCATGCCATGCGGGCCGCGTTGCGGTTTTCCTCCCCTGCCCCGTTGGCGTTGCCGAGGATCACCTCGTCCACGGCGGCCGGGTCGATCCCGGTGCGGGCGACGAGTTCCCGGACCACGAGAGCGGCGAGATCGTCGGGGCGAACGCTGGATAGCGCTCCCCCATAACGGCCCACGGGCGTGCGCACGCCATCCACCAGGAACGCCTGCGGCACCTTTTGTGACATGGCCACACCCTTCACGGATCACGTGGGTGTGCGGAACGGCGGCGGCCTTCCGCACGGCACGGCCAGCATCATTACCGACCGTTCGTTCTATAAATATTCCATGCGCCGGGCAGGCGGTCAACCACCCCGGCCGGAAGGATCTAGCGCAAGGCCGGGGAGTTGGCTGGGACCAGGACCTTGACGGCTTGCAGCAGCACCCCGATCTCCGCGGGCAGGGGTGCAACCAGCTCGCCGTCGGCGTATACGTTGAGGGGCTTGCTGGCCTTGATGGTCACGGCGGCGCCCCGACTGAACGTGATGTTGCGCTGGCCCAGATGCGCGCCGCGGTAGGAGCGCAGGAAGGTGGCTGCCACGCCCAAAATTCCCGCCCGGCCCAGGGACACCACATCCAGCTGGCCATCGTCCACCTTGGCCTGCGGACAAATCCGCAGCCCGCCGCCGTACTGGCCCACATTACCCACAGCTACGAACCAGCCGGGAAACACCGCCTGGCGCCCGTCCACGGACAGCGTGAACGTCACGTTTTTCCAGTCCAGGAACGCCTTGAGTCCGCCATAGAGGTAGACGAACGGGCCCAGGTTCAGACGCGCCGAGTTGCCATATTCGTTGGCCAGGCCGTCAAAGCCAACATTCGCCACACCAAGATACGGCCGCCCGTTCACGGTTCCCATGTCCAGGTCCCGGGTGACCAACCGGCCGAGGCTGCCAATGGCTTTTACCGGGTCCAAGGCCAGCCCAAGACGGCGCACGGTGTCATTGCCGCGGCCACCTGCCAGCGGCAGCAAGACGGCCCCCGACTCCTTAGCACCTGCGGCACTGGCACCTAGAAAGCCGTCGCCACCCAGCACCGCGACGATGCTGCCTGCTGCTGCGGCGCGGGCGTGTTCGGTGGCATCGGCCAGGTTCTCCGTGATGTGGACGGTGGGCGTGAATCCTGCGCCTTCCAAGGCTGCAACCGTGCGTGGCAGCAGCTTCATGCTGCGGCCGTGACCCGACGTCGGATTGACCAGAAGTAGGATGGGCCCGCCACTTATATCAGGACTCCCCGGCCTGCCACGTTGGGCACTCATTGCGCGCCTCCCCTACCGAAGGCCCCGGAGGCTGCCAGGGCAAGGATCTGCGCCACACGCTCCCTCGCCTTGTCTGCGTCAGCGGGCACAAAAGCCAGCCGGGTGCGCCGCTCAAGTAGGTCTTCTACGGTGGCGGCGCCCTCGGCGAGCACTGCGAACAGGATTTCCGCACCGGTAATGTCGGTCCCTTCAAACAGGGGCTCGGCAAGGATGGTCTCCAGCAGCGCAAGCTCGTGGACCTCAACAGCTTCGGTGCCGTATTTCGCCACCAGCCGGGCTGGCACAGGGAGGTTCCGCAGCACTGTGGCCGGCGCCGCCCCTACCAGCGGCAGGGTTTTGGTGCGGCACTGCGCGCTGGAGCCGAGCCGTCCCACAACTGCATCCACCGCGTCTTGGGCCATGCGCCGGTACGTGGTCATTTTTCCGCCCACAATGGTGATGGGCATGCCCGGCTCGTTGCGGACCAGGTGGCGTCGGGAGATGTCGGAGGTGCCGTCAAACCCGTCACCATGAGCAGCCTCGGCCAGGGGCCGCAACCCGGCGAAGGTTCCCACAACGTCGTCGTGCGTCAGGGGCACCGCCAGGGTGGCATTGACAACGTCCAGGAGGAAGTCGACGTCGTGCGGCGGCACCAGCGGATGGTGTCCGTCCGCGCTGTGGTCTTCCTCATCGGTGAGCCCAATGTAGACCCGGCCGCCGGGTTCCGGGAGCACAAAGACGTAGCGGCCAAAGTGCCCCGGCACGGCCACAGTGTGCGCGGCGTGAGGCCGGCCGAGCCGCTCCGCCCGGACCACCAAGTGGGTGCCGCGGCTGGGCGTGACGGTCAGGCCGGGGTCAAACTCGGCAGCCCACACACCCGTCGCGTTCACCACGGAACGGGCCCGGATGCGCAGGGGCGCACCGTTGCGCACATCGACGGCGTCGACGGTTTCCGCCGTCATGGCGGTTGCCCGGACGTCGCGCAGGATGTGCGCGCCAAGCCCGGCCGCAGTGCGTGCAACACCCACAACGAGCCGGGCATCATCCACTACTTGGCCGTCCCAGTACAGGTAGCCGCGCCGCAGTTTGGCGACATCGAGGCCGGGAGCCAGCGCGGCAACAGCCTGGCTGGAAAGCAGCTGCGGGCGTGGCAGAACCTTGCTGCCCAATCCGGAAAGGCGCCGCAGGGCGTCATAAATAACTGTCCCAAAACCGGCCACCAACCCTTCCCAGACCGGTGCGCTGCGGGCATCCGGGATGACAAAACCTAGTGGCCGAATCAGGTGCGGGGCAATGGTGGCCATGAGCCAGCGCCGCTCCCTTGCCGACTCCCAAGCCACGGGGAACTCCATTTTTGCCAGGTACCGCAGTCCGCCATGGACCAGTTTGGAGCTGTAGCCGCTGGTCCCAGATGCGAGGTCGCCGCTCTCAATCAGCGCCACGCTCAGGCCCCGACTCACCGCATCCAGCGCCACTCCCGCCCCGGTGATGCCGCCGCCCACCACCGCCACATCCACCATGTTTTCGGCCACGTGCACCAGCGAGCTCTGCCTGGTGGTCTCGTTGATCCAGCTGGAGTTCGGCGTCATGATTGGCTGCCTTCGCCTGTGACGTTCGAGGGCGTGAGGTAGCGTTCCAGCATTTTCGTCAGCTCTGTGAGGGATTCCTCGAAGGCGCCCATCCGGAACAGGACCCGGCAGGACAGTGCGAGTCCCTGGACGGCGAGCAGAAGCATTGTGGCCGTGCCTTCTGCGGATTCAATGCTGCCGTCCCGGACACCGGAATCCAGCAGCTCATGCAGTTGGTCAAGGATGAGCTGCTGGCTGGCCCCAAGCCTGTCGGTGACGTAGGGGATCAGAAATTCCGGGTCACGTTCGGCTATGGAACCCAGCAGGTCGGAGGTGGCGAAGACCCGCACACTTTCCACGGCGAAGTGGACCAGCTGTTGGCGGCCGGTACCAGCCGGGGTTCCGGTCTGCACTGTTGAGGTGTAGGCCCGAAACTCCTGCGTCAGGGCCGCCAGCACTGCGTTCTCCACGGATCCCATGCGGCGGTAAAACGTCATGCGGGAGATGCCTGCGCGCTCGGCAATGTCGTTGGCCGTGGTGCGCCGCACCCCGTGCAGCACCACTGACTCCCTGATCGCGGCGATCAGCTTTTCATCCGGCATCTTTTCATCTACCGGCAAGATGGTACGTTGAGATGCCATGTGTCACACTGTATCCCATGGTGACCCACGTTACAGATGAAGTTCCCCGCTCTGTTTGGTATGGCTGGGGTGACCCCTCCCGGGGGAAACCACTGGGGTCGCACGCCTTGGAATTCCTGCGTCGCACACTCAAATTGGGCAGCGTCGCCCAGAATCACCCACCGGTGGAGCTGTCCGATGTGCGTGTTGGACCTGTCACCTTGGCCGATGACGTAGTGACGCAATTGCGGGCCATCACGGGAGCAGACCACGTTGCCACCGACGCCACCACCCGCATCCTGCACGCTGGCGGAAAGAGCACACCAGACCTGATCCGGCGCCGCAGCGGCGACGCGCTGGATGCTCCCGACGCCGTCGTCTTTCCCGGCACCGCCGAAGAAGTCCGCGCAGTCTTGGCCCTCTGTGTGCAGCGAAAACTGGCTGTTGTCACCTTTGGTGGCGGCACGTCCGTGGTGGGCGGCGTGGAACCGCTGCGGGGACGTTTTGCCGGCGTCATCACCGTAGACATGGCGCGCATGGACAAGCTGCTTCATGTGGATTCGTTGGCCCGGACGGCAACGTTTGAGGCCGGCATCCGCGGCCCGGCCATTGAGGCTGCGCTTGCCCCATATGGCATGACGCTGGGCCATTTTCCGCAGAGTCATCAGGAGGCGACGCTGGGCGGATACGTGGCCACCCGCTCCGCAGGCCAGGCCTCAACCGGTTACGGCCGCTCCAATGATCTGGTCAAGTCCGCGCATCTTGAAACACCTGCCGGTGCGTTCGACGCAGGCTCCCCGGCCCCCGGAACGGCCGCCGGCCCCAAGTTGCTGGATGTGGTGGTTGGCAGTGAAGGGACCTTGGGCGTCATCACGAGTGCCACGGTCAAGGTGGTGCCCGTGCCGGCGCAGAAGGTGTACGGATCATGGGCCTTTCCCTCTTTTGAGGCAGGTGCAGAGGCCCTGCGCAGGCTCAAGCACGACGGCGCACGAGGTGACATTCCGCATGTGTGCCGGTTGAGCGATACGGATGAAACGGCGTCGACCTTTAAGCTGGGCGGTTGGAAAACCGGGGCACTGGCACGTTATCTGGGCATTCGCGGGCAGAAGACACCGGCCATGGCGCTGTTCGTGTGGGAAGGTGACGCGCGGGAAAACAGGGCAGGCAAGCGGCGCAGCGCCAAGATCATGCGGGCCGCTGGCGGCATTTCCATGGGCCCGTTGCCTGGAAAGTCGTGGGAGCACGGGCGGTTCAGCGGCCCGTATCTGCGCGATGAGCTGCTCACGCGCGGCGTGTATGTGGAGACGCTGGAGACGGCGGCCACGTGGGGACTGCTAGCGGGAACGTACGCCAGTGTCAGGGCGGCCATCCTCGATTCCCTGCAGATAAACGGCGCCGCAGCGTACGTGCAGACCCACATTTCGCACGTCTATTCCGACGGCGCATCCCTGTACTTCACATTCCTGTCCGGTCTGGAAGCGGATGGCCTGGCCCAGAACGCGCGGGTGAAGGCGGCGGCGTCGGGAGCCATTGTTGCCGCCGGCGCCACCATCACCCACCACCACGCCGTCGGAATAGACCACGCACCGTACATGGGTGCCGAGATCGGGGAGTTGGGCATCAAGGTGCTGGCTGGCATCAAGAACACCCTGGATCCCGAAGGCATCATGAACCCCGGCAAGCTGATTCCCCGTACCACCGCACCTCCCGTCACCACCTCCCCCACCACAAAGGAAACCCCATGAGCAACACCCTCGAAAACCTTTCCGGCCAGACCATCCTGATCACTGGCGCCGCCATGGGAATGGGCAAAATGTACGCCCACCTGGCCGTGGCGGACCACGCCGCGCATGTTGTGTTGTGGGACATCAATGCTCAGATGCTGGAGCAGGCCGCAGCGGAAATGCGCGGGCGCGGGGCTGAAATTCACGCCTACGCGGTGGATGTCAGCAAGCTCGAAGACATTGAGGCGGCCGCACAGAAGGTGCGGGATGAGGTGGGCACCCCGGACGTCCTGATCAACAATGCCGGCATTGTGCGTGGCAAGTACTTTTGGGAGCACGACCAGCGCGCAGACATTGTCGCCACCATGTCCATCAACACCCTGGCCCTGATGCACATCACCCGCGAATTCCTGCCGGAGATGATTGCCGGAGGCAGGGAGTCGCGGATTGTCAACGTCGCCTCAGCCGCGGGGCTGCTGGCCAATCCCCGGATGAGTGTCTATTCCTCCTCCAAGTGGGCCGTGATTGGCTGGAGCGATTCCCTGCGGCTGGAGCTGAAGCAGGCCGGCCACAACCAGATCAAGGTCACCACATTCTGCCCCTCCTACATCAAAACAGGCATGTTCGAAGGTGCCCGCGGGCCACTGTTCACCCCTCTCATGGAACCGGCAGCTGTCACGGAGCGCGTGTGGCGGGCCATGAAGGAAGGCACGCCCATGCTCATGATGCCTTGGACCGTGAAGTTGAGCACGGCCCTGCGTGGAGTGCTGCCGATCGCGGCATGGGACGTGGTGGCCGGACGCGTTTTTGGCGTCTACAAGTCAATGGAGCATTTCACGGGCCGCAAATAACTCCCGGCTCTCTGCTGTTGGCTGACACCCCGCCGCATTTCATGCCTCCCTCTATAGAGTGGATTCCATGACTCTTGCTGATGTGAATACTGCGCCCGATTCGTCTCCCACACCCCCGGTTGCCAAGAAGGTTCCCGTGGAGCGCACCCACCACGGCGATACTTTTGTGGATAACTACGAATGGCTGCGGGAGAAGGAAAACCCGGATGTGGTGGCGCACCTGAACGCCGAGCAGGCGTACACGGACGCCGTCACGGCCGGTCAGGAGCAGTTGCGCACGGACATCTTCAACGAGATCAAGAACCGTACCCAGGAAACCGACCTGTCGGTGCCCAGCCGCAAGGACGGCTGGTGGTACTACTCGCGCATGGTTGAGGGTCAGTCCTATGGCATCCAGTGCCGGGTGAAGGCCGAAAGTAACGGCACTCTTGAGGATTGGACCCCGCCGCTGGTGGAGCCGGGTGTTCCGGTGGATGGCGAGGAAATCTTGCTGGACGGCAACGCAGAAGCGGAGGGCCAGCCCTTCTTCTCTCTTGGCGGCGCCGCCGTGACCCGCGACGGGAACCTGTACGCCTACGCTGTGGACAATGCAGGAGACGAGCTGTTCACCATTCGCATCAAGGATCTGCGCACCGGGGAACTGTTGAACGAAACCATTGAGAACGCCTTCTACGGATTGGCCTTCTCCCCCGATGGGCGCACCCTCTTTTACGTACTTGCCGATGATTCATGGCGTCCGCACCAGATCAAAACCCACGTCCTGGGCACACCGGTAGAGAGCGATCAGATCCTCTACCAGGAGGACGATGTGGCCATGTGGACCGGGTTTGGTCTCTCCGCTGACCGCCGCCACCTCATGATCAGCATCGGCTGCTCCGAATTCAGCGAGACCCGCCTGCTGGACTTCGCCGCCCCGGAAAAGGGCCTGCAGGTGCTTATCCCCCGCAGTGCCGAGATCCTGTACGACGCCGAACCTTTCCTTTTAGACGGCACCGAAAAGGTCCTTCTCACCCATGACCGTGACGCCGTGAACTCCATGATTTCCCTGGTTGACGCCGCGGAGTTCAGTAAGCCTGTGGAGGAACAAACGTGGGCCACAGTGGTTGCCCACGATGACGCCGTTCGCATCAACGGGGCCACAGTCACCGCCACCCATATGGTGGTCTCACTGCGCAAGGACACCATTGAGCGTATTCAGGTGACCGCGCTGGAAGGGTTGGGAACGCCCGGCCAGAGTGCCGCCGTCGAGCCTGTCTTTGACGAGGAGCTGTACACCGCGGGCATGGGTGGGAGCGAGTATGAATCCCCCGTCATCCGGCTGGTCTACACTTCCGATTTCACCCCGCCGCGCGTCTACGATTACGTGCTGCCCGCCGCGGGTGCCGAGGGTGAGCTGCTGCTGCGCAAGGAAACTCCGGTGCTGGGCGGCTACCGATCCGAGGATTACCTGGCCACGCGTGAGTGGGCCACTGCCAGCGACGGCACACTGGTTCCGCTGTCCGTGCTGCGCCGCGCGGACCTGACCCGGGACGGTTCAGCCGCCGGAGTGGTGTACGGCTACGGTTCGTATGAGGTCAGCATGGATCCCGGCTTCGGTGTGCCGCGGCTGTCGCTGTTGGACCGCGGCGTGGTGTTTGTCATTGCGCACGTGCGCGGCGGCGGCGAGATGGGCCGGCACTGGTACGAGGACGGCAAGAAGCTAAACAAGAAGAACACCTTCAGTGACTTTGTGGCAGCGACCGATTGGCTGGCAGCGTCCGGCTGGGTAGATCCGGCGCGGATTGGCGCCATGGGCGGCTCGGCCGGCGGGCTGCTCATGGGCGCCGTGGCGAACCTGGCCCCGGAAAAGTATGCGGCCATTGTGGCGCAGGTGCCTTTTGTGGATGCCTTGACCACTATTTTGGATCCGGAACTGCCCCTGTCAGCACTGGAGTGGGAGGAATGGGGCAACCCCATCACGGACCCCAACGTGTACAAGTACATGAAGGACTACACGCCGTACGAGAACGTGCGCCCCGTGGCTTACCCCAAGATCGCGGCCGTCACCAGCTTCAATGACACCCGTGTGCTGTACGTGGAACCAGCCAAGTGGGTGCAGGAACTGCGTGCCGTTTCCACCGGCTCGGCGCCGATTGTCATGAAGATTGAGATGGATGGCGGCCACGGCGGGGCATCGGGCCGCTACGAGGGCTGGAAGACCCGGGCGTGGGACTACGCGTTCCTGGCCGACGCGATCGGCGCCACGGAACTGCGCTAAACCGGGGAACTTACGCTAAACCGGGCCGGGCACACAAAGGACGGTGTTCGCGGGTAAAGACGGCGGCCTACCACCGTCTTTACCCGCGAACACCGTCGTTATCCGTTAACGCCGCCCGAACCGGCGGCACCGAATCGGCCTTGGTTAGAAGACTGCGGTGAGCGGGTTCCACCCGTTTCCCACTTGGGCCTTGGGCAGCCAGCCACCAGCACCATTTCCCGGATACAGCCACAAACCACCCACAGCATCCCGCTCCAACACATCCGCACGGCCATCACCATTGAAATCCCCCGGACTCAACAACGCCGTAAACACGCCCCACCCGTTTCCCACCCGCACCCTGGTTGCGAAGCCACCGCGCCCGTCGCCGTCATAGGACCACAGCTTCCCGGCTGTGTCGCGGGCCAGGATGTCTGAGGTGCCGTTGCCGTTGAAGTCACCGGGAGTGAACATCGCGTTGTAAATGTTCCAGCCCCCACCAACACGCACCTTGGGCAGCCAACCAGCGCTTCCATTGGCGGGGTAGAGCCATAGGGTTCCGCCCGCATCCCGCGCCAGCACATCTCCCAACCCGTCGCCATTGAAGTCGGTCAGGTAGTTCGTTGCCCCATTGCCAAACGCACTGGGAATTGTGGCGGCCTTGAGTTGGAGCACCTTCAAGGCTGCCGCGTTGATCACTGCGGCAAAGGACGGACTGGCCTTCGCCAGGTTGAACACGGCGCCGTACATGGCGGGGATGCTGGCGGGGTTGGCACACAGGAGCATGGTGCCGCCTGCGTTGAAGAAGCTGGTTGCCCGGGTGGCGAGCGACCACGGTGCCAGCTGTACCGCGTTGCAAAGGTCATCGGAGATGATCACGCCGTTGAAGCCGATGTTTCGGCGCAACATGGTCTCCATGATGGTCGCCGAAAACGGGCCGATATGGTTGGGGTCGATCTTGTCGTAGTAGGCACTGGAAATCATGACCATGCCAATACCTGCGTTGACGGCCGCCTGGAACGGCTGCAGATAAGCATCGTTGATGGTGGTGAGCATGTCATGGACATTGCCCGTCACATCGGTGTTGGCCGTGACTCGACCGAGCCCAGGGAAGTGCTTTGCCGCAGTGACGAGACCGGCCTGTGCCATGCCGTTGTTGAAGGCTAGCCCGTGGCTGGAAACTGTTTGTGGCGCATATCCGTATTCACGTTCGTAGTAACCGATGGGGGCGTTGGAGGGGGCAAACGCGGCGCTCGGCACAGTGTCAAGCACGGGCGCCAGGTTCAGGTTCAGCCCGGCCGCCGCCAATTGCCGGCCCCACGCCAGGGAATTGGCCTGTAGGGTGGCCGGCGCCTGGGTTCCTTGGGACAGTGCTGTGGGGATTGTTGAGAACCCCGGCCCGCTCAGGACCTGGACATAGCCACCCTCCTGGTCGGTGCCCACGAGCAATTTGACGCTGCCCGTGGAGCTAGGGGAAACCTTACTGGTCATGGCCCTGACCACGCCTGCCGTTGTTGTAGTTCCCGTAGCACTGCGGCCGGAGAGGTACACATTTCCCACATGGTTGGCGGAAATCTCTGAAAGGGTAGCTGCGGAAGCTCCCGTGGCACTGGCGGAGACCATGAAGATTTGGCCGATGCGCTGTTGCATCGTCAGGTGGGCTAGTTGCACCGACGGCGACACTGTTGTGGTGAGCGCAGCTGTTGTGGTGAGCGCAGCTGTTGTGCTTGGCAAGGACACGGCAACGGTGGCTTCTCCCGGGGCGGGGCCGGCACCGAAGGAAGCGACGAGGGCTGCGGCAGTTACACAGCGGGCCAGTCTGCTGACAATGATTCGCATGGTTCACGCGGCTTAGGGTGGCAATACTGGGTTGCGTTTAACCTTACGGCCTTGGCCGCAATTCCACCATGGTCACTATGTGCGTACACTTCACACCATGACCATGGTGGAACAGCCGCTGACGCGTAGAACCGTAGCCGGATACGCGATCGGCTCCCTCGGTACAGGAGGATTCTCCACCCTTCCGGGCCTGGTGTTGATTTACTACATGACGGACACCTTGGGCATTGCTGCCATTGCAGCTGGACTCCTTGTGACAGCGGCCAAGGTGTGGGATGTCATCATCGATCCCATCATTGGCGCCAAGTCTGATTATTCCCTTGCCGTCACCGGTTCAAGGCGCCGCTTCATGGTTCTAGGCGGGCTGCTACTGCCACTCTTCTTTTTCTTGACCTTCGCTGTCCCAGCCGGGATGGGCCCCGGGCTGGCCGGTGTGTGGGTGCTGCTTGCCTTCATGGCGACGGCAACTGCATTTAGCCTGTTCCAGGTCCCCTACATTGCTCTGCCAGCTGAGCTAACTTCCAGTTACGATCAGCGGACCCGGCTACTTACTGTCCGCGTGGTGGTCTTATCGCTCGCCATTTTGTTGTTCGGAGCGGGCGGGCCGGCGTTGCGTTCTCTGGGAGGAGACAATGAGCCCGTGGGCTATCTGCTCATGGCGGCGGTTGCTGGCGTGCTCATTGGATTTTTCATGCTGCTCTCCGCACGAGTGGCCCCACAGGGAATCCAGCGTCGTGGCAAATATGGCCAGTTGGGCGCATCTAGCCAATCTGGCAGTATTGCCAGCAACTACAGGGATGGCTTCGCAGCTCTCAAACGTAGCCCGGCTTTCCGCTCCCTCCTCTTCTGCTTTGCGCTGCAAGGGTTGGCCACTGGCAGCATGCTGGCCGGTGCCCAATATGTGGCCACGTGGGTGCTGAAGAACGAGTCGGCAGTGACAATCCTGTTCATCGCCCTGATTGGCCCGGCTCTACTCTTCGCCCCACTCTGGCGTCTGCTTGCGGGCCGGATAGGAAAAGAACGGTCCTTTAACTACGCCAGCATCATGTTTGGCCTGGCCGCGCTGGTAATGGTGGGTTTACTGGCGGCGCCCGGCGAGTGGATCTATCTGCCCGTAGCCCTAGCTGGTGCCGGTTACGCGGGAATGCAGTCCCTGCCCATGTCAATGCTCCCCGATGTCATCTCCCATGATGGGCAAAAACATGGGGAGGGCTCGGCAGGGATCTTCGGTGGTGTCTGGACTGCAGGAGAAACCACAGGCATGGCCTTGGGGGCCACCGTTCTGACGGCGGTGCTTACTGCCAGTGGCTATGTTCAATCTGTAGCCGGTGAAACAGTGGCCCAGAGCCCCGCCGCAATCAACGGCATCATCCTCAGCTTTAGTCTGGTCCCGGCGCTGTTAGTTGTTGCCAGCTTGCTGGTATTCCGCCGCTACCCACTGCGTCAGCAGGACATTGATGCGGGCCAGAACATCTCAACAACACCCCGTAGGGAAGGAACCTCATGATCCAGTTCGCCGCCACCGCTGAAGAAATCCTCCATGAGCTGGCCACCCTGCGTGCCGCCGACGCCCCCACTCACGGCGGTAAGGTCCTCTCCTATGTGTACGATTCAGGGCTGGCGGCCCTCGACGATCTTGCGGCGGCAGCCATGCTCGCCGTTCAGCCACTCAACGGTCTGGACCCCACCACGTTCACCTCGGTGGCCGCCATGGAGCGCGACGTCATCGCCTTCACGCGCGAGTTGTTGGGCGGTGATGAGGACGTTGTTGGCACCGTGACCAGCGGCGGGACGGAAAGTTGCATGCTGGCGGTCAAAACGGCGCGGGAGAACTTTCGCGGGCAAGGAGCCCCGCGGCTGTTGGCCCCGGCGTCAGTGCATGCCGCCTTCCACAAGGCCGCACACTACTTTGGGCTGACCCTTGAGCTGGTCCCTGTCGGCCCAGACGGCAGAGCCGATGCCGCCGCTATGATCACTGCCATGGTTCCTGGTGTGGCCCTGGTTGTCATCTCAGCCCCCTCCTATCCGCACGCCATACTAGACCCGGTCACTGAGATCGCTGCAGCCGCGCAGGCCAAGGGTATAGACCTTCATGTTGATGCCTGCATTGGCGGGCTGGTGCTGCCGTTCTGGCCGGATCTTCCCGCCTGGGATTTGGCCGTTCCCGGCGTCACGAGCATTTCTGCGGATCTGCACAAGTACGGTTACGCCCCCAAGGGCGCCTCTGTGCTGCTGACACGCGGCCGGGACCGGCAGCGGGCCCAGTACTTTGCGAGCACATCCTGGCCCGGCTACCCCGTAGTGAACCCCACCCTGCTCGGATCAAAGTCCGCTGCGCCGCTGGCCGCCGCCTGGGCAATTATCAAGTTCTTGGGCACCGCCGGCTTTGCGGAGTTGGCAACGTCCTGCCACCGCTCCACGGGGGCACTGCTGGAAACGGTGGCGGGCATTGAGGGGTTGGCGGTGGCGGGAAACCCTACCGGCCCGCTCTTTGCCGTGGCTGTTGATGAGGGTGTTCCGGAAGCAGGGCGGATCGATCCGCACCATTGGGCGGACCGGCTAAAAAGTTACGGTTTCACAACCCAGTTACAACCAGCTTTCATCCAAAGCGATGGCTCGGTTCTGCCCAGGACAACGCACCTGACCATCACGCCCGTCACGGAGTCCCGCCTGCCGGAGCTTCAACAGGCCATGATCCAAGCCGGTGCCGATGTTCGCGGGGTGCCCGGAATCGATCCTCAGCAGGTGCTGGGCCCGGCGGATGGACCCATGGCTGCACTGTTGGCAGGCGCAGCGCAGTTCCCCCGGAATTCCGCCACCGCCCGCCAAATTCTAGGTGCCATGGGGCTGAACGGTGGCGGACTGCCAAGCGCCATGGCCCCGGTGCTGGCACTGGTGGAAGCCTTGCCCAGTGGCGTCACAGAATGGCTCCTCACCGAACTGCTGGCCGAGCTTCTGGAACCCTAAGCAACAGGCCCTGCCGCCCGTTTAGTCCCTGCTATTCCCCGCGGACCACGGCGGCTGTTGCCTCCGCGATCGCCTGCTCTTCATCGGTGGGCACCACCAGGACCGGAATGAGTGAATCCGGGGCGCTAACAACCCGGGGCTCCCTGGAACGCACCAGGTTCGCGGCGCCGTCGAGCTTCACCCCCAGGGCACTCAAGCGGGAGACCACCAGTGCACGGAAGTCTGCGGAGTTCTCCCCAATGCCCGCGGTGAACACCAACGCCTGAGCCCCTCCCACCGCCACGTGGTAGCCGCCAATGTACTTCGCCAACCGGTAGGAGGCTATTTCCAAGGCCAGCGTGGCCCGGGCATTACCGGCGTTGGCCGCATCAACAATGGCCCGCATGTCATTATCGCCAAAGAGCGCCTTGAGCCCCGATTCCTTGTTCAGCATGGTGTCAATATCCTGCGCTGACATGCCCTGACGTTGCAGGAAAATGAGGATGGACGGGTCCACGTCGCCGCTGCGGGTACCCATAACCAGGCCCTCCAGTGGAGTGAATCCCATAGACGTGTCAATGCTGGCTCCACCCTGGATGGCGGTGAGCGAAACACCGTTGCCCAGGTGAGCTACCACTGCGTTGAACGCGTGCACGGGCACACCCAGCAGTTCGGCGGCACGGCCCGTCACAAACTGGTGGGAGGTGCCATGGAAGCCATAACGCCGGATCCCGTATTGGCGGTACAACTCATCCGGGATCGCGTAACGCCAGGCGTGCTCAGGCAGCGTGCGGTGGAAAGCAGTGTCAAAAACAGCCACCTGCGGCATGTGCGGCCACTTGGCTGCGATGGCCCGGATACCCAGCACGTTCGCGGGGTTGTGCAGGGGTGCCAACGGATTCAACCGCTCAATGGAACGGGTAATTTCATTGTTGATCAACACCGGCTCGCTGAAACGCTCCCCGCCGTGCACCACTCGATGCCCCACGGCATCCAGCGGCCTTTGCGCCAGCTCATTTTCTAACGCAGCCGCTACCTGATCCATCGCCTCGCCGTGATCCGCAGGCCCGCCGGCACCTTCTCCAATACGGTCAATCAGCCCGTTAGCCGCCACCTCATTGGTGTCTGTATCCCGCACCTGATACTTCAAGGAGGAGGATCCGGAATTGATCACGAGCACGCGCATTAGAAATCCTTCACTTGGCTGGTTTGGGCCTGGATGGCGGTGATGGCTACAGTGTTCACAATGTCTTCCACCGTGCAGCCGCGGGAGAGATCGTTGATGGGTTTGTTCAACCCCTGCAAAACGGGTCCCACGGCAACAGCACCTGCAGACTGCTGCACCGCCTTATAGGTGTTATTGCCGGTGTTCAGGTCAGGGAAAATGAACACCGTGGCCTGTCCTGCCACTGCTGAGGCCGGCAACTTGGAGGCGGCAATGGAGACATCCACGGCGGCGTCGTACTGGATGGGACCCTCAATGGCCAGATCCGGGCGGGCAGCTCGGGCCAGTTCCGTGGCGCGGCGAACCGCGTCCACGGCCTCGCCGGAGCCAGATCCGCCGGTGGAATAGGAGAGCATGGCGATGCGCGGCTCCACCCCGAATTGGGCGGCTGTGGCCGCAGACGCAATGGCAATGTCCGCCAGCTGTTCCTCATTGGGCTCCGGGTTGACGGCACAATCGCCATACACCAGCACCCTGTCTGCGAGCAGCATCAAAAATACGGAGGAGACAATCTTTGCGCCGGGACGGGTCTTGACGAACTCCAGTGCCGGGCGGATTGTGTTGGCCGTGGTGTGGGCCGCGCCGGAAACCATACCGTCTACGTGGCCCAGCTGAACCATCATGGTGCCAAAGTAGGAGCCGTCCAGCATGACCTCCCGCGCGTGGGCTAAGTCAATACCCTTATGGGCGCGCAGCCGGTGGTATTCAACAGCGAAGGCCTCCCGTAACGGGGAGAGCGCCGGGTCAACAATCTTAATCCCGTTCAGGTCAATGCCGTGGGAGGCAGCCAGTTCCTCCACCGCACTGACAGAGCCCAGAACCGTCAACTCGCAGACATCCCGGCGGTGCAAAATCTCGGCGGCCGCCAGCACCCTTGAATCATTGCCTTCCGGGAGCACCACGTGTTTACGTTCGCTGCGCGCCCGCTCAATGAGTTCGTGTAAGAACCGCAGCGGGGTCATGGTGGCCGGACGGGGCAAGGTAAGGCGTTCTAATAGTTCGCTCTCATCCACGCTGCGGGCCCATGCGCCCATGGCGGCAGCCACCTTCCGCCGTTGACCCGTAGTGATTTCACTGCGCACTTCACTCACTTCTTGAGCGGCACGGAAGGTATCGCCGTCGTGCGCAAAAACAGGGAAGGGGGCGTGGGCAAGGAACGTTAGAACATGAGGATCCGGGGCCAGCCCACCCGTCAGAATCATGCCACTGGGCACCGGGAATTCAGGGGAAAATGCGGAGGCCAGCGTGGCCACCATGACATCGGCGCGGTCCCCCGGGACAATTACCAGATCATTGGCTTGGAGCTGACTGAGGAAATTCCCCACGGTCATGGCGGCCACCTTGATGGCGTGGACGTCACGGTCCAGCTCAGAACTGCCAGCCATTTGGCGTAAAGAAAGGGCAGCGGCCACCTCCCCCACTGTGGGCCGGGAAATTTCGTCAATCTCGGGGATGGCATAGACGGGGCGGTGGCTGTGGCCCGGACGGATAGCTGCAGCAATTGCTTCCATATTTGCCGGATCGGCCCGGTTGACCATCATGGCCAGCAGTGAGCAGTTCACTGAGGCTAGTTCTTTGCGGGCCACGTCAACGGCGTCAGCAACCTCTGCTGCTGCCAAGCCGCGGGCACCAACCACGGCCAGCATGGGCAGGCCCAAATTGTTGGCCAGGCGGGCGTTGAGATCAAATTCCACAGCCGCATCCTGACCGGTGAGATCAGTACCTTCAACAATGATGACATCCGCGTTCTTGGCAATCTCGGAGAAAATCTCCACGGCGCGAGCATCTATTTCCTCGCGTTTGCCGGCGGCCAGCAGCATGCGTGCCTCTGAGCTGCTCATTCCGGCGCGGCACACCTCTGGGCTCAACCCATAGATGCGGCGCAGCATGGCCACGGTGGGATCGGATTCGGGGTCCGCTGCGGAGGTGATGGGCCGGAAAAAACCGATCCTGTCCGCCCGCCTGTGCAAGGCATCAGCCAAGCCCAGAGACACTAACGTTTTTCCGGATCCAGGAGTGGTTGCACTGACATAAATTCCACGGGCCATGGTCATTTTCCGCCTTTCACGGGTATCTCCCAATCCAAGCACTCTCCAGTGACTTCTGAGGCAAATTGCGGCACGAATCACCCCGCTATTTGCCAGAAGTAAGCAAAGTTCAGTGCCCCCTTTAGAGTGGAGGCATGGATGGAATGAGCGATCTGCTTTTTGGCCGTACGTCCGGAACCCTCAGCGTGATAGTGGTGTCCTTGAACGTGCTGAGCGTGGCCGTGATGTGTGCTGCTTTGGCGCTTCTGGGCCGGCGGAACCAGCTGGGTTGGTGGCTGGTTGCGGCAGGTTTCATCTGCGCAAGCGCAGCAGCTTTGATCAACAATGTGAGCTCCGCAGGTGGTTCTACAGTGGTACTGGCTCTGACTTTGATCAGCCTTGTTATTACCCTGGTGTTGACTGCGGGTGTGGGAGTTTACGGCCTCCTCATGTTCCAAAAATTTCCGCCGGCTAACTCAATGATCCGAGACTTCACGTTGCGGCGCTTTGCAACCTCGGATCTGTTGTTCCCGCTACTCGTGGCGATCCTCTATACGGGCGTATCGCTGCTAGCCACCTTGAGTATTTTCCTCAGATTTTCAGCCAGCACGCCACCCGTTGGAGTGCTGGGCGTCCTGGCGTTGAACGGATTCTTGTTTGGTTTGCTGCCAGCGGGACTGCTGGGCCTGGCACAGCGGTCCCGATGGGGCTGGTTCTTGATTGCGGCGGCCTCGCTGACCGGAATTGTGGGCACAACGCTCTCCGCCGGTGGTTCGGTGCTGATCTTCCTGTTCTTGGCGCAAGGACTCCTGGCGTTGTACGGCTGGGGCCGTTGGGGCTCAATTCCTAAGAGCAGCTGATGCGTTGTTGATCCGCCCCTGGCCGAACGGCAACCACGGTGCCCGGTAGTAAAAGGGTCCGTCAGCTCCAGGGCGCAGAACAAAGCTCGCTTCTCCGTACTTCCACAACCGGTTGAATAAGAACACTGTGACTGTGAGCTCCTGTGCCTCAGGGACTTTCCAATTCCGGGTACCCCACTGGGCGGGTTGAGCGTCTCCACTGACCACCACCGTGGGCCTGGGATACCAGCCCAGCTTCGGCTTGCTGAGGGTCATTTCAAAACGGCGCGTTGCTTTCGGGATGTGACTCACGCCTGCCAGCTTATCCCCGTAGTCCTGTTCAGGGGGCAAAGACGCACCTCGCCAGAGCACCACCGCAGGAGGTCTGGGTGCCAAGAGACCGCACTGGATGCTCTACTCTTCAGGAATGAACAACGCAGCGCAACAGATCACAAATGCCGCGTCCACTTGGTGGAACGCGGTACTGGCAGGCTTCACCCGCACGGATCCTTTAAGTGTCCCTGCCGGAATCCTGCTCGGCATTGTGGCCGTTGCCGTCATTGTGAGTATCCCGCGGGTAACGTGGCGCTGGTTTGGGCTCTATGTGACGTTTGTGCACGAGCTTGGCCACGCCTTTGCAGCACTCATGACGGGGCGCGTGGTTCACGGGCTCAAGATTGGACTGGACCATTCCGGCCAGCTGGTGAGCAGCGGACGGCGCGGTTTCAGTGCCACCTGGTCAGGTTTCTGGGGTTATCCGGCCCCGGCAGTAGTTGGGCTGGCACTGGTTTGGTCTGTTTCTGCTGGCTGGGCCGGTGCTGCAGCCTCCATCGGCGCCCTGATCCTGTTGGTGGCGTTGTTGTTTTTGCGCAATTTCACGGGGATTGTAGTGGCGTTACTGAGTGCTGGCATAGCCCAAACCCTTGTCATGTTCGCGGATGCGCGGACTGTCAGCTGGGCTGTTTTGGTACTGGGAATAGCCCTGGGCGTGGGCTCCGTGCGCGACTTCTTTAAGGTGGCAGCCGTCCATACGCGCCGCCGCACTCAGCTTGCCAGCTCCGATGCCTACCTTCTGGCTCAGGCGACAGGCGCGCCGTCGTTCATTTGGCTCAGTGGATTTGCGGCGGTGATTGCAGGGTCCGCCGCGGTCTCGGCATGGCTGGTGTGGGGAATGCTGGCCCGCTAGCCGCGCGCAGTCACCCGGCACTGGAGACTGTGTAGTGGAGATGCACGACGCCGTTGCCAAAGGCGCGCTGGCCCAGCAGTTCCAGCCGGGTTGCGTAATTAGGCGGCAGCATGGCTTTGCCCCCTCCAACAACAATGGGTGAGAGGAACATGTGGATCTCATCAACCAGCCCCGCCCGCAATGCGTGGGCGGCAAGGTTAGCTCCGCCTACGGAGATGTCCATGGACGAGCCGGCCTTGAGCGTGCGGATGGCCTCCGGATCAAAGGTGCGCTCCAGGCGGGTCCGTTCCGTATTCACGCTTTCAAGCGTTGCGGAGAAAACAACTTTGTCCGTTCCGTGCCAGATTTCGGCGTATTCTTGCATCACGGAATTTTGTTCCGGCTGGTGGTAGATCTGCTCCCACACCTTCATGGTTTCGTAGAGGCGGCGCCCGTAAAGGTAGGTGCCAATGCCTCGTTCTAACTCATTGACATAGCCATGGACCTCCTCATCTGGCATGGCCCACGTGAAACTGCCTTCGCGGTCCTCGAGGTAGCCGTCCAGTGACGTTAATGTGGCGTAAATGAGCTTGGCCATGGCGCGGGTCTCCTGCCGGAACGTGACTGTGTTTTTCTCAAGTATTCACGGGTCACGGCGTTGGATGGAAGCTATTTTCCCAACTTTTTCAACAACCACTTAATGGCTTGGTCTCCCGGGTTGCCGAAGGGGTTCTCATCCACCACATACGTCCAGGTGGTGGAGCCGCTGCGCACTCCGGCCGCGTCTAAGTCCACGTGCCCGTCCACCACGTCCAGCTCTTCAACAGTGGTGAGGGCTTCTGCTCGGGCGTCGTCGAGGAAGCCCTCAAAGACTCTGATGGTTTCGCGCCGGAATTCATCCAACGGGTTCTGCCGCCCCAGCGCCCGCAAGTGGATCGCGGCCCGCTGCTCAGACAACTGGGCCAAGTGATCGCTCCACATCCCGTCCAGCACAAAGAGCATTACGGCCTTGCACACGCGGGCCAGCTCCTCCTCCCCCACGGCTTTGAGGAGTTCATCCAGCCGGGGGCCTTCGGCAATGGCATCCAACGCATCCAGTGCCGCTCCCGGGGTGCGCAGGAAACGGTCCCGTTGGGCCAGCACCACCCTGCGCTGGTAGGCGATCAACTCGTTGTACTTCCACGAGTTTTGCTGCGTGGTGAAGCGTTCCTGTTCCGCGAGCCGCTGCGCCCGGTCCAACAACGTGGACACGCCCGCCTTGGTGACCAGTCCGGCGTCGTCCAAGTCCTGGGCAACAGCATCCGTGAGTTCTAGACCGTGCGCCTCCTCACCATTGGCGGCGGGATCCTCCATGCTGGAGAAGATAATACTGGCGCCGGGATCACCCTGCCGCCCGGCCCGGCCCCGCAGCTGGGAGTCCAACCGCGGCGAGTAGAACCGGCCCACGATGACCACCAACAGGCCGCCCAGCGCCGCGACCTCCTTGTGCGCCGCCGGGTCCGCCGGCGATCCACCGAGCAGAATGTCCGTGCCGCGACCGGCCATCTGGGTCGAGACCGTGACGGTGCCACGCCGCCCGGCCTGGGCGATCACCTGCGCCTCCACGCTGTCATTGCGAGCATTCAGGACCTGACAGTCAATGCCGGCGGCCTGAAAAAGTGTGGCAAACCGCTCCGAAGTGGCCACGTTGTGGGTGCCCACCAGAACGGGCTGGCCCGTGGCATGGGCGTCCTGGACCGCCTGAATGACGGCGGCATCGCGCTGCCCGGCGGTGGCATAAATCTTCTCAGGCAGGTCCTGGCGGATGCACGACTTGTGGGATTCGATCCGGCCAGCATCCAGCTCATAGTGCGTGCGCAGGTACTCCGAAACCGCCACGGCCGTGCCGCTCATACCCGTCACGGACTTGAACGACTTAATGAGGTCCCGCACCAGCAGTTGGTCCAGTACCTCGCCCTGCTCCGTCGCGTTCAGGCCCTCCTTCGTTTCCACGGCGGCCTGCAAACCGTCCGGCCAACGCTGCAACGCTGCAACCCGGCCGCGAGAATCGGAGACAATCTGGGCTTTGCCATCACGGACAATGTAGTCAACGTCGCGCTGCAGCAAAACCTCTGCGTGCAGAGCGGTGTTGATGGAGGAAAACAGCGGCGTGCCTTCACTGGAATAAAGTTCGACGCCGGGCCACCTCACCTCGACTTTGGCTAGCCCGGCGTCGGTCAGGGACACGTTCCGCTTGTCGGATTCAATGGTGTAGTCGCGGCCTGCGTGAAGCGTTTTGACGAAGTCCGCCACGTCAACTGACTGCAATTCACTGCGTGCCCGGCCGGCCAGGACCAGCGGAACCGTCGCCTCATCCACCAGGACCGAATCAATTTCATCCACAATGCACACCTCGAAGGGCGCCACCATGATTTGTTCCGGTTCGGTGCACGTGCGGTCCCGCAGCACATCGAAGCCAAGCTCATTGACGGAGACATAGACAATGTCGGATGCATGGGCGCGGCGGCGGTCCTCCGACTCCATGTCCTCGGTCACCGCGGCCGCCGTGACACCCAGACGCGCAAAGAACGGGCCCATCCACGCGGCGTCTCGCCGGGCAAGGTAGTCGTTGACGGTCAGAACATGAACGCGGCGCCCGCACAGGGCATGGGCTCCAGCCACCAGTGCGCCCACTAAGGTTTTTCCTTCGCCGGTGTCCATCTCCACCACGGTGCCGCGCAGCATGTTGGCGGCGGCCAGCAGCTGGGTGTCAAAGGGTGTCATGCCTAGGGTCCGGGTTGCTGTCACGGAGGCAGCAAATAAATAGTCTTCGAGTTCCTGATTGCTCCATGAGGCCGCGGGACTGCTCCCAGAGGAGGCGGCGGAACTGCTCCCAGAGGGGGCGGTGGAACGAAGCTTCTGCAGCAGCGCCTCGATCTGCTCGGGCGCGGCGCCACGGCTAGCAGCACGTTGGACGGCTTTGCTGACAACGCCACCGAGGCCGCTGGTGTCTACAACCCCTGGGGCGTTGAAGAGCCAGTTCTTGAACTTGTTAGGCAGGCGCAAAATACCTCGAGTCTCTGGGAACCGGTCCAGCCGGTGCTCCTACCAACGTACCCTCCTCGGCTGTAGTTTCACCGGCGGTTCCGGCAACAGCGAAAGTTCAGTGCCGCGGCGTTTGCCCGGTTGCGCTCAGTACTTTTGCGAAGGCAGCCACAGCCTACTCCTCTGTTTCTGGCTCCCGCCTCTCCCCATGACCTCAGACACGCCCACGCACAGCGCCCTACCGTTAGTGCGCTGCGTCACAAAAGGATCATTTGCCACTCAGTTGGGCTGCGGGGGCGACTTTTTGCGGTCTCAATGCTAAATTGTGATGCATAACACTGGCGGCGAGGGCGGCGCCGGAACTCCCGAATCGCCGGAAGGACCTCGCTTGATTAAGAAAATGTCCAACCTCATTGCCCTGCTGTGGCGCGAGGTGCTTAAGTTTGGCGCTGTGGGCGGTCTGGGCTGGTTTATAGACAACGGGATCTACACGTTACTGTGGCACGGCCCCATGTCAGATGGCACCATCAAGGCCCGCGTGGTCTCTACCATCATCGCCACCTTGTTCGCCTGGTTCGCCAGCCGGTACTGGACTTTCCGCCACCGCCGTTCCGAGCGGGTATGGAAAGAATTTGCACTATTTCTGCTGATGAACGGGCTAGGCCTTGGCATTGCGCTGGCCTGCCAGGTCATCTCCCGCTATGTTCTGGGATACACCACCTTCACGGCAGACTTCATTGCCGGCGGCGTGGTGGGCCTGGTTCTGGCCACCATTTTCCGCTTCCTGGCCTACAGGTACTTCGTGTTCAACGAAGAGCTCGGCGAGAAGCTCCAACCCGTCCCGAGCGGATCAGGCCCGGCTCTGGTCGGGGCAGGTCAGCGCTGACACCACCAGCGCTATCTGAAACCTGGCACTGGGCCGCTAGCACCACCAGACACTGAGCACCGAGCCTGCCAGCCCCTCCTACTCGAAACGCATGGTCCCCAACACGGCGGGGGCTGCGGGCGGCCCGTCTTGCTGACCATTTGATGTTCCTTGGTCAGCTACTTTTTCCACAGCATCTAAGCCGCCGTTCACTTCACCAAATACCGTGTATCCCCCGGCGGCGTCCCGGCCAATGCTGGTGTCCCCGTAGACAATGAAGAACTGACTACCGTGACTGTTCGGTGAGCTGGTTCGCGCCATGGCGAGGGTGCCGCGTTGATACACATTGTCCGAGGGCGCGTTTTCAATGGGGCCAAACTCGTAGCCAGGCCCACCGGCGCCTGTGGCGGTGGGGTCACCGCACTGCAAAATATCGAAGCCGCCCGTGGTCAGTCGGTGGCAGGTGGTACCGGAAAAGAAGTCCGTCTCGGCCAAGTGAAGAAATGAGGCCACCGCGGCCGGCGCCTTATCGCCAAAGAGTGTCACATCCATGGTTTCACCGTTGAACTCCATGGTTCCAGTCCATTCACGGCTCTGCGCCTTGCTAGCATCAGGGGCTGCCACCGCGTCTGGATCTCCACTGGAATCCGTTTCAGGTATCAGCACCAGCACCGCCCAAACAATGCCCACTATCACCACCACCAGTGCGGCAATCAGCGCCACCATCTTTTTAGAATTGGCACTGGCAGTCTTCTTCAATGTGGGATTGTGCATGCGGATCAGTCTAGGAGACATCCAGGCCCTCCCCCGCCAGAGCGCTACCGGCGGCTGCGGGCAATCACAGCCTCAATCTCCACCGCAGTGACACCATTGGCCAGAAGGAACGCCCGAACATTCACTCCCTCAACAAAATTCTCCACAGCCTGCCCGCGCCCCTGCACCACCGCGGAGAGCTCTCCCGCCTCCAGATGCCGTTCATAGGGATGTTTCACGGGGGCCACCAAATGCCACTCATTAATACCCCGTGTGGCCCGTTCGTCCTCCGCAACCGCCAACTCCGCCTGCCCCAATAACATCAATAGCAACGTGGCAATGAGCCCGGTCCTATCCCGCCCGGCCGAGCAATGAATCACCACCTTGCCCTTTGCCGCAGCTAATTCCTTGAACACGGCCGCCACCCGTTCCGGAAACATCTCCAGCATGTCTGCATAGAGCCGTGGGTGGTTCATATAAGGATGGAAGTGGTCCCGATAACGTGGATGCTCAGGGTCCTCCGTGGGTGAATGGACCACGTTGAACCCCGCCTTGGCGGCCTCACTCACCACCGGGTCGCTGGGCCTGTGCTTACGCTCGCCAGAGTTGCGCAGGTCAATGACGGTACGGACGCCGTCACTGTACAGTTCTCTCCAGCCACGTTCGGTGAGCCACTCGCTGCGTCCCATCCGGTAAATATCGCCTGCAAGCAGATGCGCATTGACGGCCCCCTCCCACTGCGGCCCAGTCACCGCTTTTTGGCCAATCGGTAGTCAAGGCCGTTGCGCACTTGCGGCCATTCGGCAGCCAGAATGGAGAAGACCGCTGTGTCCCGCAACGAGCCATCAGCCATGCGGATGTGCGCGCGCAGCACGCCGTCCTGTTTGGCGCCGAGCCGGGCAATGGCTTCGCGTGATTGCATGTTCATCCAGTGCGTGCGGAATTCAACGGCCACACAGCCCAGACTTTCAAAGGCGTGCCCTAGAAGCAGCCGCTTGGCGTCTGGGTTGGTGCCGCTACCTTGCACGCTCGCGGCATTCCACGTGGAGCCAATCTCCAAGCGAGGCACGCCTGCGTCAATGTTCATGTAGGTAGTCATGCCGATGACCTGCCCAGGCTCTCCCGTCTCCGGATCGTTGAGTCTTATGGTGAACGGCAGCATGGAGCCGACCTCTTGGAGGGCAAGACGCCGCTGAATCTCCTGGCTCATTGCCTCTGGCCTCGGAACGGAGGTGTACCAAAGGTTCCACAACTCCCCGTCTGAGGCAGCAGCCACCAAACCCTCATGATGTTCCAGACTCAGCGGCTCAAGCGTTACGTACTTACCCCGGAGGGTAACTGGGGCAATCTCGGTCATGGGAAAACCCTAGCCGATGCCGTGCCCTGAACTTATGCGTACCTCACACTGATGAACCATGCGCATATTGGTTGATGCGCCACCCAGCCCAGCGCAGCGCATATTTTTTCGCGGCACGGCGAATCCGCACACGCTGGCCGCTTGGTGGTCTGAAACCATGAGCTGGCAGAGGTGGAACCCTCCGATGAGGCGTTCATGTGTGGGCGTTGGGTCAGCGCATTTTGGGGGAAGGCCTACCAAAGGCCGCAATCCTAGTTCACCATGGCCAATCCCGAGGGCAATGAATTCTGCATCGGCTGAAAGCTAGATACAACAAAGGCCGGACAGCGGTGTAACCGCTGCCCGGCCTTTGTTCTACAACTCTTAGATGCCGAGCCCTATGAAACTAGTGACGACGGCGGACCGAGAGTACTGAGAACGCGCCCAGCGCAAGCAGCATCAATGCGGCACCGATGAATATGACCGAGCTCGTGGAACTCAGACCCGTATGAGCCAGATCATCCTCGCCAGCCGGAGTCGTCGCAGGCGTCGTAGCCGGGGTCGTCGCGGGTGTACTAGCAGGCGTCGTAGCCGGGGTCGTCGCGGGTGTACTAGCAGGCGTCGTAGCCGGGGTCGTCGCAGGCGTCGTAGCCGGCGTCGTCGCAGGCGTCGTAGCCGGCGTCGTCGCAGGCGTCGTAGCCGGCGTCGTCGCAGGCGTAGTAGCCGGCGTCGTCGCAGGCGTAGTAGCCGGCGTCGTCGCAGGCGTAGTAGCCGGCGTCGTCGCAGGCGTAGTAGCCGGCGTCGTCGCAGGCGTAGTAGCCGGAGACGGGGTCGGGCGCACGTCTACTTGGCAGCCGAAGTCATCGTCTCCGAGCAACGGGAAAGCGTGCATCTCAGATCCAACTCCACGGTGATTCAAGTTCCCCGCTACGAAGATTCGGCCGTTCGTTCCGGACGCAGAGACCTCAGTAGTCCCTCCTGAGGAGGGCACCAAGATGCTGCCCGGAATTTGTGCCGAACCGCCAACACTCACATTGGCCGCCCCCTCGAAGTTCCACACCAGCCGCGCCGCAATGGCACCAAACGGAGACTCCTCCGGCGCTGTGGCGTTAGTGCTCATGACAGAGCCAGCATCATCCAACAAGGCATTGAAGAAGAGTCCAGCGGTAGGTACGCCCGTCACGTTGACAACAACACGTGTGTTGGCAGGGATGTCCTTGAACTGCAGAGAGAGGTTGATTGCGGCGGTGCCCAGCTTGCTGCCATCCACAGTAAAGACTTGAGGGGATGAGACGCCATCGCCCGTCAACACAGCGGACCAAGCATCCAGTGCGGCCGTGCCGGTGTCAGGCAGGGCGGAGAACGCCTCTGAGCGCTCTTTCAATAAAGCACTGAAATCCGTGTGGCTAGAAACTGCGGAGGCATCCGGAACGGACAACTCGCCACCATTTGTGACCAGTTTCCCGGCCGGGACTTTGTTGGCACCCGCAATACGTACGGCCCCGCCTTGGTCCGTGCCGAATCCAACGTCAAGGGTGGTCCCGTTGCTGCTTGCATCCCCGCCCACCAGCAGCATATCCGCGCCGGGTGTAGGTCTAATCTGCGAGCCAACTCCAACAACCCCAATGTTGTACCGGCTCGCATCAGCCTTATTAAAAGAGGCATCTCCCATGACCACAACGAGCCCTTCAGCTTCAGCTGCCTTCTCAGACACCGTGAAGTTGCCGCCAACAAAAATATTGGTGTTGTTGTCAAACCCTTCCACCGCACCGTTGCCCAGCCCGGGCATGTTCTCCGGGCAGGCAAACCCGCCGTCAGCATTTGCCGTGGGAATCACTGCCAAGAATCCGCCCACAGTCAACGCTGCCGCCAATGCGGACGCGGCCAGAATGGCTGAGCCCCTGACGGAACTCGAACTACTTTTTTTCAAAATTCTCAACCCCAATTGTTTGCAACCATGACACCCCGTACTCGTGGGTAACATATTTGAAACTATCCAAAAGGACCATGAAGCGCACCTCAGTCCATCTTCTCCCGCAGATCGCTGAGCGTTCGGGCTGAAACAACGTCAAGCAGGGAGGGTTGAACTTGTTCGATATTGATTGATAATGGCCCACCCTGACCATTCGGGCAAGCAACATTCGCTAAACTAGCTATTTGGCCAGTAGCGCGCACGTCACCCGCTGACAGCTTTTTTGAAAATCCATCAACTTTACTTATCGACACATTCCGTCACATTGTGACGCGCCCCATCACGCACCCCTCCCAGCTAAGATCGTTAGCGTGAATGCAATGAATCTTCCTCCCCAGGTATCTGACATCTTCGATCCCACCCGGTGGCGCGTGGTGGAAGGCTTCGACTTCACTGATATGACCTACCACCGGCAAGTGGAAAGGGACTCCGATGGCGCCATTGTCCGTGACCTTCCCACAGTCCGCATCGCCTTTGACCGGCCAGAGGTGCGCAATGCATTCCGCCCGGCCACAGTCGATGAGCTGTACCGGGCCATGGACCACGCCCGCATGACCCCTGACGTGGCCACCGTGCTGCTGACCGGCAACGGCCCCTCCCCCAAGGACGGCGGCCACTCCTTCTGCTCCGGCGGCGATCAGCGCATCCGCGGCCGCGACGGCTACAAGTACGCAGAGGGTGAAACCAAGGAGACCATTGACCCCGCCCGCGCCGGGCGCCTGCACATCCTTGAAGTGCAGCGGCTCATGCGCACCATGCCCAAGGTGGTCATTGCCGTGGTCAATGGCTGGGCGGCTGGTGGCGGGCACTCCCTCCACGTGGTCTCGGATTTGACCATCGCCTCCCGCGAGCACGGCAAGTTCAAGCAGACGGACGCCACCGTGGGCTCCTTCGACGCCGGTTACGGCTCCGCCCTGCTGGCCCGCCAGATCGGGCAAAAGAAGGCCCGCGAGATCTTCTTCATGGCCCGCGAGTACTCCGCCGAGGACATGGTGTCCATGGGCGCCGTCAATGAAGCCGTGGCCCATCAAGACTTGGAAAACGTGGCGTTGGAATACGCGGCTGATATTGCCCGTCAGTCCCCGCAAGCCATCCGCATGCTCAAATTCGCCTTCAATCTGGCCGACGACGGCCTGGCCGGCCAGCAGGTCTTCGCTGGGGAAGCCACCCGCCTGGCCTATATGACGGACGAGGCAGTGGAGGGCAAGGAAGCGTTCTTGGAAAAGCGCGATCCCGACTGGTCTTCCTTCCCCTACTACTTCTAGGAAACACCTCCTGATGAACATTGAACCCCTGCTCAAAGCACTCTCAGACGCACTCGCTGGCGAGGGCCCCGCGGTCCAGATTTCCCCCGATGGCAGCTTCATACTCATCCCGCAAGCCGAGCTGGGACTGCCCGCCGGCAGCGATACCGAGATTGCCGCCGTCGTACTGACCTCCGGGAGCACCGGCACCCCCAAGCGCACCCTGCTCAGTGTGGATGCGCTGGCCGCCTCAAGCGTGGGAACGGCGATGGCGCTCTCGGGTGAGGGGCAGTGGCTCTTGGCGTTGCCCATGAATTATGTGGCCGGGCTGCAGGTTTTGGTGCGCAGCCTGTTCGCCGGAACCCGCCCTTGGGCCATGGATTTGAGCGGCGGATTCACACCTGAGGCGTTCACGGAAGCCGCCTTAGAACTGACGGACAAGATGCGTTTCACCTCGCTGGTGCCCACGCAGCTCAGCCGCCTGTTGAAAAATCCCAGCGCCGAAACGCTGACCGTGTTGCGCCGTTTCAACGCGATCCTGCTCGGCGGCGGGCCTATCAACCCGGTGCTGCTTGAGGCCGCACGCGGTGCCGGGCTGAAGGTTGTGACCACCTACGGCATGTCTGAGACCTGCGGCGGGGCCGTATACGACGGCGTCCCGCTCGACGGCGTGCACCTCACCATCCGCGATGGCCGGGTGCTGCTTGGCGGGGACGTGGTGGCTTCCGGATACCTGGGAAATTCGGCCCTCACCGAAGCATCCTTCTTCGAGGAAGAGCACCACGGCGAGATGGTGCGTTGGTATGCAAGCGGAGACCTGGGCGAGTTGGATGACCAGGGACGGCTGCGTGTTCTGGGCCGTGTTGACGATGTCATCATCACCGGTGGGCTGAAGGTTTCCGCGGCTGCTGTCACCAATGGGCTGCACCGGGTGCAGGGCGTGCGCGAAGCGTTTGTGGTGCCCGTAGATTCCCTTGAATGGGGACAGCAGGTAGCCGCCATGGTGGTTGCCTCCTGCTCCGAGTCTGAACTATTACAGGGTGCGGCAGCTGTTTTGGAGCCACATTTAGTGCCCAAGACTGTGGTGTTAGTCTCCGAACTGCCCTTGCTAGCCACGGGAAAACCTGACAGACGCGCCATTTTGGCGGCACTGACCGAAGCCTCCCGCTCCGCCTGAGCGCGGAAAGAGGCAGAATTAACGTAGGGCTCTCTGGCCCGCTGACTTTTTTATCTATATAAGGAGTAACGCTGTGGCCACTGTGGGTCAATGGATTGCCGGGGCCCGGCTGAGGACCCTTCCCATGGCAATTGCCCCCGTAATCATCGGTACTGGCGCAGCCTACGATTTGGGTGCTCTGCACTGGGGGCGCGCCGTCTTGGCCGCCCTGGTGGCGTTGTTGCTGCAGATCGGGGTGAACTACGCCAATGATTATTCCGATGGCATCCGCGGCACGGACGAGGTCCGGGTAGGTCCGTTGCGCCTGGTGGGCAGTGGGGTTGCGAAGGCCTCGCATGTGAAGATGGCGGCGTTTGCGGCGCTGGGACTGGCCATGGTTGCCGGGTTGGCCCTGGTGTTGTTGTCCCAAGCGTGGTGGCTGTTGTTGGTGGGCGCCGGCGCGGTTCTGGCTGCGTGGGGGTACACCGGCGGCAAGAACCCCTACGGCTATATGGGGTTGGGAGATGTTTTTGTGTTCATTTTCTTCGGCCCTGTGGCAACGTTGGGTACCACCTTCACCCAGGCCGGGCAGGTGAGTACGGCGGCAGTGTTGGGCTCAATCGGCACTGGACTGATCGCCGTCGCACTTTTGATGGCCAACAATGTCCGTGACATTCCCACTGACACGGAGGTGGGCAAGCGGACTCTGGCGGTGCGGCTGGGCGATAAGAACGCGCGGCTCAGCTATGTGGTGATGCTGGTGTTGCCGCTGGTGCTCATGATGATTCTGGTGCCAGCCAAGCCGTGGATTTTGCTGGTGTTGCTACTGCTGCCGTTCATGCTGATGCCCAGTTGGTTGATGCTCAAGGGCAAGAAGCGCAAGAGCCTTATTCCTGTCTTACAGCAGACTGGGCTGATCAATCTTGGATTCAGCGTGCTGTTCGCCGCGGCTATGGTGCTGACCGCGCTGTAATTGCTCGGCCCCTGCTCCGTAACTGCTGAGCCGGGCGGACCGTTGCGCGAGCAGCTCAGGCGGGTTCGGCGCCTGCGGGCTTGTCCAAGGTGGCTGTGCCTGATTTGCGGTCGGCGTCAATCCAGATGTCCGGGTTTTCGTCGATGAGTGCATCCTCGGCGTCGGCGTCCGCCATGGCACCGGCCGACTGGCTGGTGGTGGCGTTGGGGGCGAAGGTTTTGGCAACCATAGCGGTGGCCCCGTCACGCTGCTTGCGCAGGAAGAAGAAGCTGACCACAAACGCACACAGGGCCGCAATGAGGGCTGCGGTGAGCGGGGTGAAGTTCAGTGCCATGTAGGCGATGAGGAAGAATGCCAAGAAGAGCACGCCGCGGATCAGGGAGTATTTGATGAAAGCCACGTTCTCAGTTTAGCCGCTGAAGCTGGGCATCTGCCCTACGTCACTGCCGAGCCCGATTTTTCGCACAACGCTAGAATGAAGTATGCGCTATATCATTCCATTGACTTTAGGTGTTGTCCTGTTTGTGTACGGACTCATTGACTGCCTTCGCAGTGAACCCAGTGACGTACGCAGCATCCCCAAGCCTGCATGGGTACTGGTGATCATCTTCTTGAACGTCATTGGTGTGGGGCTGTGGTTCCTGTTCGGCCGCCCACAATACGCCTCTGCGTCTTCGGGTGCTTCTTCGGGTGCCGCCACCAAGTTTGGACCGTCCTCGAGCGGCCAACGCAGCCCGGCCTCTTCCGGCGGCCACCCGCGTTCCTCCGCGCCCGACGACGATCCCGAGTTCCTGCGCAACCTTGCGGTGAACAGGGCCCAGATGCTTGAGGCAGAGAGGCTTCGCAAGCTCAAGGCAGAGTTGGAGGCCCGTGAGGCCAAGCTCCGCGAAGAGCACCCCAACGACGAAACGAAGAAGTAGCTTCCCCGCACTTCCTGTGTGAAGAAAACGTTCTCCGGAGGGTGCCTCGCGGTAAGGCCAGCTCCGGTTCACAGCGCGTGAATTCCCGCCAGGGTAGAAAGCACTTCAGAGTCACAATGAAGAGGGGCGGGCAAGAGATGCACACGCATGCATCTTTTGCCCGCCCCATAGGGTTAATTACTGTGGTCTTCTCAAGCTGTCGAGGACCACTTACTGCTGGTATTACTGGCACTACTTGTCTTGCTACATCCGTCTCCTCCTGCTTGACGGCCCGGTATTACTGGTACTGCTGTGGTTGTCTCAAGCTGTCAACAACCACCTAATGATGGCACTGCCATGGTCTTCTCAAGCTGTCGAGGACCACTTACTGCTGGTATTACTGGCACTACTTGTCTTGCTATATCTTGTATTGCTATATCCGTCTCCTCCTGCTTGACGGCCCGGTATTACTGATACTGCTCTTGCTGTGGTCTTCTCAAGCTGTCGAGGACCACTTACTGCAACGGTGCTTCCCCCTCGACAACCAAATACAACTACTTTGAACGGGGGAACTTCCGTTCTCTTTTTCTTACGAGAAAAAATATAACCACTCTTTGAAGTCTCGTCAAGTCTAATTTTTGTCCGTCTGAGTCAGGTCATATGTTGGGGATGGTTCAGGACCATCTTTGTGCCTGGCACTGGCTCCTTTGCTGAGTCAGAACTGCAGGGTTTAGTCACCGAAACTGCGGACTCAAGGCTACTAATCTTTTCTGAATTGCGCGCCCATCCCGAATCGGGGATGGCGTGCTTTAGGTGCGGTGGGACAACTTGGCCTTGAGGAGTGCGTTCTCGGTTTCCAAGGCGAGAACCAAGCGGATTCCGGAGAGGTTCAGTCCTAGTGCGAGCAGTTCGGCTATCCGGTGCAGCCGGGTGAGGTCATCTTCACTGTATCTTCGTGTTCCCCCATCGGTGCGGCCCGGCTCTAGGAGCCCTTTGCGCTCATAGAGCCTCAGGTTTTGTTGGCCCATCCCCACAATCTCAGCTGCGACGGAGATAGCGTACACCCCGCGGGCCCGTGGATGTTCTGCCACTTTCGTCACTCCCTTTCAATGGTTCAGCTCAATGATCCATCAGGTTCTACTAAAAGTTATCTTGCATCAGCGTGTCAGTCATGTTATAAAAATTCTATACCCGCCAACACAGATCGAAGCGGGGTAGTTACAGAAAAATAGTGTGACACTGACAAGGAGTGACTAACCATGTTGATGCGTACAGATCCTTTCCGGGAACTCGACCGGATTGCCCAGCAGGTTCTGGGCACAGCTAACAGGCCCGCAGCCATGCCCATGGATGCTTGGCGTGATGGGGACACCTTCGAAGTTGAGTTTGATCTACCCGGGGTGAGCCCGGACTCGATCAACCTAGATGTAGAACGCAATGTCGTGACGGTCAGGGCTGAACGGCCAGCCTTGGACGGGAAACTGGAAATGCTGGCATCCGAACGGCCACGCGGGGTGTTTAGCCGGCAACTGGTCCTCGGTGAAAATCTGGATACGGAGCAAATCCAAGCCAGCTATGACAGTGGCGTGCTGACCCTCCGCATTCCCGTTGCCGAGAGAGCCAAACCACGCAAAATCTCCATCACCACCAACGAAAAGGAGTACGAAGCCATCAATGCCTAACCTTCCAAAAACCAGGCAGCTCCTGTTCTGAGGGGGGCGGCAGGGTAGAGACAGTGGCGGTCCCCGGACATAGGGCCGGGGACCGCCACTCACAGCTATTCCCGCAAGGAAGCCATCACCCTTGCATAGGGGGCTTTCCCTCACGGCCTAAGGCAGTGAAATGGTATGAAAGAAGCTTCTCATCTCTACACAGCCCACTCCATATTGATCCGGAGGCTACAGGCGTTGCGTTAGGGATTCGAAAAGATTGCAGCAGTGGGAACCAGCCACCAGGAGGTGCAGTTAGATGAGCGCATGGCGTCGTTACGATTCTCCCTTGTTACCAGCCTTCAACGAACGTTTTGAACAACGTTGGGGCAAAGGCACAGCTCCCTTTCTTGACCCTGAATTACACGAACAACCCCTACCAAGAGCGCAATGGATCAATGTGGACACCGGAGCGGCAGTAGCCGTAGTCCCAGTCTGGGCTGGCGATGAAAGCAACCGCTCCTTCGCTACCTTCTATCTGCCACCGGGAGGAGATATATGGCTACTGCGCCCCGGCAGCATCGACTATCTGGAATCCCAAACAACCCAGCACATCACCCTCCGCAACCAGGCGTTCAAAAAAGCAGTCGAGTACGCAAAAGCCTTCATCTACGGACCCGACGACCACGACTTCTAAAGCCACGCCCTCAGGCCGGCTTCAGCAGCTAATCCGCTGCAAAGAACCATTGGGCGGACGGTCAGGTGCGTGCTAAGAATGACGGGATCGGCCGAAAGTCACAAGTTAGATGTCAACTAAACCTTGATCAGACCCAAAGAATGCCTCCGCGGCTACTTTCGGTCGTCCTGAGCAGTGACGGAGTGCGTTTAGGAAACCCGGGGCCGGTCTTTCCAAGCGCCGGTTGACCACAAGGTCACCGCGATGAGCGCTGGCTGGAAGAAGAGTCGCACCAGACGCTTGGAGTCGGTGTCGAGCCCAAAGCCGTCGCGCGCATGCAGCCACTGGGCGATGTTCCCGGGGAAGACGGCGATAAAGAACAGTGCCACCACCCACCCCACAGGGACGCGCCGACGCGCGAGCAACATCAGCGCCGCACCAAGGGTGATCTCGACAATGCCGGAAGCTACGACGACCAGGTCGGCATCAAGGGACACGAACTTCGGGACCTGCGCCTGGAATTCCTCGCGGGCTACTGTCAGATGGCTGACGCCGGCGAACGCAAGAATTGCACCCAGTACTAGACGAACGATCGTGCGTGGCGTGGATGTGCGTCCCGACGGCGCGACGAGTCGTGCCAGGAATGACTTGCCGTGATCAGTCATTGTGAACCTTCCCAAGAATCATGCCGTGGTTTTGTGGTGCGCGTCGTAGGATCACGAGCTGATTTCACGAGCATAGTAGCTTTGCTCATACTCTTCAGGGGCGTGGTGTCCCATAATCTAAGTGCCTCTAAACCTATGGGATACGAGACACTTAGGTTACGAGACAGTCGAGGGCAGTTTTTGCTAAGACGGCTTGACACCGCCGAGGAGTGGGACACAGAAATGCCCCGGACCTTGATCGGTTCGGGGCATTTCTGCGTCCTGGTGAGGGCACGGTGACGGGTTGCTGTGTGCCGCTTCACTGGATGATGGCCCAAAGGTCAACGAAAGATTGGAAGCGGCTAAACTGGCTCTCCGCGTTTCGTGGTGAAATCTGGTTTCGTGTCCTTGAACGTAGGTGGCTCGTAGCCCTGTTGTGATGGATGTTCTGACGCATTCATCGATGACAGGACTACGAGCCTTGAACGAGCTTACTTTGCCGCACCCTGATGCTGCCACCACGATCTTCAATCTCAAGGACTACCGTGTCTTGGAGACCCAGAATCTCGCGCATGGACATCGCCGAATACATATTGAGAGTACCGTCGAGTCTGGCTGCCCTGGGTGCGGAGTCATAGGGACTCGCCGCCATTCCAGACGCTGGCAACGCGTGCGAAACATTCCCGTGGCTGGCCCGGTCGAGGTCCTCTGGCGCAAGCGCCGATACTTTTGCGATGAGACATTATGCGAGCGGAAGACCTTCTTTGAGACCACGCTTGAGGTCCCCGTCCGGGCTCGATCCACCCGCCGGCTCCATGGAGCACTCGTGGATGCGGTGGTCTCTTCGGGGCGGGCAGCGACAGAGACAGCCATTGCCCATGGTGTCTCGTGGTGGCTGGTGCAAAAAGCGCTGACCATGGCGGCAACTAAACTTCCCAACGTTGATCTCCTCCGGCCGCGGATGCTCGGCATTGATGAGCACCGCTTCCGTTCTGTCCGCTTCTTCAAGAACACCGAAACCAATGCGTGGCAACGGATCGAGCCCTGGATGACGACCATCGTTGACCTTGATACCGGACAGATCCTGGGTGTTGTTGACGGCCGAGACCACACCGGGGTCGGTGAGTGGCTGATCAAGCGGCCCCTAGAGTGGCGACTCGGCGTACAAGTCGTCGCCATCGACCCCTCAGCAGCGTTCAGGAAAGCATTGCGGATGTGGTTGCCCCGCACGGCCGTCTCCGTTGATCACTTCCACCTCATTCAGCTAACGAATCAGGCGCTGACGGAGGTACGCCAGCAACTTTCTCACAAGGTGCGTGGGCGTCGTGGCCGGGCCGTGGATCCGGCCTGGGCGCACCGGATGTTGCTCCTGCGAGCCGCTGATTCACTGTCGGAAGCAGCTACGTCCCGGTTGGAGAAGGTCTTCGCCACCGACGATCCAACCGGAAAACTCAAGGCAGCATGGGACGTGAAAGAACAAGTGCGAACACTGCTGCGCACCGGTTCGTTGGAAGACGCCGAGCTTGCCAAGGAAGACCTCGAGCGGCTGGTGAAGGAATCCAATCAACCCGAGACGACTAGGCTCTGGCGGACGATTTGCCGGTGGTGGGCAGAGATTGAAGTCCTCATCGTCACCGGAGCCACCACAGGGAAAGTAGAAGCGAACAACACCAGCATCAAACACATCAAAAGGACCGGCCGCGGCTTCACCAATACCACCAACTACACAACACGCATTATGCTCAGAAGCGCCGCCCGAACAGCGGTGAACAATCCATGACAACAATGGAATTCACCACGAACCGCGGAGAGCCGCTAAACTTGAGGAAAAATTCTATGATCAAGATATTTTATCGATATTCTGACATAGAGTAGTGCCATGAACATACAGTGGATGCGCGAAGATGACGTATTTGAATATCCTGATCCCGCCACCTATAGAGTGCGTATTTGGACTCCTCCGGTGATAGAAAATTACTCATGGGCTGTTGATGAGTATGAGGTGACTGACGTGCAAGATGTGAGGGAAGCATTGGCTTGGGCTGAAAATGAAGCTGCCGGTAGGCCAATGGAGTTTTTTGTTAAATGGTTTGAAACTCAAATAACTTCAAAATTCGAATTCATTTCTACTCCCCAAATGACAAAACTTTTTGGATTAGCGCCCAAAGAAGACTAATAGTCTCAAGAAATAGATGACAACCCTAACCTGCAATTCTCGATGCAGGTCCGCAGGCTACACCCATCCAAGGAGTGTAAAGGTTATCGGCTTTTGGAGTGCTCGTTGAATATCGTTTAACCACATAGTCAACTCTTGTGCGAAAAGTTCCCGGTCCTGCACTGCATGAGGACGCTGCAGTCGACTTAAATCCAAATGAGTTTAAATAATCCAATGCAGGCCTTGTCCATGAAGCACCATTGTATTTCTCTAGGGTTACTTTCAAGTAGAGGTTAGATGCACGTGTTGGGCAGCTGATTGTTCCTACCCCATCAATAGTTCCGTTGTAATGAACCGAAGGATGAGGGTTGTTCGAGTGAACTGTGCAGCCATCAACGCGTATGTCAACTGCTTGTGCCGGTGCAGCAATTGCTAGACCCGCGCCAACAAAGATAATGCTCAAAATCGCCGCTAGAAATGGACGTTTTTTACTCATTATATTCCCCAGATATTTTTCTCAAAGAGCAGTTGTTGTCGAATAATAGTATCGTCCACGAACCGGGGGAAGTTGTCAATAGAAGGCCAGGGCGGCTGCAAAGTCGTTTAGCTGATAGTGACGCCGGCTAGTTTGAGGGCGCGTTCCGGGTAGTTGCGGGCACCACGGGTGGCTTTGGCGAGGTTACTTTCTCCTTGCAGTCGGAGAATCGTGATGGCGATGTTTCTTAGCGATGCCATCACGCGGGGTGCTTCACCGTTGCGTACTTGGCTATGGTCTTCCCGAAAAAGAACGTCCCGGCGCCAGTGACGTGACGATGTAAACCGTCTCTGTGTGCCACTTCCGGGTTCCCACTGGCCGGGACTTTCGGACGATCTGAGCGGATTGGGCTGCGTGGGGAAAGTTGATGCCCTCAGCAATGCTCACGCACTTCACGGTCCGCTCAATATCCCGACCGTTGGCCCTCTCCACGGTCCTGTTCCCTGCCCTGACTCGTTTCCACGGCAGGTCCACGCATTGCTTGTGCAGACCAGGCTGGTTTCCCTTCACCGTGAGCACGTAGAAGGTGCCCCGGCCATGAAGATACTCGGCATGCTTACGCTGGGTATGGAGTGCATCCGCCGACACGACTACCCCGGTAAGGTCCGTAATTCCGTCCAATAGTGTTGAAAAATAGGGGATCTCATTAGATTTCTCGGCCACCGATACCTGCCCCAGCACGGCCCCGGTTCCGTGATCAATAGCCGCCATCAGATGCACTCTTGTACCGCCGCCATTCTTGGCACCGCGGACTTCTTTCCCATCGAGAGCGACCGCTGCCAGAGGCGTTGCACCCTGTGCCCATGCCCCGGCCAAGCGGTCCAGCATGTCAGCATCAAGACGTTCGAATACCCTCCCCAACGTGGTGGCGTGTGGCGAACCGATCTCCAAGGTGGCCAGCTGGTTCCGCGCCGTGTCAGCGGCCCATTCAGCCATCTCGACCAGCGTCGTTGCCCCTGCCAACACTGAGCAGACCATGATCACCAGCAAGTGCGGGAAACGGTACCTGACCCCACGTTTCTTCCGAGGATCCGGGAGTTCACACAGAGCCGCAAGGACCTTACCCGGATCAACCCGAACCACATCCATTGGAGCGAATTCGTCAATGAACAAAGCAAAGTGAGAAGATGACATACGAGAACTCCTGGCAATCCAGCGGCTTAGACACCATCTGGCTTAACAGGAGTTCTCGACTTTAAACAGCCACAGCCTCGTTCGTCTCACATATTAAGACGCTATCCCCTAACAAAAGACTTTGCAGTCACCCTGCCCTTTGGGCCAACACCGGTTCCTCTCAAAACGCCTGGTCGTTCAATCAGCAGGCGCGGGAAAGGATACCAACTGAATTCAGCGTCCAAATTAGCAATGGGCTGCTGCGGGTCGAGCGGCAGCAGACCCATGACTTAACTGCAACACCCTTAATGTCTTATATCTCTAGCGATATGAGACGCCTCGCTGAGTTTCTGGTGGGTTCAGTGGCTTTGCCCCGATTTCCACCACATCACGCGTAGCGGCCGTAGCCGGCGATTCTCGCAACTATGCCTCATAACCTGCCGCTTGAATCGGTGTATTCATCGTTAGTTATAAGACACCGCGGAACGGTCCAAACCGCGGGTTGCCCGAACGCACTAACGCCCCTCCAACTCTGCCCCAAACCTGGCGGGCCCTGGACGCAAAAGCCAGGTCTCGCCGTCGTACGTGAAAAACTTTTAGGGTACTGCCAAGTGAGTCAGCACCCTACCCGTTGAAGCGATTTCCTTTTTCACTCGGCCCGCAGGAACGCCAAGTTGGCCAACAGGGTGAGACCAAAGGCGAGTAGAAGCGCCGTCAGCATTGCCAGAATCATGCCTACAGTGTTGGTGGAAATGAAGGGTGCCACGATCGCCAGCAGGTAGGCGGATGCTTCGGCTCCGGTCAGGCCCACCACGGCTCCACCGGCCATGGCCAGGGCAGCCAGAGCCCGACCAGAAGGGGGCTGTACGTCAGTGCTGCTTCAATGCCAATCTCGACGGCATCGCCCGCAGCACTTGTGACCGGTCCCAGCGCGTAAAAGACCAGCAAACCAGGGATGACGCCCGCGAAAGCGCCCGTGACAATGTTCGCTGTTGTGGCAGGGAACTTGTGTGAGAGGGTCCACCTGATCAAGTACACCGCCAGTAGACCGGAGATTTTCCATGCAGCCACCGCAGCCATCGCTCTAGGCAGGCCCGCAATCAGAACATCAAAAACCTTGCTCAGGAACTCCGCTCCCGGGATCTTGCTGATGGCAAGCACCAGAGCCAATTGGGCACTCCTATCATTCTGCATTGTCCTAGCCCTCGGCCCGGATATCCGTAAAACCGCTCGCCAAAAGATGATTGGAACAATCAAAGGTGCCCGTCAGCGTGACCTCGGACGTGGATTAGAAACTTTGGGCAGCTAAAGCCCAGTTCCGTGACATACCTACACCTGTGCCTCAATGCCTCTTTGTCAGTTCCTGCGCCTACCATGGTCAGTGAAGCAATCACCACCTTTTTGGAGTTCTTCATGGACTACTTTTCAATCAACTCCCTGCGTGAGAACCACGCCGGCTGGTCCCTGCTCCGCGCCCAAAATGCGCCCCTGGCCCTGACGTTCTTCATGGCGGCGTTCACCGGCCCCAACCAACGTAATCTGGGCCGCCAGGATCTGGTGGAAATCCTTGATGATGTGCTGTTCAGTTTGCGGGACACCTTAGGTGAAGAACGGTTCCCCCGCTCCGCCAGCGAATACCTTGATGACTGGGCCGAACCGGCCAAGGCGTGGCTGCGAAAATTCTATGCTGAGAACCGTGATGAGCCTGTTTATGATCTCACCGCCTCCACCGAAGATGTGATTCGCTGGGTTGAAGCATTGCGCGGACGCGACTTTGTCCCCACTCAATCGCGACTGTCCAGCATCTTCAACCTCCTCAAAACCCTGGTCCACGGTTCTGAAACGGACCCGGACGCACGGCTGGCGGAATTGCAACGTCAGCGTGATGACATTGACGAACAAATGGAACTGATCCGCTCCGGCACCATTGCCGTCATGAGCCGCCCCGAAGCCGTGGACCACTTCCACCAACTCACCACACAAGCCAAGGACCTGCTCTCGGATTTCCGCGAAGTGGAGGCGAACTTTCGCAAACTTGACCGCAAACTACGTGAACAGATCTCCCTCTGGGAAGGCGGTCAGGGTGACCTCCTCGAGTCAATTTTCTCCTCCCAGCAGGACATCAGCGGTTCCCTGCAGGGCCGCACGTTCCAAGGTTTTTGGGATTACCTGATGTCCCCCCAGCTGCGCTCCGAGCTGCACGAACTTCTGGAACGGGCCACCCACATTGATGCCCTTGCCACGCAGGAGGGGCTGCACTCCATCACGTCCATGCAGAAGGACTGGCTTCCTGCCGTAGAACAGACCCAATCCACCGTGCGCCAGCTCTCGGCCCAGATCCGGCGCCTGCTCGATGACAAGGTTTTTTTGGAAAATAAGCGCATCATGGCGTTGATCCGCAACATTGAATCCGGTGCCGTAGCCGTCCGCGCCATCCCTCCTACGGGCGTGTTTGCCGATCTGCCCGGCCATGACGTGCCCGTGGCGCTGCCCTTTGAACGGCCACTGTATGAGCCCAGCCGCCAAACACCCATCAACGATTTTGTCGATGTTGCCGATGACCTCGATGTGGACGCCCAAGCGCTCTTCGAACAGTTCCATGTGGATCCGCAAAAACTGGAAGCCAACATTGATGCGGTCCTGGCAGACGCCGAACAAGCCACCTTGGCTGAGGTCACGGACGCTTTCCCGCTTAGTCAGGGGCTGGCCGAGCTCGTCACATATTTTCAGCTCGCCACCGCGTCAAGTTCGGCAACCATCGACTCCGATTCTGTTCAAACCCTTTCCTGGACACTCCCCGACGGCAGCCTGCGGGAAGCCACCGTTGAAAAAATCATCTTTGTGAGGCCATCATGACAGCCATCCTTGAAGACTCTGCCCAACCCGATGACATCCTAGGCGTTGCGGCACGAACCCCTGACGGGCTGCCCCTTGTGGTCACCAAGCTGTTCAAGGGCGTGCTCTACCGCGAAGGCGACGAAAAACTGTGGCAACGGCTCACGGAACTGTCCGCCCAGGCCCGCGATTATGTGGCTGTGCTGGGCTTGGAACTGGTCCTTGATGACGGTGAAGGCTACGCATTCCTGCGTTCACATCCCGACGCAGATACAGACCTTCCCCGCCTCATCCCCCGCCGCCAACTGACCTTCCAGGTCAGCCTGCTGCTGGCCCTACTACGTGCCCGGCTGGCCGAGTTTGATACGCAAAACAGTGAGACCCGGCTCATCATGACAGTGGAACAAATTTCTGAGATGGTTTCCGTATTCCTGCCCGAATCCAGCAATGAGGCCCGCATTTTGGACCAGCTGGCCAGCAACATCAAGAAAGTCACCGAACTGGGTTTCCTGCGCAAGCTCCGCGGCCAGGAGCAGAGCTATGAGGTGGCGCGCATCCTCAAGGCCTATGTGGATGCCCAGTGGCTTGAAGAGTTCGACGCCAGGCTCTCCGATTACCGCGCCACGCTCGCAGGCGACACGCCCCCCACCAGCAAAGCCAAGGCGGCCACAGCATGAGCATGCAAGCCCAGTCGGGTCTTTTCAGCCTTGATGACCTCACCACAGATAGCTCCGGTACCCGGCCAGGTTTCCGGTTGCACCGCTTGGAACTGCTGAACTGGGGCACCTTCAACAAGGATGTCCGGACGTTCCGGCTCGATGGCGAAAACAGCTTGCTGACAGGTGACATTGGCTCCGGCAAGTCAACCGTTGTCGATGCCATCACCACACTCTTGCTACCTGCCAACAGGATTGAATACAACAAGGCTGCCGGTGCGCAAAAGAAGGAACGCAGCCTCATGTCCTATGTGCGCGGCTTCCACAAGAGCGCCCGCAGCGGTCTTGGCGATGCTTCCCGCCCTGTGGCACTGCGCGGACCCGGCACATTCACCGTGGTGCTGGGTGTCTTTCACAATGCCACCTTGAACAAGACCATCTCTTTGGCCATCACGCTGTGGGCCACGCAGGAGGCCGGGCAGCCCACACGCTTCTACTCCATCGCCGAGGGTGAGCAGTCCATCAAAGGCGATTTCTCCGATTTCGGCACCGACCTGAGCAAATTAAAGCGCCGCCTGCGCAACGATGGCGTGGCTGTCTTTGACGTCTTTGAAAAATACGGCGCCGCCTTCAAACGCCACTTCGGCATTGGCTCCGCCCAAGCCATGGACTTGTTCCACCGCACCGTCTCCATGAAGCAGGTGGAGAACATCACCCACTTTGTCCGCACCAACATGCTGGAGGAGGACGATGTTGAAACCCGGATCAAAAACCTGCTGCACCACTTCGACGATCTGAAGAAGGCCCACAATGCTGTGCTGCGGGCCAAGGACCAGATCCGCATGCTGGAACCCGTTCGCGAGAACGCGGCCCGCCACCAGACCCTGACCGTGGAGCACAGCGGTGCGCAGCAGCAGCGCGAACAGCTCTCTGCCTGGTTCACCTCCCGGAAACTGGAGCTCAGCGAGGCCCATCTACTGGAATTGGAACGTGCCGCAGCCAAGGTGAGCGAGCAGCAAACTGCGCTGACGGCCGAGCTGGGCAGCTTCACCCGGGAGCTGGCAGATCTGCGTGATGACATACGCACCAGCGGCGGTGGGCGGATCGCGAGCATCGAGGCCGAGCTGGCGCGCATGGCCATTGAATCCGGCTCCCAGCGTGAGCGCTTTGCCACATACTCCGAGGCCGCAACCGTCCTGGGACTTTTTGAACCAGAAGATCAAGTGGTCTTTGACGCCAACACCGCTGCCCTGCCCGGGGTAGAGAAGCACCTTTTTGAGGCCAACACAGAACTGCAGGGACAGCGCACCGCCCTTGACCGCCAGCGCTCCGACGCTGTGGAGCAGGCCAGGGACCACAAGGAGGAACTCAAGAGCCTGTTGAACAGGCAAAGCCTGCTTCCCAGTTGGTTGATCGCTTTGCGCAAGAAACTCTGCGATGGCACTGGCATCGCCGAATCCGAGCTGCCCTTTGCCGGAGAGCTGCTGAAGGTGCGCGAATCTGAGGCCGCTTGGGAAGGCGCCGCCGAGCGCACCCTGCATGGTTTTGCCCTGTCCCTGCTGGTCACTGGAGGGCACTACTCCGCCGTAAGTGACTGGGTTGACTCGAACAACCTGCGCGCTCGGCTGGTTTATCTCAAGGTTGGCGACACCCCCACCCCTCGCCCGGCAGCCCCGGACACCCTGGCTGGGAAGATCAGCATCAAGGCCGGCACACCGCTGCGCGAATTTTTATTGGACGAGCTGGGCCGCCGTTTTGATCACCAGTGCTGCGAGAGTATGGCCGAGTTCCGGCGTTATCCCAAAGCCCTGACCATCAACGGCCAGCTCAAGAGTGGTGCTGGCCGCCATGAGAAGGATGACCGCAAGGCCCTGAGCGACCGCGCATCCTATGTGCTTGGCTGGGACAACCACGATAAAATTGCCCGCCTGCGCACCTCCCTTGAACAGGCAGAAGGGCAACTCCGCACGGCCAGTGACGGTCTTGCCCGCATTGACAGCCAGCTGGGCAATCTGGGCCGCCAGCAACGGCTCATCGGCACCATTTCCGCCGTCGGAAATTTTGCGGACCTCAACTGGCAGGCAACCGTGCGTGCCATGGCCGGGCTGACGCAGGAGAAGGCGGCGCTTGAATCCTCCAGCGACATCCTGCGGGAGCTGACCCGCAGGGAAAGCGAAACCGCGGCTCGCGTGGAGAAGACCAATGAGCGGCTACGCACCTTGATGGAGCGGATCGGCTCCGGCAAGGCGGACATTCGCACCCTCTCCGAGCAGATTGCAGACTGCCGGGAGTCCCTGGCGGAAAGTGCTTTGACGTCCGACGCCGGGCTGCTGGCTGAGCTGGGCAAACTCACCGCGGTGGCGCTTGAATCGGGTGTGCTGACGTACAAGAACACGGCCAAGATTGAGAGCAAGGTCCGGGAAACCCTCACCCGGAGCATCGATGGCCTGAGCCGGCGTATGAGCACCGCCGAGGGAATCACCATCAGGTTCATGACCGATTTCCGCAACAAGTACCCTGCCGAGACTACCGATCTTGATGCATCGCTGGAGGCTGCGGGAGAGTTCAACAAGATCCTGACACAGCTGGCGGAGAACGATCTCCCGCGCTTTGCCGAACGTTTCAAGGAATCGCTGACGCAAAACACCATCCATGAGATCGTGGCGTTCAATGCTTTCCTGGACGCCCGCAAACAGGACATTGTCTCCCGTATTGGCGAAATCAACGAGTCCTTGGCACGGATTGAATACAACCCCGGCCGGCACATCCAGTTGGAACCGCAGGCAAGCAGCGATCCTGAAGTGCGGGAGTTCGGCACTGACCTTCGGGCTTGTTCCGAGGGTTCCATCGGTGCGCAGGAACAATACTCCGAAAAAAAATTCCTGCAGGTCGAAGCCTTGGTGGAGCGCTTCCGGGGCCGTGAGGGACGCACCAACCTGGATGAGCGGTGGACGGCGAAGGTCACCGATGTGCGTAACTGGTTCACGTTCTCCGCCTCCGAGAAATGGACTGAAACCGGTGAGGAACACGAGCACTTCACTGATTCCGGCGGCAAATCCGGCGGACAAAAGGAAAAACTGGCGTACACCATCCTTGCTGCTGCCCTGGCGTTCCAATTTGGGATTGCCGCAGGACCGGGCAATCAGCGCAGCTTCCGCTTTGTAGTCATTGACGAAGCCTTTGGGCGCGGCTCGGACGAATCGGCCAAGTACGGGCTGGAGCTGTTCAAACGTCTGAAACTTCAATTGCTCATTGTCACGCCCTTACAAAAGATCCACGTCATTGAACCTTTTGTGGCCAACGTGGGGTTTGTGGCCAACGAAACAGGTGCGGATTCCCAGCTGCGCAATATGACCATTCACCAGTACCGGGCCGAACGGGAGAAGCGTGGCCGCTAACACTTCCGGATGGAGCAGTCCGGCCGATCTGCGCACCGCGGTACTGCGTGCCTGGACCAGCGGTGAGTTGCTGCGGGAGTTTCACACACCCTCGGGAACCCATCCCCGGCGTCGAACGTTGAAATACCCCAGCGCCACCCAACTACGCACAGATTACGCGCGCGCCGCGGCCTGGGCGCAAACGTGGGACCCGGCGCCACGCGGCGCGGCGCTGGAGTACATCAGCGTTGGGGCAACCACCATTGGTGCCAATACCCTGCCGTGCGCCGCCGTGTTCGCATCCGCCGCGGAGGAAATCACCTTCCTGGGGTTTGGGCGCGAAGCCGCAAAGTTCACAGAGCTAAGTAGGCACCTGACCCTACTGGACATCCGGTTGGAGGCGTGGTCACTGCAACGGCCGCTGGAGCTGCTCAAATTCGGGGTGGATGCCCTGACTGCGGCCAGAGTTGCGTTGTGGATGGAGGCCAATCCGGCTCCAGGGCTCTACCTGCGGCAGCTTTCCCTGCCCGGAGTCCATACAAAGTTTGTGGAAAACCACCGCCGGCTCATCGATTCGATGCTGGCGGTGTTGGTACCGGAACGGCTGCTCAGCGGCAAGAATTACGCCCGCCGGCACGGTTTTCTGGCAGCCCCAGACCGTGTCAGGCTGCGCTTTCTGGACCCAACCCAGGTTGTGGCTCAGGGCATGGAGGATATTGAGGTGACGGCAGCCGCCTTTGCCGGGCACCCGGTGGATGTGGACACGATCATCACCACGGAAAACCTGGTCAACTTCCTGGCACTGCCACAGATGCCCCGCACCTTGGCGGTGTTTGGCGGCGGCTACGGCTTCGAAGGAATCCGTGACGCTGCCTGGCTCGCAGACGTTGAGGTGCTCTATTGGGGAGACATTGACACTCACGGCTTCCGCATCCTGGACCAGCTGCGCTCCCACCATCCGCACGTGCGCAGCATTCTCATGGATGAGGAAACGCTCTTGGCCCACCGCGACTTTTGGGGCCACGAGGGCACCGCCACATCAGCACAGCTAACGCACCTGAACCCTGCTGAAAACGCTCTCCATTACGCCTTGATGGACGGCACCTTCGCGCCCACGCTGCGCCTGGAGCAGGAACTGCTGCGCTGGGATTGGGTGTTGGGACACCTGCTCTGAACCAATCGTCGCAGTACTTCTTTGCTGACGGACTCTTGCAACTTCTGCACTGCGGTGACCGGCCTAACTTGCTATTGGCCCGGCCATAATGGTGGGCTGTGACCATGAAGAAGACTTTGGGGATTCTACTGCTGGCGCTCATGACCATGGTGGGGGTTGCTCCGGCCGCTGTAGCAGAGGCACCGGCCAGCGTTGTTATTGAGGACACCGCCGGCGTGCTCTTCGAACCGCAATTGGTAACTGCGCTCGAGAACATCAACTTCCGTGCCCCCACGAAGGTGGTGATCTTTACCCGCAACGGCAAAAAATCCGACAACTTCAATGAGGAAGTGTTGCGCTACGCCCGAGCATTGCATCCTGACTGGCTCAGCGCGGACGGGCAAAAGTTTGCCGACGGCCTGTTCATCTTCGCCTTCGATCCCGTGGGGCGCCAGGTTGGGACCTACATGGGAGAGGATCGCAAGGTGTCCTTGTCCAAGCGGGCCGCCATTCAAGATTCAGCGAGGGATTTGTTCCGTGACGCCCAGTGGACTGACGGCACCATCACCGGAGTGAAGAAGGCTGCGAAGCTGATCAATCAGCCGTGGTACCAATCAACGTGGTTCTTCATCAGCACCGGCATTGCTGCTCTCTTCACTACTCTTGGCTTCGGTATCCGTGCCGCCATGCGCAGTAAAAACCGGAAGAAAGCGGCTGAACACTTAAAGCGTGGCGACGCCGGCTTTGCCAGTGTGAGCCTTGCTTTGGAAACCACTGAGTTGAATGCCAAAACCATACCGGAGGCGTCCTCCTATGGTGCCTTAGTGCTGGAAAAATACCGGAACTTCAGCGCCCGGTATAACGAGACCAGCGTACTTAATCAGCAATCGCACGCCTACTCTCAGAAGGAATTATCCAAAAAAGCAAATGTCATGATCGTTTGCCAGTATGCGGATCTGGCCCAAGAACTGGACGCCTTGGATGATGTCATTGGCGACACCAACACGCTTCTGAACCGTTTCTCCGGGTGGGAGGGTGCATGGGACCGTCAGATACGGCCGCTGCGCGATGACTTACATCAACTACCAACCTTGGTTTCCCAACTCGAGGCCCAAGGGCTACCCAGCACCCTTGTACTGAATTCCTTCGGTCCCCAAAAGCTGGCCGAACTTGAGCAACTAGGCGCGTCATTCCAAGAAGGGCGCATCACTCCAGAAGCCGCTCTGGATCAATTGGCGCACATCCGTGAGGGGCTGACGGCCCTGCTGCAACAGCATGCAGACGCCGCCATTGACAAGTACGCAAAAACGTCTTCTGAAAAAACGGCAATGCGCAGTTCCATGGACGCGGACCGGAAAGAGGATTTCCACCGCAGGCAGCCCACCATTCTTGGTTCGGTCTACGGGTGGAACAGCTTTTACTCGGTAGTTTCCTTCAACAGCGGCTATGTCAGCGCCCGGCAGCAAGTTGATACAACACGCAGCAACGCCAGTGCTGGTGGCAGTACCGGCTACGGTTCCAGCGGGGGCAGCTTCTCCGGTTCTGGCAGCTCCTCACGCTTCTAGCCCAACACCCCCACTGCTGCGTCAGTTTGAGAAGGCTTCCGGGTTGACCGGGTGCGGAGGCAGCTCTCCCTTGGCCATGGCAATAGCATTGGCTGCTGCCAGCACGGCCATCTTGTTTCTGACAGGCACCGTGGCGCTGCCAATATGGGGCAGCAACACCGTGTTGGGAAGCTCCGCCAACCCCGCTGCCAGCTCGGGCTCATTTTCATACACATCCAGTCCGGCCCCGGCAATGACACCCTCACGCAACGCCGTAACGAGCGCCGCCTCATCCACCACAGGTCCGCGTGCCGTGTTGATCAAGAATGCGCCGGGCTTCATGGCAGCCAGAACGGAGGCGTCCACCAGGTGCAGGGTGTCCTCATTCAGCGGCACATGGATGGAGAGAAAATCGGCCTGCGCCACCACCTGCTCCCACGGCAGCTGCCGGACCTTACCGGCCAGGTCCCCCAGCTCTTCCTCTGAAACAATGCGTTCGGCCGGCGGCCGGGGCGAGAACACCACATCCATACCAAAAGCCGCAGCCCGGCGGGCCGTGGCCCGTGCAATCCTTCCAAAACCTGCCAGGCCCAGCACCTGCCCGGACACGTCGGAGCCCATCAGCAATTGTGGGTTCCACCCGCTGAACCCGCCGGAGCGGACCAACGAGTCAGCTTCTATGACGCGCCGGGCCGTGCCCAAAATGAGCAGCATGGCAATGTCAGCGGTGGCATCGGTGAGGACTCCGGGGGTGTTGCCCACCACAATCCCGCGGGCGGTGGCAGCAGGGACGTCAATGTTGTTGAACCCCACGGCGTAGTTGGAGACACCGCGGAGCTTGGCACTGCCCAGTAATGACGCATCGATGGTGTCTGACAGGCGTGCCACCAGCACGTCATAATCACCGCTGGCACAGAGGGCTCGCAGTGCGTCAGCGTCCGGAACCTGCGGCAACAAGGTGACATCACCGGCGTCGTACAGCAGCGCCATACCGGGCTCCGGGATGCTGGCAGTCACTAAGAATCGAGGGCTCATACTGGGTTACTCCTTGAGATCTACTGCACGTTCCGCGGGGGCTGGGGGAAGGGGTTCCGTGGCGGAATCTTCAATGTACCGCTTTGAGTTGATCATGAATGCTCCCGTCATCATGACCGCCATGCAAACTCCCAACGTGGCGAATGAGGCGCTCCAGGATCCTGTGGCGTCGTGGAGGGTACCGAAGAACAGCGGGACAATTCCCGCCCCCGCATAGCCAAGACCCTGACTAAACCCGGACAGCACTGAGGATCCGTGCGTGGTCCGCGAGCGCAGATTCACCATGAGCAGTGCCATGGCGAAGGTGCCCTGGCCCAATCCGGCAAATGTCACCCACAGCCATGTCCCGTCCAGGGGAGATAAGTACAGGCCCACATGGCCGGCGCCCCAACACAGTGCAAAAACGCAGACAGCAATGATCGGGTTTTTCATGCGCGGCACCACCAGCGGCACCAACAGGCTCACCGGCAATCCGAGGATGGCAAAGTAGGCCAGCGCCGAACCTGCTGCGCCCGCATCAAGCCCCTGGCCTGAGAGGTAAGGCGGCAGCCAGGTGAAATAGACGTAGGTCTGGGCGGAGTTGCCCGCCAGAAAAATGGCCAGCCCCCATGACACCGGCGAGCGCCAAGGCCGCAGCCGGGGCGTGGGCTCCTGCGAGGAGGAGGCACTGAGGTGAGCGGAGTTCGTGGATGAGATTCCGGCGCGGGGTTTGCGGTCCCGAGTGAACTGGATGATCCAGGGCAGCAAAACGGCCAGGCTCACCGCGGCCCACATGCCAATGGAGACCCGCCAATCGGTAAGTTGCGCCACCGGAACGGCCAGCTGCGGGCTAATAGCAGTGCCCACCGATAGCAGCGTCACGTACCCGGCCGTCACCAGTCCCACACGGTCAGGGAAATACTTCTTCACCAGCGGCGGCAGCACCACGTTGCCAATGCCGTAGCCCGCCATGATCACTGCGGTGAAGCCTAGGAACGGCCACACAGAGTCTGTGGCCGCCCGGACCAACTGCCCCGCCACAGCCAAAAACACGGCGGCTACAAGAGCCTTCTCGAGGCCGAATTTACGGATCAGGACAGGGGTCAGCAGGCCAAAGATAGCGAACATCAGCGGCGGCAACATAGCCAACAGGCCCGTTGATGCGGGGTCAAAGCCCAGTTCACCGGTCAGCTCGCCCAAGAGGGGCGGCACCACGGAGACAGCAGGGCGCAAGCTCAACGCCATGACCAAGATGCCTAGTAGTGCGCCAATACGGCCGGTCCAGGGTCTCTTCAGCAGGAAATCGGTCACTGCTCAACCTTAGTCAATGCCGGCTGCAAGGTGAGAAGAGGCCAGAAAAATGGTCTGGATCCGCCCTCTAACGCCGCTGGCCAACAGCGACCCGGATAGTCATACAACCCCGTAGTCTCTCTTATTCTGCAAGATCATGCAGAATAATGGCGTCATGCTACTAGGATGGAGCCACAGGCCGTTCAGCGGCCCCGGGAGCTCCGTGCCAGCTGCGGGGAAAGGCGAAACCACCATGGATGTTGCAGAACTGGGTGCGGCCTTGCGTGCCAGGCGCCGGTTACTGAACCTGACGCAAAATGAAACGGCGGACCTCGCCGATATCTCCACCCGCGTACTCAGCGATCTGGAAAACGGCCGCGAAACAGTCCGGCTGGACATCCTGACCGCCGTGGCCGCCGCCTTGGGCATGAGCCTTTCCTTGGCGGTGACCCGATGAAGAACAGCCGTGACCCGATGAAGAGTCTGGACTACGCCAAATCGGTCACCCAAGCCACCATTTATAAGCGAGGCGTGGCCGCGGCAACCTTGACCCGGCAAGCCGGCTTGGGAGTTGTGTTCGCCTATCTGCCGGAGTATCTCAAGAGCGGCGGGCCCGGGATCGCCTCCACCTTGCCGGCCTTGGACGTCCCCGTCACGCTGAGCCACGGCAGCGTACCCGCCTTCTTTTCCGGGTTACTACCGGAAGGTGAGCGCCTGGCCAAGCTGCGTTGGGCCGTCAAAACCACCCTTGATGACGAATTCTCGCTGCTGATAGCCGCGGGGGAAAATCCCGTGGGAGATGTCCAGATTGTGCCCGCAGGCCAGCAGCCAGAGACCATCCCCGCGCTGCTGACAGTCACCAAAACCATGGATGACATCAACTTTGCCGATTTTGCCGCCATCCCGGGGCCTGTTGATGTGTCGGCGCTGGCTGGCCTGCAGGACAAGGTCACGGCGTCCTACCGCCATGACAAGGACCCGTCCCGCGCCTATCTCTTGAAGTTCAACGATGGCAGCCACCAGCACCAAGTTGAAACCGAGCACCTCCTGCTGACCAAGGCCCGGGCCCTGTCCATCCCCATAGCGCAGGCCCGCCTGGTGCACGACGGCGTTGGTGCGGCAGCGCTGCTAGTCTCACGTTTTGACCGGTCCCCCACCGGGCCCCTGGCGGTGGAGGACTGCGCACAACTGATGGGGTTGGGGCCGGGCCGCAAATACTCGGTACCCAGTGAGGCGGTAGCTGCCGCTGCCATCAGCATGTGTTCTTCCCAGGCTTTAGCTGCCCGAAATATTTTCCTGCAATTCCTCTTTGCCTGGCTCACAGGTAATGGAAACCTCCATGCCAAAAATATTTCAGTGGTCCAGCAACAGAGTGGTGAGTGGATGGTAGCCCCCGCATATGATCTTCAGTGCACCCTGGCTGGCGAAATTGAGCAAGGCTTCGCAGCAGGCGTGCCGGGCGGCATCCTGACAGAGCTCACCGACGGGGACCCATCCCGCGATCCCGGCATGGCCCTGCCAGTGGGCGGCAGCGCCGGCAGCCGGACAGGGCTGGACCGCAACGATTGGCTGCGCTTCGGGAGGTCTTTGAACATCCCGGAACGGCTCGTAGCCAAGTGCATTGACAAGGCGCAGGCCGCATCCTTGCTCACCACTGCGGAACTGCCGTTTGAGCGGGACGTCAGTGCCGCAGTGGTACGTGTCTTGGGAATCCGGCGGGCAGCAATCCAGAAATAGTTCAGGAGGCGTTGCGGGCGCAAAATACTTTTACTGACGAATTGCCGCTAAACTGTCTCTATGCCAAGAATTGTCGCGCCCACGAACGCGGCGCAGCGCGAGCAGACGCAGCGCAAAATCCTCAACGCCTTTGGCGAGCTTCTGTTCACCCACGGCCTTCCCGGCCTGACCATGACCGATGTTGCCCGGACTGCTGGTGTGGGAAGAACCGCCGTCTACAACTACTTCGCCGATCTGGAACAACTTCTGGTGGCCTACGCCCTGGATGAGACCGGCAAGTTTGTTGTTGAGCTCAAGAGCAAACTGGAGGGCCAAGAAAATCCAGTGGACCGCCTGGCTGTTTATGTGCGGGCCCAAATGGAGGACCTCACCCGGCGCCACCTGCCTCCCGGACCGGCCATGCGCTCTGTTCTCTCAAGCGAATCGTTCGCCAAGTTAGGCGTTCACGTTGGCGAACTCAACACCATCTTGACGGATATTCTGCGCGCCGGGATGGCTCAGCGTTACCTACCCGCTGCAGACGTTGACGGCCTGGTTCAGCTCATCCACGGCTCGTTGACGGCAAGTGCCTCAAGGCGCAACATGGACACCCCGGATGAAGAGCACATTGCGGGGGCCGTCAGGTTCATTCAAGCCGGAGTTGGCGCAAGCTTCGACGCCAAGGGACGCCCCGTCCAGCAGGGCTAGGCTCTCTGGCAGGCTTCTCTTTGGCAGGCACAGTTATCTGGCAAGCCGAGCTATCCGGCAGGTACAGTGGCGCCTTCGCTGGGTATACCTTCGCTGGGTGCCGGGCTCAGGCGCGGGCAGGAGAGCACCCCCGCGCTCTGATCCACTTGTTTGGCAGCCACCAGATCAACAAAGAGGCCCGTCACCACAACATCCACTGTGGCATCTTCGCGGTTGTCTTCAACGTATTCACTGTCAGGGAAGTTGCGCTGCAAATTAAACGCCGCAGCACGGCCGGCAGGCCCGGAGGTGATCACCGTGGGGGCCTGAAGAGCCACTCCCTTATTATCAACTTCCTTGACTTGGTAACCGCGTTTCTTCAGTTCGGCACCCACCTTCCCCGCCAAGCCTTCAACAGTGCTGCCGTTGAAAATGTTCACGCTTACGGCCTTGTTGGCCGGATAGTCAAGGGTCTCTGTGGGGCAGGCCCACTGGGTGGGGCTAGGCCGCCCGGCCCCCAATTTCAGTTCCAGCTCTCCGCGCTGCACCATCCCCACCAGCACCAACCCGGCCACCACCAACGCCAGGAGCAACAACAACACGGTGGCGTGGGTAATGCGCCGGCGCACGGTGCTGGATAATATTTCAGGCGATTCAGGCTCGGGGAACGCCTGGGCTAAACCATCCGTGTCCACAATGTGGTGCCCGCGCCAGGTGGTGCCGTCTTTCTTCCTCTTGCGCTGCATGCGAAGTTCGTACGCTTCGTCTTTGGCCTGGCGGCGCGCTTCCCTCTGCGCCCTGCGATGCTGGCGCGCAGTGAGCAGCACCTCACTCTCCGCTGCGGGGCTCTCCGGCGCGGGACCGTCCGTGGACTGCCCCGCAGGCGGCCTAGTCATCTATCTCCAGAACGCGGGCGTGCAAAATGGTGCGCTGGTGCAGGGCCGTCCTCACAGCACGGTGCAGACCATCCTCCAAATACAAGGTGCCCCGCCACAGGACCACGTGCGGGAACAAGTCACCGAAGAAGGTGGAGTCCTCAGCCAGGAGGGCTTCTAAGTCCAGCTGAGCTTTGGTAGTGACCAGATCGGCCAGACGGACTTGGCGCGGCGCCACGCCGGCCCAGTCCTTGGGCGTGACGAAGCCATGCTCCGGGTACGGGCGTTTATCGCCAACTGCTTTGAAGATCACCCCTTCAGACTAAGGACAAGAGGGGGTGAAAGGAACTGTGTGACTCACCCGCGTCCCGGTGTGTTGCACAATGGTTATGCAAAGTGGCTCTTGTCCACTGCTGCTGAGAACATGGTTCCATGACAATCGCGCACCCTCCCCTTGCCCTTCTCCTTGATGTTGACGGCCCGCTCGCCAGCCCCGTTACCCGGCGTGTCTCCGCTGACATCATCGCCAACTTGATCGAATTGGTGCGCCGAGGCATCCCCGTAGTCTTCAACACCGGGCGCTCCGACGCCTTCATTTCCGAGCAGCTGATGCATCCCATGCTCCAGGCCGGCCTGCCCCAGGGCTCTGTGGTCCACGCCATTTGTGAAAAGGGTGCCGTCTGGTTCAGCTTCACCTCCGAGGGGCCCGGCCCCGTCCATGTTGATAAGTCACTGGCCATGCCTGCCGAATTTGGGACGGAGATTCGCAAGCTGGTGGCGAACTCCTACGCCGATTACATGTTCTTTGATGAAACTAAGCGGGCCATGGTCTCCGTGGAGCAGCACATTGAGGTGGAGAGCGGCAATTATCTGGCCCAGCAGGAAAAGTTCGACGCCGACGCGCTAGTGCTGCTGGCCGCGCACGGCTTGGGCGCTGTCCGCCTTGAGCACCGGGCGCCCGGGTCCAATGGTGGCGTGGATTACCGGGTAGATCCCTCCATCATTTCCACCGATATTGAATCGGTGCAGTTGGGCAAGGACCTTGGCGCAAGCCGCGCCGTGGAGCTTCTGGCAGCGCAGCGAATTGTGCCGCAGGCGTGGCGGACGGTAGGCGATTCCCGCACTGACTACGCCATGGCTGATTGGTTGCACCACCGGGACCACTGCGTGAAGCACGTCGATGTCCGTCCGGGCGAGGGCGTACTGGCCAAGCCGTACCCAGTGCAGACCGCAGCGGATCTGAACCTGAGCGATGACGTGGTTAACGACTTCGCTGGCGCCGCATTCCTGCAGTTTTGGCTGGACGGGTTGGCAGCTTAACGCCACAAGGGCGGGTAGACGGGGCGCCGTTACTGCCAACTCCTGGTGCCCCTCCGCTGCAAGTTCATGCTGGAATCTCAGCAAGAACCGCTTCCACTGCAGCGAGCATCTCAGGCCCATCAGGGGTAACGGCTGAGGAAAAGCGCGCCCGCACGTCGCCGTCGTGCGTGATCAGGAACTTTTCAAAGTTCCATTTGATTGGCTCGGCACCATTGCCTGTAAGCCGTGCATAGATGGGGTGAGCCGCAGCGCCATTGACATCGCTCTTGGCGGCAAGGGGGAAGGTGACACCGAAGTTCTTACGGCAGAACTCCGCAATTTCTTCCTCTGTGCCCGGCTCCTGAGCGCCAAATTGGTTGCAGGGAATGCCAACAACCACCAAGCCATGGTCGCGGTATTTTTCGTACAGTGCTTCAAGGGCGTCGTATTGCGGGGTAAATCCGCAGGCAGAAGCAACATTGACCAGTAGCACCGCTTTGGGAGCCAACTGCGCCAGTGTGGGCGCAGTGCCGTCGTTGAGAGCGAGGGGGATAGTGTTCAGGCTTTGCGTATTCACAGCCCGAGTCTAGCGCCGCACCGCCCCTGCCAACATGTGGCGCTCTACAGTTCCAGGATGCCGTTGTTAGGTTTGGATGCCTGTGCACGGGGCTCCAAACCTAACAACGGCATCCCGAGCCAGTCTTCAACATTAAGGCAACGCAAAACGACCCCTGGAAACTTTTCGGTTTCCAGGGGTCGTATTTGGCGGAGGATGGGGGATTTGAACCCCCGAGGGCGTTAACCCAACACGCGTTCCAGGCGTGCGCCATAGGCCGCTAGGCGAATCCTCCAACTTGCCGTGCAGAACACGGCAGGTTCAAGAGTACCTGACAAAGTGCCCAACTCACGAATCGGTCAGCGAACAAGTGACGTACACCATAATTCCGGCCACAAGTCAGCTCAAATCCTGGCAGGAAGTAAAGGGCAGCACGGTCCCGCTTAAGCCCCACCACCCTTACTTCACTCACTGCGGTCAACGCCTGAGACGGACCGAATCTGAGAATGTGGCCGCACCTTCGGCACATCTAGCGCCCGGTGACCCGCATCTCCATCGCCGCCGTTACGAACCCTGCCAGCGCAAAGGCAACAGTCATTATCATGAGGATGGCTTGCTGCCCCGAGTGCCGGTTCGTGCGTTGGGTGGAATGGGTGGAAAAGACTTCACTGCGGACCAGAACCAATATGGCGCTGCCAAAAGCTAATGCCCAAAAGATCCATTTTAAGATGTCATAGTCCGGCATGATCCTCGCCCCTATAAGCGCCCAGCGCCGCTGAGAGGCGCGGCGGCCCAAGGCTGCATGTTCGTCTATCAATAAGGTGCCCCTGTGGTGAACGTATCACCGCCGCCACAAAATTGAAACAGCTTCTCCGGGGCTCCGGGATGAGCTAGCGTCTAGCCGTCCGTTCCCGCCATGCCCCGGCGGGAGGGAACGGCTGATTCGCAACTGACCGGCAATGTCAGGTAAGCTGATTCCCGGCCCCTCATGTGGCGTCACCCTGTGAACTCCCCCAGGACCGGAAGGTAGCAAGGGTAAGCGGGCTCTGGCGGGTGCATGGGGGGTCTTTATTTATCCCCAGATGCCCCCAATATGCGCGCATCGTGCGGCAATTTGTCAGGCGGATTAGATAGGGTTTCAACTGTGAACGCACCAACAGCCCTGTACCGCCGGTACCGCCCAGATTCCTTCGCCACCTTAATCGGTCAAGATCACGTCACGGCGCCCCTTATGGCTGCTCTGGAAAAGAACCGCGTCAATCACGCCTACCTCTTCTCCGGCCCGCGTGGCTGCGGAAAGACTACCTCAGCCCGGATCCTTGCCCGGTGCCTGAACTGCGCTAAGGGACCCACCTCGCACCCCTGCGGGGAGTGTGATAGCTGCATTGAACTGGCCCGAGGCGGCGCTGGCTCCCTTGATGTCATTGAAATTGATGCTGCCAGTCACGGTGGTGTTGACGATGCCCGCGATCTGCGCGAACGCGCCACCTTTGCCCCAATTCGTGACCGGTACAAGATTTTCATCATCGATGAAGCCCATATGGTCACCTCCGCCGGATTCAATGCGCTGCTGAAAATTGTTGAAGAGCCGCCGGAACACATCAAGTTCATCTTTGCCACCACTGAGCCTGACAAGGTCATTGGCACAATTCGCTCACGCACCCATCACTACCCCTTCAGGCTGGTGCCCCCGGAGCCGCTCATGGCGTATCTGGCACAGCTGTGTGAACAAGAGAATATGTCCGTCGCCCCGGGCGTCTTGTCCTTGGTGGTGCGTGCCGGCGGCGGTTCCGTCCGTGATTCATTGTCAGTTCTCGATCAGCTGATGGCCGGAGCCCCGGAAACAGGTCTTGATTATGACTTGGCCGTGGATCTGCTCGGTTACACCCATTCTTCATTGCTGGACGATGTTGTGGAGGCACTTGCAGCAGCTGACTCCGCTACGGTTTTCAAATCCGTGGACAGGGTCATCCAGACTGGCCATGATCCCCGGCGCTTCGTCGAGGACCTGCTGGAACGCTTCCGTGACCTCATCATTGTCCAAGCCATGCCGGAAAGCGCCCACGCAATCCTGCGTGGAACCCCGGAGGAACTCATTGCCCGGATGCAAACGCAGGCAGCCCAGCTCGGTGCTGCTGAACTCTCCCGCGCAGCAGATGTCACCAACGCCGCCTTCAATGAGATGACTGGCGCAACGTCACCGCGGCTGCATCTTGAGCTGCTGGGCGCGCGGCTCCTGCTCCCGGGAGCCGATTCCTCCACTCGGGGTATGGCCACCCGCCTTGACCAGCTTGAACGTCGACTCAATTACGCCGGCACACCCACAGCTTCATCTTCAGTGTTGGCCTCAGCTGGCACGCCCGGTACACCAGAGCAGGGCGTGCCCACACAGAGCTACCCCTCCTCCAACACCGCCTCTTCCAGCGCCGCGCCAGCCCCTTACCAAGCTGCGCCCGGCAGCTCAGCAAACGCTCCAGAAGCAGCTGGTTCCAGCAGTGAATCCGGCAGTGGTTGGGCAGCGGTACGGGCGCAAATAGCCCGAGCGAAAGAAGCAGCTGGCGCCGAAGTTGCGGCCCGGCCGTCCTCCCCCGCCGTCCCCGGGCCTGACGCAGCCCAACCAGTTTCACCCGAGGACCAGTCAACTCCCGCCACAAAGCCTGTTCAGCCTGTTCAACGCGAGCAGGCGGTCCAGCCGGTTCACGCTGAGCAGCAGGTGCAGACACCCCAGCCGTCACAGGCCGCACGCACGTGGGATGACTTACCCACCCCCAGTGGGCACTCCAGCATCCCCGCTGAACAGCCAGTTGCCCAGATGGCCGCTCACCAGGCACCAGCGGAGCAATCTGCGCCGCAGCAGGCAAACGGTACGGCTGCATCCGTGCCATCAGGGTCCTCCGGCATTGAAGTTATCCGCCGCGCCTGGCCGGAAATTACCGCTGCCGTGAAAAACATTCGCATGGCTTCGTGGGTCTTTGTAAACCAAAGCGTTATGCCGCAAACCTTTGATGGCAAGGAGTTGCGTGTGGGGATCCCCTCCACCGGACTCATCACCGCGTTCAGCAACAGCGGCCATATGGCGAATCTGCAACAAGCCATTAACCAGGTTCTTGGCTTGAGCGTTCAGATCCTTCCTGTCGACGGCGAGGCCCCGAAAGCGAGCTCTGAACCAAACCCAAAAGTTCAAACTGGTAGCCCTTCGCCACGGCGTGAAGGGACTGGTAACAATGCCGCCCCACCCGTAGCCACCAGCACAGGACATGCCAGCACAGGTCAGTGGCAGCAGGCCGCTGCGTCGCAGCCGACCCCCGGGCAGACCGCCGCAGCACCTGTCATGTCACCCGCCGCGGGACCTGCCGTGGCACCCAACCCTGCCACAGCCCCTGCCAGCCCGGCCCCAGCGACCGATGACTGGGGACTCCCTGTGGAACCGCACCACAGGGCAGTGCCTGCGACCGAGGCCCCCTCGGCACCGCCATCACCGGCAACATCCACGGCCCCACCTGCTGCTTCAGCACCGGCACTTCAGCCATCGGTATCCGGCCAGACGGATCCTTCCACGGCATCAGCACCGCCAGCGGCGGCGCAGTCCACAGCCTCTTCCATTCCCTGGGACGGTCCGCTCGAGCCAAGCGATCCGTGGGATGAGCCCTACCCGGACTTTGTCCCTCCAACGGATCCTTACGAGTCCGGCGCAGCTTACCCGCCAGCTGATCTTTACCACCCAGACGAATCCATACACACCCCAACTGGATCGAATACGGCGGTATCCAACCCGGCAACATCGGATCAGGCTGCATCGAGCCAGCTCACGTCCGGACCCAACCCGGCAGCGCCTCCTGCCGCCGAACCGTATGTTCCCCCGAAGATCTCACCTATTGCAGCCTGGACTACGGGTTGGGATGCGCCGGCCGTTGCAGAACCGGCGGCTGCCCCCAGCACACCCGAAGCCCCTCGCCGCAGCGAACTTTTGGCCCAGCAAGCAGCCCACCAGGGCACCCAGCCAAATTCAGCAGACTCCGGCGATCCCCAACATGCCGTCCAGGATTGGGGCGTATCTCTGGGACAGACGCGCCGCTCAGATGTGGCTGATCCTGGCTGGGGCGCTATGTCCTCCGCACCCGATTGGGCCCAGCCAGGAACTTCGGCAATCGCTGATTCCCCTGCTCCAACAGCAGAAACAGTAGAAACTGTAAAAACAGCGGAAACTTCCACGGCAGAACAGCCCACGGCACCTGCTGCCGGCGCACAGTCCGGCTCTCTGGCAAGTTCTGAGGCAGTGAACGCACCGGACTTTACGGTGGCCTCCGTGAGCCCCGCTCCTCTGGCTCAGTTGGCAGAGGCTACCCAAACCCCGGCACCGACCCAGGTGAGCGATCCTGCGCAGGACGCACCGGAGCCGAACGGGGCAGTGGGTGGGGAAAAGCTGAGCATGTATCAGCGGCTGGCTAACAGCTCCGAAGCCCAGGCTGCCCGCGCCCAGGCACCGGCAGTAGCCGCGGCCGGGCCCTATGTGGAGGACGTCCCCAGCCCGGACGATGTCACCATCGAGGAATCTGGTGTGGTGGGGCAGGCTGCTGTTGAGCGTATTCTGGGCGGAGTACTCGTGGAAGAACGCGCACTGAACCCGAACCTCTGACCCGTCTCCCAAGCGCGGCGGACGAATCCACGGATCCGCGGAGCATAATCAGGCACACCGCCGTATTTTTGAACCACTAGTTTTAGATCAATAGACAAGAGGCATTGTGTACGAAGGAGCAGTTCAAGAGCTCATTGATGAGCTGGGGCGCCTGCCAGGGATCGGCCCCAAATCGGCTCAGCGGCTGGCGTTCCATATCCTGGAAGCGGAAACTGAGGACATGCAACGGCTGGTCCGTGCCATCGTCACCGTGAAGGAACGTGTGAAGTTCTGCACCGTGTGCGGCAACGTCACCGAGGCGGAACTGTGTAACATCTGCCGCGATGACCGCCGCGATCCCACCATCATTTGCGTGGTTGAGGAATCCAAGGATGTCCTCGCCGTGGAGCGCACACGCGCCTTCCGAGGCCGCTACCATGTGCTGGGCGGCTCCATCAATCCGATCGCCGGAATTGGCCCGGACCAGCTGCGCATCCGTGAACTGCTCACCCGCCTCAATGACAGCCAAATCCAGGAAATCATCATTGCCACCGACCCCAACCTCGAGGGCGAAGCCACGGCAACGTATCTCTCACGCATGCTCAAAACCATCGGGATCGCCGTGACCCGCCTTGCTTCCGGCCTGCCCGTGGGCGGCGACTTGGAATACGCCGACGAGGTCACTCTGGGCCGTGCCTTCGAGGGCCGCCGCAACGCACTGACCTAAGCCAGCACCAAGCACGACGCCGGGTGCCCGGCTTCCCTGTTTACCCTTGCGTTGCGCTGGCGCGCAGTTGCGCTAGGCGCTCCTGCGTGGGGGTTCCCGCGGTGGGCACGTACATCACCAAGTGCAGATCAGGGACATCGGAGGGCACCAGACGGTGCTGTTCAAAGACCAGCTCCCCCACCTCTGCCTGCAGGAAAATCCGCTGCCGCGAGGAGAAGTTCAGCACCACTCGTTCTGCCCAGATACTGGCAAATTCCGTGCTGGCATCTGCCAATTTACGCACCAACGCAGTGTGTGGCGCCGAGCCCAGCCGTGGACCTGCCTCGGCACGGAATTCCGCAACAAAGTTGCGCGAGGTGATGTCCCAATCGGGCAACATCTGGCGCAATTGCGGATCTGTGAAGACCAGCCACAACAAATTGCGTTCAACCTTTTCCACCACGGCAATACGCGAATAAAGGGCTTGATAGGCCGCGTTCCACCCTGCTATCCCCCAATCCGGGGCAACGGCAAAAACGGGGAACTCCAATGCATCCAACAACGCCTGAAGATGCGGTGGCACCCCTTCCATGGCACTCGCCCCAACCACCGGCGAGGCACCATGGCCTCCTAAGGCCAGAACATAAGCCTGTTCTGCCGGGCTGAGCCGCAGCACCCGGCCAACGGATTCAAGTACCTGCCGGGAGGCATTGATGTCCCGGCCCTGTTCCAGCCAGGTGTACCAGGTGACACTGACGGCTGCGAACGCCGCAACCTCCTCGCGCCGCAACCCCATGGTCCGGCTGCGGCCAATAGGTGCCAACCCGTGCTCCGCACGAAGCAGCCCGGTGCGGCGGTCGCGGAGAAACTGGCCCAGCTCACGGCGTCGTTCTTCATTCATTTGAACAAATCTAGCACTGCCACTACTAGTATTAGCGCCGTCTTCCTCCCACTGGCGGAATGCTGGTTAACTACTCTTATGCCTCCTTTACGTTCACGCACAGTCACCCACGGCCGCAACATGGCCGGCGCCCGCGCCCTCATGATGGCCTCCGGCGTTGCCAAAGCCGATATCGGCAAGCCGATCGTCGCCGTGGCCAACTCCTTTACCGAATTCGTCCCGGGCCACACGCACCTTGCTCCCGTGGGCCGGATTGTCTCCGACGCCATCCACGCAGCCGGTGCTATTGCCCGCGAATTCAACACGATCGCCGTGGATGACGGGATCGCGATGGGTCACGGCGGCATGCTCTACTCGCTGCCCTCACGCGATCTGATCGCTGATTCCGTGGAATACATGGTCAACGCCCACTGCGCCGACGTGCTGGTGTGCATCTCCAACTGCGACAAGATCACCCCCGGCATGCTCATGGCCGCACTGCGCCTGAACATCCCCACCGTGTTTGTCTCCGGCGGCCCCATGGAAGCCGGCCGGGTCACCCTGACCGACGGTTCCATCCGCACCCTGGATCTGGTCAACGCCATTTCTGACGCCGTGGACCCCTCCATCTCCGACGAAGACATCAACCTCATTGAAGAGAACGCCTGCCCCACCTGCGGCTCCTGTTCAGGCATGTTCACCGCCAACTCGATGAACTGCCTGACCGAGGCCATTGGTCTGTCACTGCCGGGCAACGGCTCGCTGCTCGCCACCCACACCGCCCGCAAGGACCTGTACGAGCGTGCCGGCGCCACCGCCGTCGCCATTGCCAAGCGCTACTACGAGGACAACGACGCCTCCGTACTGCCGCGGTCCATCGCCTCCTTCGAGGCGTTCGATAACGCCATGGCCCTGGACATTGCCATGGGCGGCTCCACCAACACGATCCTGCACCTGCTCGCCGCAGCACAGGAAGCGGGCCTGAAGTACGATCTTGAGGATATTGACGCCAAATCCCGTCAGGTCCCCTGCCTGGCCAAGGTGGCCCCGAACGTGGCAGGCGATAAGACCTACTACATGGAGGACGTACACCGCGCCGGCGGCATCCCCGCCCTGCTCGGTGAGCTGAACCGCGGCGGGCTGCTGCACACCAACGTCAAATCAGTCCACTCCGAGGGACTCACCGATTGGTTGGACGACTGGGACATCCGCGGCGGCAAGCCCACGGAAGAGGCCAAGGCCCTGTGGACCGCAGCCCCCGGTGGCCAGCGCTCCTCCACGGCGTTCTCGCAGTCTGCCGAGTGGACCTCGCTGGACACCGACGCCGCCGGTGGCTGCCTGCGCGATGTTGCGCACGCCTTCTCCAAGGACGGTGGCTTGGCCGTGCTGCGCGGAAACATTGCGCTCGACGGCGCCGTGGTCAAGACCGCGGGTGTGGACGAGTCCATCTGGACGTTCGAGGGCCCGGCCGTGGTCTGCGAATCCCAGGACGAAGCCGTGGAAAAGATCCTCTCCAAGGTGGTCAAGGCTGGGGACGTGGTGGTCATCCGCTACGAAGGCCCGCGCGGTGGCCCCGGCATGCAGGAAATGCTCTACCCCACCTCATTCTTGAAGGGCCTGAAGCTGGGCAAGGTCTGTGCGCTGATCACGGACGGCCGCTTCTCCGGCGGCACCTCCGGACTCTCCATTGGCCACGTCTCCCCCGAGGCTGCGGCCGGCGGACCCATCGCGCTGGTCAGGGATGGGGACATCATCCGCATCGACATCCCCAACCGTTCCCTAGAACTTATGGTGGATCCGGTGGAGCTTGATGCCCGCCGCGAACTCCTTGAATCCACCACCGGCTACCAGCCTGTGGGCCGCGAGCGCGAGGTCTCCCCCGCCCTTCGCGCCTACGCCTCCATGGCCACGAGCGCAGACAAGGGCGCCATCCGCCAGATCCCGGCAGATGTGGTGCTCATGAAGGCACCCCAGGTTCCCGTTCTGCAGTAGTTCAGCAGGCGAAAAGCCCAAAATTCGCATCGAGTGCATAGATAATGCCGGTCCCCCAAGCTGGGGGCCGGCATGATCTATGCACTCGTTTTTAGGTGGTGTTATTAGGCAATACGAGTGCCCTTCGCGAGTTTTCCAGCTGGTGTGCGCAGCGCCCGCCACGCAAGGCCCAGGATTCCGGCCGTGACGAGGAGCTGCAGCCCCAGGCCCAGCGGCCAGAGCGGCTTGTCCTGCTCCAGGTACTGCGGTGCGATCTTGCCATTCGCACACTGGTACGTCGCGTTAGGCCCCGCCTGAGAGTAGCGGGCGCCTTGGCTAATGGATTCGAACACTCCGGATCCGTAATACGACTGCTCCTGCGCACTGTGACTGGGGTAGGGAATGGCATCGGCAACCACCACAAATGGGTTCATGGCCAGCAGCCACGCCACGCGCTCAGTCCTAGTTGTTTGGTTCTCCACCAGCGGCCCATAACAGGCATACTCATTGTTCTCATCCGTTATATCCGCCTTGTTCGGCGTCACCGGATAGTACTGTGAATCCTCGCCTTCAACCTCGCCACTCGGGGCAGGAGCATAGACGATCTCCTTGTAGTAGGTCTGATTCGCCAACACTGTTCCGTTGCTCAGCAGGGCCCCTAAACCGAAAGCGATGAGCGTGCCAAAGCTCAGCAACGCCACCACCAAGTAGGTCACCACAATGGAGAAGAGTGGACGGTTGGCCAGCGCCGAAATACCCACACCCAGGGCACAGACCACCCCCAGTTCCGCAGCAAGCATGAGGAGGGCAATAAAGATGTACCCCACCCCTAGACCACCTTGGATAATTCCAAACACAAGGAATGGCACACTGACCACGAGAAATGCCAGCGCAGCAACCCATGATGCCAGGAACTTTCCCCACAGCAGTTGGCCCGGCCGCAGCAAGGTCACCTGCATGATAGCGAGCGTGCCCGCGGAGCGGTCTCCGCTGATGGCATTGGCGGAAAACGCTGGCGCCACTAGCAAGCCAAAGAACAGCACAAAAGCCAGCACTGCTTCAAAGATCAGGGGGCCTGGTCCCTCCACAAGTTGGTCCGGCGGAACATAGGAAAAATCTGTCCTATTCGTCTGAGCCTGCCAGCTGACCCAGGTGAGAACAGCAACCAGGCCAATGAGCACAAACCAGATGCTTAGCATGATGTACCAGCCGCGAGAGCGCAGCCGCTGGCGCAGTTCCATGCCCATGACTGCGCTGATGCCATTCACATAACGGCGGAATTTATTGCTCTGTCCGGGAACTGTATCTAGGCCCGGTGCTGACGGCGTAGTTTCTGTTGTTGTCACGGCTGTTCCACCCCCATGCTCATATAGGTCTCTTCCAAGGCCCCTGTTGCGGGCCCAAAATCATGCACAGCCACGCCCGCAGCCATGAGGTCCTGCAATAGTTTCGCGGCCCCTACCTCGGAGCCAACAGTAACCAGAACGCTTTCTGCTCGGACCGTGCCGTGGGAAAATTCCACACCCAACGTTCCCAACGCTTCCGCGAGCGCAGCGGGGTCAAGGGCTGCAATACAGTAGCTACGGCCCTGGTCCGCAGCCTGCGCAACTGTCTGTGCCAGTACCGTCCGGCCTTGGTTGACGAACACGGCACCGTCAGCAATTTCATCGAGTTCTGCAAGAACGTGGGAGGAAACCACCACTACTTTTCCGTGTGCGGCTAAATTCCGCAGAATACGTCGCAGGGCCACGCGTGATCCCGGATCGAGCCCGGAGGCCGGTTCGTCCAGCAACAGCACCTCCGGATCATGAATCAGGGCCCGGGCCAGACTGAGCCGCTGCTGCTGCCCGCGGGAAAGCACGCGCGCCTTCTGATCCGCCAGCGGCGAAAGGCTCACTAGCGTCAGCAGTTCCTCCACACGGCCCGGAATTCCGGCTTTGGGTAGATGATAAAAATGACCCATGGTGGTCAGGATTTCGCGCACAGTCAGGGATTCCCACACCCCTAAGGTGTCCGGCATCCAACCAATTTTGGCCCGAGCCACGGAGGGGTCCTTGACGGGGTCAACCCCCATGACGCTGATACTCCCGGTATCTGGAGCCAGCAGCGAGGCAAGCATGAGCAGCAACGTGGTTTTGCCTGCGCCGTTGGGCCCAATAAGTGCCGTTACCTGCCCAGCCGGAGCAAGAAGCTCCATATCAACTACGGCGTGCACGGAACCGAAGCTGCGGGAGAGCCCTTTGGCGCTGAGTCCGCGAAAACCCTCAGGCGGGAAAATCCCGTCTGGCGCAAGTTGCTCTGGGCTTGGCTGCGCTGCTGGCTGTGGCGGTGAAGCCGTGGCGGGCGGTGGTGGCAAGAACTCGGTCATCGTGGCCTCCCTCTGTGCCGCGGTCTCGCCGCGGGCGGTGCCGCTGGACTCTCCCGCGGTTATGCCGCGGTAGCGGCCTTTGGATCAGCATAGGCGCAGGCGTGCACCCCGTCCTCATCCCGTCGACTGATATTGTGCGTGTTTGCCCGCAAAGCTGGAGTACGGGAAGAAAAAGAGACGCCAAGCCAGCAAAGTGGCGGCGTCATGGACCACCATGTGGACACAATAATTCCACGTTGACACCCCTTCCGCGCTAAACTTTCCTCAACTGCCTTCCGCGCTGATGATGCCGCACTGGCCTAGCGCAAGGCGTGGCAAGGCGCGAGCGGCAGCCAAATTTCCTTCTCCTAGTTTCGCGTTAGGTAAGTCAATGAGTGTGCACCCATGAGCCTGATTGTTCAAAAGTACGGTGGTTCCTCCGTGTCCGACGCCGCGGGCATTCTTCGCGTTGCCCGTCGGGTTGTTAGCACCCAGGCGGCAGGCCACGAGGTAGTCGTTGTCGTTTCAGCCATGGGTGACACCACCGATGAGCTGTTGGATTTGGCCGCGCAGGTTTCCGAGCATCCCCCGGCGCGCGAGCTGGATATGCTGATGACCGCTGGAGAGCGAATTTCCATGGCTCTGCTGGCCATGGCAATCAGCTCACAGGGCGGTGTGGCGCAGTCTTTCACAGGCAGCCAGGCCGGCATGATCACCGACGGCATTCACGGCAAGGCCCGCATCATTGATGTGGACCCGCACCGCGTCCGCACCGCCCTGGACAAGGGCAAGGTGGCGATTGTTGCCGGTTTCCAGGGCATGAGCCGCCAAACGCATGAGATCACCACCATGGGTCGCGGCGGTTCCGACACCACCGCCGTTGCACTCGCCGCGGCCTTGAACGCTGATGTTTGCGAAATCTACACCGACGTTGACGGTATCTACACGGCCGATCCGCGCGTGGTTCCCACCGCCCAGAAGATCAGCAAGATCTCCAGCGAAGAAATGCTGGAAATGGCAGCCTCTGGCGCCAAAATCTTGCACCTGCGCTGCGTGGAATATGCACGGCGTTTTGGCCTGCCCATCCATGTGCGCTCATCTTTTAGCGACAACGAGGGAACTTGGGTTCTGCCCAGCCCTGACGACAAAATCAAAATCTCAGAGGGAGTTGCCTTGGAGCAGCCAATCATCTCCGGCGTGGCCCACGACCGGTCCGAAGGTAAAGTCACCGTTGTTGGCGTGCCGGACATCCCCGGCAAGGCTGCCATGATCTTCGGCATCATCGCCGGCGCACACACCAACATCGACATGATCGTGCAGAATATTTCCACGCACGGTTCCGGCAAGACGGATATTTCCTTCACCTTGCCCATGATCGAAGGCGAAGATGCGCTGGCAGCCTTGCGCGCCCAGCAAGATGAGGTTGGCTTCGAGGATCTGATTTATGACGATAAGATCGGCAAGCTCTCCCTCATCGGCGCAGGCATGCGCTCCAACCCGGGCGTCTCCTACAGCTTCTTCAAGGCCCTGTCCGACGCCGGCGTGAACATTGATTTGATCTCCACCTCAGAGATCCGCATCTCCGTAGTCACGCGTGCGGACCTGCTGGATACGGCTGTCCGCGCGGTGCACCAGGCCTTTGGTTTGGACAGCGAAGACGAGGCCACTGTTTACGGCGGCACGGGCCGCTAGTCCCCACCAAAAAGCTGACCCGCAGAATTCTGTGGGTCAGCTTCTTATTGGGGCTAATGTTCCTCGGCTGGCTCTTCATCCTTGCGGACAGCGTAATGGTGGCCGCTTGAATCCGTGTGCTCATCAAAGTGGGTCAGTTGCTCATCACTGCTGTCTTCGAACTCGTCGTGGCGATGCACCACGGGGGAATCCATGTCCCCTTGGTCAGCAGGTCCGAACAGCACCTGGAACTTCTCTGTGGCATGCATGAATTTGTTCACGAACTTGTCACCGCTCGTCATCATCAACACCCCCTCTCCACAGGAGAAATTTGCGTGCAAGATTTCTTTAGTTTACGCCTGAAGCACACCAAAGGCACGGATGTAAATGTGGCGTCCAACGTTTAGCGCAGGGATTGATCCTTGGGGTCAATAGGTACCAGATAGCTGCTGCCATCGGCTCGCGTCACAGTAACAAATGCCTGGCTAGCCGCCTGTTGTTGCGCAAGGAGCTTCTTATTCTCCGGAGTCATCTCATGGTCCAATGGGCTGCTGCTGGCGGGGCCTAAAATGTAGCGCAGGTGTCCGGTGAACCGCATCAGCTTCTGTACTGGGGACAACTTGGGCATAGGGCTTTCCTCGAGGCCTGGGGGCTGAAAAACACCTTCTCAACCCGGCTAATAAAGACAATACGGCCCATAGTACAGTGTTACTTAGTGCACTAACTAAATGAGGGGTGACTTGAGTGAGTATCGTGGAGAATGATCTCCTGCTTGAACGTCAACTGTGCTTTGGCCTGAGTGTGGCCGCCCGCAGTGTCATTGCCGCCTACAAGCCTGTGCTGGCCGAGCTGAACCTGACACATCCGCAGTATCTTGTGATGTTGGCACTCTGGGAGCAGGCGCCGCGCCGTGTCAAGGACATTGGCAGCGCCCTCTTGCTGGAGTCCGCCACGCTCTCCCCGCTACTCAAACGCCTGGAGATCTTGGGCTACCTCACCCGCACCAAGGACAGCGCTGACGAACGCGCCTTGGCGGTGGACCTCACTGCGGCTGGATCCGAGCTCCGCACCAAGGCGCTTTCCGTGCCGGGCACCATGATGGCCCGGCTCGGACTTGACCGCGCTGGCGCCATGGATCTGCATAGGTCCATGATGGCCCTGATTGATTCCGCCACTCACGCGGACTGCGGCGCGATGGCCCCTGCCGCCGTTGACTCACCCCACGCCGCCATGACGGATAATTGAGGCCATGATCCCTGCCCCACTATCCCTTGCCGAGAATGCCTGGCAAGCCAGTGCCTTGGCGCACCGCCACCGTGTTGACCGGTATGCCGCGCCCTATCTGGCTCGCCGGTCAGCAGGAGCAAAACACCCTGTTGAGGACTTCCTTTTCACGTACTACACACAAAAACCGGGTCAGCTTTCCCGCTGGCACCCCGGTGCGGGCACGGTTCTGACGGGAACCGCAGCGGCCGAACGGCTCGGCTGGAAATTTTACCGGGAAGCGACGCCAGAGGAGCTCGAGGCGAGCGGGGCGCCTGGGCAAGGCTCCGGCGTGGTGCTTGATCTGGGAAAGTTTCTGGAGCAGCGCAAGGAAGCCGTGGATTTTGCGCGGATCATTCTGGGCCGCACCGCATTGCGCCCGGCCCAGTTCGGTTGCTTTGGGCTGCACGAATGGGCCATGGTCTACCAGCAGGAAGCCAACCAAGTTAGGCACGAATACCTTGAACTCCGGCTCGGCTCCACGGGAACCGACCAGGTTGTTGAGGACAACAAGATCCGCTGCACGCACTTTGACGCGTACCGTTTTTATACTCCTCAAGCGTCCGGCCTCAATGAGCTGCGGCCCACCAGGGAGAACCAGCGCGAGTTGGAACAGCCCGGCTGCCTGCACGCGAACATGGACCTCTACAAGTGGGCGTACAAGCTCTCGCCCGCGCTGCCAAGTGAGCTGGTCATGGACTGCTTTGAACTGTCGTGGCGGATCCGGGCCATGGACATGCAAGCCTCCCCGTACGACCTCGCTGCCTGGGGATATCCTCCCATCGAGATTGAGACGGCTTCGGGCAAGGCCGATTACGTAGCGCACCAGCGCGCTTTCAGCGCCGAATCCGCCGTGCTGCGCGAGCGGCTGGGTGCGGCCCTTGAGGCGCTGGGCGCCACGCGCTGAGGGCTCTGGAGTAAAAAACTAAGGCGGGTTGCCGGCATCCTGGATGCTGGCAACCCGCCTTAGTTCTTTAGTGCGCCGTGACTAGTGCCGGGCACCCTTCATTGAGGCCCTGCGCATGGCGAGGACGCCACCTAGCAGGACGAGTACTGCTCCGGCGAGACCCAGCGGCATGAGGCTGAAGCCCGTGCTGGCCAGGTCACCGTTTGAGTTGCCGTTACCGGCCTGGCTGCTGGCGCCAGGTGCGGTGGCCGCGTCCGTAGTGGTTGCGGTGGCTGTGGCAGTCGCGGTTGCCGTGGCAGTTGCGCTCGGTGTGCCGCCGGCCGCGGTCACCTGGAGTTCGATGCTGATAGCAGCATCGGCGCCCGAGGCATCCGTTCCCGTGATGACAACCGTGTGCTGACCGGCAGGAACGCTGTCCGGGATGGTGGCTGTCAGGCTCACAGTGCCGCCCTTCCCAACTATTGCCTCGCCGAGCACTACAGGCTCAGAATGCAGCGTGAAGGTAGCAGTGGTTCCCGGCTTGAAATTCTTACCGGTGATGGTCACAGCCTGGCCCGCGCGCACTTGCGTAACGTTCACTTCGCCTGTGGCTTCATCAGCACCTGGTGCAGTGCTGGGCGGTGCCGTTGTCGGCGGTGCCGTCGTCGGCTCCGTGGTGGGTGCTGCGGGAAGCGCGAACGACTCCCGTGTTGCCTCCTTTGACGCGGCCTTTGAACCGTTGCTTGCCGTGGCAGTGAAGGACTTGGCATCAATGGCAGTTGCCGTGAGGTCGTTGGCCGTCACCGTGTGCTTGATAGTTCCTGTGCTGCTCGCACCGGCTGCCAGCGTTGCGGCGATACCGTCAACACCCGGCACGCTAACACCCGTCAAGGCGACGTTGCCGTCATTCTTGAGCGTGACGGCGTAGGTGACTACGTCGCCCTCGCTTGCGTAGGAGCTTTCGTCCTGGGTGGCGAGAACGCCTGCACCAATGGTCAGCGCCAGGGAAGGCTTGCGGATAAGAACGTCCACTTCGCCGCCGTCGGCCGTGAATTCAACCTTCGTTGCACCGGTAGCTTCAGCAGCCCACTTCGTGACAGGAGTGAAGAAGCCGTTGGCAACATCTTCGGCCGTGATGACCCGCTTGGCTGTGGTGCATGTGAAAGCTGCCCCTGCGGCGAGGTCCCGGTAGCGGCAGTTCGGCGTCCCGGTGATGTTGAAGCCGGTGAACTCGCCAGCCGTCGGGTAGACGGAGGAGGTTACGTTCACGGTGCTCTTGACAACAAAGTTGTACGGCAGTGACTGTCCAACCGTGTACGGGCTCGTGGCCAGGTCACGGTCCTTGTCCGCACGCTCACCGGTGACGGTGGCGCCCACAACAGGCTTGAGCGTAACAACGAGTGCCGTGATGGCGGTGGCGGTTCCAGAGGTTGCTCTCAGCACGTGGCTGGCAGCGGGTGTGTTTGCAGGAACGGTCACAGTCTTAGTAACAGCGCCTGCGGCATCGGTGGTGACGGTGCCCAGCGACAGCCCGTTGTTGAGCGTGAGCTCAACAACGCTATCTGCGGGGAATCCGGAGAGTGAAACCGTGATGTCGCTGCCTGCTGCAACAGTGCCGGGGGTGGCACTGATGACGGCAGGGACAGTTGAGACGGCCACGCCGGCAATGTTGACTTCGGCTCCACCAGCATAAGCATTGTTGGCGATCGAGTTCAGACCAACGAGCTTCAGGTAGCGGCCCGACTTGTTGCCTTCTATGGTGATGCGTTGGCCTTCGAGAACGCTGGTGAATGTACCGCTGGCTACCTTGGTACCGAACTCAGTGGGGCTGTCCGAAACAAAGATCTCGTAGTCCTTGATCCTGCCGTTGGGCCCATTCTGGCGCTGTGTGTATTCGAAACCAGTGACGTCATAGCTGGCACCGAGGTCAAAAACCACAGAGTGGGGGAACGGATCGGTCCCGTCCTGCCACTTGGTGTGCCAGAAAGAATCAATGTTGCCGTCAATGAGGGCCTTTGCAGGACCGTTGGGCGCTGCCTCACCGACCAGTTCCTGGGAGGAAACAGACTTGATGGTGAGCTGATTCTGTGGGATCTGGTTGGCCATGGGAGCACGCGCCCCACACAACGCATCTGAACAGGCCCTGACGGGGGCTGAAGAAGCCGTTGCCGCAGCAGATTTCAGACCGTTCTTTGCCGTTACAGCCAATCCCTTGGCTCCAACCATATTGGCCGCAACATCTGCTGCGGTCAGGGTGTAGAGAGACGTGACTGTTTTACTCTCGCCTGCGGCGAGGCTAAATTTATCCCACCCTGAAACCGTGATATCCGAGAGGTTGACGTTCCCGTTATTGGTAACAACAGAGGTGTAGGTGACGGTGTCGCCAACTGAAGCGAACCCGCTCTCGTCAACGTCCACGAGCTCACCAGCTGTGATGGTAGCCGTCACCGACGGCTTGCGCACCAACAGGTCAACTTCGGCACCGGTGATGGTGTATTTTTTGGTTTCCGCGCCTGTGGCACGTGCTTCCCAAGTGGTCAGCGGAACAAAGAAACCGTTAGCCAGCTCGGCGGCGGTGACGGCATGCTTCGGAGTGGTGCAAGGGTAGCCGTTGCCAACTCCTAGGTTTCCGAAACGGCAGTTCCCTGTATCTGTAGTTCCACCCTCTGCTACGCGCAACAGTGGGTTGAAGTTGCCCGAGGTGGGGATTGCTTCAACGGCTACGTTGCTCAGGCTATCAACCTGGAACTTGTAGGGCACTAGGCTGCCAACCGTGTAGGGGGTCGCCGCCAGATCGCGTGCGGTGTCAGTGGCCAACCCCTTGATATCAAGGCCGGCAATGTTGCTGGCTGCGCCGCCAGTGACAGTTACACTCACGTTGGAAGTGACCTTGAAGGCGCCCCGGCTCAATGTGGCGCTCACGGTGCTATTTCCGGCCTTGAGGAAGCTGGGGATCGTGACGGGTACCTGCACGTCAACCGACGCACCAGCAGCGACATCGGGGACAATCGTGGAACCGAAGGTCCACCCCGTCTTAGGCGAGAATGACGCCGTCGCACCGGACAAAGTAGTCTCAGCGTTATTGCGAACCGTCAAGGTCGCCTGAACCGTGGCACCGTTGGCGCCAGTGGCGGCCGCTCCTGACAGTGTTGCGTTCATGGCTGCCCCGCAGTCAACTTCCAGCCACGCGGCGTCGAACTTGCCGAACGTCATGGTGTTGTTATCGCCCTCGTAGAAGACGCCGAAGGCGCCACCGCTGAGGGCCGTGGCGGTTGAGTAGCTCATGGCGCCAGCCTTGAACTGCTTGCCCGCGCTCCAGGCGGTGCCGTCGTCGCAGGAGTAACGGATGGTGCCGTTGCTGCGGCCGTTACTCGAGTTCGCGTTGGAGAACAAGAGCATCTTGGCCTCGGCGGACCCCTGGGCAGCATGCGGGTACATGCGGGTAATGGAGGCGTTGTTGACCGGGTCAACCAAGTTGGTATCCACCGTGACAGGGCCGTAACTCTGGCCGCCATCCTTGGAAATAGCAACCTTGCGGGCGCGTTCACCGGAGCTGGCGCGTGAGTTGAGCATGACATCACCGTTGGAGAGTTCCACGGACTTGTTCTCATCCATGCCGGTGCCGGTGAAGGCGCCGCGCTCCCACGTCTTGCCGTGGTCATCGGAGTAGACACTGTACGCCTGGTACGGGACATTGCCGTTGGCCTGTTTGACCTTGCCGGTGAACTGCTGGATCAAACGGCCCTTGTTGGGGCCGTACTTGAGCTGGATGCCCTCGCCGGAGGCGGCGAAGACACCGGAGATCCCGCCAACGTTGTTGGCGTCACCATTAGGCTTCACGATGTCCGTGATGAGGGGACCATCAAGGCCGGCATAGGCTGACTCGGCCGTGTAGTCCGACGGAGGGAGGTTAGGCATGTTGCCCGGATCGGTGGACCAGGTCAGACCCTTGTCCTTTGAAACGGCCACCGCGGAGCTGATGATATTGCGGTCCGCGTCGTCATTGCCATAGCCGCTGCCCTGGAAACTAACGTCCTTTGAATAGACATGGAAGTTGAAAACATCCCCTGTCTCTTGGTCAAAAATGTAGCTGGGATCGCTGAAGCCGTAGCGCAGATTGCCGTTCTTGGCCTCTTGACCGCGGGCAATGTAGGTGGGGGCACCCCACGTTTTGCCGCCATCGGTGCTGCGGCGTTGAACTATGGAGTTGGGCGAGGGTGCGTCAGCACCGTCGGGACGACCATCATAGGAGGCCAGGACGATCCCGTTGCCAAGATCTACGAGTGCGGGGATGCGGTAGTAACGGCCCAGCGAGGGGTCAATCTTGTTATCGCCGTTCTGAGCCAAAATCTGTTCTGTATAGCTGCCTGTCACTGCCAGCGGGGCAGGAGCAGGATCCTGGGCGAAGGCTGGCCCGGCCACCATGCCGGCAAGCAGCCCGCCAGCCAGCAGAACTGCGGTGCCCACTACTTTTCCGCGTTTTAAGCGGGGCACCCTGTTGATAGATTTCATCTATTCCTCTCGAGCGGCCAAGGCGGCCGGTAAAAACGGTCAAACGCTCAACGTTGCGCGCCCAAACCCTTTGGACATAGGACGTCCGCCCTATCGTACGGTGTTATGCATCACTATGTGAAGTGGCTCTCAAATATGACTTGGGTAAATGAGGCGTGGGGCTTGAGGTGCGTAAGCGCAGATCTAAATTCCTACTCAAGACATAGGGAGGCCCTGGCTCACAACAGAGCCCCCGAAACCCGCCAACGTTTCGCTAGCCGCCCACTGTAGCGCTGGCGGGCCTGACGTTCTCGGTTATCAAGGAATCCGCAAACGGAGAAAAGGCTGACCCAACCGGGTGGTCCACCGGCCGCTCCGGGTTTCTTCCATCGGCGGTGCAAGCTGGCGGATTTCATTTGGTCCTCTAGCTAGGATCACGAACTCTGCGCCCGCACATGAGATGTGCACCACACGAATTCCAGAGTTTGCACACACTTGCGTAGAATGGGATGGCAAGCTCGCGGAGCGCTTCCCTTATAGGTTTTCAGGCCCAAACACCCTGGCCCAAAGACAGCGTAAGACGGCACCTCCGCGGCACCCCCTCTTAATCACCAGGAGTTCCTTCGATGCCCCGGATCGTTGTCGACGTCATGCTCAAGCCCGAAATTCTGGACCCGCAGGGGAAAGCCATTGTTGGCGCACTCCCTCGCCTGGGATTCACCGCATTCTCCGCAGTCCGCCAGGGCAAGCGCTTTGAATTGACCGTGGACGGCGAGGTGACCGAGGAAATCCTGGCCCAGGCCCGCGAAGCTGCTGAAACCATGCTCTCGAACCCGGTGATTGAAGACGTTGTCAACGTCGAAGTTGTGGCGGACTAGTTATGAGTGAAACTCCCTTGATTGGTGGAGCCGCCCTGGCTCCGGTTGATTCCCGTCTGGCGGGTGCACGCATTGGCGTGGTCACCTTCCCCGGTACCTTGGATGACCGCGACGCCGTCCGCGCAGTGCGCCTCTCCGGTGCCACCGCGGTTGAACTATGGCATGCCGACACCGAGCTGGCCGATGTTGACGCCGTCATCATCCCGGGCGGATTCTCCTACGGTGATTACCTGCGCGCAGGCGCCATCTCCCGCTTCGCGCCGCTGATGACCAAGATTGTAGATGCCGCCAACTCCGATGCGAAGCTGCCTGTTTTGGGTATTTGCAATGGCTTCCAGATCCTGACCGAGGCGCACCTTCTGCCCGGCTCCATGATCAAAAACGATCACTTGAAGTTCTTGTGCCGCGATCAGGTACTGCGCGTGGAGAACAACACCACCGCATGGACCAACGCCTATGCCGCCGGCGAGGACATCACCATTGTCCTGAAGAACCAGGACGGCCAGTACATTGCCGATGAGAAGACTCTGGACGCCCTTGAGGCTGAGGGACTCGTGGCTTTCCGCTACATGGGCGGGAACCCGAACGGCTCCCGCCGCGACATTGCCGGCATCTCCAACGCTGCCGGCAACGTAGTGGGCCTCATGCCGCACCCCGAGCACGCCGTTGAAGCCGGGTACGGCCCTGGCCACACGGGCACCGACGGCATGGGCTTCTTCAACTCAGTTTTGAACACTCTTCTGGGAGACAAATAAATGAGCGAGATCTCAACAGAATCCGCGAAAAAGTTCAACATGGACACGGTTGCCAATGCCGCCATCACCCCGGATGTTGAACTGCCGTGGGCCGAGCTGGGTCTGAAGCAAAACGAGTTCGACGACGTCGTGAAGGTTTTGGGCCGCCGCCCCACCGCCGCGGAACTGGCCATGTATTCGGTCATGTGGAGTGAGCACTGCTCCTACAAGTCCTCCAAGAACCATCTTCGCCAGTTCGGCGAGAAGGTCACGGAGGAGATGAAGAAGGACATGCTGGTGGGCATCGGTGAGAACGCCGGCGTCACCAACTTGGGCGACGGCTGGGCCGTGACGTTCAAGATCGAGTCCCACAACTCCCCCACGATGATCGAACCGTACCAGGGTGCCGCAACCGGCATCGGCGGCATTGTCCGCGACATCATCTCCATGGGCGCCCGCCCGGTTGCCGTTATGGATCCGCTGCGTTTTGGCGCCATCGACCACCCGGACACGGCCCGCGTCATGCACGGTGCCGTTGCCGGCATCGGCGGCTACGGCAACTCGCTGGGCCTGCCGAACATTGGCGGCGAAATGGTCTTTGACTCCGTTTACCAGGGCAACCCGCTGGTCAACGCCCTCGCCGTGGGCGTCATGCGCCACGAGGACATCCGCCTGGCCAATGCCTCGGGCAAGGGCAACAAGGTTGTCTTGTTCGGTGCACGCACCGGCGGCGACGGCATCGGTGGGGCCTCGATCCTGTCCTCCGAGTCCTTCGACGACTCCAAGCCCTCCAAGCGTCCCGCCGTCCAGGTGGGCGACCCCTTCGCCGAGAAGGTCCTGATCGAGTGCTGCCTTGAACTGTTCAAGGGTTCCCTGGTTGAGGGCATCCAGGACTTGGGCGCGGCAGGTATTTCCTGCGCCACCAGCGAATTGGCCTCCAACGGCGACGGCGGCATGGAAGTTGAGCTGACCTCCGTACTGTTGCGCGATCCCACCTTGACCCCGGGCGAAATCCTGATGTCAGAGTCGCAGGAACGCATGATGGCCGTGGTCTCCCCGGAGAACATTGCAGCGTTTGAAGCCGTCATGGAGAAGTGGGCCGTGGAGTACTCCTGGCTTGGCGAGGTCACCGACACGGGCCGCCTGATCATCAAGTGGGACGGCGAAGTCATTGTGGACGTCGATCCCCGCACCGTTGCGCACGACGGCCCGGTCTACGACCGCCCCTACGCCCGCCCGGAGTGGCAGGATGCCCTGCAGGCTGACACGTTCACCGGCTCGGTTCAAGACGCCGGCCGTCCCTCCACACCGGAGGAGCTCAAGGCTGCCATGCTGGAGCTCGTTGCATCTCCGAACATGTGCTCAAAGGACTGGATCACCAACCAGTACGATCGCTATGTTGGCGGCAACACCGCACTGGCGTTCCCCGATGACGCCGGCGTGATCCGCGTTGATGAGGAAACCGGTCTGGGCTTTGCCGTGGCCACCGACGCCAACGGCCGCTACACCTTCCTAGATCCGTACCACGGCGCACAGCTGGCCCTGGCTGAGGCCTACCGCAACGTGGCAACCTCCGGCGCCGTGCCCATGGCCGTCTCTGACTGCCTGAACTTCGGTTCCCCTGAGGACCCGGATGTCATGTGGCAATTGGCCGAAGCGATCCGCGGGCTCTCCGACGCCTGTATGGTGTTGGGCATCCCGGTCACGGGCGGCAACGTCTCGCTGTACAACCAGACGGGCACCACCCCCATCCACCCCACACCTGTTGTGGCTGTTTTGGGCAAGTTCGACGACGTTGCGCGCCGCACGCCCTCGGGCTGGGCTGAGGATGGCCAGGCCATCTACCTGCTCGGCACCACGGCCGATGACCTGGACGGTTCCGAATGGGCCAACATGCGCGGCCACCTAGGCGGCCTCCCGCCAGCGGTGAACCTGGAGCGCGAGCGTGAATTAGGTGCAATCCTAATCAACGCCTCCCGCGACGGCATGATCGATTCCGCCCACGACCTCTCCGAAGGCGGCCTCGCTGCAGCCCTCGTTGAGTCGGCGCTGCGTTTCAACACCGGGGCACGAGTTGCCCTGGATGACGTGGCGGCCCGCGACGGCGTGGACGTGTTCACCTTGTTGTTTTCCGAGACACAGGGACGCGCCATCGTCTCGGTTCCGCGCAGCGAAGAAGTCCGCTTCAACGACATGTGCACGGCCCGGAACTTCCCGGTCTCACGCATCGGCGTGGTGGATGCGGCAGGTGCCGCCCTGGATATTCAAGGCCTGTTCACCGCCGAGCTGGACGAATTGCGCGTTGCACACGAGGGAACTTTGCCGAAGTACTTCGGCTAGTCCCCACGCCCTCCCCATGAATGGGTCGCTAACGACCCATTCATGGGGCCCCTCGGGCGCGTGGGCCCAAGGAGTTGTGGGCCCCTCGGGCGCGTGGGCCCAAGGAGTTGTGGGCCCCTCGGGTTTGCTAGAAGCCGCCGGCTAACGTCCGGGCTGCTTGCAGATATGACCGGGTCACGCCCGCTTGGGTCAACTTCGTAATGGGTGATCCCAAAGCGTAGATGAGGCCCGCCGGTTTACTGAACGCCAACAGCCTGAAGTGGACGCCGCCGTCGGGCTTCTTCATGGCAATGAATGCTTCCTCACCCAGCGCCGGGTGCCCCGGCAAGGTTCCGTATCCGAAACCGGCAAGTTCAATATCCTGTCCGTCAGGGCCGGGCGCCCATTGCGGTTCCATGGCCCACACCACCTCGCACGGGATGGGGAGACGGAGCGCACCCACCCCGAATCCACTGATAACCCGCGCGCCAACAACGGCCCGCGGCGGAGCGTTAACTTCGAGCCCGGCACGGCGTTGAATTTCCCAGCTCATGATGCCCTCAGCCAGCGCGTCAAAGCCCTCTTGCCCGGCCCCTACGGCGAGCGTCTTGTCCACGTGGTTAAAGCCCTTGGGCCAGTCAATGTCTGCGGCAGCTTGTTGCGCGGCCAGGCGGGTCAGGCCCAGATACGGGTAATCCAACGAACCTCTGTCAGCTTTTGGCGACATATGCGTTCCACTCCAATGTAAGTTGCTGTTTCTTGGGAAACCCAGCCACCACAAGATCGTATGAGTCTTCCAGCATTTCCAACACCATCTGCGCCTCCACGGTGGAGGTGTCAACGCCATTCCAATGCCGTTTGTTCATATGATAGGCACCCGTGATGCCAGGGTGTGCAGCCCGCAGGGCCGGGGCCAGTTCGGGGTCGCATTTGAGGCTGATACTCAAGGGTTCACTATCGAGGTTGCCGAGGGCGAACACCTTCCCAGCACGCTCTACCCCGCCGCTGCTGGGCACCTTGACTTTGAACACGCTGATTTCCGGCCCGAACGGAAAGTCCTCATACGCTCCACTCAAAGCCAGCGCGGCTGTGCGTAAAGTATCTACGGTAATGCTCATTACGACTCACCACCCAGCGCCAGGACCTCATAGTTCAGCACGGCAAATGCGCCCTGCTGCACGGCGCTGCGAAGTTTTAGCCGATCCGTTCCCACATTGCGCGGCAGCAGAGGCGCGCCAGAGGTAAGGGTGGCTGGGGCCAGGGTGAGGACGAGTTCGTCCAGCGCCCCCGCATCCAGGAATTGTCCGGCCAGATCACCGCCGCCAACCACCCACACATTCAGTTCGCCAGCGGCCGCCCTGATCTCTTCCAGCACCTCAGGTACGGCTCCGCGGACAAAGCGGACGTCGGCCCCTTCGGGTACGGGCAGTTCGCGTGAGGTGAAGACGTAGGTGGGCTTCGCGCCGTAGAATTGCTGCCACTTGTGGGGTTCCGCGAGCAGGTTTTCCGCTTGCAGCACCCATTCGTAGGTGGTGGAGCCCTCCACAAACACCCCTGCCGTGTCCATGAACGCGCCAATGTCCGGCCCGCCCTCGGTGTCCACGGCAAACAGCCATTTGAGGGAGTTCGCACTGTCAGCCAGATAACCGTTGATCGTGGTTGCCGTGTAGTAAATGATGCGCGTCATGGTCTCAACGCTACTTCACACCCAGGTAGTCCTCCAGCAGGACCACCTTGAGCCCGGCCGCCTTCTGAGCCTTGAGGAAGGCTGCCAGATCGGCCGGAAATTCTGGCCGGAAGTGCATCAGCACAATGTCTCCAGGGCGCAGCCCCGCACCCACCTGGTAGTCCATTCCTCCCGCATTTGCCTTGCTCTCCCAGTCCACAATTGCCTTCATGCCGCACTCCGCTACAGCCTTCCGGATCGCCATAGTGTAAGGCCCCCCAGGGGGTCTGAAGAAGACCGGTCGGCGCCCAAACTGCTGCTCCTCAAAGTCTGCCATGCCACAAATTTCGGCCTTCTGCTGCGCGTAGCTGAGGTGAATGAAGTCCAAGTTGTGGCTCATGGTGTGATTCTCGATGAGGTGCCCGGCCGCTATGTATTGCTGGTAAAAATCCGGTGACCCTGCAATAAAAGTCTTAGCCAGAAACAGTGACGCCCTAATGCCGTGCTTCTGAAGCAGCGCCAGATCCGAATCCCGTTTCACGGCACCGTCGTCGATGGTCAAAAAAACCACTTTTTGTTCGGTGGGAATCTTGGTCAACACTGGCACCATCCCGTTTTCAATGGGTGGCAGCACGTAGTCAGGCACCAATCCATCCAGCGTATCCACCCGCCCGGTTGCCGGGTTGGTGGTTGCGCTGGTGGGAATAGACGACGCCGGACCTTGTGTTGGCGTCGTCGTGGCACCTGGTGCCGGGGTGCTTGCGGCGGGGGCGCTCGAGGCTGAAGGGCTGTCCGCAAGGGTGGATGTACTGGCTCCCGGCTGTGACAGCTCTTGCGCGGTGGGCTCGAAATGGGCTGCCACCCACCAGATCCCGGTTGCCACGAGGACAGTGGCTACGGCGAGAGCTATGAAACTGAACAGAGCCCCCCGGCGGGGACTGCGGTCAAGATGACGTGGCATATCTACCTTCTTAGTTTGCTCACAAGCTGGTGCGGGGGTGTGCCGTGGCCGGACCTAAATTCCCAGTCTGACTGCCTCAATCTTGGGGCAGGTGTTCATGACCACGTCTAGTCCGGCAAGCCGGGCGCGTTGCGCGGCGTCCTTATCAATCACACCCAATTGCAGCCACACGGCTTGTGCACCTACGGCAATGGCCTGGTCAACCACCTGACCCACCCGCTGAGAGTTTACAAAGCAATCAACTACATCAATGTGCCCGGGAATCTCGGACAGCATCTTGTAGCCCTTTGCCCCATGAACGTCCTCGCCCTTCAGACTCACGGGAATAATCTCATGGCCCAGCTCCTGCTGCAGAAAATAAGAGACACCAAGGGCTGCACGGAGCGGGTTATTGGACAGCCCCACCACAGCCCACCGTGCCGGGGTCTTTAGGAGCCGCTCAATGACGGCAGGGTTGTTTTGATAATCCATAGCTCGAGCCTACTTCCCCCAAGCTTTCTTGCCGCGGCAATTGTTACGGCAAGTGTGCATCAAATTTCGCCTTACAGCGGCCATCAGGCTACTTTGAAAGTGACCATCCCGAGCGGCCGAGAGATCTGGCTCAGTGAAGCCGCAGCAACCCTGGTTGGCGGTCATCGTCCCCGATGCCGTTCAATAACAAGGAATTCGTCTGGGTACGGTTCCGGCCTTGCAGGCCGGTACCGTAAGACGTTTCACCGTAGGGTGCTACTGCCAGGACCGATGGAGTAGCCATATGAGCACCACCCTTGCCTCGGCGCAGCCCACCGCCGCACCGCTGCCTAAACCCGCCACCACTCCACGGCACACCCAGGCCGGAACCACAGCCATGGGAGTTTCCTTCCGTGGCCTGGGACGTTCCTTCGGCGAGGGCAACACCTCGCGGACTGTGTTGGAAGATGTCACTTTCACTGTGCGTGCCGGAGAAATAGTAGCAATTCTAGGCCCGTCCGGTTGCGGCAAATCCACTCTGTTGCGTGCCGCAGCGGGGCTTGACTCCCCCACTGCCGGAGAGGTCCTCATTGACGGTTCCGTAGTCTCGGGGATTGATCCGCGCTGCGCCTTTGCCTTTCAGGAACCGCGGCTCATGCCGTGGAAGTCCGTGACAGAGAACGTGGCGCTGGGCCTTCCGTCCGGTTCGACTAAGCGCCGGCGCGGCGTCCCGGGAACGGTTGAGGACCTGCTGGCTCTGGTAGGTCTGAGCGAATTTGCCGGTCACCGTCCGCGTGAGATTTCAGGCGGTATGGCACAGCGTGCCTCACTGGCGCGCGCCTTGGCCCGCAACCCGGGTGTGCTGCTATTGGATGAGCCTTTTGGTGCGCTCGACGCGTTGACACGGATCAAAATGCAGGACTTGTTGCTGGAAATTCACACTGCAGAGCCCACCACCGTGCTGCTCGTGACGCACGATGTTGACGAGGCATTGGCCCTGGCAGACCGCATCATTGTCCTTGGCAGTGATGACTCAGGCACAGCGGAGAGTCCCGTCCGCCGCGGTGCCACTATTGTGCGCACCGTTGAGGTTCCTGGTGCACGTCCGCGCAGCAACGCTTCGCTGGCACAACTGCGCAGTTCACTGCTCGCCAGCCTCGGTGTTTCGCACCACTAATCAGCTAGTCCCCGCCAAAGCACCATGCTTTTTGCGCCCCCATCCTTTGCGTCCCCGACTTTCAAAAACCACCCCTGTGAGGATCTTCCATGTCTGTTTCACGCCATTTAAACCGCCGTTCCTTCCTCGGCGCCGCCGCTGCCGTCTCCGCTCTGGCTATGACCGGTTGCGTCCCGGGTGAAAAAGCTGGCGGCGATGCTGCCGCCGCGAACAAATCCACCTTGAACATTGACTTCGCCACCTACAACCCGCTTTCTTTGGTCATCAAGGAGAAAGGCTGGCTCGAGGCTACTCTCGCACCCAAGGGCGTGAAGGTTAACTGGCTGCAGTCCGCCGGTTCCAACAAGGCCAATGAGTCGCTGCGCTCGGGCGCTGTTGATGTTGGATCAACAGCAGGCTCCGCAGCTCTGCTTGCCCGCGCCAATGGTTCCCCCATCAAGACCATCAGCATTTATTCGCAGCCTGAGTGGGCTGCTCTGGTCACCGGCAAAGATTCGGCCATCACCTCAGTTGAGCAGCTCAAGGGCAAGAATGTGGCTGCCACCAAAGGTACGGACCCTTACTTCTTCCTGGTGCAGGCCCTCGAATCGGCGGGATTGAGCACCTCGGATGTGACGGTGCAGAACCTGCAGCACGCGGACGGCCGCACCGCCTTGGAGAACGGTTCCGTAGATGCATGGTCAGGTCTGGACCCGATCATGGCCGGGGCGCAAGAGAACGGCAGCAAGCTCTTCTTCCGCAACTTGGACTTCAACACCTACGGTTTCTTGAACGCCACAGAGTCCTTCCTCACGGGCAGTCCCGAACTGGCCCAGACCGTTGTGGACGCCTATGAGAAGGCCCGCATCTGGTCAGTGGCCAATCCCGAAGAGACGGCACAGATCCTGGCCAACGTTGCCGGATTGGACCTGCCCGTTGCCACCACCGTCATCACGGAGCGCAGCAACCTGGACGTTAGCGGTGTCCCGGGCGAGAAGCAGCGTGCTGTACTGGCCAAGATCGGCCCCACCTTCGTGACTTTGGGCGATGTTGAAAACCAGGGCCAGGTTGATGCCGCACTGGACTCCCTACTCGATGACTCACTGGCTAAGAATGCGGATGCCGCCACCATCAAGGACGCATAATGATTGACCTTGGCAACCCCGGCGCTACGGGTTCTAGCACCGCCCCTAGCAGCGTGGAGGGCCTCGCCGCAACAGGCGTGAAACTTCTGCCCCGGGCAGGCTCTTCCCCCACACGATCCGTTTCGGCGGCCAACAAGCTGCTGGGAAACCGGTGGGTAGTACTGGGTCTGGGCCTGATCTTCCCGGCCTTGGTGTTGCTGGCCTGGCAGCTGAGCACGGCGGCAGGGCTGTTCTCCGCTGTTCAACTACCGCCGCCTGCTGCAGTCTTTCAGGCGGCCAGTGGGCTTATTGAGCGTAATGAGCTCTTTGGCCATGTGGCTATTTCCACCCAGCGTGTGCTGCTCGGTTTTGCCGGTGGAGCCCTTCTAGGTTTGGGTCTGGGCGCATTGTTGGGGCTTTCCAAGATGGCTGACATCCTGCTCGGCCCCACCCTTGGCGCCCTGCGCGCCGTCCCCTCGCTGGCCTGGGTTCCGTTGTTGATTCTGTGGATGAAGATCGGGGAGGATTCCAAGATCACGCTCATCATTATTGGTGCGTTCTTCCCCGTCTTCACTACCGTCTCACTGGCTCTGCGTCACGTGGACAAGAACCTCGTGGAAGCCGGCCGCGCGTTTGGCCTGAAGGGCTTGAAGTTGCTGACAACAATCCAGCTGCCCGCGGTGGTCCCGGCCATCTTCTCTGGCCTTCGGCTGGCCCTGGCTCAGGCGTGGCTGTTCCTCGTGGCGGCAGAGCTCATTGCGTCCTCCATGGGGCTCGGATTCCTACTCACAGATTCGCAAAACAATGGCCGTACGGACCGGCTGCTGTTAGCTATTGTGCTGCTGGCTATCCTGGGCAAGGCCACGGATGCCTTGTTGGGCGTGGCTGAGAAGTGGGCTGTGCGCAGGTGGACGTAGAGAAAAACAACAATCCCCAGCCGCTAAAGCGTGAGCTTCAGGAGCCAAGGCCCTAGCGCCCAGGTATCCAACGGTCAGGCGTCCACGAATGATTCGTCGATGCCTGGCCGTTCGTTGTCTCCGGAGTCGGATGCGGGCTCGTCCTCTTCCTCAGCGGGAAGATCGTCAATGTCCACATAGTCTTCGCTCGTGAGCTCGTCGGTGTATAGTGCCCAAAACTCATTGGCGGCTGCTGCGGCCGGGTCGAGCGCTTGCAATTGGGTCTCGAATGACTTCTTGACCTCGGAGAAGTCTTCGTCATCTTCGGGCCCGGCGGTATCCCTGTCGATGGAGCCCCAGGCGGCAACTATGGCAGGTAGTCTCTGCAGTGATGAGGCAATGATGCTTTCATCGTCCTCGCAGACGTACAACATGGCGGAGCTGTTGCGATCCACCACAACAAATTGGAAATCTCCGTCGTTACACACAATTGCGCGTCCGGAGCTGTCATTAGCGAAGGGCGGTTTGAGCCACTGCCCATCCAAGGGAACATCCTCGAGCGCTACCGGGTACATCGTTTCCAACACCGCCCAAATACTGGCGTCGTTCATGATTTCCTCCTGCCCTTAGTCTTGACACTAACCACAGCATCAACTCGCGTCAACGGTGGATTTTCAGCCGGCCGGAACCACCGCTGTGTTGTTCTCGAACCGGCGGTTGCGCAGCACCGGCAGGAATTCGCGGACTTCTTCAATGCGCCGGTGGGTAACATCGGCGGTGGCAACTCCTTCTGCCTCATCATTGAGGAAGTCAATGGCAATGCCCATGGGATCAAGGATGGCGGAGTGCCCAATGCAATGGTCGCTGGAGGTTCCGGCAGCCACCACCCAACAGGTGTTTTCAATGGCACGGGCCTTCAACAGCGTTTCCCAGTGATCAATCTTGTGTTCGCCCTTGAACCACGCTGCGGATACGCAAATCAGCTCTGCCCCTGAAAGGGCCAACGCCCGGGCCAACTCCGGGAAGCGAAGGTCATAACAAGTCATGATGCCTACCTTGAAGCCACCTATTTCCACAACAGCAATGCCTCGGTCACTGGGTTTGATCCGGGTGGACTCCTGGTAGGAGAAGGCATCGTAGAGGTGCAGTTTGCGGTAAGTGCCTAGGATTTCGCCGGTCTCGTCAAGGGCAACCACGGTGTTGTAGGGCCGGTTCTCGCCACTGGATTCGTAGCCGCCGGCGATGATGGCAATCCCTATTTCGGAGCAGATCAGGGACAGACCCTGCACAAAGGTGGTCCAGTGGGCATCGACGGCTGCGGCGAAGTCGCCCTTGACCTGCCCCACGGAAAACATGGCCTCCTCCGGGAACACGATCAGCTTGCTGCCTTCTTGAGCCGCGGTTGCCGCAAGCATGCCCATGGTGGCCAAATTGGCACTAACTTCTGCGCCTGGGTTAAATTGTCCAACGCTGACCTTCATGGCTATGGTCCTCTCCGTTCGGTTGCTGTGCATCCAGCCTAGTCCGTCCGCCGCCACGCCACGGCGGTGCGCAAGTAAGATGCGCTGATGAAGGCTATTGGGTTGTTGGGCGGTATGAGCTAGGAAAGTTCTGCCCTGTACTATCGGCTGATCAATGAGATGACACGGGACAGTTTGGGCGGGCATCACTCGGCCCGGTGCATCACGGACGAGGACTTTTACCGGATTATCTACTCCGAGCTGGTGCGGGGAATCGTCTCGGAAGGCTCAAGCCGGCGCTACATTGAGATCATTGAATCGCTGGTGCGCCAGCCCCGTGCCCGTTTTCCCCACCACCTTGTTGCATGCCCAGGCGGCGGTCCAGCTTGCGCTCTCCGGAGTTCATTAAGGGAAGGTGCCAGGAGAGGGCACCTGTTCCAGCCTGGCAAAAAGGTAAGGACGGCCCGGGAACTTACGTTCCAGGGCCGTCCTAGTCTTTGCACTTTGGCCGGGTTGGGCTAGTTGTCGTTGATCAGATCGTGGCGCACAATGGTCTGATCGCGGTCCGGGCCCACGCCAATGGCGGAGATCCTGGTGCCGGACATGCCCTCGAGCGCAAGGATGTAGTTGCGCGCGTTCTCGGGTAGGTCCTCCATGGTGCGGGCCGTGGTGATGTCCTCGGTCCAGCCCGGGAAGTACTCGAAAATGGGCTTGGCGTGGTGGAATTCGGTTTGTGTCATGGGCATTTCATCATGGCGCACCCCGTCAACGTCGTAAGCTACGGCAACAGGGATGGACTCGATGCCGGTGAGCACGTCCAGCTTGGTGACGAAGTAGTCCGTGAAGCCGTTCACGCGGGAGGCGTGGCGGGCCAGGACGGCGTCATACCAGCCGCAGCGGCGAGGACGGCCGGTGTTGACGCCGAATTCGCCGCCGGTCTTTTGCAGGTAAATGCCCATGTCATCGAAGAGTTCCGTGGGGAACGGACCGGCACCAACACGCGTGGTGTAGGCCTTGATGATGCCCACGGAGCGGGTGATGCGAGTGGGGCCAATGCCCGAGCCAACCGAGGCGCCGCCGGCGGTCGGGTTGGAGGAGGTGACGAACGGGTAGGTGCCGTGGTCAACGTCCAGGAACGTGGCCTGGCCGCCTTCCATGAGCACTACTTCGCCGCGGTCCAGGGCCTCATTGAGCACATAGGTTGCGTCAATGACCATGGGGCGTACGCGCTCGGCGAAGGCGAGGAAGTATTCAACAATTTCCTCCACCTCCACATCGCGGCGGTTGTACACCTTCACGAGGAGCTCGTTCTTTTGCTTGAGTGAGCCTTCCACCTTTTGGCGCAGGATGGACTCGTCAAAGAGATCCTGAACGCGGATGCCCAGGCGGGCCACCTTGTCCATGTAGGCCGGGCCAATGCCGCGTCCCGTGGTGCCAATGGCGCGCTTGCCCAGGAACCGCTCGGTGACCTTATCCAGTACCTGATGGTACGGAGCCACCAGATGGGCGTTAGCTGAAATGCGCAGCTTGGATGTGTCAGCGCCGCGTGCCTGGAGTCCCTCGATTTCCTCGAAGAGCGCCTCCAGATTGACCACACAGCCGTTGCCAATGATGGGTGTTGCGTTGGGGCTCAGAATACCGGCGGGAAGGAGCTTGAGCTCATACTTCTCACCGCCTACAACAACGGTGTGCCCGGCATTGTTACCGCCGTTGGGCTTCACTACATAGTCGACCAAACCACCTAGAAGATCTGTGGCCTTGCCTTTACCTTCGTCACCCCATTGGGCTCCGACGATTACGATTGCTGGCATGGGACCCTCCCCCTTGCTCATAAGTTGAGCCGGGCACTGCAGTGTTCGGCGGTAGTTCCGCCGTACGGTGTCCGGACACGAAAATGCCCCTTGGGAATCGCTGCGCTTTTGCTGTTTTACGGCAATATAAGCGTCCGATCAAGGGGGTCTTACCCCGTAAGTTTACTGTACGGCCCCCAAAGGCGCACATTGACTACAACAATGTCCAAGTTCAGTGGCATAAACCTCAATCAACCAGATGGTTGATCCGCCTTCGAGCCTCCGGGCATAGTTTGAAGTTATGCAACAGCTCAAGGTAAGTGCTGGCTCCACAGGAACCTCCCGGAACAAGTGGGCAGGGCTTGGCGTCTTGGCCGCCGGGCTGTCCATGATTGTCATTGACGGCACGATTGTTGGCGTTTCGCTGCCCACCATCATTGCGGACCTCCACTTGGACCTCAATGAGGCGCAATGGGTCAACAGCCTGTATTCGGTGGTCCTGGCCGCCCTCCTGCTGAGCAGTGGCCGGTTGGGTGATCGGATAGGGCGCCGCAAACTCTTCATGGCTGGCGTGGTGCTGTTCATGGCAGGGAGCATTTTCGCCGCACTCTCCCACGACGCCGGCGGGTTAATCCTTAGCCGCGTCCTGCAGGGTGTGGGTGGTGCGGCCGTACTCCCTGCGACCCTCTCGAGCGTCAATTCCACCTTTTTCGGCAAGGACCGGACCACGGCTTTTGCCATCTGGGGTGCTGTCATCTCCGGGATGGCGGCAATAGGCCCGCTGCTGGGTGGTTGGCTGACCTCCTCCTTCGCCTGGCAGTGGATCTTCATTGTGAACATCCCCCTGGGCCTTGCCGTGCTGGTGGGCGCCGTGCTCTTCGTGCCGGAAACCCGCTCCCCCAATGACGCTGCCGGCTTCGACATTCTGGGCCTGCTGCTCAGCGCCGCCGGATTTGGACTGTTTGTGTTCGCCTTGATCGAGGGGCCAACGCTGGGCTGGTGGTCCGCGAAGAGTGCCCTGAAACTTGGCCTGATCAGCTGGCCTGCCGACGCCACCATCTCTGCCGTACCGCTGACCCTGGCCGCAGGCATTGTTTTACTCATCAGCTTCGTACTGTGGGAAAAGCACCGGGCCACGGTTGGCCGCTCCGCCATCTTGGACCTGACCTTGTTCCGCGTCCGGACATTTTCCTGGGGTAACGCAGTGGCGGCTATGGTGGCCATCGGAGAATTTGGCCTACTCCTGATCCTGCCCCTGTACTTGATCAACATTCTGGGATTGGGGACCCTCGACGCCGGCTTCGTCCTGGCAGCCATGGCCCTGGGTGCGTTCTTCTCTGGTGCCTCCGCCCGCCACTTGGCCTCCCGTTTGGGGCCGCCCACCGTGGTCATCATTGGCTTGGCTCTGGAGACGGCAGGGCTACTGGTGCTGGCCCTGGTCATCACCGCCAGCACATCTATTTGGCTGATCGCAGCCCTGCTGGTCATCTACGGGTTGGGCCTTGGCTTGGCCTCGGCACAGTTGACGGGCACGGTTCTAGCTGACATTCCCACGGCCGTCTCCGGCCAGGGCTCTGCCACCCAAAGCACCGTCCGGCAGCTTGGCGCAGCCCTCGGCTCGGCCATCATGGGCACCGTACTGGCCCACTTTGCGGTGTCCGCCGGCACCAAGGCCCTCGAAGCGGTGCCCGGGCTTCCTGCCAACCAAGTGGGCACCTTGGCGGGGCAACTGCGTGACTCAGCGGGCGGCGTCGTGCCTCAACTGGCGCAACTGGGCACGCATGGTCCGCTCGGTGCTGCCGGTCCCGCCGCGGTGGAGGCGATGTCCTCCGGTTTCGCCCAGGCTGCGAGCGCCGCGGTCCTTGCCGCAGCCATGTTCTTGTTCATCGGCCTGGTGGGCTCGTTCTTTGTGGCCGCCGCATCATGTAAAACCGCACGTGAGGGCGGGTCCTGAACGGCTGGCTACAAGCTACTTCTCCACGTGGAACACCCCGGCGGCGCCGCGTTCGGCGTCGACCATGCTGTGTGAGACGAACGGGTAATTGCCCGCCTCGGGGAATTCCAGCTCCACGAACCCGCCCTGCGCTGCGGCCAGCGGCAGCACCTGAGCACCCGCAGCCGGGTCGGTCCCGTCCAGCAGGTACCGCCCCTCACTCCACACGGTATCGAACTGGCCACCCACCACATGGAACGAGCTCGCTCGGCTAGGTCCGGCGTCGAGCAGCCAGATCCGCACCCTCTCGCCAACCTTTGCCGGCAGTGGGCTGAACTTGTACTGGTTGGCGTAGCCGTTGAACACCACGGCGTCCGGCGCATCGGCCTGGATCTTGGCCAAATCCGCCACCCCGCCCTGCGGCCCCGCGTAAATCTCGGACTGCACCAGGACGTATTCCTTGTCCACCGGTTTCAGGTTGGGCGGGTCAATGACCACGGCGCCGAACATGCCATTGGCGATGTGTTGGCTCATGGGCATGGTGCTGCAGTGATACATCCAAATTCCGGCGCGCGTGGCCGTGAAGTTGTAGCTCAGCGATTCCCCCGGGTTGATGGTGCGCATGGGTTTATCGGGCGCCAGGGCACCGGCGTGGAAGTCAATGGAGTGCCCCATGGAGCCGTCATTGACCAGCGTGATCTTGAACGTGTCGCCCACCTTGCCGTGCAGCACAGGCCCGGGGGCTGTGCCATTGAATAGCCACAGTTTTTGGGTGACGCCAGGGGATACCTCGCGTTCCTCCTCTGTCACCTTCATGGTCAGCTCATGCACGGTCCCGGCGGGTTCGCTCCCCTGCGCCGTGGCAGGAAGCGGTGGCAGCACGGCGCTGTGCGCGGTGAATCCGGCAGCCGGTTCTTTCATGAAATCGAACACGGCGGGCGGCCCGGCCGGCCCATGATCCATCCCGGGCATGTCCATCCCGTCGCCGGGGGTGGCTGGCGCAGCGGGCGCAACACCCGTGGCCACAATGCTAAATACCATGCCCTGCTGTTTATGCCCGGCAACACTGCACCAGCCTGCAATATCAGCGCCAATGACACCCACGTCCACCGTAGTCTTCTGCCCGGGATAAAGACGCCCGGAATCTTTGCCAATGGCGGTCACCAGGTCATGGACCATGTCATCATTGTTGACCAGGTTGATCACCAGCTTGTTGCCTACCGGGACCTCAATGCTCTCGGGGCTGAACCGCATGTTTTTCATGCTCATCTCCACCGTGGTTGTTTCACCGGTGGCCGTGAGAGCTGTTTGCCCGGTATTCGCGCTTGTGACCCCTGGCAGTGCCTGTGGATCGGCAAGAATTCCCGCCACAATAACAAGTACCACCACGGCAAGCGCGGCCGCGGCCTGTCCCAACCTCCTGCGCGGAGCTGGATCATACCCCGCACTCGCAGGGGCCGTGGACGGAGCCTTGGCGCCGGGCTCTGTTTCAGCCGCTGGCGCTCTTGGCGCCCGCACAGCGTCCGAAGATTTTTTGGGTACTGCCATCGCCAAGAGCGGCAGGAACCAGGCCAACCCCACCAGGACCAGCACGGAGGTGCCTACCCGTACAAGACTGGGCACGGGCAGCAGCGACACCACCAGTGCAGCATTAGTCAGTGCCACCCTGAACCAACCAGCTTGATTGAGCGCCGCTGTTCTGCGTTTGAGAGCTGCCGGGCCGCCGCCCAACACCACGGGCATCAAGTAGGTCAACGCGGAGCCCAGCACCTGTGCCACAAATCCGGCGGCCAGTACCGGCACAACAGCATCAATTCCGTGGTGCAGGCTCTCCCACCCGCTGCTGGTGAACGTCAGCGCCACAAGCCAAATCAGCCCCACCAGCAACCACAGCAGGGCTGCAATGGCAGAAAGCGGAGCGAACGTGGTGGGTGGCTTAGCCCGTACAACCTTGGCCAGCGGCCACAAAATATATGCCACCCCGCCAAGATAAACGAGCAGCCCCACGGAACACAGGAACAGCACCCCCGCCCCGGCACCGGCTGCGGTCAAAAGCACTCCGGCCAACAGCGGAACAACACCTCGCCGCGCTACTGCCTCAGCGCCGTCGGCCACTCTGGTGCGCAGCATGGTGGGCAGCAACGTCATCAACGTCCCCAGCACGGCCAGCCCCACAAACCCCAAAATATTCACACTCATATGAACCAAAAGCAACCGCACATGCGCTTCACCTGTGAGACCGGCGGCGAGCGCAGCCCCCACCCCTGCACCCACGGGAAGCAGCAGGCACCCGGCAACGTAGTACCAAACGGTAGGCCCAAAGCGGGACGGTAAGGCTTTGTGGGCGCGGATACCCAGAACCAGTGCATGCCACGCCACCGCCAGCCCAACACCAATACTGCCAAGGAGCGTCAGCAGCCAGATATTGGCCACCATGGACACAACCACCACCACAATGGAGATGTTCAAAGCGACCAGCCGGGCCACCATGGCACGGTTATTGGGCGTGGGTCCGCGCAACAACGCTTGGGCGAAGTGCCAGCTCCACACCAGGATCGAGTTCGTCACTGCGCCAAGTAACAGCAAGTGCACCATGAGCCAGCTGGAGACAGGAATGTTGCGGTGGAAAAGAACCACCACCACCAGGACCACGAGCCACAGAACGGCCGGCGCATTGGCTCGCAGATGCCAGCGGGATCTGTCCATGGACGGCTTGGCCGCCAAGTTACCGGAGGCTGCGGGTGCGGAGCCGATTCTCACGCTGTTACCTTCTTTGCATGGGTGGACTGCCAGATGGCCATGACGGCAAACAACAGGATGCAGATGACGTTCAGGACGCCGCCGGTGACCCACGCGCCGTGGTTCCCCGCGCCGTCGCCCATTCCCAAGCGGATGATCAGGGACAGGTGCAACAGGGCCGCCGGCAACCAGAAGCCGGGCGTGTACGGCAGTGGTTTGCGCAGCACGGCGGGCAGGATCACGGGTGCGTGCGCCATGATCATGGAGATCGTAAAACCAAGGAAGACGGCGTGGATGGCGACGTCGTAGGAGGCGCCGGTCAGTGGCCCCTCCTGCAGGGCAAGCACCACGCCGGCCACAGCCAACCAGCCATAACCCGCCAGAAGGCACGCGCCAATGTAGCGCGGCAGCCCTACACCGCGGATGGTTTTGCGGGCGGCGTCGTACCCGGTCAGCCAGGCGACGAGGCTCAGGAGCAGAACGCCGTAGAGCGCGTAGCCCACGGCGGGCCACAGCAGTGTTGCGCAGGTGGCGCCGAGCAGGGCCAAGGAGTTGGCCAGCAGGAGTGGCTCGGCGTGAGGGCTGCGGATGCCGATCCGTGCCAGTTCCAGGCGTTCCCCCGCAATGGTCAGAACAACAAAGGTGATCAGAAAGGGCAACAGCGCCGGGATGCTGGGGATCCGCAACCAGAGGGCTGCTGCGGCAATGGCGCTGATGGCACCCAGTATCTGAATGAGCACCACGTTCTCATACTGACGGCGCCACAATGGGAGGTAGACCAGAGTCATGGCGATGGTCCCGGCCAGCAAAACAGTCTTACCAATCCACAGCTCCAGCGGGGAAATCAGTAGCAGCCCGGCGATTCCCAGCAGTGCCGGGGAGACGTAGCCCAACGCCTTATTCAGGGCCACCGAACGTTCAAGGGCAATGACTGTGCCCACAAAGCTGAGGACCAACGCCATGCCGTGGACTTGTGGGAAGCGGTCCACTTTCAGCGGCGCATCCGTACCCAGAAGCTGCAGACCAGCGTTCAACCCAATCATCAGGACCACCCCGGCCGGCAACAGGACCAACATCCGGAAAACGGGTCTGCGCAGCACACTGATTTTGCGTTTCGGTGCAGCTTTTGCGCTTGTTCCAACGGCGCTGGTGGATTTCATGGAGTTCCGGCTGCGTGAGCTGTTGTTTCTTTACCTGTTGCTTGTGTGCCAGCCGCGGCACCCAGCGGGAGGTGCAGAGTACACCGGCCCGGTCCGGAAAACGGCAACAACTCCACCTCACTCTCGGCAAGTCCACTACCTGTGAGGAGTCCCTTGACCAGGCCCAGGTGTACGGCACATACCACCTCCGGATTATCCCGGGCGGCCTCCACAATGGGGCAGGTTGTCAGCACCAGCTCCGTTGCGTCCCGATTTTTCTGGACACCAAACCCTGCCTCGACCAGAGCATTACTGACACCTGACCGCGCCGTTTTAGCGGCGGCCTTGCTGATGGTTTTGGCCGCGGCGCCTCCGCCCTCAGGAGCCGTAGCGGCGCTGAATTCTGGCAGATTATCTGGCGAATTTCCGGCAGGCTTCAGGGCCTGAGCCCAGGCACGCCCCGCGTCTTCTCCCTCGGCAGCAGGATGGTGACTGTGGAGGGCAATGTGTTTGGCAAGGGCCGCTGCCAGCGCCGCATAACCAACAGGCCCGGCCGGCGAAGCGGAGGCCTGGTACTGCCAGGCTGGCCGGCCGCGTCCCACCTTGGGCGCTGCAGTCCTTGTTGCATAGGAAGTCTCAACGAGCGCTTCTAGATGCTCGCGCACAGTGTTGGGGTGCTGGCCCGTTTCCGCAGACAGCTGTTCAACGCTCAAGGTGGCATCATGCAGGCGCAAGCGGGCCAGCACGGTGGTCCGCGCTTTGGACATGGGAATTACTGGTTCACCGCCGCCTTGCCTGGGCCCGTTTGGTGGTGCAACCGCTAGTTTATTTTCCACGGAATTAAGTGTAGTAATATATTCGCATAATCTCCATTCCCCGCTACGCTCGCGCCGTTATGAAAGGTTCCCCTCGTGAACAACCTCATCCTTGCCTCATCCGCCACCGAGGCAGCAGCCCTCGAGGAGGCGCACACCCGGCTGGCGGAAGCCGCCGGCACCCTAGGGACGTTGAGCAATAACTTGCTCGCGGCTGCCGCCAACCCCTCCGGAGCGTCTCTGGTAGAAGCAGATCAAGGCGCATTGGTTGAATTTGCCGAACAGGAACTGCTTCCCTTGGCCGCAGCACTGTCAGGGGCCTTCCTTGCAGCAAACAAAGAAGCCGGGCCACTGAACGTGGTTGCCGCCTTGGCTTCTGGGCACCATGCCCGGCTCATCGAGGCAACAAAGGGCTTGGAAGTTCAAGAATTGTCACTGAAAATGGTGCATGCCGACGGCCGGTTACAAGAAGCCGCCACTGCGTTCCTAAACCAGGCCAATGAGCTGTTGCTGCCTGCTCTGGCGCAGGAACCAACGCTCTCACTCGCGGCAATCCTCCCGGCACGCACCGCCGGGACAGCGCTGCCGAGCCAGGCGCCGGCGTTGGGCGGGTGTGCCTGCGGCGGGCACGACGAGCCAGGCCTGTCAGAGCTGGATACGCGCGTCATCCCCCACGCCATCCGCCACGCCACCATTTTCGGCGCGTTGGAGGGACTGAACCCAGGAAAAGGCATTCTGCTGATCGCCAATCACAACCCGCTGCCGCTACTAGCCCAACTGGAACAGCGCTCGGCCGGTAAGTTTGACGTCACCTACGTGGAGAACGGTCCGGAATTGTGGAAGCTGTCCATGGTCCGAAACTAACGCGGACGCTTCAGCCGGCACTCGAACACAAAAAAGACGGCGCTTGCGGATTCGGACACCGGTAGACAGGTGTCCGAATCCGCAAGCGCCGTCCCTTTTGGAAACGAAACGCGCGGACCTTACAGAGCGGCTTCGATCGCGGCCGTGGCCAACGGGTCGGAGTCGTTCAGGAACGTGGTGATGCGTGCAGCTTCATCGGATTCACCAATGGCGCCGGCGGCCCGTCCCAGAGCATAGAGCGCCCGCAGGAATCCGCGGTTGCCCTCATGAGTGTAGGGAACCGGACCCGTGCCGCGCCAGCCGTTGCGGCGCAATGCGTCCAAGCCGCGGTGGTAGCCGGTGCGGGCATACGCGTAGGACTCAATGGTCCGGCCCTCGGCATATGCCTCGTCTGCCAAAATGGCCCACAAAAGCGATGACGTCGGGTTGGTAGCGGCCAGGTCAACGGCCTCATCCCCTGCATCCAGACGTGACTGGACCTCCGCCTCGACCGGGAGCAACGTGGGCTCGGGACCGAGGAGATTTCGGCGGAAAGAATCGCTCATATTACTTGAACGTCTTGCCAGCGGAGCCCAGCTGTGAGGCTGCTTCAACAACGCGTGCTGCCAGACCCTTTTCGGCGGCTGCACCCCAAACGCGGGGGTCGTAGGTCTTCTTGTTGCCCACTTCGCCGTCAACCTTCAGCACGCCGTTGTAGTTGGTGAACATGTGATCAACCACAGGGCGGGTGTAGGCGTACTGGGTGTCGGTATCGACGTTCATCTTGATGACACCGAAGGAAACGGCGTCAGCAATTTCCTGGTCAGAGGAGCCCGAGCCGCCGTGGAAGACCAGATCGAAGGGGTTTTCCTTGCCGATCTTGGCGCCAACAGCTGCCTGGATTTCCTTCAGGAGCTCCGGGCGCAGCTTGACGTTGCCAGCCTTGTACACGCCATGGACGTTACCGAAGGTCAGTGCCGTGATGTAGCGGCCAAATTCGCCTGATCCCAGCGCGGCAACGGTGGCCAGGCCGTCTTCAATGGTGGAGTACAGCTTGTCGTTGATGGCGTTCTCAACGCCGTCTTCTTCGCCACCAACAGCACCGATCTCAACTTCAAGGATCATTTTGGCTGCGTGCGTGCGGGCCAGCAGTTCGCGGCCAATGCGCAGGTTCTCTTCGAGAGTCTCGTGCGAGCCATCCCACATGTGGGAGTTGAAGATGGGGTCCCGGCCGGCCTTGACCTCAGCCTCGGAAGCTTCCAAGAGGGGAAGGACAAATCCGTCCAGCTTGTCCTTGGGGCAGTGGTCGGTGTGCAGGGCCACGTTGATGGGGTAGTTCTTGGCAACTTCGCGTGCGAACGCTGCGAAGCCCAAGGAACCGGCAACCATGTCCTTGACGCTGGCGCCGGACCAGTAGGCTGCGCCACCGGTGGAAACCTGGATGATGCCGTCAGTTCCGGCATCGGCGAAGCCCTGGAGGGTTGCGTTCAGTGTCTGGGAAGACGTCACGTTGACCGCCGGGTAGGCGAATCCGCCAGCTTTGGCGCGGTCGATCATTTCGGCATACTTGTCCGGTGTTGCGATGGGCATTGAAAGCTCCTCTGGGCTGAACGGTACTAAGAGTCTGGCAACAGGCCAGCTCCCGCATGACTACTCCCATCTTAGCCAGTGCCCTCACGGCAGCGAAGTTCGTGTCGCTGCTGCCCAATTTGTGGACTGGCCAGGCACGACGGCGCGCCCCGGCTTCAGTGCCGGGACGCGCCGTCGTGCTGGTGTGCTTGCTGTAGTTATCTGCCGTGCCGGCTGATGGCCAGGGCGAAGCCGTAGTTCATACTGCCGATGCCCGTGACATTGTCATAGCCTTTGGTGGTGGTCAGGGACGTGTCAAGGTTCATCGATACCAGGTACTGGTTCCCCGTACTAGGGCTGGTAAATGCCAGTGCCTGTTGCCTGCGCGGCGATACCACGTCGGTGAACGTTCCCCGTTGCTGGCGGCTGGTGGAGTAGATGACGGGGTTCGCGAAGCCGAGCGTTTTGCCGCTGACTTGCTGGGCCACAGCCATCTGTCCGGCCGACAAGGGCGCGGCCAGGGACGTGCCTCCGTACGTTTGGATGGTGAAAGGATCGGTGGTCAGGGTGCTGTCATTGTTGATGGGGCTGATGCCGATCACGTATCCGGTGTAAGGATCCGCCAGCGAGGAAATATCAGGTACAACCCGCTGGCCGAGTGAGAGCGAACGGGGCACCACACCTTTTTGGTAGGTGGGTTGGGCAAAGACTGCGCTGACGCCGCCCCCGGCACCTCCACGAAATTCGGCCCCGGGGAGGGCCGATACATAGGCGCCGTCAACGATCTGGTCACGCACACTGCCCCACCCTGTCTCAAACATGTACGTGCCCTTCTTGGACACCGCAAGGCTTGTGCCTCCCACCGCGGTGACCCACGGCGAGCTGGCAGGGAAGTCCGGGGATGTGTAGCCAAGGTTTGCGGCTTCATCGCCCGAATCACCGCTGGAGAAGTACAACCCGATCCCTTCACCTGCTGCCTGCAGTTGGATGTTGACCTCGCCGAGGATGACATCCGCCGGGAGCGCCTCGCCAAGGTTGCCGTAACTGTTGCTGACAATGTTGGCCAGTTTGTGGTCGAGGATTTTGGACATGGCAACGTCCAGCCCGCCGCCACAGTTGAACCCGCCAACGTACAGGATCTTGGCCGCAGGTGCTGTGCCGTGGACTGAGGCCACGTCAAGGGCCTGTTCTGGCTGCCATCCGCTAGGTCCGCCACAGAGATCCTGATCAACAAACTCGCTGGGATCTGGGACAATCTGCTGGTAGCTGTGCCCATCCATTTGCGGCAACCCATAGGTGGCCGAGTACGTGTTAATGTCTGAGAGCATGGTGGGCGATGCGTAGGCGTCAATGATCGCCACGGTTTGCCCCCTGCCGTCAGCGGCTGGGCGGCCGTGGCCCGTCTTGGTCAGATCGCCCTTGCCGTAGGCAGACTGGATCTGATGTGGAGTGTAACCACACACGTACGTCGGATAGCTGGTCTTGCCATAGGCGCTGGGAACCGTATCGCTGTGCTGCCCAAAGTAGTTTGAGCAGGCCGCTGTTGGTGCTGGCGGCTGGGTGTGGCGCGCCTGCGGCGTTGGCTGGGTGCCGCCGTCGGGCGTGGCGTAGTTCGGGTGGGTGAGCAGGCTGCCCTGATCAACCGAGACCCCGGCAACCGGGGCCGCAATACTCGCCGGCAGGGTTGGCGCCTTGGACGGGCCCACCACAGTGGTTCCCTTGAAGTCATAGTTGTGTAGCTCGGCCTTAAACGTGGCGTTCAGCTGTGCCACGGTGCCCCGAAACACCACGAACAGGCGGCTCTCAGGCGTTCCGGTGATAACCAAACCCTGATCTTTGAGGTAGGTGAGCACGGAGTCATACGACTTTTGGGTCGGCGAATACCTGCCAATCCATTGGGCCGGCGAAAGCCACTGGCCGTAGCTGCGGTTTCCGGGTGTGGAGACTGCCGTGGCCAGCGCCTTGGCGCCCCTGAGATCGCGGAGCTGGAAGTAAATTTCGCCTTCAACTGTTGTGTCCGCGGCTGCGGCCCCCTCATTGTTTGCCGGTTGGGCCCAACTGGGCACACCGCCGGGATACGCCGTGTCTGAGGATGTTGGGGCGGCCGTTGCCGCTGTCGTGCCAAAGGCGAGAACGCAGGCCATGGCAGCACCGATGGCCAGAGTTTTGCTGAAAAATTTTCGCGGTTTGAATGATGTTCTCATCAGAGATCCTTCACCGGGCAGGCACCCTTTGCGCCCGCACACTGCCGAGCCTAGACCCGCTGTGTTTTGGCTGACTAGAGTCTGGGAAGAAGCTATGAATCTTTTATTTAAAGCACATGCTGGTTGAAAACGTGCCTGCGAATCCATGCGTGCATGGCAATGCCGGCGGCCGAGGCTGCGTTGATGGAGCGGGTGGAGCCGAACTGTTCAATGGACAGGGTGGTTTGTGCAGCGGCGTGCACCTCATCACTTAGCCCGGGGCCTTCCTGGCCAAAAACAAAAACGCAGTTCTTGGGCAGTTCATAGGTTTCCAGCTGTTCGGAGTCCGGGAAAATATCGATGCCAATGATCACCAAACCCTCACGCTGTGCCCACGAAACAAAGTCCTCAACGGTGGGGTGGTGGCGGACGTGCTGGTAGCGGTCGGTGACCATTGCGCCACGCTTATTCCACCGCCGCCTTCCAATAATGTGCACTTCCTTGGCCAGGAACGCATTTGCGGTGCGCACTACGGTGCCAATGTTCATGTCATGCTGCCAGTTTTCAATGGCCACATGGAAGTCGTGGCGGCGGGTGTCCAGCTCGGCCACAATGGCTTCCATAGACCAGTACCGGTACTCGTCCAGAACGTTGCGCCGGTCCCCGTTGGCCAGGAGTTCAGGGTCCCACTGGTCCCCTTCAGGTAGCGGCCCCTCCCACGGACCAAGACCGACTTCATGGTGCAATTCCGGATGCTCGGGGCTCAAAGCATCATCTGGGGCAGGGGTTTCACCGGTTTTACTCACCGTTCAACTTTACGCACATGTGCCCGGCATCAATGCAACGGGGCCATTCTCTGCAAGACTGGAATCCTAAATCCACGCCCAAGGAGCCTCATGACACAGCAATCTTCACGCCAGCCTGCCGATATTGAATGCTGGCTTACCGACATGGACGGCGTTTTAGTCCACGAGAACAAGGCTGTACCCGGTGCCGCTGAGTTGATTCAGCGCTGGGTGGATACCTCCAAACGCTTCTTGGTGCTAACAAACAACTCCATCTTCACCCCGCGCGATCTTGCAGCCCGGCTGAAAGCGTCAGGACTGGATATCCCCGAGGAAAACCTGTGGACATCTGCGCTGGCCACGGCCCAATTTTTGAAATCTCAAATGCCGCATGGGCGCGCCTTTGTGATTGGTGAAGCCGGGTTGACCACGGCATTGCATGAGGCTGGTTTTATCCTCACCGACCAGAAACCTGACTACGTGGTGCTCGGTGAAACCCGCACCTACTCCTTCGAAGCCATCACCCAGGCGATCCGGCTCATTGGTGACGGTGCCCGTTTCATCTGCACCAACCCGGATGCTACCGGCCCCTCCAAAGAGGGTCCCATGCCGGCCACCGGCGCCGTGGCAGCACTGATCACCAAGGCCACCGGCCGTGAACCTTATATTGTGGGTAAGCCGAATCCCATGATGTTCCGTTCAGCCATGAACCGGATTCAGGCGCATTCCGAGACGACCGCCATGATTGGTGACCGGATGGATACCGACATCATTGCGGGGATGGAAGCGGGACTGCACACGGTACTGGTGTTCAGCGGAATCACTCAACCCGAAGACATCGATGCCTACCCGTTCCGTCCGGATCAAACCATGAATTCGGTAGCTGATCTAATCCCCCACGTTTAATTCTGTTCCTGTCTCTTAGGCAGCAGGGTGCAGTGATGCGGTGATGGACTGTAGCAAACGTTTGCTGCTGGCCCATTCAGAGGATTTGGCTTCAACCGTCATGCGGTGGCTGACTCCCGTGGAATCGTAGGCAACGAAGTATTCTCCGGTGACATCGCCTTGGTAACTGTGGCAGGTGTAACCGTAGCTGTATCCATACATGCCGTCCCGCTCCACAATGGCTGGCTCGTTGGTGTACCCGAAATCATCTAGGCAGCCAAAGCCCGCCGTGCTGCGGTAATAGAGTAACTCGTCTGGGGATGCAGCAAGCTGTCCCGCCAGTCCTTGATCGATCGCAGTATGGATCTTCTCTGGGGTGACGGCGGCTTCAGGCCGGGCGCCGCCCTCGTAGACCATTAGCGCTGTGGCATCCTTGACTTTGTTAATGGCGCTGAAGCGTTCCTCCGGCTGGCTCCCGTCACTATTGATGACAGTCTTGTTTTCATCGGTGCGGAGCCAGCCCTCTGGGTATTGGAATGAGGCTCCCGTTACAGGTGCCGCCACCATGTTCGCTTTGACCCCGCCACCTAGCAAAGTGGAAACCAGCACCACCGCGCCAATTACGCCAGCCAGCGCGAGCACCCCGCCACCGGCCAGAATCCAAGGCAGTGCTGGCTTCTTCTTGGGTGCCGGCTGTATGAAATGCGGCGTCCCATAGTAGGGCTGGGCATACTGTTGCTGGGGTGCGTACTGCGGATACTGCTGGCCCGTGTTGGGGTCTGGGACGTGAGCGGGATAGTCCGGCCACGGAGGCTGCTCTGACATGTGAGACTCTTTCATTTGAACCAACCGGGCGCACTGCAGCCCTCCCAGGAGCCTATTGGCCGGATCAAATTTCCGCGATGGGGAGAACTCACCCCAGATGGTACCCACTATTCATCTGCAAAAAGCCTGCAGGACAGCCGGGCAACAAACACTCTCTCACCGGGCTCTCAAATCTAGATCGGGGCTCCGCAGCACTACCCTTGGTAGGGCCGTTAGTTTTAGACGTCGCAAACGGCCAAGCACTTCAAGTAGGGGAGGCCAGCGTGGACCGCGTAACAAGATTGTTGCAGCTCAGCGATGTTCCGGAGCTGACCGCACTGTGCAGTGAAAACCGGGAATTCTTAGCTCCGTGGGAACCGCTCCGTGATAAAGATTTCCACACCGAGACCAAACAACGAGCTCTGGCAGAGGCTGCCTTGGAAGCCCATGCAGCTGGTACCCGGGTGCCGTTACTCATTCTGAATCAGGGAGGGCAGCTGGCCGGTTTCTTGAACATCAACGGAATCGTCCGTGGCTCTCTCCAGTCTGCGAGTCTGGGCTATTGGGTGTCCCGTACCGAAAACGGTGCCGGCCTAGCCACGGCAGCCGTGGCAGACGCCGTCGAACATGCCAGAAGTAGCCTCGGCTTGCACCGTTTGCAGGCTGAAGCCTTGCTTCACAATGCCGGTTCGCAACGTGTTCTAGCGAAGAACGGCTTCACCCGTTTCGGGATGGCGCCGAAGTACCTGAAAATTGCCGGACGCTGGCAAGACCACGAGCTCTTCCAAAAGATCCTGGACTAGGCCTAGCAGCCCAGTTCTCTAACGGCCCAGCTGCCCGCCGGAGAGTTCCAGATAGCAGTTGCCGCACAGCGATTCGTACCAAACCTCGGCACCCTCGATGGCGACCTGGTCGCCGTCGAACACTACATCTTCGCCCACGCGGCGGGTGTTGAACATGGCTTTCCGGCCACAGCGGCAGATGGTTTTGAGCTCTTCTAGTGAGTGTGCAATTTCCAGCAGCCGCGCCGCGCCGGGGAAAGCCTTGGTGCGGAAGTCGGTGCGCAGCCCGTAGGCCAGCACGGGGACTCCGTCCAGGACGGCGATCCGGAAAAGGTCATCCACTTGGGCAGGGTCAAGGAACTGGGCCTCATCCACCAACAGGCACGCGACAGGTGCCATGTCCATGTGTTTGAGCAGCGCATCGGGATCGTCACCGCGCATGTGGCTGGCGAACAGTTCCCGCGCGTCGGTGCCAGGCGGGATGACGAAGTCAACGTCACGGCTCACCCCCAGGCGCGAGACTATTGCGCTCTCACCCTTCGTGTCCACGCCGGGCTTGGCCAACAGAACCCGCTGGCCGCGTTCTTCATAGTTGAACGCGGCCTGCAGCAAGCCGGTGGACTTGCCTGAATTCATGGCGCCGTGACGGAAATACAACTTCGACAAAACAAGCCTTCCAAATCGTTAGGCAGTGGGAGGGTGTGGATGGGCCCACGCGCCCGAGGGACCCGCTGCGAGCCCGCGAGCAGTGGGAGGGTGTGGATGGGCCCACGCGCCCGAGGGACCCGCTGCGAGCCCGCGAGCAGTGGGAGGGTGTGGGGACTACGAGAGGCCGAGCTCATCCTTGCCGAAGATGAACAGGTACGGGACGTTGGCTTCTGCTTCGATACGCTCTTTGGCTCCGGTATCGCGGTCCACGATGACGGCGACGGCCTGGATGTTGCCGCCGGCCTTGCGCACGCCTTCAACAGCGGCCAGTGCGGATCCGCCGGTGGTGGAGGTATCTTCCAACACCACTACCTTGCGTCCGTCAACGCTGGGGCCTTCAACCTGGCGGCCCATGCCGTAGGACTTCTGCGCCTTACGGACCACAAACGCATCGATGGCACGGCCGGCATCTCCGGCTGCATGCATCAGTGCCGTGCCGACGGGGTCTGCGCCCATGGTCAAGCCGCCGGCGGTCTCAAAGTCAATGCCGGCGTCGTCCAACATGGCCAGCATGACACGGCCGGCGAGTCGGGAAGCCTCGTGATGGAGGGTAATGCGGCGCAGATCAATGTAGTAATCGGCCTCCTTGCCGGAGGAGAGGATCACCTTGCCGTGGACAACGGCGAGTTCCTTAACGAGTTCGAGCAGGCGGGCGCGGTCAGCGGCAAGAGTTGAGGTCATGGGATCCATTCTAATTGGGCGCACGGGACACCGTCGAAACACGTGCAGGATACGCTAGTCTCATGCGCGAATTACAGGGACAGATCATTGCTGAACTCGGTGTCCAGCCAGCCATTGACCCTGCTGCGGAAATCACGCGGCGGGTGCAATTCCTCAAGGACTATCTCAAAGCAACAGGAACCCGCGGCTATGTTTTGGGCATCAGCGGTGGGCTGGACTCCACGCTTGCCGGACGGCTGGCACAGCTGGCCGTGGAAGAACTGGCCGCAGAAGGCGTGGAGGCCAACTTCATTGCAGTCCGCCTGCCCTACGGTGTTCAACACGATGAAGATGACGCCCAGGCGGCCATGAAGTTCATCAACGCCCAGACGGAGTGGACGTTCAATGTTGCTCCTGCCGTGGACGGCTTTGAGGCAGAATTCGCTAAGACCGCCGGCCGCGGAATTTCCGATTTCAACAAGGGCAACGTCAAAGCCCGCTCCCGCATGATCGCCCAGTACGCGCTGGCTGGGGAGGAAAACCTTCTGGTCATCGGCACCGATCACGCCGCCGAATCCGTCACCGGATTCTTCACAAAATTTGGGGACGGCGGTGCAGATATTCTGCCCCTCTACACCCTGAACAAACGCCAAAACCGTGCCCTTTTGCAAGAACTCGGCGCACCGGAGCAGCTGTGGGCCAAGGTTCCCACCGCTGATCTTCTCGACGGCGTCCCCGGACGCACCGATGAAGATGAACTGGGCATCACTTACAACGATATTGATGACTATCTGGAAGGCAAAGAAGTCAGCGAAGCCGCCGCCGAGGGCATTGAGCGCCGTTTCCTCCAGAGCCGGCACAAGCGCACTACCCCGGTGTCACTGCTCGATACGTGGTGGCGCTAGCCGCGGGCGAATACCCGTACAGGGCTTGGACCTAAATTCCTCGGCGTATATTCAAGGTAACCAAGAGCGGCAACTGCGCCGAAAGGTGGACACCATGAACGTCACAGAGGAATTCCGAGCGGCCCGCAATAAGCTTCTGGACATGCGTCTGGATAATGCCCGGGCACAACGAGAATTTCAATGGCCCCAGTTTAGCGAGTTCAACTTTGCCTTGGACTGGATCGACAAGATTGCCGCAGACCCGCTCACCGGAAAAAATCCGGCACTGGTCATTGTTGAGCAGGACGGCACATCTACGCGGCGTAGCTTCAAGGACCTCTCGCTCCGCTCCAACCAGGTGGCCAACTGGCTCCGTGGGCGGGGCATAAAACGCGGGGACCACATGATCATCATGCTGGGAAACCAGGTTGAACTTTGGGAGCTGATGCTGGCCTGCATCAAATTGGGTGTGGTCATGATCCCGACCACCACCATGATGGGCCCCGCGGATCTGCGTGACCGGGTGGCGCGCGGTGCGGCCCGCTGGGTGGGTGCGCGGGAGGAGGACGCCGCGAAGTTCGCCGAGGTTCCAGGTGATTACACCTTGGTGGGGATTGGGTTAGAAGGCGGCGCAGCCAACACTGGTGCTCACGCAATGGCTGGCGCAGGGCGCCCAGTTCTCAATTACGCGGCCTCCATCACCGAAGAGGAAACCTTCACTCCGGACGCGCCCACGCTGGCCAATGACACCATGCTGCTGTACTTCACCTCGGGCACCACGTCCAAGGCAAAATTGGTGGAGCATACGCATACCTCCTACCCCGTGGGACACCTGTCCACCATGTTTTGGATCGGGCTGGAGCCAGGCGATGTCCACCTGAATGTGGCCTCGCCGGGCTGGGCCAAGCACGCCTGGTCCAATGTCTTCACCCCGTGGATCGCCGAAGCCTGCGTGTTCATTTACAACTATTCACGCTTTGATGCCGCCGCCCTCATGGCGCAAATGGACAAGGAACACGTCACCAGTTTTTGTGCTCCGCCCACCGTCTGGCGGATGCTGATCCAGGCCGATCTCACGCTTCTGAAAAACCCGCCCACCAAGGTGGTCTCAGCCGGCGAGCCGCTAAATGCCGAGGTGATCGGTCAGGTTGAGCGGGCTTGGGGTCAGCTGATCCGTGACGGCTTTGGCCAGACCGAGACCACGGCGCAGGTTGCCAACACGCCCGGACAGCCGGTGAAAATTGGTTCCATGGGCCGCCCGCTCCCGGGTTATGACGTAGTCCTGCTGGACCTTTTCACTGGAGAAGAAACGGACGACGGCGAACTGTGCTTGCGCTTGAACCCGCCCCCTGTGGGGCTCACCAAGGGTTACTACGGCGACCCGGAGAAAACGGCCGAAGCCTTCCGTGGCGGTTATTACCACACCGGGGACGTAGCCAGTAGGGATGAGAACGGCATCCTGACCTATGTGGGGCGCAGCGATGACGTGTTCAAATCTTCCGACTACCGCCTCTCACCCTTCGAGCTGGAGAGCGTTCTGCTGGAACATCCGGCCGTGGCGGAGGCCGCCGTGGTGCCCTCCCCTGACGCGCTACGCCTGAACGTGCCCAAGGCCTATGTTGTACTGACAGCGGCTTATCAGCCGGGTGAGGATACGGCGCGGGAGATTTTCGCGTACTGCCGCGAGCATCTGCCAGCCTACAAGCGCATCCGTCGGCTGGAATTTTCGGAGCTGCCCAAGACCATCTCCGGCAAGATCCGGCGGGTGGAACTGCGGGCGAACGAGGAATCCCGCCACGGTGCCGGCACGCAGCCAACACTGGACGGGCTGGCAAGGGAATATTTGGAGTCAGACTTCAGCTAATTTCCCCACACCGCACAAACCCCCGTACCCGCAAAAGACGCTATCCCACCTTTGGCGGGAAAATCGGGAACGCTATCGCACTGAGTGAGATAGCGTTCCCAAAAATCACACCATTGGTGGGATAGCGTCCAGATGGGACGGGGAGGCTATCCCAATGGGCGGGAGACTACTTGGTCAGGGAGTCAACGTAGTCCTGGTTTTCACCGATCCACTTCTCCACGATCGCAGTGTAATCATCGGTGTCGACACCGTTGAACATGGCGTTCTCCAGCGATGACAGCGTGTCGGAGTCCATCTTGAAGTCCTTCAACCAGCCATCGAGCTTGGGGTAGTCCTTGTCGAAGTCCAGGCGTGAGAAGCTGTGAATGCCTTCAGCCGCGCCGAGGGTACCCTTGGGATCCTTGAGGTCCTTGACAGGGAATGCGTCGTAGGCCCAGTGCGGGCGCCACAGGGTGAGAACAATGTTCTCGCCCTTGGTGGTTGCGGTCTTCAGTTCGGAGAGCATGGCCGGGGTGGATGAAGTGATGTAGTCCATCTTCTCCAGCCCATAGCCGGGGATGACCTCATTGCTGGTTGCTTCCGTCAGGCCCGCACCGGGCTCAATGCCGATGATCTTGTTGCCGAACTTGTCCGCATTGGCCGCCAAGTCCTCGAGGGAGTCAATGGGGGCGTCCTCGTTGACGGCGATCGTGAGCTTGGCATCGTCGTACCAGGCACCCAAGTCTTCCATCTTCTCGCCGTACTCTTCGATGTAAGTCTTGTGCGTGACGGGCAGCCAAGTATCCAGCACAACGTCATAGTCACCAGCGGAGAGACCCGAGTAAACGGGTGCCGCATCAGCATTTTCTAACGTGACGTTGTAACCCTTCTCGGTGAGGATCGACTTCCACAGCTGGGATGCGGCTACGCCTTCGTCCCAGCCGTTGAACACGACAATCTTAAGATCCTGCTTGTCACCGTTGTCAACGGTGGCTACTTCATCCGAGCCGGAGCCACAGGAGGACAGACCCAGTGCCAGTGTTGCCGCAATGGCGAGTGTTCCTAGAAATTTCTTCTTCATGATTCTTTCCTTTCATTGGCAGCCCTTCCAAGAGTGGCTACCCGATTGGTTCAAAACTTGTTGTGTGGAAGCTTTACGCTTCCTTGCTACGTCCGCTCGAAGAGCTTTTACCGAAGCTGGCCGTCACCCGGTCCAGGAAGATTGCCAGAATGACCACGGCAATGCCCGCCTCGAAGCCCAACCCTGCGTCAATGCGATTCAAGGCGGCGACGATGTCCCCACCCAGACCACCGGCGCCGACCATGCCGGCAATGACCACCATGGACAACGAGAGCATGATGACCTGATTGATGCCGGCCATAATGGTGGGCCGGGCCAGGGGCAGCTGGATTTGGCGCAAGATCCGTGACGGGCTGGATCCGAAGGCGTACCCAGCCTCCACTACTTCCTTGTCCACGCCACGGATGCCCAGCTCCGTGAAACGGACACCCGGAGCCATGGCGAAAATGATGGTGGCGATGATGCCCGGCACCACGCCCACCCGGAACATGACCAAGGCAGGGATCAGGTACACCATGGCGGGCATGGTCTGCATGAAGTCCAGTACGGGACGGATGATGGAGGAGGCCCTGTCCGAGCTTGCCGCCCAAATGCCCAGCGGGACACTGATCACCACGGCAACAACGGTGGCAATGGTTACCAACGCCAACGTATCCATGGCGTTCTCCCATTGGTTCACACCAACGATGAGGGCGAAGCTGATGGCTGTGCCCACACCCAACTTCCAGCCACTCGCCCACCAAGCAATCGCGGCAAAGATTATGATGATCGCCCAGAAGGGAGGTGCCGTCAGCAGCCAATCAAGGCCGTCGTAGGCGCCAACAAAAATACTGCGAATCGCGTCAAAGACAACGTCGAAGGTGCTTGTCAGCCAGTCAAGGCCCACTTCCACCCAGTCGCCCAGCGGGATCCTAAATTTCGGTTCCACTATGCGTCTCCTTCAGTCTTGGCCAGCGCGTCGGTGACAACTTGTTCCGGCAGCGGAGCAACAGCTACATCCACTATGGGGAATTCACTCGTGGTGGAGGGCACATTGCCCAAGGCAGCCAACAGCGTCACTCGCGGCAAGGCACCCACCAACCGTCCGGCGTCGTCCACCACAGGAAGCGGGATGGGGCTCTCCACGGCGCGACCAAAGAGGTCATTGAGCGCCGTGTCCGGGCTGACCGCTTCAATGCTGTTGCGGACAACGGCGCCCAGATCGGAACTGTGCGCCTCCACCTGCTTCATCACGTCACGGTCCCGGACGGTGCCTAGATAATTACGGCGGCGGTCCACCACGAAGGCGGCCGAGACCTGCAAATCACGCATGGTTCGCAAGGCATTGCGGGGCCCACCGGATAAGTTGACCACTGCCAGTGGCGGCTCCATGACACCCCCGGCGGTGAGCACACGGGTCCTGTCAACATCCTGCACAAACTGGGCCACGTAATCATTGGCCGGGCTCGTGAGGATCTCATCCGGGGTGCCGATTTGGACAATCTCCCCGTCACGCATGACGGCGATCCGGTCACCTAAGAACATGGCTTCGTTGAGATCGTGGGTGATAAAGATGATGGTCTTTTCCAACTCGGATTGGAGCAGCACCAGCTGTTCTTGCATTTCGCGGCGGATCAGCGGGTCAAGCGCGGAGAACGCCTCATCCATGAGCAGAATGTCAGTCTCGGCGCAGAGGGCACGTGCCAGACCAACACGTTGCTGCATGCCACCGGAGAGTTCGCTGGGGTACTTTTCACCCCAGCCTTCAAGACCTACTAAAGCGAGGATTTTTTCGGCACGGGCCCGGCGTTCAATCTTCGCCACACCCTGGACTTCAAGAGCATAAGCGGCGTTTTCCATAACAGTTCGGTGCGGCATCAAAGCGAAGTGCTGGAACACCATGGAGATCTTCTGCTGGCGAACTCGGCGCAATTCCTTCTCACTGATCTTTGAAATATCAGTGCCGCCCACCACCACGGACCCCTCCGTGGGTGCCCACAGCCCGTTGAGGGTACGGATGAGTGTGGACTTTCCGGAGCCGGAGAGGCCCATGACCACAAAGATCTCACCCTTTTTTACCTCAAAGGAAGCGTCGATGACGGCGGCTGTTCCCAGCGCAGTCAGCTCCGCACGCTTCTTTCCCCCTCGAAGACGCTTGATTACTTCGGCGGGGCGTTTTCCGAAAACTTTATAAACATTGCTTACTTTCAGGGCAACATCATGCTGGGCCGGTTCGTGCCCAGCTGCGGGCATCAAGTCCTGCTCTGGTGTCAGTTTTTCTGTGGATTGGTACACGTAGTATCCATCTACACGCAGGTTTAGGGCCCGCTTGAGCGGGTGATCTAAACAAGCGCGATTGGTGATCTCGTGCTGCAGGCGTTGTTACGCGTCAAACTCTTCGCTCCCCCGGACGCCCCGGCCGGGGCTCCAAGGAAAGACGGTCTTGCCACAAGGGTCAAGAGTCGGGAGGCTATCCCTACCGCCAGTTCGACGGCCTGTGTCTGGCTGCCACGCTCCGGGGTGATGATTCGTCATCACCGTGGGCGGATTGTGGCAGTTGCCCGCAGGCTTGTCGGTCTACTGGTTCGCCTCCACGCTAACAAAGACACTTTCGCTACGGGCATAATTTCCGCGCGTTAGACCACCATCCCGATACTTTCCAGCGCTCCCCACGCCGCATCCGCGGGGCGAGGCAAGCGTTACAGCTTTGTAACTCTAGGCAACATAATCGCACCCACGGCAGTGTCTCTGCTCACAATTCTCGCCCGCGGGGCGGGAATGTCCAGCGCCCCGGCCCTACTTAACTTGATAGCTTGGAGGAGTGAAGATTGCTACCTGGAATGTGAACTCCCTGCGTGCCCGTGCCGACCGTGTCGAGGACTGGCTGCGCCGTACCGACGCCGATGTGCTGGCTATTCAAGAAACCAAATGCAAAGACGAGAACTTCCCGTGGGAGCTCTTTGAAAACAACGGCTACGAAGTGGCTCACTTTGGCTTCAGCCAGTGGAACGGAGTGGCCATCGCCTCCCGCGTTGGGCTCACGGATGTGGAACGGACCTTCTCCGGCCAGCCAGAATTTGGCAAGGGCGGCAAGGATCCCGTCCAGGAAGCACGCGCCATTGCCGCCACCTGCAATGGCGTACGTATCTGGAGCCTCTACGTTCCCAATGGCCGTGCCCTGGATGACGAGCACATGCCGTACAAGCTGCAGTGGCTCGAAACGCTCAAGAACCAGGCCACGGGCTGGCTCGCCGAAGACCCCAACGCCCAGATCGCCCTCATGGGAGACTTCAACATTGCCCCGCAAGACGAGGACGTTTGGGACATCGAGCTTTTCCGAACCCAAGGCCTCACTCACGTCAGCGAACCTGAGCGGGCAGCTTTCTCGGCGTTCGAAGCGGGCGGGTTTACCGATGTGGTCCGCCCCCTGCACCCGGGCCCCGGCGTCTACACGTACTGGGACTACACCCAGTTGCGCTTCCCCAAGAAGGAAGGCATGCGGATTGACTTTGTCCTGGCCTCCCCAGCCCTGGCGGCGCGCGTAACTGGCGCCGAGATTGATAGGGAAGAACGCAAGGGCAAGGGTGCCTCGGACCATGCTCCCGTCATTGTGGAATTGGGCTGAGCGTTGAGTAGCGGGCTGTATCTGGGCGGGGTGCAACTCCCCTTCATCTCCACCCTGCGCGTTTACTTGCCCCGCGAGGCATATACGGCCACAGAATTCGCCTTTGTGCAGGGATTACACGTCCCGGGGCAAAATGGGACCAGTGTTGATGCCGGGGAGTTGGCGGATTCGTTGGGGCGTGTGAGCCGGGGCAGCCCCAATCCGCTGCCGACGCCGGCGGGAGAGCGGGTGCGCGTGCTCAGTATGGCTGACGGAATGCCGCTGCTGTACGCCCCCAACCAGCTCGTTGCCCGGTCACTAGCCAGTGCCGCCGAGCTCTTCTCGGGAAGCATGGAACCACTGGCGGCCATGATCCTTCGGCAGGAGGAGTGGACTCGGCAACTGGAACACGCCTCCGCAACCGAGCATCTTGAGCTTCCTGTGCAGACCCGTAATTCGACCTGGGGAATCCCGTTTAGCTGGTTCACCCTGGTCTATGCCAATGACCGCATGGAAGTGGTGGAGTCCAACGGCCGGGTACTGACAGTGCGGATTCAGGTTCCCCTTTCCATTGCCTTGGGCAGAGTGGAAAGAACACTGCGCATGCTGGCAACCATGGCCCCTGAGCTTGACCTTTTTGAGGAACTTGCGGATCTGCTACAGTGGCTCAGCGGCTTCCATGAGGGTGGAGCCGTGGAGTTGGACTACGGTCCGGTGGCTCAGCGGGTGCACCCGGATGATTCCCCCGCCGATGTGAACATGGGACTGCAATGCCTGGCCGACGGCGATATTGGCGGTGCTGCTGCAGCCTACCGCCGGCTGGCGAACCGTTGGATGCCGGTGCGGCAGCTGGCCAGGGCCAACTGAGCAGCTCTCATTGAGCTAACGAGTCCGCTCAGCTTGGTAGGCGGGCAGTTGATTCACGTTTCAGGAGCTGGAAGGGCATGTATTTTTGTGTGATGGCCTCCGGCTTACCCTCTACCGCATCCAACAAAATTGCCGCTGCCTGCCGCCCATGCTCCACCGGATCCTGAGCGATGGTGGTGAGCCCGGCCAGCACCGAGAAGTCATGGTTGTCGATGCCCACAACAGAGAGGTCTTCCGGAATACGGATGCCGCGCCGCCGCGCCTCAAACATGAGCCCCAGCGCCATTTCATCCGACCCACAGAAAACTGCTGTTGGTTTTTCTCCTGGGAGATCGAAAATCCGGCCCGCGGCGGCGGCCCCCTGAGCTGCCGTGAAGTCTCCCGCAACACTGAATTCCGGACGTAATTCCAACCCTGCGCTGCGCATTGTTGCGGCGAATCCCTCAGCTCGCAGACCCGGTACTACAAAGTTGATCTCATCCTTGACGCCACCGCGCAAGTGGGCGATTTTGCGGTGACCCAAATCAATAAGATGAGTGGTGGCCGCTGTTGCTGCGGCAAAATCGTCAATGTGGACGCCAACACAGCCCTCGATCGGCCCGCCGACCGCTACCACCGGCATTTGTGTTTTCGCTAACTCTTCCAGCTCGCTCTGGGACAAGCCCATGCACAGCACCACAAGGCCGTCTATTTGTTTGCGCACCATTTGTTCGGTGAAGCGGCGCTTATTGCCGTGCAAGTATCCACCTAGGCTCAAGAGCAACAGGTTGTAACCTCTGCTGCGCAGTTCTTGATCGACACCTTCTAGCGCGTGCCCAAAATACCAGCGGTCAACAAAGGGCATCAACACTCCGACGGTCCTGGTCCGGCCGGTGGCTAGCCCCGTCGCTGAAGGCGACGGCACATAGCCAAGCTCGGCCGCCACTGCCAGAACTCTCTCCCGTGTGGCGGGGCTGACCTTGGGCAGGCCGCGGAGCGCACGTGAGACGGTGGCTGTGGAAACTTCCGCGCGTTTGGCGACGTCCTCAATGCTGACGCTCATTTCAGGCCCTTCCTCTCACACTGCATGCTGGCCGTTGTGAAGCTAGCGGGGTCGCCTCCCACGCCTCTGAGGCAGCTTCCTGCGCAATCGGAGCATTCCCCACAGCGCCAGGCAAACCAGCAGCAATCCTAGCGCCCAAATCAGGGCGGGCTTCCCTGTCACCTCCAACCACACGGTGACGGAGAAAAGCACGAGGGCCCAAAAGCCGAGAAACCCAATGATGATGTCAAAATCCTCGGCGCTCTTCTGCTTACTGGTTGGGATGTGTAAGGCATTGGTCCCGGCATCATGCTTGCGCTGGTTGCGCGCCACGGCCTACTTCACCGCCCCAGCGGTGAGTCCGGAAACGATCTTGCGCTGGAAGATCAACACCAGCACCACCAGTGGGATCGTGACCACTGTTCCGGCGGCCATGACGGCCGTATAGGGTTCCTGATGCGGCTGAGAACCGGCAAAACTGGCAATAGCTACCGTTACCGTCTGCGTTGCATCGTTGGAGAGGATGCTGGCAATCAGGTACTCATTCCAGGCGGCAATGAAAGCCAAAATAGCTGTTGTGAATACGGCAGGTGCTGCCAGCGGCATAATCACCTTGCGGAAGGCCTGCCCGGCCGTGCACCCGTCAATGCGGGCTGCTTCTTCCAACTCCCACGGCATCTCACGGAAGAATGAGGTCAGGGTGTAAACCGTCAGGGGAAGCACAAAGGAGATATTGGGAATGATCATTGCCTGGTAGGTGCCTACCCAGTTGATGTTGGTAAAAAGCTGAAACAGCGGGGTAACAATGGCCACACCAGGGAACATGGAGGCTCCCAGAATGAGTCCCAGCACCAGAAACTTCCCACGGAAGTTCAGCCTGGCCAGCGCATAGGCGGCAAATATGCCGAAAAGCAGTGCCACCACGGTGGTGACCCCTGAAATGAACAGGGAGTTCAACAACGCCCGGTCCAAATGGTTACCCATTTCCGAGGAGAAGGCCGTGGCGAAGTTATCCAACGTGACGTGGGTGAAGAAAGGGGTTGGGTCAAAGGTGTAGCCAACATCGCGGAATGCCGTGACAACCATCCAGTAGAACGGCAGCAGGCACCAGATCACAATGATGGCCGCGCTGATGTAAGTCCGCGAACTGGCCCAGCGGTTGCGCCGCAGCGCAACATTCTTAGCGGCCGCCGCGTGTTCTGTTGAGGTTTGCGTCAATGTGCTCATTTGATTTTCCCCTTTGCCCCGCCGCTAGCGGATTCAACGGCGTTGGCTCCCAAGAACCGCACAAAGATGAAGGCCACGATGAAGATGATCAAGAAGGTGATGGTGGACAGGGCTGCCGCCGAGTTGAACCCGATCCGGATCTGATTGACCACCAAGATGGAAAGCGTGGTGGTGCCGTTGGCACCGCCTGTCATGATGGCCGGAAGATCGTACATACGCAGCGCATCAAGGACACGGAACAGGATTGCCACCATCAAGGCGGGCTTCACCAGTGGCAAGGTGATGAGTTTGAAGCGCTGCCACGTGGAGGCACCGTCAACCTTTGCCGCTTCGTAGATGTCTGCCGGGATCATTTGCAGCCCCGCCAAAATGAGCAGGGCCATGAACGGCGTGGTCTTCCAGACATCGGCAATAATAATGGCCGCCCGTGCCGGGCCCTCACTACCGGTCCACAAGATGGAGGTGTTCAAGACTGTGTTGACAATGCCATCAAAGGCGAAGATGAAGAACCAGAGTTTAGCTGTCACGGCAGTGGGGATTGCCCAGGGAACTAGAACAGCTGCGCGGAGGACGCTGCGTCCCCTAAATGCCCTGGCCATGATCAGTGCCATCCAGAAACCGAGAATGGTTTCAAAGAAGACCGTCACCACGGTAAAGAAGAAGGTCACCCCGGTGGCCCCCCAGAACTGGGCTCCCAGCGTGCCTGGCGGACAGCTGACGGTGGCACCGCTGGGGTCAGTGCATTGTTGGAACAACCAGTGGGCGTAGTTTGATAATCCTGCAAAGCCTCCGGCCACGAATGTTCCCGTGACAGGATCGAGCCCCTGATCATGTTCCAATGACATGATGATGGCGTTGATCACCGGGTATAAAATCACAACGGCAAGAACAACCATGGTGGGCACAATCAGCAGCGTTGCCGAGCGTCCCTGGGTCTTTTCCTTGCGGTCAGCCCCCACCTCTTTAATTCCTTTGTTGCCTCCGCGGGCGGAGTTTGCGCTGCCGTGTTTGGCGTCAGGGCCTGCTTGTGCCGACATGGCCGCTCCTTTCTTCGTGCTTGATGAAATTACCGCCCGCGGGCAAGGAGGGCGGCGGCCCGGCAGGGCTGATCTCTGCCGGGCCGCGCTGCACTACTTCGACACAGTGGTGTTGATAGCTGCTTCCATGTCAGTCAAAGCCTGGTCCACGGTCTTGGTGCCTTGCAGGGCCGCGAAGCTGTTCTGCTGAATGGCCTGTGTGACGGCAGGATAGAACGGGGTCACCGGGCGCGGGACAGCGTTCTGGATGGAGGTCAGGAGCACGGGCAGGTACGGCAGCTTTTCCACCAGCGTGGGGTCCGTGTAGAGGGATTCAAGCACCGGCGCAAGAGATCCTTGAGTGGAGTAGAACTTCTGTGTCTCCTCACTGGTCATGAATGCCAGAAAGTCCTTGGCCGTAGCCTTGTTCTTCGAGTAGACACTGACGCCTAGGTTGTGACCCCCAAGGGTTGAGGCACCGGGCCCATCCTTGCCGGGCAGCGGGGCAATCCCAAATGTATCTTTCACGGTTGAGGAGCCATCGGTTTTGGCCAGGTTGTACACATACGGCCAGTTCCGCAGGAACATCAGCTTGCCGTCCTCAAACGACTGCCGGCCTTGCTCTTCCTGATAAGTCAGTGCCTGCTTGGGAATATTGCCGCTCTTGTAGGCTTCAACGAGATTCCCCAGGCCGGCTTTGGCCTCGGCCGAGTTCACCGTTGCTTTGCCGTCACTGCCAACTATGGTCCCGCCCTGGCTGTTGATGGCTTCCGCGACGTTGACCGTCAGGCCTTCATACTGCGCGAACTGGCCGGCGTAGCAGTCAATGCCCTTCTCCTTGGCAATGGGGCACATGGACATCATTTCATCCCAAGTCTTGGGCGGGGTAGGAACCAGATCCTTGCGGTAGTAGAGCATGCCGCCATCAGAAGTCTGGGGCAGTGTGTACAACACATCCCGGTACGTTCCGGTCTTCACCGTGGCGGGCAGCATGCCTTCAGTAGAGACGGCCATGGTGTCCTTCAGCGGCTGCAACCAGCCTTGGGCTGCAAATTCGGCGGTCCAGATGACATCAACACTGGCCACATCGTAATCGACGTTCTTTGCCTGAAAGTTTTTCACCAGATCATCATGCTGCTGGTCTGCGTTATCTGACTGTTCCTTGAACGTGACCTTTTCATCCGGATGCGCCGCATTCCACTTCTCAATGAGGGGGCGCACCACGTCCGAATTGTCCTTGCCCTGCACGTATGTGATGGGTCCGCGACCGTCAAGGTTTTCAGTGGCAGCTCCACCGCCGCCGCCTCCACCGCCTCCGCTCCCGCCACTGCAGGCTGAAAGCAGAAGGGCAAATGTTGCGGCGGTGGCCACCGGCAGCAGCATTCTGGAAATTTTCTTTGGCATCGCAATTCTCCTGGTGTCAAATGATGAGTTCCTGGCACACCCCCAGGGGGCCGGGTTTGAGTGGTCTGAATCACACTAGTAGGATGTAATGCGATAGTGCAAGCGCTTACATTATTTGTTAGCAATTCGTCACCGAAGGAGAACTCATGACTGTTTTTCAGGCAACCGCTACTACGCCGTGGTGGTCAAGCGCCGTTATTTATCAGATCTACCCGCGTTCCTTTGCCGATGGAAACAATGACGGCATGGGCGATCTACCCGGAATTTCCGGAAAATTGGAGTACCTGGCTGGGTTGGGAATCGATGCGATTTGGCTCTCCCCGTTTTACCTTTCACCGCAGGCGGACGCCGGATATGATGTGGCCGACTATCGCCAGGTGGACCCGCGGTTTGGCGATTTAGCCGACTTCGACGCCATGCTTGCCAAGGCCCATGGCTTGAATTTGCGGGTTATTGTGGATTTGGTCCCCAACCACACCTCGGATGAGCACGTGTGGTTCCAGGATGCGCTAGAATCCCCGGAAGGTTCACCGGCCCGCAACCGCTACTTGTTCCGGGACGGGCTGGGCAAGGATGGAAACGTTCCTCCCAACAACTGGCAGTCAATTTTTGGTGGCCCGGCCTGGACCCGCATCATGGACAACGGCGTGCCGGGGCAGTGGTATCTGCACCTTTTTGACACCAAACAGCCTGACCTGAATTGGGACAACCCGCAGGTGCACACCGAAATGGAATCTGTTTTGCGGTTCTGGCTTGACCGTGGCGTGGACGGGTTCCGTGTGGATGTGGCGCATGGAATGGTGAAAGCCCCGGGGCTGCCGGATTGGGATGGGCAGGCGGCCATGGTTGCGGGTGAGGAAAACACGCAGGATCCCGCCGAGCATAGTTCAGCCATGAATCCGCCGTCACCGTTCTTCGACCAGGACGGTGTACATGAGATTTACCGCAGCTGGAACCGTGTGCTCAAGGAGTACACCGGTGAGCGCATGTTGGTTGCCGAAGCCTGGGTTGAGCAGCCGGAGAGGCTGGCATTGTATGTACGTGAGGATGAGATGCAGCAGGCCTTCAACTTTGAGTTCCTGCTCGCGGGCTGGGATGCCGGGCGGATCGCGACCGCGGTCGAAAATTCCTTGGCAGCCAATGCCACTGTTGGCGCACCGGCAACCTGGGTGCTCTCGAATCATGACACGGTCCGCCACCCTTCACGGTTCGGCCTGAGTGATCCCACCACATTCCCCAAGGGGATCAGCGCCGAGGATGAGCAGCCCAACGAGGAATTGGGGCTGGCCCGTGCCCGTGCAGCGACCTTGCTGATGATGGCGTTGCCGGGGTCAGCATATATTTATCAGGGCGAAGAACTGGGCCTTCCAGAACACACTGCCTTGCCGGCCTCCGTTCGCCAGGATCCGGCCTTCTTCCGTACCAACGGGACCGAGCGCGGTAGGGATGGCTGCCGGGTTCCCCTGCCATGGCATGCCAGCAGGCCCGGATTCGGTTTCAGTTCCGGGGCACTCAGTTCCGGGGCGCGCACGTCGGTGGCGAACATTTCGGTGGCAGAGCCGTGGCTACCGCAGCCCGAATCCTTTGCCCGTTATGCAGCTGATATTCAAGTTGCTGTTGCCGAGTCCACTTTTGAGCTTTACCGTTCCGCGCTGGCACTGCGAAAACAGCATGCCTTGGGTGTGGGAACACACCTCTGGGCCGCCGCGCATGATCCGGGCGTGGGTGTTGTGGCGTATACCAACGGGGGCATCAGCGTCGTGGCCAACGTCGGCGAGGTCCCTATCACGCTGCCAGCCGGGGCGTCCGTGCTGCTGGCCAGTTCGGCCAGTGCTGTGCTCAACGGAGCGCTGTCCCCGAACTCCGCCGTGTGGCTGGAGAGCTAACAGGAGTTCTCCAGCCGGAGCAATTCTAGACGGACGGGCCAGGGCTGATAAGGGTGAGGGCGGCGGGGTAAAACCGGCCGCCGCCCTAACCTTTTTGCACTAACTTGTTTGCACTAACTCTTTCGCCTTGGGTTGAACCGGGGCGAGGGAGCGGCCGAGCTACTTGTCGTGTTTGAAGATGCCAGCTATCTTGGCGCCCAGGCCCTTGGCATGCCCTACGGCATCCTCAGCGAACTCCTTGATATTCTCGCCGGCATCCTCAGCAAAGTCCTTAATATTTTCACCAGCATCGCCAGCGAATTCTTTGATGTTCTCGCCAGCATCGCCAGCGAAGTCCTTCGCCTTGTCAACGGCATCGGCTGCTACGTCTTTGGCCTTCTCCGCTGCGACGCCGGCAAAGTCAGCTGCATCACCGGCAAGGTCCTTCACGTTTTCAACGGCGTCAGCTACGTGCTTGCCTGCCTTGTTCTCAGTCATGGTGCCGTCCTTGATCCTTTGCTGCGGATCCCCCAGCAAAAATACTGGAGGGTAATGCTGAACAGAGACTAGCGGACTCGTTCGGCTTTGGTGAAGCGTGACCTTGCCCCGCTGCCAATACTGAGAAGTATGGGGACTTCAAAACCCAGCAACTTATCCAAGGCGGCCACAAGATCTGTAATATCACTGGCCACTACATGAGGGGAAACACCTTGGCGGGGTAAGACGCGGATCTTTATGGCCGTCTGTTTGCGGAAGTCATAACTTGCCACTGTGACGCCCACCAGATCGGTGCGTTCTTGCAGGGCACTTTTGAGCGCCTGCTCAGCCACAGCGCAACTGAGCCTCACCGCTCCGGCGGCTCCGTCGTCGTCCGGGTTTCCCTGATAGTCCAGCAACGTGCTGGCACGGCCCTTGCCCTGGTTGCCAATCCACGTGACCATCACAATCACCACTATCAAGAAGACCGCAGCAACCGCCAGCCAAATCCAGCTTTGCGAGGTCAGCAGCAGCCTGGTGTGATCCTCTACGCCGAGCAGCCAGTCCAGCTGCCTCTGCGCATAGTCCTGCCACCAGCTGGCCGCTGCAGGGACAGCGGCCAAGGTGAGCACACCCGCCCCGGCAATGATCAGGAGCAGGCCAATCAGCGTCAGTAGGATCCTATTGAGCGCTCTCGGTGTCCCGTTCATACGCCCACCACTCCACTTTCGGCCAGTTTCACGCTCACCGAGGGTACGGGATCCAAGGACATGGCATTTAGCCGGGTTTCCACGGCAGCCTGAATGCGGTCCTCCATTAAGGGAATTCCTGAGGTGGGACGCACAATCACCTGAACCTGGCGGGCGGAGACAACCACCATGACCTGTTCACGGGTGACCCCGGCGCTCATCCGCGCGGTTTTGGCCAAGGCGGAAGCCACCACTTCATCGTCCACCACAATGGCAACCCGCGGATGCCTGAGCACGTGGCGGGCACGCCGCCCGGGCAGCACCCCATGGCAAAAGAAAATCAGGCCAACAAGGGCCAACAACACGCCAGCTGCTCCAAGCAACAACCGCGGGGCATCGCCGGGCAGATCTGCCACCCACTGCATCGCCCTGCCAGGACTGATGAACCAGGTGGGTTGACCCAACCCCGAAAGTACCGTCTCCAGCATGCAATAGAGGGCTATCGCGGCCACCAGAATCGCTGCGATAAAGGAGGCCGCGGACCGCGGCGAATGGGTCTCCCTGCGCAGAATGTGCCGCGCGAAGCCCGCGGCTCGTTCTTGTACCGGTTCCCTCATGAAACTCTCCCGTCCTCGCGCATCAGGAGCCCCGAGATTCGTACATCCACACGGCTCAGACGCGAGCCGCTCAGGTACTCAACCTGGGACTGAATCCTGGCTTTGGCTGCCGTTGCTCGGGCAATAATACTGCCCTCAGGCAGGAAACGGGCGGCGTCCCGGCTCACAGCGCTAAGCGGTGGCGCACTGATGACCGAGGAGATGGACAAGGCTAAAAGGCCGTCTTCATCATTCCACCCCACTCGCACCTGTGCCGCCGGGACGGCCAGCACACGGGCGGCAGCCACCTTCGCCACGGAGGTCAGCGCCTGTGTGCTGATGCGGTTGTGCCCGGCCAGCTCACGCGGGGTCAACTGCTCCGGGGTCAACTGCTCTGGGGCCAACTGCTCCGGGGTCTTGGCCAGGACAGGATTATTGGGCACTTTGCCGAGTCCCTGGGCGTTTCCTGGGGCAGGAGTAGGGCCTTGTCCGCCGGCGGGTCCGGGCGCGCCGGATGTTTGCTTCTGACTCACGACGACGAACGGCGGCCTGTGAGCGCATCGAGGGCACCGCGCCAATCAAGCTTTCCGCTGGCAGCTCGGCCCACGAATGCTCCCATCACGATGAAAATGGCGCTGATCAACAAGCCCCAGAAACCGAAAGCGAAGGCCATAAAGGCCAAAAACGCACCAAACGCCGCACACACCACGCTAAGATTCATTTCTGTTCTCCGGTTTCCGTTGAATCGATGCCTTGCGCTGCTGTAGGAGCAACCGTTCCGCTCACCTTGGGGTTCCCCAAACGGTCCGTCAGACGGGTCCGTGCTGCAGGCTTTTCCGAATCTGCTGGCGGGATAAACACATCAGTGATTTCAATGTTCACTTCAATAACGTCCCGGCCCACCAGTTCCTCTACTGCCGTGTAGACGGCCGCACGGACTGAGTTGGCAAGTGTTTGCAAGGGATAGCCGTATTCCGCCAGCAGAATCAGATCGACAGCCACCTGGGACTCACCAACTTCAACCCGCACACCCTGGGTAAGGTCTGCGCCGCCCACCACTTCACGAATGGCCCCTATGGACCGTGAGGTACCTGATCCCAGTGCGTGGACTCCTGCAACATTGCGGGCAGCAATGCCAACCACCTTGGCCACTGCCGTCTCTGAGATGACTGTGCGTCCTTCTCCGGCCACTATTGTGGGGCCGGTACCGGCACCAATCCCGGTGCCGGGCGTGACTTCTGGCGAAGCCTGGTTTTGCGAGTCCATGAATGAGCCCTTTCTGTTTCCCTTACGGTAAGCCTATGCACCGAAAAGTTGAGGGGCAACGCCGCTACGTGCCAGAGTATGCCGTGAAGAACGTAAATCGTCCCGACACCTAACCCTTTTATGGGTTTGTGCAGTTTTTCTCAACCCACATACTGATGGGTTTCATGGCCTGTTCGAATTTTTTGTCATTGAAAGTATTTCCATTAATTGCAGAGTCATTGATCACCAACAAAAGGTTTTCCAGATCTACCTTTATTTCAGCCGGAACCTTTTTCATGGACTCAGTGACTTGATTCGCCATGCTCTTAGTGCCTTCTCCGCTCGGATCGAGCCTCGCTATGAAGGCCAGCGTGCTACCGGTGATCACCACCGCGCTGACACTGACACAGGCCTCTGCGTTGCCGAGCATCCCGCTCACATCAGGCACCACTGCACCGGGGTCAAGTTCCTGCTGGCCTTCGCCGCGGGGCGCTTGTGCCTGCGTGCTCTCCTGGCTGCTTCCTGAGTTCCCGGAGAGGCCGCCAAGGTCTGGAATTACCGAGCACGCAGTAGCGGTTACCGAGGCTGTGAGCAGGACCGCTACTAGCAGGAACATTTTCCGGAAAGTTCTTGCTGCTCGCATGAAGACCCCTTTTATAAGCCGCACTTGTTGGCTCGGCTGAACAGGCAGCCGCTACCCCTTGGTGGTCATTCTGGCACACAACCGGGAAAGGAGTCGGTGGAGTGAACTTTCGCCCCACTTTGAGTTTTTCGCTATGGTTCAAACGGGCGCGAAATGTTTTGGCCGCTCCCCCCGAAACGTTCAAATAGGCGCGGCGAGTTATGTGTTAAAGCGAAGAACCCCCGGATTACCGGGGGTTCTTAGTGGTGGCTCCGACCGGCGTCGATCCGGTGACCTTTCGATTTTCAGTCGAACGCTCTACCAACTGAGCTACAGAGCCTTGGTGATCTGAAAATCTCGTCACCAGATCTTCTTGCACTAGTCAAGAAAACCAAAGCGACCCTGACGGGACTCGAACCCGCGACCTCCGCCGTGACAGGGCGGCGCGCTAACCAACTGCGCTACAGGGCCATACGTTTACTGCATTTTGTTACCGTCACACGTTTGTGTGATTTTCACGAGTTATAGCGTACCAGCAAATTTCTTACTGATTTACCACTAGCTCGCAAGTACCCCCAACGGGATTCGAACCCGTGCCGCCGCCGTGAAAGGGCGGTGTCCTAGGCCGCTAGACGATGGGGGCCTAAGCCAGCTTCGTAGCCTCTGCGTTGTTCCCAGCGCTTCGGTTCGAAGTGGACTCCAAAAACTATAGGGCCTATTTGCTCAGAACACAAAACGGACATGCGGCAACCGCCCACCGGAGGCTGAAAACGTTGGCCACAGCTCCCCGACAGTGACTCTAGAGGGCACTGTATCCGCATGATGCCGGGGTTTCACCGTTACGCTTGAGGCATGCATCACAATCCCCTTGCCGGCATTCCCTCCTTCCTGCCTTTCACTATGGATGAACAGGAATTTGACGCTGCCGTGCAGGCTGCCATCGCCGCGATTCCGGCAAATATCAGCGCCGAAATGGACAATGTGGCCATCTTCATTGCCGATGACTACGAGCCTGCCACCGGAGAACACCCGGATACCGTGTTGCTGGGCTTGTATGAAGGGACGCCGCTGACGGAACGGGATTCCTGGTGGGAGGCCGGTTCCCTCCCTGATCGAATCACCATCTTCCGTGCGCCCATTTTAGAGATCTGCCACAGCCGCGAAGAAGTGATCCATGAGGTCACGGTAACGGTGGTCCATGAGATCGCCCACCACTTCGGCATTAGCGACGCGCGCTTGCACGAGCTTGGCTGGGGCTAAATGACACTATTGTTGTTCATGGTGCTGTTGTTTCCTGTGTTGCCAAGCATTCCTAAGACCCGTAGGGTCGGCTTAGCTGTGTAAATTCGCCGAGAGCCACCTGTCTCCGGCCTGTGGCCTGGGGGCTGCACCATTTACCAATCGATCTGCAGTGAGGCACCTGGATGAGTATGCGCTTTTTGGTTCGCGGCACTGCAACATTGGCGTGCGCCGCTTTGGCCTCTTCCGGCCTGCTCTTACCCGCCACGGCCGGACCCGCTGTCTCTGCGGCACCTGGATTAAGTTCGACGGCGTTTCAAAAGTTCGCCCCGCAGCCTCACCTTCCCACCGTCCCCAGCGAAGAGGACATTGCCAAGGCCAAAAAATCAGAGGCTGCCACCGCGGCTGCAGCCGCCGAGCTGGAGGCCATTTTGGCCACGGCCAATGACCGCCTCCGGGCAACGTCCATGGCCGCGCTGAGCGCCAGCGGCTCGTACACCGAAGCACTGGTGGTGCTTGAACAGCGCCAAGAAGAAGCCGCAACCGCAAAGGGGAAATCCGAAGCTGCCCGGAGCGCACATTCCAAGGCCAAGACCCAACTGGGGCAGCTGGCAGGCAACTTGTACAAGTCCGGTGGCGTTGGGCTGAGCGTCCAGACCCTGCTGACCAGCGATGAGGGCGATGACGCCCTTTACCAGGCCTCCACGCTCATGGCTTTGAGTTCCAATCGAGCCAACACCTTTGCTTCCGCCGAAGCCGCCGCTGCCACGTCCGCCGCACTGGATGCACAAGCCCTGGCCGCCAGCACTGCGGCCACCGAGGCCACCACGGCCGCCGAGGCCTCACGCGCCCAAGCCCAGGGAGCCGCTGACGCGCAGGCCGCAGTAGTGGCGGAGAACCAAAGCCAGCGAGATATTTTGTTAACAAGACTTGCCAGCTTGCACAACACCACGGTGGAGTTGGAGGGTGCCCGGGTTGACGAGCTCACCCGAAAGGCCGAGGAAGAGGCCCTCAAGGAGCAGATTGAGGCCTCCGCCGACACCCCGGCTCCAGTCCGCCCACCGGCCACCGGCACCAAACCTCCCGCGCTTCCCCCTGTGCCCAAACCCCCTGTCACGCAGGCCCCGAAACCGCAGGCCCCCAAACCCCCGGCTCCCACCACATCCGCGCCCAGGCCACCGGCACCTAAACCCCCTGTTGCACCGAAGCCACCCGCACCTAAACCCCCTGTTGCACCGAAGCCACCCGCTCCTAAACCACCGGTTGCGCCCAAGCCACCGGCACCTAAACCACCGGCACCCAAGCCACCTGTTGCTCCGCCTACGGGCAGCTACACCCAGGTCATGGTTAATTACGCCCTGTCCAAGATTGGCAGCCGTTACCAATGGGGCGGCAACGGGCCCAATGCCTTTGACTGTTCCGGGCTGGTTCAGCAGGCGTTCGCAGCTGCTGGCAAGAGCGTGCCGCGCCAAGGCTCAGACCAGTTCTGGGCTGCCCCGGTCCGTGTTCCGCTATCTCAGATGCAATATGGCGATCTGCTGGTGTTCGATGACGACGGCAATGGCCGTTTCGGTCACGTTGCCATTTACATTGGCAACAACCAGGTGGTTCAGGCCCTGAATTACACCCAGCCGGTGGAAATCACCCCGCTCTCGCACATGACCCCCTATATGAGCCTGTATCCTTACGCGGCCAGGTATTAGCGGCTGCAACCACGCAGCACAGAGGCCCTTCTCTGCCCTACGGTAAGAAGATATGACAGCAAGCTAAGGCGCGGCATCCAGCCCGTAGGGGGCGGATGCCGCGCCTTCAGTTTTGCGCGCTCAGCTAAGTAGCCGGATCATGTCTTCAGCAGTGGGCCAAAGGCGGTGCGGTCGTCTTGACGGGGATCTTCCCTATCGCGCACAACCATGATGGGGCCCTTGGCATGGTGGCGCACACCGTCAGTGGTGGAGCCGAGCATCATGCCGGCAAAACCGCCACGGCCACGGGTTCCCATAACCACCAGCTCTGTTGTTTCGGTGGCCTTGACCAGCGCTTCCACGGCTGATCCTTCCAACAGTTCAATCTCAATGGGCAGCTTCGGGAAATGATTGCGCAGCCACTTTTCACCGGCCTCCAGCTGGCTGCGAATCTCAGTGAATAACGCTTCTCGGTCTACAGGTGCGGGCATCCAGGCCAGCGATCCGGTGTAGGGCTGCACGGCGCAGATGATGCGCAGAGTACTGCCGGAAAGTTGGGCTTGTTCTGCCGCTACAAGCACCGCGTAACGGGCCTGATCCGAGCCGTCCACACCCACTGTGACAACTTTTTCAATCCCTGCCCGGCCTTCCTCAAGGCCTTCTTCCAGGCGTGCGGCACAGCTCAGTGGGACCGTGACGGTGGGGCATTTGGCGTGGGCGGGAAGCGCGGAACTGACACTGCCTAAAAGCCTGCCAATGAACCCGCCCCTGCCGCGTGAGCCAAAGACCAGCAGCTCGGCAGTTTCGCTTAGTTCCAGCAGCACTCCGGCGGCATCACCGTTCTCAACCCGCGCGTCCATCTCAATATCCAGATGCGCCACTTTGGCCGCCGATTCACGAAGGACAGCCTCGGCACCTTGGCGGATGACGTCGTCGTCCACTGTTGCATAGCCGCCGTCGAGTCCCGAGGCGGCAAAAATGGGGACAGTGTAGGCGGTGACCAGATGAAGTGGAACGTTGCGCAATCTCGCCTGCCGGGCGGCCCAGATCAGGGCGCCAATGCTCTGCTCGGAACCATCAATTCCGACCACAATCCCGGTGGGGGCGGGGATCGGTTCGTGCGCTGCGCCTTGGGGTGATTGCTCTTGGCTGGTCATCGTGCGCCTCCTGGTTCTTGTGTGCCGGGGATGCAAAAACTTGCTGCGGCCTCCCCGTCGCGGCCTTTACTTGTGACTATTGCGGGTTCAGCCATGCACGTCAAGTTGCGCTGCGGCGTGTGCCAAACATGACTTCATCTGCCACATCCACATCCGGAGCCTGACATGTGACAGAGTTGGCATTACTGGCGAGTAGGAAAGTGGGCAGCAATGTTGAAACTACTACAATCGGCTCTGGCGGACGGCCTCAGCGGGGCTTCTTCCACGCCTTCTGCGCCTTCTTCCGGGGCTATCTCTGCGGAGGAGGCCATGTGGGCAGGGGTGGATTTGGCCTGTGCCAACCTGTCCGCCCCACTGGCCGTCCTGAACCTGGCGGCACTGTCCACAAATGCCGGGTTCCTGCTGCGGCGGGCGGCGGGCAAGCCCATCCGAGTGGCTAGTAAATCAATCCGGAACCGTGACGTTCTCCGTGCCGTGCTGGCCCAGCCCGGTTTTGCCGGCATACTCGGATTTACACTTCCGGAAGCGTTGTGGTTAGCCGCTGATCCATCCGGCGCCTTCACTGACATTGTGGTGGCCTACCCCACCGCCGATTCCCCCGCCCTGCGCGCCCTTGCCGCTGATCCGCAAGCCTGTGCCCGCGTGACGCTCATGGTGGATTCCACAGAACAGTTGGAGTGGATGGCCGCCACTTTGGCAGGCACCCAACCGGCTGCCCCCATCCGGCTGTGCCTGGATCTAGACGCTTCGTGGCGCCCGGCAGTGGCAGGACGCACACTGGGTCACATTGGCGTGTACCGCTCCCCCGTGCGCACCGGGGGCGACGCCATCGCCTTGGCTCTAGCGATCGGCCGTCATGTCAAGGGCGGTGCACAGCTTTTCCGACTCACCGGCATCATGGCGTACGAGGCCCAAATCGCTGGTCTGCAGGACACCCCGCACACCAAGAACAAGTTTGCCGATGCCGCCAAGTCACAGATCCTCCAACAAATACAGCGCTCATCGATGGCTGAAATCCTCCACCGCCGCGCCAACGTTGTGGCTGCTGTGCGCAATTTGTGCGAGCTCGAATTTGTCAACGGTGGCGGCACAGGCAGCCTGGAACTCACCACTGAAGATCCCTCCGTGACGGAACTGGCCGCAGGTTCGGGCCTCTTCGGTCCCACGCTCTTTGACGGGTACTCGCGCTTCAGCCCGGCCCACGCCGTCGGATTTGCCGCACCCGTGGTGAGACGGCCGGCCCCGGATATTGTCACGGTTCTGGGCGGTGGCTGGATTGCCTCCGGCCCGGCCGGCGCGGACAGGTCCCCTGAGCCCGTCTACCCCTCCGGTTTATCTCTCATTGGTACGGAGGGCGCGGGAGAGGTGCAGACCCCTTTGCGCGGGGCCGCGGCCTCAACCCTGCGCATTGGCGAGAAAGTTTGGTTCCGCCATGCCAAATCCGGTGAGGTTTGTGAGCATGTTGACGCTCTGGAAATTATCGACGGCGGTGGCCATCGGGCAGGCAGGGCGCTCACCTATCGAGGCGAAGGGAAGGCGTTCATATGAGTCAGTGGCGCAATTGGGCAGGCGATCAGCGTTGCACACCAAGCTCCGTAGCTAGGCCCAGTACAGTAGCTGAGGTTTCGGCCTTAGTCGCAGCGGCTGCCAGTAGTGGCACAACCATCAAAGCTGTGGGAGCCGGGCACAGCTTTACTGACATCGCCCTGACCCAGGGAGTTCAGCTGCACCTCGATGGCATCAGCGGATTGCTCAGGATGGATCGGGAAGCGAAGCTGGCCACCGTTGCAGGTGGCACCCGGTTGCATGAGATCCCAGCCCTGCTGGCACCGTACGGGTTGGCCATGGAAAATCTGGGCGATATTGATAAGCAGTCCATAGCAGGGGCCATCTCCACGGGCACGCACGGGACGGGTGTGCGATTTGGCGGTATTGCCACCCAGGTGCGGGCGTTGACAATGGTGACGGGCACGGGGGAAATCAAACACTGCTCCGCCACTGAAAACCCGGACTTGTTCGCCGTGGCACGTGTAGGCCTTGGCGCCTTGGGCATCATTGTTGAGGTCACCTTGGCATGTGTGGATGCATTCATGCTCCATGCTGTGGAGCGCCCGGAACGGCTGGCGGCCGTTTTGGAATCGTTGCCCGAACGCAACGCCACCCTTGACCACTTTGAGTTCTACTGGTTTCCACACACCGATACGGCGCTCACCAAAACGAACACGCGCCACCCAGTGGGTGGGCTGCCACAGGGAGTTTCCCCTTTGTCCGCGGTAACTCACTTAGTGGATGACGTGTTGGTCTCCAACACCTTGTTTTCTGCGCTGTGCACTGTATCCGGCAAGGTGCCCGCCATCATTCCCCACCTCAACAAGACGGCTTCGAAGCTGACGGGCAATAGGGAATTTGGCGATCTTTCCCACAAGGTTTTCGCCACCGAGCGCACTGTCCGGTTCAGGGAAATGGAGTATGCCGTTCCGCTGGCCCAAATCCCCACGGTGCTGGCCGAACTTGAGGCCATGATTATGCGCCGTGGATTGCACATCTCCTTCCCCGTAGAAGTTCGCAGCGCCGCCGCCGATGACATTGCCCTATCCACGGCAAACCATCGCGAAAGTGGCTACATCGCCATCCATCAACATGTGAAAACGGCACCCTTGGAGTACTTTCGCGCCGCCGAGGAAATCTTTCGTGCCCATGAGGGGAGACCACATTGGGGCAAGTGGCATTTCCTCCAATCGAAAGACTTTTGCCAGCTCTACCCAGACCTAGAAAAGTTCTGTATTGTTCGGGATGATCTTGATCCTCGGCGGGTGTTCAGAAACGCTTATCTGGATCGAGTACTGAGCTAATTATTGAACTCAGTGCAGAGCAACCCCTTCCGTTGCACCCGCCCTACGGCGCAGGCTTTGATGGCCTGCACCGACCCGTGAATTCTCCTACCGTTCGAGGAGTCATTTGCTATGATGTATGCCCCAAAAGTTGCCCCACCACGAGCTGATCTGGTGCCACTGGCAGGTACCAGCGTGATACCTGCCAGCACGGTAGCAACCAGCGCCTCCGCGCAGCGGGGAACATCCCCTGAAAGCACCACCACCATTGTGATCGGTTCCGGTTTCTCGGCATTGGCCGTAGCAGCCGAACTCAACCGGCAGGGCATCAAGACCATAGTGGTGGATAGCGGCTGCCCCATGAAGTCACCGGCACCGCTGGCACCCACCACGGGAGGCATCAGCTTGACCGCCCTGAACGAGCGCAGCGAAATTGTGCGGCTCCTTGAGCACTACGCCCGCCGCCATGAATTGGATCTACGCCCAACAACCCAGGCCTTGGAATTTACCCAGCATCACGGTGAGGCCCCGTCTCAGCGCCAGTGGCGAGTACAGACAACCACCGGCATGTTGACGGCCCACAGCGTTGTCTTCACCCGCAGCGCCCTGAGCCAATTGCGCAGACTCCTGCACAGCGTGGGCGTGACCACCGCAACTGACGTGCGGGCGGGCATGCACGCCTTGGGGATCTACCTCGTAGGTGTAGGGGATCTTGCCATCCCCACTACTCAGGAAATTCTGCATCAAGCCAAACGGGCCAGCCAGTCCATCTCTGCCCGGATCGCAACCCGGGAGCTGGGCTCCGTAGCCGCCACCGCTTAGAGCCTCACCGCAGTGGCTAGTCCTCGCTGGAAAGGCGGCGGCGGGCAACAACCACCATGGCCACCACTACACCCACCAGGACAACGGCAAGGCCAATGATGGACCAGGGCACTGCGGGGCTATCCGGCACCGTTTCGCCAGGGGTTTCCGGTTCAGCCTGGACGGACGCCACGGGGCCGGCGCCCGCGCCTTGACCAGAAGCCGTGCCGGCGGAGGTAGCGGTGAACCCAAAGGTACCTTCAATGGGGTGTGAGTCAGAGGACACTAGCCGCCATTTCACGGTGTACTTTCCAGCGGGCGCCCCCGGACGCACTGCTTGGGTCGCGATGGTGTCCAACACCTCCACCTCACCTACCCCCCAATTATCTCCTGCCGCGTCAAGGACCAGAACTTGGGAACCAATGACGGCAGGGGAATTGCTCATGGTGATCTGAATCTTCTCGGGAACTGTGGCCACGGTGGAACCGTCAGAGGGTGAAGTCTCCGTCACGGAATCGTGGGCAAAAGCCGCCGTGGCGGTACCAAAAAAGACCAGCAGAAGCGTCAACAGGCCCGCCAATGAGCGGCCCAGCAATGATTTTGATGTCATGTTAATCTCACTCTGTCGGTGGCCTATGCGAGAAATCACAGCAAAAGTTCCTTTACTCGTTGGAGAATGCCACCCCACGGTATCCCAGCATTATGGGAGTTCGCCCCCCAGCGCCTGGCGGGGCACCCAAGCCAACTACCGCCGCGGTCAGCCTAGGAGTTAAAAATCCAAGCCAACGCCTAATAAGTACGCGCCACCATTACGGGCTATTATTTCCTCGGTTAACTTAAATCTTTTTTCACTTCCCTGGAAGGCTCCCCATGGCAACGAAGACGGCACCGCGCCTGTCTGCGGTCGACAAGTATTTCATGATCACCGAGCGTGGCTCGAACTATTCGCGGGAAATCCGCGGCGGTTTCGCCACGTTCTTCGCGATGAGCTACATTGTGGTCCTGAACCCGCTGATCCTGGGCGGCGCAGATTCCGCAGGCGGTGAGCTGGGCCTGGAGCGCGTTGCCGCTGTCACCGCCTTTGTGGCCGGCATCCTGACCATCCTCATGGGCGCCTGGGCCAAGCACCCCTTCGCCCTTGCGGCGGGCTTGGGCGTCAACGCATTTGTGGCCGTCACGGTTGCCACGAACCCGGGCCTGACCTGGCCGGACATGATGGGCCTGGTGGTTCTCTCCGGTATCACCATGTTCATCTTGGTACTCACGGGCTTTAGAACAGCGGTGTTCAAGGCGGTGCCTGAAGGGCTAAAAATCGCCATTGTGGTGGGCATCGGCATGTTCATTGCGCTCATTGGCCTGGTCAATGCCGGCTTTGTGCGCCGTATTCCGGACGTTGCTGGCACCACGGTTCCTGTGGGACTGGGTTTTGACGGCAAGCTGCTGGGCTGGCCCACGCTGGTCTTCATTGTTGGGCTGATCCTGACCATCGCCTTGGTGGTGCGCAAGGTCAAGGGCGCCATCCTGATCGGCATCGTGGTCTCCACCGTCCTGGCCAACATCTTGGAAATGACTCTCCACATTGGCCCGTCCTTCGACGGCACCACGTCCAACCCGCAGGGCTGGTCACTGGTGGTCCCGCAGCTCTCGCAGTGGTCCCTGCCTGACTTGTCCCTCATTGGCCAGGTCAATATCTTCGGCGCTTTCAGCAAATTGGGGGCGATTGCTGCCCTGCTGCTCGCCTTTGTGATTTTGCTGAGCATCTTCTTTGACGCCATGGGCACCATGGTGGGTCTGGCCGCCGAGGCCGGATCACTGCGTGAAGACGGCACCATCCCCAACGTGGACCGCGTACTGCTTGTTGACGCGTTCGGTGCGATCGCCGGAGGTGGCGCATCCGCATCCTCTAACCAGATTTATGTGGAATCCGGTGCCGGTATTGGTGAGGGCGCCCGTACGGGTCTGGCCTCCATCGTGACGGGCCTGCTCCTGCTGCTGGCCATGTTCGTCACGCCGCTGATTAAATTGGTCCCCTTTGAAGCAGTGGCCCCGGCCCTTGTTGTGGTCGGTTTCATGATGGTTTCCCAGGTGGGCAAGATCGATTGGTCCGATTGGGGAATCGGCATCCCGGCCTTCCTGACGTTCACCCTCATGCCGTTCACCTACTCCATTGCCAATGGCATCGGTGCCGGGTTCATCGCCTTCGTGCTGATCCGCGTATTCCAGGGCCGAGCCAAGGAAATTCACCCCCTGATGTGGGCTGTTGCCGCGGCGTTCCTGCTCTTCTTCGGCATCGGCACGGTGGAAGCCCTGTTCGGCATCGGGTAACCGCACCACCCTCGAGTACGTAAGTTGGTGGACCGAATCGTGTAGTTTCGGTCCACCAGCTTGTGTACTCGATTTCATTTTTATGGGTGTCTGTGATGGGAGACGCCCATACCCGAGGACCGCTGGCGTTGTCCCAGGGCATGGGGTTGGCTTGGCACATGGACTTTTCTACGCTCTCCGTTGATATACCCGCCACGGCATGGACCGGCCGGAACGACGGCGAATCCCCCGCCCACCGCCGCTGGTGGCAGACTGTCGCCATTGCTGCCACCTCCGCATCCCCGGACGCCCCGTCCTTGAACACCGCCTCGCTGAATGCCTCGCTGCCCGGCCCCGCTGCACTGCTGGGTTTCGCCTCCCACGCCGGCGTTGCCCGCAATCACGGCCGCACGGGCGCCGCCACCGGCCCCGAAGCCCTCCGCGCCGCTCTGGGCTCGCTCGCCTTCCATGGCACCCGGGAAGTAACTGACGCCGGAGACATTGTGGTCTCCGGTGACTCCTTAGAGGACGGCCAGGCCCGCTGCGGCGCTGCTCTGACAGCCATGCTCGACGCCGGATACCTCACCTGTGTGCTGGGCGGCGGGCACGAAACCGCGTATGCCAGTTACCTAGGTGTTGCGGGCACTGCGGCGTTCACCAACGGCGCCCGTCTCGGTGTGCTGAACCTGGACGCCCACTTTGACCTGCGCGAGGCCCCAGTACCCAGCTCCGGCACACCGTTCCTGCAGATGGCCCGCGCGGAAGCCGCCGCTGGGCGGGAACTGAACTACGCCGTCGTGGGCATCAGTGAACCCAACAACACCCGGGCCCTCTTCGATACGGCGCATGAACTCGAGGTGAAGTACCTGCTGGATGAGGATTGCTCAGCGGAACGCACGGAAGGGTTTGTGTCCTCATTTTTGGAGACCGTGGATATTGTGTACCTCACGATCGACCTAGATGTGATGCCCGCAGCCGTGGCCCCCGGCGTCAGCGCACCCGCAGCCTACGGGGTACCACTGGCAATCATCGCCGCCATATGCCGCCAGGTGGCCGCGAGCGGGAAGTTGTTCCACTGTGATGTGGCGGAGCTTAACCCCGAATTCGACATCGACAACCGCACCGCGAAGGTGGCCGCTCGGCTGATCGACACACTGCTGCGCTAAGGCGGGGCACTTTCACGTTCCGGGCCCCACCCGCGCCTAGTTCAGCGGACCCGTGGCAGTTTCCGCTGCTGCACGGATGGCGCCGGAGCCTACCAAACGGTCGGCTTCTTCTAGTTCGGGCGAGAGGAAACGGTCGGCACCCGGTCCCGGCACGGTTGCCCGAAGCACCTCAAGTACGGCGGCGCCAGCCGGACCGGGGAGCAAAACGCCGCCGGACAAGGACGTACGCATGTCAATGGCGCGGGTGGCTGTGACCAGCTCAATCGCTAGGACCCGGCGCAGATTTTCCACGGAGCGGCGCAGCTTCCGGGCGGCATGCCAGCCCATGGAAACGTGATCCTCCTGCATGGCGGAGCTGGGGATGGAGTCCACGGAGGCGGGCACGGCCAGGCGTTTGGAGTCAGAGACCAGGCCGGCCTGCGTGTATTGGGCGATCATGAGGCCCGAATCCACCCCAGGGTCCCCGGCCAAGAATGCGGGCAGGCCGTGGCTGCGGGCGGGGTCTAGCATGCGGTCGGTGCGGCGCTCGGCGATGGAGGCGACGTCGGCGGCCACAATAGCGAGGAAGTCCAGCACGTAGGCCACCGGTGCGCCGTGGAAGTTTCCATTGGAGGATACGCGGCCATCAGGGAGCACCACGGGGTTGTCGATCGAGGCGGCGAGCTCCCGGGTGGCCACCATGAGCGCGTGATCCACGGTGTCCCGGGCGGCGCCAGCCACCTGCGGGGCGCAACGCAGCGAGTAGGCGTCCTGCACGCGAGAATCCCCCACCCGGTGCGAGGCGACAATGGGCGAATTCGCCAGCACGCGCAGCATGTTGTCCGCGCTGAGAGCCTGGCCTGGGTGCGGGCGCAACTCCATATGCAGCTCGGGCACAAAAACCTGATCGGTCCCCAGCAAGCCCTCCACACTGAGCGCGGCGGTGATGTCCGCCGTGGTCAGGAGCATTTTCAAATCAGCGATGGCCATGAGCAGCATGCCGAGCATGCCGTCGGTGCCGTTGACCAGCGCCAGGCCTTCTTTTTCGGCCAGCTCGATGGGCGTGATCCCGGCCTCGGCGAGCAGTTCGGGCACGGGGCGGATGACGCCGTCGGGCCCGGCCGCCTCCCCTTCGCCCATGAGCACCAGCGCGCAGTGCGAGAGCGGGGCAAGGTCCCCCGAGCAGCCAAGCGAGCCGAATTCGCGCACCACGGGCGTGATCCCGGCGTTGAGCACATCCACCATGGTGGTCACCACAACGGCCCGCACACCGGTCCGCCCGCTGGCCAGGGTCTTGGCGCGCAGGAACATCAGGGCACGCACCACCTCGCGCTCCACGGCCGGACCCATGCCGGCGGAGTGGGAGCGGATTAGCGATTTTTGCAGCTGCGTGCGCATATCAGTGGGGATGTGGCGGTTGGCGAGGGCACCAAAGCCTGTAGAGATGCCGTAGGAGGGGGTCTCTGAGTGCGCCAGCTTTTCCACATGAGCACGCACCCGTTCGACGCCGGTCAGCGCCTCCGCACTGAGCACCACCTTTGCGTTGTGGCGGGCCACGGCAATGACGTCCTCGGGGGTGACCCCTGAAGAGCTGAGGGTGACGGTTTCGGTGGTGGCGCTCATGGCGGGTCCTTACATAGCACGGTGGTCTTGTTCTCTACTATGGCCCCTAACTGTGCGGAAATCAGCGCCTTTACCGACCCACTGTCCGGAATTTCAGACACCTGCAAATGCTGCGGAGGTCGTTGTTAAGATTGGAGGCCTGTCCACAGGCCTCCAATCTTAACAACGACCTCCGCGCGCGCCCGGAGACCTACTATTCAGCCTTCGCGGCGCCCGTAGATCCGCACCGAGAGTTCCCCGGCAACCTTGATGACGTGCGCCGCAAGATCCGGCCACTTCTCTGCCGGAACCTTTTCCTCCAGAAACGTCACGGCCACAGCAGCCACGGGCCAGCCGAGATGATCAGTGACCGCAGCCGCCACCGAGCCGAACCCGTCCGAGATCTCGCCGTTCTCGGTGGAGTAGCCGCGGAGCCGCACCTGATCCAGATGGGCGGACAGTGTGGAGTACTTGGCAATGGGGGCCGGCACTTCGGTCAGGGAGCTAAAGGCTGCCGCGTTGGGGTACAGTGCCCGAACCTGGGACTTGGGCAGCGCGGCCAGAATTGCTCGTCCGGTAGCCGTGAGGTGACTGGGAAGCCGCACCCCCACGTCGGTCACCAAGGAGGGCCGGTGTTTGGCCCGTTCCTCGACGATGTACAGGACATCACGCCCATGCAGGACTGCCAGGTGGGCGCTTTCTCCAAGCTTGTCCACGAGCGCCGCGAGCAGCGGCCTCCCCAGCCGGGACAAGGGCTCTTGCCGTGAGTAGGCGCTGCTGAGCTCAAAGGCGGCAACACCCAATCCGTAGCGCTGCTCCTCGTGCAGATGCATAACAAAGCCGCTTTGCTCCATTACCCCCAGCAGGTGGTAGACACTGGATCGGGGCAGTTCCAAGGTAGTGGCAATGGTGGAAGCCGCCAGCGGTCCACGCTTGGAGGAGAGTAGTTTCAGTATCCGCAAAGTGTTCTCTGCGGCAGGGACCTTGGAAGGCTTACGCTCAGTGTTTGTCATGATCCCCTCATCGTCGGCGCAAATCGCCATGACTCTTTCCACAATATAGAATATTGGCGTCTGAAATCCCAGAATATCGGGATGCTGAGGACACTTTCGGCCCAGAAACCGGCAGATGAGTGAGGCTTGCCACGCCATTTGCTTCGACAGTGACGCAGCACACCATTCGCGCTGCGTGAGAAGGCTCACACATGAACTCCAAGGGATCCGCACTTACGCGCGGCCTGAACGTCCGCCATATCCGCTTCATGGCGTTGGGCTCAGCCATCGGCACGGGCTTGTTCTACGGCTCCTCGAGTGCCATCCAAAAGGCCGGCCCGGGCGTCCTGCTGGCGTACATCATTGCCGGCGCGGCAGTCTTCATCGTCATGCGCGCCCTGGGTGAACTCGCCGTCCGGCACCCCGTATCCGGCTCCTTTGGCCAATATGCCAGCCGCTATCTAGGCCCACTAGCAGGATTCATCACCGGCTGGACCTATGTTTTTGAGATGGCCATCGTGGCCATTGCCGATGTCACGGCCTTCAGCATCTACATGGGCTTCTGGTTCCAGGATGTCCCGCGCTGGATCTGGGTTCTGGCCATCATCTTCTTCCTGGCCGCCATCAACCTGCTCAGCGTGAAGGTGTTCGGCGAGCTGGAATTTTGGTTCTCCCTCATCAAGGTCTCGGCCATCCTCGCCATGATCGCCGGCGGAGTGGCCATTATAATTTTCGGTTTCCACATGGACGGCGCACAGGCGGTTTCGGGCCTGGGCAATCTTGTAAACAATGGCGGATTCCTGCCCAACGGCTGGGTGGGGTTGCTGGCCGCGTTCGCCGTGGTCATGTTTGCCTTTGGCGGCATTGAAACCATTGGTGTGACGGCCGGCGAGGCGAAGGATCCCGGCAAGTCGATCCCGGCGGCCGTCAACACCGTTCCGGTGCGTATTTTGCTCTTCTATGTTCTGACGTTGGGCGTGCTGATGAGCCTGATCCCGTGGAATGACATCACGGGCGAGACCAGCCCCTTCGTCCAAATTTTTGATTCCCTGGGCATTCCCTTGGCGGCGCACATCCTCAACGCAGTAGTCATCACGGCGGCTCTCTCGGCCATCAATAGCGATATCTTTGGCGCCGGTCGCGTCCTGTTCGGCCTCTCCCAACAAGGCCACGCACCCGCCGCCTTTGGCCGTATTTCCAAACGCGGAGTGCCGTGGATGACCGTCATGCTCATAACGGGCGTGCTACTGGTGGGCGTGGTCCTGAACGCCACCATCCCCGAGGACGTCTTCTTGCTGATCGCCTCCATCGCCACGTTCGCAACGGTGTGGGTGTGGATGATGATCCTGGCCTCGCATGTGGCCATGAAGCGCGAGATCTCCCGCAACAACCTTGCCCCCTCCGCCTTCCCCGTGCCGCTCTGGCCGCTCGCCTCGATCCTGACAAGCGTGTTCATGCTGGGCATCATCGTGCTGTTGGGAATCTACCCTGACACCCGGGTGGCACTCTATGTTGGGGTGGCGTGGCTGGTGCTGCTGACCCTTGCCTTTAGGCTGTGGGTCCGTGGTGATGGACGACGCCGGGCCGTCCTTCTCGATGAAACCCCGCCTGCCGCCGCGGCTAGCCAGGTACCGGAGCCGGCGCTAGAGGCAGCTACTCCGGTTCGGCGTCGTTGAGCACTAGGGCGCAGCGCCCAAACTGGCGTACTTTACTGTCATCCCACAGCTGAGCGGGCATGGCACCGCCCAGAAGGGCCCGGGGCAATCCGGCGCCGTCACCCAGTGGGGAGTCGCTGCCAGCAATGATGACATTGCCGGAGCGGCGCCCCTTCAACATGGGCGGGTCCGCGATGATCACGGTGTGTTTGAATGCGCCCGCAATGGTGGCGGCCTCGCGCCGCGCAACGGCCAGCGCGGGTGAGTCACCGCAGTTAACAACATATACGCCGCCGGGAATGAGTACATTCTTGGCGGCGCTGGTAAATTCTGCTGTGGTCAGCGCAAACGGCGTCTTGGACCCGGCAAAAACATCCCGGATCACCAGGTCCCGGCTGCCCGCTGTCAGCGATTCGGTGACTTCGCGTGCCTCACCCACCCGGATCTTCAGCAGCGGCGCGCGGGGCAAATCAAACCAATCCCGGACGTAGTTGGCCAGCTTCCCGTCAATCTCCACCACCACGTTGCGGGAGTTCGGGTAGGCGGCCACCAGATAGCGCGGCATGGAGCAAGCCGCCCCGCCCAGGCTCAGCGTGCGCAGATTTGCCCCGGCATCCCAGCGGTCCTGCACCAGCGCCATGATCCAGCGCATGTATTCAAAGTCCAGACGCAGCGGGTCGGCCAGGTCAACGTGGGAACTTTGTACGCCATTGAGCAGGAGGAGCCAGCCGTTGGGGTTGTCGCCGTCGGGAATCAGTACCGCCGTGCCGGTATCGGTTGAGAAGGTTCCGGCCACGGGCCCTCTGATGCCGGGCTCAGGCTCGGCCGCAACATTTTTTGGTGTGCGCTGACGTCCCATTAGAGGCTCGCAGTGGTGCTGCTGTTGGCAGCCGGGAAAGTAATCACCCTGCCAGCGTAGTGCAGTAGCACCGAGCAAGTTTTCGCCTGCATTTTCAGTGACAGTCCGGCCATTGGCCAGTTGCCCATGCCGGCAGCACAGTTGGAACTTCCGCCCGCCGCCGGCATGGGTCACTCGTTAGACTGCGAGCAGTTCTCGCTCGCGCTCCACCTGCGCCGTGGGCGAAGTGTCTTCGTTCAACGGGGAGTGGGTACCGGTGTTCAACGGTTTGAAGCGGTCAATCACAACCACCAACCCCAACGAGAGAACTCCCCAGATGCCAAAGTTGAGCAGCGCCCCGCCCACTACGTCGCCGCCAAAGTACATGACGGAGCGGACAGCTTCAACAGCTGCCGGCATCGGCAAAATGTCATGGAGCGTCCGGAAAATTTCCGGCTGCATGTAGATGGACAGCGCCCCTCCCGAGGCGGGGATACCGACAAACATGAGAATGGCAACCACCGGCAAGATGGAGAGCATCCCGATGAGTCGCTCAAAAACTGCTGCAACCATGGCCATGGCAAAGATGGCCACAATGCCTATTCCGAACAGTGGCCAGAAGTGACCGTGAATGGCCCCAACCATGGGCCCTGCAATCAGATAGAGCACCGCAGACATGAACACTGACCAGGCGGCCACGATCGGTATGAGTTTACGCAGCGCCCGTGAGGCGGGTGCTGCGTTGGCGCCAACAACGATGATCAAGAATCCCGCCATCATCCAGCCCATCGCCATGTACATGGGGACTGTTCCAGCACTGTCGCCATCTGTCAGCGGCGCCGTGTTTTCAACGTTCAGCGTCATGTCCTGGCCAGCAGCTACCTGCCCGAAGATGGTGGTGACAAGCTGCTGGGCACTGGATCCTGCGGCCTCATTGGTCAGCAGCAACGCGGAGCTGTCCTGTGCCGAAGGCAGTACCAGTGCAGCCGTGACCTGGCGATCGTGAACCAAGGCGCGGGCCTCGTTCTCAGAGTCCACAGCACGCAAATCAAAGAGTCCCGCCATATTGGTGTCGAGCTGGTTCACTGCCTCTTGGCTGGCCTCAGCTGTGGCACCGACAATGGCAACAGGCATATCGCGCGGCGTGGGCTCCCCCATGGCGCCGAGCATGAAGGAAATCATCATGGCCACCATGGCGAACGGGAAGAACAGCAGCGCGGTGTAGCGCCAGAAACGTGATTTGGGGCGCTTGCCACCATGCAGGGATTGCACGGCAACGAACGGCTCGGGAGCATTGGGGTGCTTGCGGGACTTGTACACGTCATATCCGAAGGTCAGCAGTAACGCTACGACTGCCCCGATAGCAAGGACAATAAGGTAAGGTGCCACTCCTACACCGTCAAAGTACATGACCGAACGCAGCGCCTCACCCAGTGCAGGCGTGGGCAGGAAAGAGTGCAGGAATGCGTAGAAGCCGGGCATGGTGTGCACGGATAGGCCCATGTTGGAGGCTGGTACGCCCAGCACCATCAGAAGGAGCATGGCTACGATGATGGCCAAGGGCCCCAGAAGTCGAGTGAATAGCAACTGCACCGCACCGACGGCAAAGACACCGAGCCAGCAAATTCCCAGCACAGCCCATGCATGTCCTTGCACCACCCCTAGAATCGGACCGGTCACAGCCCACACCAATCCGGAAACAAGTGCCGCCCAGCCTGCCAGCAAAGGCACAGCACGGCGCTTACGCAGCAATTCCGGGGAATTGGACAGCGTCAAGCTAAATGGCAGGTATCCGGCCATGATGAGCGCGGTGGTCATGAACATGGCCCCCAGCCCGGACTTATCAGTGTCCGGAAGCGGCGCGAGGTCCTGCGCCTGTAGCTGCAGTCCTTGAGCCATGATTTGCGGGGCAAGGAGCCCTGTCACCGTTGTGGCCTGCGAGGCTCCGGCGGAACCGGCCGTGTACAGGGTGGCCTTGCCGTTTTCAATAACGACGGCGGCACTAACCTCACGGCTCACAACTTGCCTGCGTGCTTCTTGGGCACTGGCAACTGTGCGGACATCCACGGCATCCGGATCTGTTGTTTCCAGCGTCTGGGCAAACGCCCCCGCGGCGGCTGGGGCTCCGGCAATTGCAATGGGCATGTTGTTCGGTGCCGGGGAGTGCATGGCGGCCAGATAACCGCCAACCATCATTCCCACCATGATCAGCGGCATCATAAACATGGCCACGTAGCGTCCAATGGTTTCAGCCTTGGCGCGCTTGCGCGCAGCCGCCTCTGCCTCTTCTGCGCTCACCCCGGCTGCAGAAATTGGCGCACCGGGTACGCTCTCCGCCTCCGTGTTTGAGGCCACTGGGTCATGCTTCGTGACGGGCGCTGTGGCCGCAGCGTTTTTCCCGTACACGGTGGGTTCATTGCCCGGCGTTGGCTCGCTTGGGTTCTCTGAGTTGCTGCTCAAGTTCATACTCCTGGTGCTGGCTAAAGTTACGTGGCGCCCCGTCTTGCCAGAAAATGTGCCCGAAAGCGGCCTGGCGCTGTTGGCACATCTCGTGCCGACGGTCGTATTTAACCACTTTACGCCACGTGGCGTAAAAAGGAATAAGACGAGTGCAGCATCACAGCCGCACCCGGCCACGGTACGGTGGTGAGTTGAAAGAAAGTGGGGATCATGGGACATCACGGAGACAAGGCGCGCGAGGCACTGCTAGATGCTGCCGAGGAACTTTTTGCCATTCACGGGGTAGATGCCGTCTCAAACCGAAAGATTGCCGAGCATGTAGGGACCCATAACCATTCGGCCGTGGCCTACCACTTCGGCAACCGGGAGGAATTGATCCGAGCACTGCTTGAACGCCACCTGCACAGCATGCAAGGGCGGCGCAACGAACTTCTGGCAGACCTGCCCGAGGACGCAGGGCTACGGGAGGTGATTGCCTGCCGAATATTGCCGTGGGTGGAACAACTCGCCGCTATGCCACAGCCAAGTTGGCGTGCACAATTCCTCTACCAGGTGCGTTCGGTCCCATCCGCAGCGAAAGTACTGGCGTCGTCCTTCGAAACGAACGACGGCTTCGATGAGCTATTCCTTCGCATGCGCGATAGTTTGAGTGATATTTCGCAGCCCATTTTGCGGGCACGGGCCAGCGTGCTGGGACATTTGGCGTTGGGCATTTGTGCCGAATTTGAGGCTGCGTTGCAGGCGGGTACACAGCACGGCAACTGGACGTCCGTGGGCTATTTCCTTATTGATGCCGGGGCGGGAATGTTGGCGGCGCCGGTGACACACAGCGAGGATTTCCTGAGCCCGCCAACCATTCCCAGCCTGATCTGAACCGGGCTGTCCTAAACCAGCCGCACCTGAACCGGGTAGCCGGCGTTACTGACCGAGCCCGTCCAAGGCCCCTTCCAGCCGGCTCACCTTGCCGTCGAGTTCGCCAGTATGGCCGGGGCGAATATCGGCTTTGAGCACCAGGGAGACCCGCGAACCATAACGGCCCACAGCCTCGGTAGCGCGCTTGATAACCTCCATGACCTCATCCCATTCACCTTCAATTTCGGTGAACATGGAACTTGTCCGGTTGGGCAGGCCTGATTCGCGAACCACTTTCACGGCCGCCGCCACCGCAGTGTGGACGGATGCGTCATCACCGGTGCCGGCCGGTGCGTCAAGGGGTGTGCCGCTGGGTGCCACTGAAAAAGCCACAATCATGAGAATCTCCTTGATGGGTTGTGTTTACGGGTGCTGCTTCTATTATGGGCAGTCCACCCCATTGGCGTATGCACGGGTTCCAGATAAAGTAGCTAAAATGCTTCCCACTCTTTTTGCACTTCCGCTGGCCCCTGCCCCGGACCCCTACGACTACAGCTACGACACCACCATGGATTCCGCAGCATTCGCGGCCTTCTTCATGGCCCTGATGGGCATCTACGCGCTCATCTTTGTGGTTGCCTGGCTGGTCACCGGATTCGCTTGGGCAGGAGTTTTCAACAAGGCCGGGTATGCCAAGTGGAAGGCGTTCGTGCCCTTCTACAACAGCTGGATCATGGTGAAGATGGTAGGGCGCCCAGAATCCCATTTCTGGTTCCTCTTCATCCCGTATTTCAACATCTACATGATGATTGTCATTATGAATGACATGTCCAAGTCTTTCGGCAAGGATACCGGTTTCACTGTGGGTCTGGTCCTCTTACCCGTTGTTTTTGCCGCCATTCTCTCCTATGGTGATGCCGCGTACCGCGGACCGTCGTACCTAAGCGCCGATCAGAAGCAGCAGGCCATGTACTACGGGCAGCAGCAATTTGCCCAGCAGCAGTACGCGGCCGCCCCCGGCCAGCAATACCCGAACGCCCAATACCCCGCAGCACCCTACCCCACTGCACCGGATGGCCAGCCGGCGGGTCCCAACCAGCAGGATCCTGCGCAGAACCCGTTCGGCTCAGGGCCAGCCCAGCAGCCGTAGCCCGGCGGCGGCCCCGGCCCCGGCGAGGACCACCACGAGAAATGGCGCCTTGCACCAAAGCGCAATTGCGGCCGCCACGAGGGCGCCGATCCTGGCATCCACCACAACGGAGGTGCCGCTGGCTGCGGCGTTCACAACCGTCAGGGAGGCCAACAGGCCAATGGTCAACGTTCCTGCCACCCGCGACATCCGCGGATTGGCGAGCACCTTCGCCGGGACCAGGTAACCCAGCAGCTTTGTCAAATACCCCACAACCGCGGCCACCAGCACCCAAAACCACAGACTCATGGCTGGCCCCCGTCCGTGCCGGGCGTGCTGTGCTCGCTGCTGGGTCCGGGGCTGTGCCGGTAAGGCTCAATGTCAGGTTCCAGACCGTCGTCAATATGACCTGGAGCATGGGACGGGGTGCCTCCTCTGCGGAACCAGCCAATGATCCCGGCCGCGAGGGCGGCCACTAAGATGGGGACGCCCGGTGGCACGAACGATACCGCCAGCAGGGTCACGAGGGCGCACACCACGGCGATCGCAGCCGGCTGGATTGCCTTTATTCGCGGCCAGAGCAGGCCCAGGAACGCTGCCACGGCAGCACCGTCAAGCCCCCATTGCTTGGGATCACCCAGGGCGTTGCCAATCACTGCGCCCACGGCGGTCATGATGTTCCACAGAATAAAAATGCCCAGCCCGGCAACCCAGAAACCACGCTTTTGCTCATCTGGGTCCGTTTGTCCCGTTGCCGTGGCGCTCGATTCGTCAATGGTGACGTGTGCGGCCGCAAGGCGGCGCCATCCGGCAGGACGCAAAAGGGCGTTGATCTGCATGCCATAAACACCGTTGCGGATGCCCAAAAGAGCGGAGGCGCTCATGGCGGCCACACCGGATCCGCCTCCGGCAATCACACCGATGAAGGCAAATTGCGAGCCTCCGCTGAACAGCAGCAGGCTCAACACCATGGTCTGGAAAAAACTCAGTCCGGATGCAACGGAAAGAGCACCAAAGGAAACCCCGTACAAACCTGTTGCAATGGCAATTGAGGCGCCAATTTTCGCAGCCGGGGAGCCTTTCAGCTCCGTAGCGAGCCCTCTGACGCTCACTGGGAAATGATGATAGGCATGGTGTTCGTGTCAATGGGCTCAGTAGACAGACTCAGGTGTTCTGTGCCGTGCAGGGCATCGGCTGCCCGGACCAGGGCCAGGTGAGAGAACGCTTGGGGGAAGTTTCCTGCCATGCGGCCACGCCCCATGTCATACTCCTCACTGAGCAGGCCTACCTCATTCGCCAGGCCCACAAGAGTGTCCATGAGGACCACGGCTTCCGGGCGGCGTCCGGTGTGGGCGTACTGTTCCACCAGCCAGAAGGAGCAGGCTAGGAACGGGTGTTCGCCAGGTTCCAACCCGTCGATGCCGGAGGTTGTCTGGTAGCGCATAATGAGCCCGTGCTCATCCACGAGCTCGGCTTCCAAGGCGGCCACCGTGCCCAGCATTTCCGGGGAGCTGTATCCCACAAATCCCACTTGGGGAAGCACCAGCAAGGAAGCATCCGTGGTGGTTCCGCCGTACGTTTGGGTAAAGGTGTTCAGTTCCTTGTTGAGGCCGTGTTCCATGATTTCGGCTCGCAATTGCTCACGCAACTCTTCCCAGCGTTCAACATGGCCAGCCAGTCCGTGGTTGCGCACGGCCCGGACAGCACAGTCAAAAGCGGCCCACATCATCACCCGCGAATGTGTGAAGTAGGACAAATCACCGCGCATCTCCCAGATGCCATGGTCACGCGAGGAAAGGTGATTCTCTACAAAACCCAGCATGGCCTGTTGCAATGGCCACGAGAAGTGGTCCTCGTGCCCACCGGCAAGCCGAAGCTTTTCCAAGGCCACGAGCACTTCGCCCACAACATCGGCCTGGTACTGTCCCACGGCGCCGTTGCCAATGCGCACCGGCGCGGCGCCCTCATAGCCGGGCAAATGGTCCAGAACACCTTCGGGCAGGTTCCGCTCTCCTGACAGCCCGTACATGATTTGCAGGTCTTCCGGATCGCCCGCCGCGGCCCGCAACAACCAGTCACGCCATTTCAGCGCCTCTTCCGCGTAACCGTGGGTCAGCATGGCTTCAAGCGTGAGAGCCGCATCGCGCAGCCAGCAAAAACGGTAGTCCCAGTTCCGTGCACCACCGAACTCTTCCGGCAGCGACGTAGTGGGCGCAGCCACAATACCGCCGGTGTCCTGATGTGTCAGAGCACGCAACACCAGCAAGGAACGCTCAACGATTCCCGCATATTTTCCGTCGTGGTTGTAGCGTGCAGCCCAGTCCTCCCAGTACCTGCAGGTCGCAGCCAGTGCGGCGTCCGTATTAATGGGGCGCGGTTCCGGCCGGTGGGAGGGATACCAAACCAATTCCTGCTCAACCCTGGCCCCGGCCTGAACCGTGAACTTTCCTGCGTGTTCGCGGTGGGCCGCGTGCGGCAGCTCATCTCCTCGCAATACCAATGCATCAGGTCCTGCAACGCCCACAATTCCTTCGGAACCATCCGCGTTCTTAACCCTGCGCACCCATGGCAACACCTTGCCGTAACCCGGGCGGATAGTGATGTTCTGCTGAAATTCCACACTGCCGCTAATTCCTTCAATACGGCGCACAAGGGACGCCCGCCTGTCCCCGATCGGCATAAAATCAGTGATCTTTGCCGTCCCCGTTGGGGTTTCCCACACCGTTTCAAGCACAAAGGTCCGGCCAACGTAGCGGCGGTGCGCCACCGTCGCCTCGGGGTGGGATGGGGCCATCAGCCAGCGGCCATGGTCGCTGGTTCCCAACAGTGCAGTGAACACAGAAGGTGAATCAAAACGGGGAAAGCACAGCCAGTCAATGCTCCCATCGCGGCCCACTAGGGCGCCTGTGTGCAGGTCTGATAGGAGGGCGTAGTCTTCAATTCTCGATGCCATTGTTCCATGCAATCACATGGCGTGCCCAAAACGTCAAGGCCGTCTGTAAAGGCAGTCTGTATTAGTGCCGCTCTGTGAGCATCTCCCGGAGCGCCCCGGGCTTATTGCTTGTCAGTTGTGTGACGCCAGCACCAAGGCAAAGTTCCAGGTCCTGGGCACTGTCAACCGTCCACACCCGCAGGGTGCGTCCCACGGCCAGCCAGCGGGCAACGTCACCTGGGTAAGCGCGCAGGTACTGAACGCCGGGTCCGGCGAGGAGGGCAACGCCGTCGTCCACCAACTGCTGGCGTTGCCACTGAAGGCGGTCCTCGGGTCCAACAACTTCAAGAAGTGCACACAGTTTCTCCGCGGCCACATGCTGGGCCAAGAACAGCACTGCCTCGGGGTGAAAGGACATGAAGGAGACATCAATTTTTCCTGCCGCGTGTCCCACACTGTGTACCACCGTGGAGGTCTCCGGGCTCCAGCCGCGGCCGCGCAGGGTGTCCAGCGCCGCCTCAACCAGCGCCGGGTCAAAGTGGCCGCCGTATTTGAATTCAATGGCCAGACTCATGGGACGGGAAGCCGTGCTGAGAATGTCCAGCAGTTCGGCCAGCGTCAGCAACTGTTCGGCCGTAGTACCAAATTCGGGTGGGATGGCGGAGCCGTGCCAGGAACTGAAATCCACGGCGCGCAGCTGGGCCAGTGTCATCTTCGCCACAGCCCCGGAACTGTTGGAGGTGCGGCTGATGTCTTCGTCGTGGAGGAGCACCAGGGCACCGTCCGCAGTGAGGTGAAGATCGCACTCCACGCCGTCGGCGCCGTCGGCGATGGCTTGCAGGTAGGCGGCGCGGGTGTGCTCGGCATAGGCGGCACTGGATCCGCGGTGGGCGAAGATCATAGCTGTCATGGCCTCACGCTACGCTTACTGTCATGGCTTCGACACAACAGCTTGACCCGACCGGCCTCTTACCGCACCCGGATATTGCCAAGGCGGCGGCGCTGCGGCGCATGAAGAACATCGCTTTGGCATTGTTGGTATTCATGGCGGTGGTGTTTTGCTTTGCCTTTGCCCTGGCGCCACGCTTCCCCTGGCTGGCCTATGTCAGGTCCGCGGCCGAGGGCGGCATGGTGGGTGCCCTGGCCGACTGGTTTGCGGTGACGGCACTGTTCCGTTATCCCATGGGCCTGAAGATCCCGCACACGGCCATCATCCCCAACCGCAAGGACGAGATCGGTTCTTCCCTGGCGGAATTTGTGGAAACCAATTTCCTGTCCGAGGAAGTGGTGTCTCAGAAGCTGGCCAAGACCCAGATTGCCCAGAAGGTGGGGACGTGGCTGGCAAGGCCAGAAAGTGCCCAGCGGGTGGCCACCGAGGGCGCGGCCGCGATGCGCGGGGCGATTGCCGTTTTGAAGGACGACGACGTCAAGGACGTCATCGAATCCATGGTGCGCAAGCATGTCCTGGAGCCGCCGTGGGGCCCGCCCATTGGCAAGCTCGCGGAACGGATCTTTGCAGACGGCCACCACCACGCCCTGGTCGATCTTCTGGTGGACCGCTCCACCGCATGGATCAAAAGCAACCACACCACCATCAGTGGACTGGTTTCGACCCGTTCACCTAGTTGGGTGCCACAATTTGTGGACGGCCTGGTGGGAGATAAAATTTACACCGAAATCCACAAGTTTGCCCTTGCCGTACAGGAGGATCCGCACCACGAGGTCCGCCTGAAACTGGACGATTATTTGAAGGATTTGGCCCAGGAACTCCAACACGATCCGGCCATGATCGCCAAGGCCGAGGGCATCAAGGCCCAGGTTCTGGGAGACCCGGAAGTGCGGGAGCTGGCCGGGCGCACCTGGGAAACGCTCAAGGCTGCACTAACTGATGCGGTGGAGGATCCCACGTCCGAGCTGCGCCTGAAGTTCACCTCCGCAGTTCAGGACTTCGGTGCCCGCCTGGTCTCAGATACGGAACTGGCTGCCAAGGCCAACAAATGGATTTCAGACGCGGCAGCCTATCTCGTGGGCACATACAAGCATGAAATCACCTCTCTGATCACTGACACGGTGGAGCGTTGGGACGCAGCGGAAACCAGCCAGAAGATCGAACTTCAGGTGGGCAAGGATCTGCAGTTCATCCGCATCAACGGCACCGTAGTGGGATCCCTGGCAGGTCTGGCGATCTTCACCATTGCGACGCTCGTGTTCCACTGACGCTCACGCGTCAGTTCTTACGGGCGTCAGCTCAGGGCTTGTGCGGCCTAAATTCGGGCACGGGCACATCAATTCCATGCGTCTTCCCTGCCTTCTTGGGCTTCACTCGCTTCCCGGGCTTCACTCGCTTCACGGGCTTCACGGGCTTTGCTGACTTACCCGCTTTCACGGGCTTAGCCGTTTTCGCGGCCTCAAGTTCAGCCAGCAATAGCGGCGGGATCTCCAACGGCGCCGGACCGAAGGCGCGGTTGGCGGAGGCGATGACAGCCTTGCCCATCATGTAGTTGCCCACGCCGCCCACCGCGGCACCAATGCCAAACGGCAAGGCTTTCCCCACAATGGAAGCACTGCCCTTGACCGCCATCTTCTTCAGGAACCGCTTTTGCACCGGCGCCACGAGCGTCCTTATGGTGGCCAGCGGCATATTCTTGCTCAACGATTTCCCCCAAGCCTGCATGGGTGTTTTGCCAGTGCCGAGCGCGTGGCCGGTCAAACCCGCCAGCAGGGCCTGGCCCTCATCACCCAAGATGATAGTCATGACGGCCAGCTGTGCACTCTCCGGGTTTGCAAGACGCACCCCGTGCAACTCGGCCACCGACTGTGCGTAGAGAGCCGTGGCCTCGAGAAACACCACGGTTGCCGCTGCGGAAATGGACAGTGCCACCACCGTGCCGAATCCAGGAATGATGGCCGTGGCCCCGATGGCCGCCCCGCCCGTACCAACACTTGCGAGGAAGTCACGCTCCAAGCGCTGACTCAGTTCAAATGAGGTGGCATAAGGGTAGCGCCTGCGCAGGCGGCGCAGATTCGCCAGCACCAAGGGCCGTTGCACCTCTACAGCACCTAGCAACAGCCGGTGCAAGACAGGGGTCGGGTTACCCTTCTCATCGAACGCCACTCCCGCCACCATCTTCACCGCTGGGTTAGACTGTGCCGCATTACTGGTGAACCCTGAATCTGCGGTGAACCCTTGCGCGGCATTCATCCCCACATGGTTGAGATCTTTACGTGTCATGAAACTCCCCTGCCCTGTTTGTGATTAAAGGGTATCCGGCATTCCTGAGCGCCGCCTCAGGGAACGTGTATGTGGTGAGCAGACAGGGCACCTAGCCTGCGAGCGCCGGGAGGTGCCGACGTCGTGCTTCCAAGAGGCCAGTTATCACCGCACCCAAGCGGAATAACCCGGCCACACAGCCCACCGCCTGAGGTCTTCTCAACTACGCCTGGGAACAAAAGAACCTTGCACATTAGCGGTCAAAAACGAGGCCACATCCCCGAGCTCATCATGGCGGATGGTGTGCCCCAGGTCCTCATAACGGGCCTGCTGCAGCTCGGTGTTGGCGGCCAGCCACCCGGCCGTGAACTCCTTGGCCTGGGCATTGATGACAAGATCCTTGTCCCCGTACGCCCAGAAGAACGGGATCTTTGTGGTCAACGGTTCCATGGTTGCCAGGAGCTCATTGTGCAGGGCAAAGCCGGACAGGCCCACACCGGTTGTGAACAGGTCCGGGCGCAGCCTGATCAGCATGGTTGCCATGGCCATGCCCTGTGAGAAACCCAGCACGGACACCGAGCTGAAGCGGTGCTGGAGCATTTGCGCATCCAGCCATCCCAGCAACTTCGTGGCGGCACCCATCACTTCGGCAAAGTCGTTGGCCAGAAAGTAATCCAGCAAGAACCAGCCCCAGTCACCTGAAATCTTCCGTGGTGCCCGTGGCGCTGCACACACAAAACCCTGTGGCATGTCCTTGAAGAGTGCACTCATGCGGGATTCATCGGATCCGTAGCCGTGCAACATGAGCAGCAGCGGCTTGCCCGCTCGGTCACCTTCCGGGCGGGACCACGCAACAGTTTCCATGGCGCCAGACTACCGGCTCCGTGCGCCCAATCCGCCCGCCCAATCCGTGAATCAAATCCATCCGGGAGAAAAGGTCGCTTTGGTGGTTCAAAGCGACCTTTTCTCACGGATGAATCGCGGGACACCCCACCTCAACCACACCATTCTGCGTTTATGTTGGTTTTACCTTGACTTCCAAAGATAAACACAGATAAAGTCATTAGAAACAACATCTTGTGACTCCGGTCACTGACATCGGAAGGAAGCCACATGTTCGCGGAGGAACGGCACCAGCGAATCATCGAACTCGTCAGCACTCAGGGCCGCGTTGGCGTCACCGAACTCGCCGAACTGTTTTCCATCACCCAGGAGACCGTGCGCCGCGACCTTGCCACGCTGGAAGAAACGGGCGGGCTGCGCCGCGTCCATGGAGGCGCTGTCGGCACCGACCGCTTCACCCGCTCCGAGCAGAGCCTGCGTGAACGCCAAACCCAGTATCTGGATGAGAAGCAGCGCATCGCCACGGCCGCCCTTGCCTTGATTCCCCACGCCCCAACAGCGTCAATCCTGCTCGATTCCGGCACCACCACCGCCGCATTAGCTGAACTCCTGGCCAGCTGGGTCCCTGCAAACACCCGCGACGAGCTGCTGGTGATCACCAATTCCCTACCCACCGCCGTGTCCCTGAGCACCAACTCGCACCTGCTGTTGGACATTATCGGGGGCCGGGTGCGCGGGCTGACCAGCGCAGTGGTTGGAGCCCGCGCCACCGAACAACTTGGCGCCCTGCGTCCGGACATCGCGTTCATCGGCGCCAATGGCATCCACCCCGAATTCGGTTTGAGCACCCCGGACCCCGTAGAAGCAGCCACCAAGACCGCCATGGTCAAGGCGGGCCAGAAAGTAGTGGTCCTGGCAGACGCCTCCAAAATCGGTACCGAAACTTTGGTCCGCTTTGCCACATTGGAGGACATCGACACTCTCATCACTACGGCGGAACCTGACGCTGAGCTCGCAGCCGCCCTGGCCGGCGCCGGCGTTGAGGTCGTGATCGCATGATTCTCACCCTGACCCCCAACCCCAGCCTGGACCGCACCATTGAGCTCGCGGGCCCGCTGCATCGCGGCGAGGTCCAGCGCGCCACACAAGCCTCTCAACATCCGGGCGGCAAGGGCGTGAACATTGTCCGCGCCCTGACCACCTCCGGAATCGACGCGCTGGCACTGCTGCCCGGGGACTCGGAGGACGCCGTTGTGCGCGCTCTGAGCCTGGAGAGCATCCCGCACCTTTCGCTGCCCATCGGCGCGCCCCTGCGCAGCAACGTGGCCATCACCGAGCCCGACGGCACCACCACCAAGGTCAATGAGCCCGGCCCCACGCTCACCGAGGGGCAGCTGGCAGACCTGCTTGCGCTCACTGTGGAGAAGTCCGACGGCGCATCCTGGCTGGTGCTGGCCGGCTCGCTCCCGCCAGGCATTCCGGATAACTTCTATGCCCGCGTGATTGAGGCGGTGCGTGGCGCCTATGGTGCGCAGGCACCTCGGATTGCTGTGGATTCCTCGGGTGCCCCGCTGCGCGAATGCCTGCGTGCCGCACCCGATCTACTCAAGCCCAACGGCGAAGAATTGGCCGAACTGACGGGTATTTCCACCGGCCCCGCGTTGGAGGCTGATCCGGCTGCCGCCACAGCGGCAGCCAATCTCCTGCTCCGGCACGGAGTACGAGCCGTCCTGGCCACGCTCGGCTCCAAAGGCGCGGTGCTGGCCACCAGTTCGGGTGCCTGGCATGGTAAATCTCCAGCCATCAAAGCACGAAGCACTGTCGGTGCGGGCGACTCTGCCCTCTCCGGATACCTGCTGGCAACGCTCCGCGGGGACTCCCCCGGCGCCTGCCTGCAGCAAGCGGTGGCCCATGGCGCGGCCGCAGCTTCCCTCCCCGGAACCATGGTTCCTTCCCTGGCACAAACCAACCCGGCCGCCGTCATCGTGACGGTCCAGGCCCCAGCCGAAGAGAGCTGACATGACAACCCTTATCAACGATGATCTGGTCCTTCTTGATACCAACCTCGGAACAGACACCACCTCGGTGATCCGCCACTTGGCCGAACTCATCACCAAAAACGGCAGGGCCGCCGAGGTGGAAGGACTCTTCGCAGACGCCTTAGCCCGCGAACAAAAAACAGCCACAGGGGTCCCCGGCGGTATTGCCATCCCGCACTGCCGTTCCGCAGCGGTCCTGGAACCCACCCTTGCCATGGCCCGCCTCAACCCGGCCGTGGACTTCGGCGCCAAAGACGGCCCCGCAGGCGCCGATAACGAACACCTCAAGCTGCTCTCCAAACTGGCCCGTTCCCTGATCAAAAAGGACTTCACTGCAGCCCTGCGCGCAGCAGCAACCCCGGCTGAGATCGTGGCCCTCGTGGCGGACGCCCTCAAAGACAAGCCAAAGCCGGCCGCATCAACACTGGCTCCTGCGGAAATGAGCGCCGCGGCCTCGGGTCCCGGCTCCACCGCGACCGGTGGCGGTGCGGCTGAGCCCGCCCGCAGGAAGCGGATTGTTGCCGTGACGGCGTGCCCTACGGGGATCGCGCACACCTACATGGCCGCCGATTCGCTTGTGCAGGCCGCGCAGGAAGCAGGCGTTGACTTCCAGGTTGAGACGCAGGGTTCCGGAGCTGTGACACCGTTGGATCCTGCGGTCATTGCCGCAGCGGACGCCGTCATTTTTGCCGTGGATGTGGATGTGCGCGGCAAGGAACGTTTTGCCGGCAAACCGCTGGTGAGCTCGCCCGTCAAACGCGGGATTGACGAGCCAGCCAAAATGATCCGGGAGGCAATTGCAGCGGCGGATAACCCCAACGCACACAGGGTCCCGCACTTCGGCGCAGAGGAAACCGCGGATCAGAAAGCACAGTCATCCGGTGAAAGTCTTGGCGCCAAGGTCAAGAAGGTACTGCTAACCGGTGTCAGCTACATGATCCCGTTTGTGGCCGGCGGCGGTTTGCTGATTGCGCTGGGCTTCCTGTTGGGAGGCTTCCAAATTACAGAGGTCGCGGACAAGATCCTCACCAGCAACAGCCTGACCAATTTGCCCACGGATATACCTATTAAGGCCTTGGGCCCGCTCGGGGCCTATCTGGGCGCCGTAGCATTCAAAATTGGTAGCCTCTCGATGGCCTTCCTGGTCCCAGCGCTGGCTGGTTACATTGCCTTTGGCATCGCCGACCGCCCAGGCATCGCCCCCGGTTTCACCGCTGGCTCCGTAGCCGTCTTCATGGGTGCAGGCTTCCTCGGAGGCCTGGTGGGAGGCATCCTGGCCGGCCTTGCCGCCTACTGGATTGGCAGCTGGAAGGTTCCTCGCTGGCTGCGTGGACTCATGCCCGTTGTCATCATTCCTCTCTTGGGCTCCATCCTCGCCTCCGGTGCCATGCTATTGTTCCTCGGCGCACCCATCGCAGCACTCACTGTTGGGCTGAACAACTGGTTGACCGGAATGTCCGGGGCATCCGCCGTGGTGCTCGGTATTATCTTGGGCCTGATGATGTGCTTCGATTTGGGCGGGCCGGTCAACAAGGTTGCATACGCCTTCGCTGTTGCAGGGCTAGGCGCCGGCACCATCGCCAACCAGGCCCCGTGGGAAATCATGGCCACCGTAATGGCTGCCGGCATGGTTCCGCCACTAGCTATGGCCTTGGCTACCGTGCTGGATAAGAAGCGTTTCTCGCTCGCCGAGCGTGAAAACGGCAAGGCCGCTTGGCTGCTGGGGGCCTCCTTCATCTCCGAAGGCGCCATCCCGTTCGCGGCCGCCGATCCGCTGCGCGTCATCCCGGCCTCCATGCTCGGCGGCGCCGTGACAGGTGCCCTGACCATGGCCTTCCACGTCACCTCACAAGCCCCGCACGGCGGATTCTTCGTGTTCTTCGCGATCGGCAACGTGGCCATGTTCGCCCTGTCCATCGCTGTAGGCACCGTGATTGCCGCGCTGGCTGTGGTGGCACTGAAACGCTGGGCCGTGCGCACCCCCGTTGATACCCTTGCAACAGCCGCGCCTGTTCACCAGGCCGCCTAGGTCCTGGCCATGATTGTCAAAGGAGAAACCGTGCAAAACTTTGTTGGAGTCGGCGTCTTTCGGGGCCGCGTAATTGCCCCTATCCGGCATATGCCGCCCGCTCTAGCCGAGCCTCCCGCTGGTGAAAAGTTGGAAAGTTCGACGCCGCCCGAGACTGCCGCTGCCACCATCAAGGCCGCCGGGACAAGCGTTAAGGTCACGTTTTTGGAGCGTGCCGCTCGGGCTGAGGGTGCTGGCAAGGAGGTTCTCGAGGCCACGGCACTCATGGCCACGGATCCCATGCTGATCAAGGCAGCCATCAAGTTGGTCAATGCCGGCACCTCACCCGAACGGGCCGTGTGGGAGGCAGGTGAAACAGTGGCCCAAATGCTGCGGAATTTGGGCGGCATGATGGCGGAGCGTTCACACGATGTCCTTGACGTCCGCTCACGCATTGTGGCTGTCCTGCGTGGGGTGCCCGCCCCTGAGATCCCGGACGCGGCCGAACCGTTCATCCTGGTGGCCGAGGATCTGGCCCCTGCCGACACTGCCACGCTTGACCCCACAAAGGTCATTGCACTGGTGACGGCGGGCGGCGGTCCGCAGTCACACACGGCCATCATTGCCCGCAGCCTGGGGCTTCCAGCGGTTGTGGCAGCCGCCGGAATCACGGCTCTCACCGACGGGGAGCTGGTGTTCGTTGACGGGGCGGCCGGAGTGGTGCGCACCGAGCCAGGAGCTGCAGAACGTTCCGCAGTGTCAGTATGGGAAGAACAGTCCTCCCTGCTGACTACCTTTGACGGTACTGGTCAGCTCGCCGACGGCACCTTATTGCCCCTCCTAGCCAATGTTGGCGGGGCCAAGGACGCTCAAGAAGCCGCCATGGCTAACGCCCAAGGCGTGGGACTGTTGCGCACCGAATTTTGTTTTCTTGGCAACAGCACCGAGCCCAGCCACGAGGATCAGGTGGCCGCATACCAAGGCGTCTTTGAGGCCTTCCCGGGCAAGAAAGTTGTTGTCCGCACTTTGGACGCAGGGGCAGATAAGCCGCTGCCCTTCCTGACCGATTCCACCGAGCCCAACCCGGCATTAGGAGTGCGCGGCTACCGAACCGATCTGACCACCCCCGGCGTACTAGCCCGGCAGTTGGCGGCCATTGCCGCGGCCGCCGCCGCAACGGAAGCCCAGGTGTGGGTCATGGCCCCCATGATTTCCACCGCTTCCGAGGCAGCCGACTTTGCTGCGTTGTGCACTGCAGCAGGGTTGCGCGTTCCGGGCGTCATGGTGGAGGTCCCCTCCGCCGCACTGACCGCCCGGCACATTCTGGATCAGGTGGAATTTGCCAGCCTGGGCACCAACGACCTCACCCAATACGCCATGGCCGCTGATAGGCAGCTGGGTCCGCTCGCCACCCTGAATGACCCTTGGCAGCCGGCGGTACTGGCCCTGGTCCAAGCCACCGTCGAGGGCGCCATCGCCCAAGCCAAGCACTCGGCGTCGCTGGAAACTTCCCTGCCCAAGCCGGTGGGAGTATGTGGTGAGGCAGCCGCTGATCCGACCCTCGCCGTGGTGCTTGCCGGCTTGGGTGTCAGCACACTGTCCATGACGCCGCGGGCGCTGCCAGCCGTGGCCGCCGTACTGCGCACAGTGACCTTGGCGCAGGCTCAGGTGCTGGCCCAGCAAGCTGTTGGCGCACCCTCCGCAGCCGCAGCCCGTGAACTGGTGCGGGCAGGGCTGCCCGCACTGGCAGACCTCGGACTCTAACCGTTTGCGGGGCACACCCGCCCCGCACTTTAAACATTCCCAACTCAAGACCTGGAGCACACCATGATTGAACGCACCGCCACTATCGCCAGCACCGTTGGACTGCACGCCCGCCCGGCATCGATCTTCGCCGACGCCGCCGGTGAACTGGAGGCAGAAGTGAGCATTGCGCGTGTGGGCGAACCCGCAGAAGATGCCGTGGGCGCAGACAGCATGCTCGCGCTCATGAGCCTCGGTGTGGAGCACGGGGAAGTGGTGGTGCTGCGCACCGATGATGACTACGCCGGCGAGGCCTTGGACGCCTTGGTTCGCATCCTTGAGACCAACCACGACGCCTGATCCCCGATCCTAAAGCCCTGCCAAAATCTCGCTATTCGGCCGCTTTTGGTGAGGCTTTCACGGTGTTGATAAGACCCCTTTCTGAGGGTCAAAATGCCGTATCTGCTAGAATTCATGGTCTGTCCGAAAAGAAACAAACGTACGTCGCAAGCAACCAGCCTCTTTAAGGGGATGAGCAAATGCCCATAGACCCAAGCACGATTCAACCGGAAACAGGTGTCAACGACACCACAGGCCCATCGAAGAATCGAGCAAAGAAAACTCGCCTGCCCACACTAAAAAAGCGCCGTCTAGGCGTGGATGACGTCAATATTGTCAACGGGCCCATGCTGAAAAAAGCACTCAGTGGCACTGTGGTGGGCAACACCATGGAATGGTATGACGTAGGCGTCTTTGGGTACCTGATCGGTACCATGGGCCCTGTCTTCCTCCCTGACGCCGACAAAGACGTACAGACACTATTTCTTCTGGGAACTTTCGCAGCCACCTTCTTAGCCCGTCCACTCGGTGGTGTGGTGTTTGGTTGGCTGGGCGACAAAGTGGGGCGACAGAAGGTGCTCGCAGCCACTCTAATGGTCATGGCAGCATCCACGTTCGCTGTAGGACTGCTGCCCGGATATAGCCAAATTGGTATCTGGGCGGCCGTGCTGCTTGTGGTGGTCAAGCTGATCCAGGGCTTTTCCACCGGCGGTGAATACGCCGGTGCCACCACATTTGTCAGTGAATACGCCCCCGATAAACGCCGCGGCTTCTTCGCCAGCATCTTGGACCTGGGCAGCTATATGGGGTTCGCCATCGGTGCCGCACTGGTGTCGGTAATGCAGCTGACACTGGGGCAAGAAGCCATGGAGCAATGGGGCTGGCGTATCCCGTTCCTGATTGCGGGACCGCTGGGCTTAATTGCCGTCTACTTCCGGATGAAAATTGAGGAATCCCCCCAATTCCAGGCAACGTTGGATGCCAATGAGGCCAATTCCAAGTCTGCCGCAGCAGCAGACGAGGACGCTTCCGGCGGGCCCGTCCGCCTTGTCAAGGTCTACTGGCGTCAGATCGTTCTCGCCATGGTTCTCGTGGCCGCGGCGAACACGGCGGGCTATGCGTTGACCTCCTATATGCCCACGTACCTAAGTGACTCAATGGGTTACGATCCCGTGCACGGAACAATTCTGACCATTCCCATTCTTGTTGCCATGGCGGTGTGCATACCCCTAACGGGCCGCCTCTCTGACAAGGTGGGGCGCCGGCCCATTCTCTGGGTTGGTGCACTGAGCACAGTGGTGCTGGCCGTGCCAGCCTTCATGCTCATCGCCGTTGGGCCCGTGTGGACCACGCTGCTCGGCTTGGCACTGATCGCCTTCCCAGTGACGTTCTACGTCTCAAATCTGGCCTCCGCACTGCCAGCACTCTTCCCCACGTCCAGTAGATACGGAGGCATGGGGATTTCCTACAACTTTGCGGTGGCGATCTTTGGCGGTACGGCCCCTTTCATCATGAAGGGTTTGATCAAACTCACAGGCAACGACATGATGCCCGCGTATTATCTGATTCTGACCTCGGCCATCGGCGCGGTGGCCATTTACTTCTTGCGAGAATCGGCCCAGAAACCACTGCCCGGCTCCATGCCGAGTGTGGCAACTCTAGAAGAGGCTCACGAACTTGTGGCCACGCAGGATGAAAATCCGCTGCTGGACATGGACTACCTGCCCTTTGACGACTCCTACGAGCCGCCAACTCCAGGTACAGGCATCCCCGTTACTGTGGGTAGGCCGGAAGCTGTGGACGCATAGTCCCCACGTCCTCCCCTAGCCTCGTCCCTCAGCCGGGGCCCCTCGGACGCGTGGGCCCACCCACGTCCTCCCCTAGCCTCGTCCCTCAGCCGGGGCCCCTCGGACGCGTGGGCCCACCCACGTCCTCCTGCTGCGTCGAGAGCGTGCCAACGTCTCGAGGGCGGGTGAAATTTCACCTGCCCCGGTTGCCAGCCGCAGCGGCTAACCCATCCGGGACTAGTTTCGCCAACCCCATGAGCACCCGGTAGCGCCGCGACGGGATGGACACGGCTTTGCCCGCCGCGTTAGCTGCCAGGCCTTCGCGCACCACTTGATCGGCCTCAAGCCACATCCATGGCTTCACGCCGCCCATGTCCGCACCCATGCGCTCGTGGAATTCGGTGTGCACAAAACCCGGGCAGATGGCCGTAACTTTCACCCCACGCGGGCTGTACCTAAGGTTGGCGAACCGGCTAAAGCTTAAGCCCCACGCCTTGGCCGCTCCGTACGTTCCGCGTGGAATGAAGGCGGAGACGCTTGAAACATTAATGATGCGGCCGTTGCCGCGTTCCAGCATCCCCGGCAGCACGGCGTGAGTGAGTTCCATGGGAGTCTGGGCCAGAATGCGCAGGTGTTCGGCTTCATCCTGCACCGTGTTCTTCTCAAAGGCCTTGACCAGACTGAATCCGGCGTTGTTCACCAGCACCGAGACGGGAACGGCAGGGTCCGCCAGCCGGGCAGCGACGGTGGCCACGCCGTCGTCCGTTATGAGGTCCGCAGGCAAAACATCAACGTCAATGCCAAAGTCATTGCGCAGGCGCACAGCTTTGACCTCGAGCCGGTCCACATCACGGCCCACCAGCACCAAATCATGCTGTGCCCGGCCAAGCTGCTGGGCGAATTCGGCCCCCAGACCGGAGGTGGCGCCGGTAATCAGCGCCACGGGGCGGCCCATCTACGCTGCCTCGGGGAAATCTGTGTACTGCAGATACGGTTCGGGATGTTTTTCTAAAAACCTGACCACGTAGCTGCAGTGCGGGATGATCCGTTTGCCGGACGCCACCACGTCATCCAGCGCGTAGCGGGCCAGCACCTTCGCCAGTCCGCGGCCCTCAAAGCCGGGCTGGCCCACGGTGTGGATCAGATCAATGTGCCCTGGCAGCTCCTCGAACGTGATGATCACGGCCAGTTCCTGCCCCGCATAGAGCTCATACCGGAGCCGGGCATCGTTGCGCACCAGGCGCACTGTGGCATCGAAGGGGTCTGCTTCCAAGGCTTCGTTCACGCTCATAATGTGAGCTTGGCACACTGTGCTGGCGCTGGCAACAGTGCAGCGATCCCCGGCTCGCCCCACATGTTAGGCGCGCATGCTGCCCTGCCACAGAGCGGTGAACGGGGCACCCGAAACCACCCGGTTTTTGATGCCCTCAGTGACAAATGCCTTGGCTGTGCGGGCCGCTTCCAGCGGGGTGGCACCCTTTGCCAATTCCGCCGTCACGGCTGCGGCCAGTGAACATCCGGCGCCGGAAACTGCCACCTCACCAACTTTCGGCGCGGTGAGGACTTCCATGGTCTGCCCATCAAAGAAAACGTCCACGGCGTCTTCCCCCTCCAGCCGCACCCCACCCTTGGCGAGGACTGCTGCACCGCTGATGGCATGGATTTTGCGGGCGGCTTCCTTCAGGTCCTCAACGTTATTAATGCTCATGCCCGAGAGTGACTCGGCTTCGAAGTGGTTAGGTGTGACAAAGGTTGCCAGCGGCAGAAGCTGAGCCTTGAGCGCCTGATCGGTGTCCAGCGCATGACCCGGTTCCTGGCCCTTGCAGATCAGTACTGGGTCCAGCACCACGTTCTTGAAAGCGGCCGCTTTGAGCGCGGTTTCCACGGTGCTGATGGTGGCGGGGCTACCCATCATGCCGAGCTTGACGGTGTCCAAGGTGGTGGGGGCTCCCGAGTTTGCGCCGTAGGCAGCCAAGGTAGCTTCCAACTGGTCCGCAATGACTTGCTGCTCCACCGGAACAAAGCGGTGGTTCCAGTTGTCCTTCGGGTCAAAGGAGACAATGCACGTCAGGTTGACAATGCCGAAAACGCCCAGCTCTTGGAACGTTTTCAGGTCAGCCTGGGCACCGGCGCCGCCGGTTGCTTCGGATCCGGCAATGGTCAGGGCAAGCGCAGGGGCATTATGTGTCATGGAACTATCTTGCCACTTCGCGTTGCCCTACCAATGTTGCCGGGCCGCAGGTAGATTCAGCGTTGCCATGAGATTTTTTGTGCCAACCTCTAGGAGATTGCCTTGGATAAGGAATCAACAGCCGTAGTTTTTATTGAGTTTCAAAATGATTTCACCTCAGAAGGCGGTGTCTTGCATGAGGCCGTGAAGGATTCCATGGCAGCCAACAACACCTTGGACAATGCAGAGAAAGTGTTGGCGGCTGCACGGGAGGCCGGAACCACCGTGATCCACTCCCCCATCAGCTTCGCCCCCGGCTACAACGAAATCTCCAAACATCCCTATGGAATTCTCAAGGGCGTAGTTGATGCCACAGCGTTTGTGAAAGGTGCTTGGGGCGCCGAAATCATGGAGCGTTTTGCACCGCTCGAATCAGACATTGTGATTGAAGGTAAGCGCGGTCTGGACGCTTTTGGCAGCACCAACCTTGACTTCATTCTGCGTTCCAAAGGCATCAAGACTGTGGTGCTGGCAGGTTTTCTGACCAACTGCTGTGTGGAGTCAACCATGCGCACCGCTTACGAACGCGGCTACAACGTCATCACCCTGACGGACGCTGTGGCCGCCACAAGCGTTCAGGAGGGCGAGAGTTCAGTCCAGTTCAACTACCCCATGTTCTCCACACCAACCACCACCGACGAGTTCATTGCTGCCTTGGACACGGCCGCAACGCTGGAGGATTCCTCACGCGGCTACTGACCGTCGTTTCATTCCCCGTTTTCGCTTTTGCGCTTTTTCGCTGAACTTCGGTGAAGAAAAAGCAGCAGCCCGGAACCATGTTTCATGATTCCGGGCTGCTGAAAAGTCGGTGGGCCCTGCGGGGCTCGAACCCGCGACCCACGGATTAAAAGTCCGATGCTCTACCAACTGAGCTAAAGGCCCGACCTAAACGTCGCCCTCACAACAATGAATCCACTGCTGCAAAAGTTGACGCATATTAGACTACCGCACAGCATGCACCAGAATGCAATCGAGCCACGGAATGTTGTTTGCGCCCGGCCCGTTCTCTCGACCCGGCCCGGTGGCAGGGGTAGTGTCGTGTCATGAATGATCGACCAGTTTCCAACGCACCCCGCCCGCACAAACCAGTGCCGTTCTCACCTGCGGACTTTGAGAACCACGCTGGCGGCATCGATCCGGCTCGTGTCTCCGAGGCCGCCCACCTTGCCGCCCGCGCACTGGTCCGCGGCGGCCGTGAAAGTAACGATCCAGAGATAACCAAGCGCCTTGTCAAACTTGCAGATAAGCAGGGGCTTGAGGCCATCGCAGAAATGTGGGCGGCAAGCCCCGCCCGCTCACTCCCCGGCGCACTCTGGCGTCTCTACGCCCTGCGCGCAGCAACATTGCACGATCCTGAAGGCATTAGCGTGTTTTTCCGTGCAGGCCAGCAAAAAGCCCAAGTAGCCAACGCCGTCGCCGGAGTCGCTGAGCCGCCCGGCGCGGAAGAAATCACCGTCATGGCAAACGCCATCCTCTCCGGCGCCTTTGACGGAGATTTTGACATTGCCCTGGACCGCTCCGCCGCGTTTTGCCGTGTAGTGGCGTTAGGTCAGGCCACCTTGGCTGTAGAACGTGGAGTTGCTCACCCCGAACACGCCACTGCCTTGACGAAAAAAGCCCACCAACTGGTGCGCACGGCCGAAGATTTAGAGAGCGCAGCCAAGTCATGGAGGAAAGGCGAACTCGACTAATCAGTCTCACGCATGGGCCCCCAGTTGACACTCGAGCCCAGACGTATAAGACTGAAAGTGGTGCCGAACCGTGGAACCCCCGGGCTCCATTTTATAGCCGCCTAGAGCGGCCTAGTGCCGAGAGGCGCTCCCGGTTCGGCACCACTTTTTTGCCCTGATGCTACCGGGATAATCCGTGCGAATCCGCTAAGAACAAAGGTCTTGCCGTGAAGTTTCGACTTTTTCCCCAAGAGACTGCAGGGCTGCAGGCCCTGACCCGCATGTCAGAGCACATTTTATCCGGCACACAAACCCTGGCCGAGCTACTGGGTGCCGGCCGGGCAGATTTCACCCCCTTGGCGGAAACGCTGCGTAAACAAGAGGCGGAATCAACCGCCAACTTCGCCACGCTCCTGACAAATATGCGCACCAGTTTCATCAACCCGCTGCCCCGCGAGGACCTGTACATCCTGGGCCAGCTATTGAATGAAACCAGTGAGATCCTCACGGGCGCCGGCGAAGTGGTTGAACTCTACGTCCTGGACCGCATTCCCACACGCATTAGCGACCAATTGGAAATTCTCTCCCGCCAAGCAGAACTCACGGCGACGGCCATGAAATCGCTCAATGATCTGGACGGCCTAGAGGATTACTGGCTGGAGGTGCTGCGCCTGTCCAAGCGGGCCGATCACACGCACAGAGTGGTTGTTGCAGAATTGCTGGAAGCCCACAGCCCCACCATATTTACAAAGTACAGCAGCCTGTCCAATCAATTCGCAGCAGCCAGCCGTCAATTGCGCACGGTGGCCACACAGGTGGGCAGCATTATCGTCAAGGAATCCTGACCTTGATAGCGTTCCTCCTCGGAGCCGTGATCGTCACGGCCGCAACTTTCGCCTTCCTGAACGGTTTCCGCGATGCCTCCGCCGCCGTCGCACTTTCCGTGCGCACCCGCGCCCTGACACCCAGCATTGCGGTGCTTTTGGCCAGCCTGTTCAACTGCCTCGGCGCCGTGGCCAGTGTAGCTTTGACGGCAGCCTTTGCGGACAAAATTTTCATGGTTCCCACTGGACGCATCGGGCTGATTCTGCTGCTGGCCGCCCTCATTTCCTCATGCTTGTGGGGTATTTATCTCTGGTGGCGCGGCTTTCCTTCCTCGTCCACACATGCCCTCATCAGCTCCCTGGGCGGCGCGTCGCTGGGCTCGGCGGTCATTGGTTACGCACCCGTGGACGGCATCAATACCACCATGTTCACGCTGGTGCTGCTGCCACTGTTGATTTCCCCGCTGGTGGCGTTTGTGCTGGGTTTCGCCGCGGTTTACCCTTCCTCCTGGGCGGCGCGGAATACGGCTCCGAACCGGGTCAACCGGCGTGCCCGGCAATTGCAGTCAGTAGCTGGCGCCGCCGTGGCTTTTGGTCATGGTCTCCAAGATGGCCAGCGGACCACGGCGGTTGTCCTGTTCGCGCTAGTGGCGGCCGGGTCCATTGGTGCTGGGGAAATACCCGTGTGGGTGGTGGTGTTCACTGCGGCACTGCTCGCCTTGGGCACCTTGTTTGGTGGCTGGCGAATCTCCTACACTTTGGGCCACCGGCTAGTGCGGGTAGATCCCATGCGCGGTTCCGTGGCCCAGATGCTGGGAGCCGGGCTTTTGTTCGTTGGTGCCATTGGTCTGCACATGCCGCTGTCAACAACGCACACTGTCACTGCCGCTATTGTGGGCGCCGGAGCCAATCAGCGTTTCTCCGCAACCAACGGGCGGGTACTGCTCAAAATTGCGCTGGCGTGGATCGCCACACCCGTTGTCTGCGTTATGCTCGGCGCCTTGTTCTTCCTGGCACTGTCCCCGCTTGCCTAGGCTTAGCCGCCAGCTGGATCAGGCGTTGGCTGCTTCGATGATCTCTGCGTGCAAGCGCAGCAGGGGGGCCGTGCGTTCGGCCGGGCCGCGACCAAAACCACACTCTGTGGCGATGCCAAAGGACTCCAAGCCTGCACCGGCCAGCGCTGGGCGGGCGGCGGCGATTCGCTTGGCCGCGCCGTCAACACCGTCTTCGTGGTGTACCAGGCCCAGGAACAGCCTTGTTTCGGGGTGCAGGGTCAGGCTGGCCAGCGGAGCAAAGTAGGCGCTGTCATGGCGCTCTATGGGGACCGGCAGGTGCACAAACTCGATGGGGCGGGTGATCTTGGCGGACAGCGCATTGGCCACGGCAGTGAGGTTTGCGGCGTCGGCGGGCTCAACGAAGTGTTTCTCGGCAACGTCGCCGTAGCAAAGGTGGATGCCAAACTGCACATCAGCGGGGATTACGGAGGCAAAGGCGGCGGCCATGGTGGAAACTGCATCGATGATGCGCGCCGGGGTGGGGTTGGCGCCGTCCATGTACCAGAACTCAGGGATATTGGCGCCCGCGCAGACTTGTTCAATGTGGCTAAATTCAACGGCCAGATCTATTTGGATGGCCAGGTCCGTGGCGGGGATACCGGCAGCTATTTGAGCAATTTCACGTTCCATGGCTGCGGCGTAGGCCGGGTAAACAAGGCCCTGGTCAGCGTCGTTTAGGTATGAACTCAGCGGGGCCATCGGTGTCGGCAGGGCAACCTGGAAGCGGGTGCCCTCGGCGATGGTGCCGGCCTCGCGCAACGCCTTGAAATTCTGGTAGCTGGCCAGCGCCGCCTCGGCATAACCCAGCGGGCCAAACGTCAGCTCGGCGGCGGGCACTGAGCCGTCAAATCTAATTTTACGCAGATCGAAACCTGCAATCATGAACGGCTCACCCGGCACACGGCTCAGTCCCGGGGTGGCTTCGATTCTGGCGCCCTGAAAGAGTATCCAGTGGAACCTCTCACCCACTTCGCCGTCCGGGATGCGTGCGGCGTGAGTGCCGAGGTTCTCCGCCACAATGCGCAGCGTGTCCGCAGCTGTGGGCTGGTTGATGGAGCCTACCAGGTGGGCGCCGCGGACAGCAGGGAGTGAAGTCATGTTTCCAGCGTATCGCCCGGGGTGTCCAGAATGGAAAGCGCGCCCGCCTCCCACATCTGCGCCCGGTCTACGGGGCGCAGATGTGGGAGGCGGGCGTATTTTTTGCGGTATTCAGCGTGGCGGAGGTTAGCCGAAGCGGCCGGAGACGTAATCCTCAGTGGACTTCTCTGCGGGGTTGTTGAAGATGGTGGCCGTCTCGGCAAATTCAATCAACTTGCCGGGCTTGCCGGTGCCGGCAATGTTGAAGAACGCGGTCTTGTCAGAGACGCGGGCGGCCTGTTGCATGTTGTGCGTGACAATCACCACCGTGTACTCATCTTTTAGCTCATTGATGAGGTCCTCGATGGCGAGTGTAGAGATGGGGTCCAAGGCCGAGCAGGGCTCATCCATCAAGATCACATCCGGGGAGACCGCGATGGCGCGGGCAATGCACAGGCGCTGCTGCTGGCCGCCGGACAGGCCGGAGCCGGGCTTTTCCAGCCGGTCCTTGACCTCGTTCCACAGATTGGCGCCGCGCAGCGACTTCTCCACGAGATCATCGGCATCGCTGCGTGGCATGCGCCGGCTGTTCAACTTCACGCCGGCCAGAACGTTATCGCGGATGCTCATGGTAGGGAACGGGTTGGGGCGCTGAAAGACCATGCCAATTTGGCTGCGCACCGTCACGGGGTCTACACCGTCGGCGTACAGGTTGTCGCCGTCAAGCAGTACCTTGCCCTCTACCCGGGCGCCGGGGATAACCTCATGCATGCGGTTCAGTGTGCGCAGGAAGGTTGACTTGCCGCAGCCTGAGGGGCCAATGAAGGCGGTGACGGACTTGGCGTCGAGGGTGATGTTGACGTCCTCCACAGCCCGGAAATCGCCGTAGTAGACATTCAAATCGCTGACATCAATACGTTTTGACATGGTTCAAGGTTCCGTTCAGAAGAATTTAGCGGCCGGTTTTCGGCGCGAAGAGGCGCGCCACTAAGCGGGCGCCGAGGTTCAGTAGCATGACGAGCAGGATCAGCAGCAACGCCGCAGCCCAGGCACGTTGGGTGGACGGGTCAGAGTTTGAGGGCGAAGTGGGCGTCATAATCTGCGTGTAAATGAAGGTGGGCAGCGATGACATCCAGCCGGCAAAAACGTTCATATTGATGCTGGTGGCGAACCCGGCAGTGACTAACAGTGGTGCGGTTTCACCAATAACCCGTGCAATGGCCAAGGTCACACCGGAGGCAATACCTGAGATCGCCGTCGGAATAACCACCTTGACAATGGTCCGCCACTTGCGCACGCCCAGTGCGTAGGCGGCCTCGCGCAGTTCATTGGGCACAATCTTGAGCATTTCCTCACTGGAGCGCACCACCACAGGGATCATCAGCACGGAAAGGGCCACTGCGGCCACAAACCCGGTCTTGGTGCCCGGCCCCAGGATCAGGGCGAAGAAGGCGGCCGCGAACAGGCCGGCCACAATCGAGGGGATGCCGGTCATGACGTCCACCAGGAAGGTGATGACTTTGGAAAACTTGTTTCCGGCACTGTATTCCACGAGATAGATGGCGGTTAGCAGGCCCACCGGAACCGAGATGATGGTGGCCCAGAGGGTGATCAACACCGAGCCCACCAGCGCGTGATAGACACCGCCCAGCACCGGGGTGCCATCGGCCACGGCGGCGTTGTCGACGGCGCCCGTCACACCATTCATGGAGGTACTCAGGAAGCCGGGGGTCAGCAAGCCCGGGACCCCATTGAGCAGAACAGTCCAGATGACCGAAACCAGCGGCAGCAACGCCACGAGAAAGGCGCCGTAGATGAGGGAGCTGGCCAGCTTGTCAGTGGCTTTGCGGCGGCCCTCAACAATGGCGGCGGCCGTGACGTTGGCTGCGGCAAAGAGCACCGCGGAGAGCACGGCCCAGCCAAAAACGTTGAAGCCAATAAGAGACAGGAGAGCCGCAGAGACAACAACGGCGCTGGCCGCAATCACCCAGGGAGTGTAGCGGGGCAGGCGGCCGCGGGTCAGTGCGGAACGTTTGCGTTCAGTTATGAGCGTGGCCATACTAGTTGGCTCCCGAGAATTCTTTGTGGCGGTTGATAACCCAGCGGGCCACCATGTTCACTGCCAAAGTGATGAGGAACAGCACCAGACCGGCTGCGATGAGTTCGTGCATGCGCAGGCCAAAGGCCTCCGGGAAGTCAAGGGCAATCTCCGCGGCAATGGTCTGATTGCCGGAGCGAATCAAGGAGGCGATCAGCGGCCCGGAGGAGAGCACCAGCGCAACCGCCATGGTCTCACCAAGAGCCCGGCCCAAACCCAGCATGACGGCGCTGATGATGCCGCCGCGGGCAAAGGGCAGAACTGCCATGCGAATCATTTCCCACCGGGTGGCCCCCAACGCCAACGCCGCTTCTTGGTGCAGCATGGGGGCCTGCAGGAAAATCTCCCGGGTGAGTGAGGCGATGATGGGCAACACCATGACGGCCAGCACAATGCCCGCCGTCAAAATGGTCTTGCCCGTCCCGGACGCCGGTCCGGCGAAGATGGGAATCCAGCCTAAGTGCTCAGCCAGCCACGCGTAGGGCGCTTTGAGGGAGGAAGCCAGAAAGCTGGCTCCCCAAGCGCCGTAGACAACTGAGGGAATCGCTGCAAGAAGGTCCACCACATAGCCCAACCCCCTGGCCAGGCGCCGCGGGGCATAGTGCGAGATGAACAAGGCCACTGCCACCCCGATGGGCGTGGCGATGAGCAGTGCAATCGTGGCTGCAATCAACGTGCCAATGACAATGGGGAAGATGTAGGAGAAGAACCCCTCTCCCCCCGTGATCTCGGCAGGGTTCGCACTAAAAGTGGGAAGTGCCTGGACAACCAGGAACAGCGCCACGGCAAACAACACGGCAACTATCAGCGCACCGGCGCCCAGTGCCGCACCGGAGAACACTCGGTCTCCTGTGCGGCCTGACGCAGAGCGCCCTGCCCCCGATGTGGGTGCGAGCTTTGTGGTGGTCAATCTAGTACTTTCTACTGACTCTTGCTTCGAACTCTTGCCTAGAACCGGCGCTTACTTACTGGCGACGCTGATGGAGTCAATTGACGCCTTCGCCTTGGCCGCCAACTCGGCGGACAGGGGCGCGCTCTTGGCGGCGTCGGCTGCCTGCTTCTGACCTTCGTCGCTGAGAACAAAGGAACCGAAGGCCTTGACCAGGTCAACTGCGCTGGTATCCGGGTAGGAGGCGCAGAACACGCCATAGGAGACCAGCACTGCCGGGTAGGCTCCGGCAACGGTGGTGGTGCGGTCCAGCTTCAGGGATAGATCGTTGGCACTGCGCCCTGCCACAACAGTTGCAGCGTCAACTGCTTTGGCTGCAGCCTCGGCGGTGACGGGCACAAACGCGTCTCCAACCTTCAGCTCAACTTTGCCCAAGGCGTCAGTGACTGCCGAGTCATCAGCGTAGGTGATAGCGCCGGCTGTCTCGATGACGGTTTTGACAACCCCCGAGGTGCCCTTGGCGTTCTCGCCGGGCAGAGCTGAGGGCCAGTCACCGGACTTCTTATCAGTCCACACACCCGAGGCGGCTGCGGCCAAGTAGTCGGTGAAGTTCTCGGTGGTGCCAGAGTTATCGGAGCGGTGCACGGGCGTGATGGCCAAATCCGGCAGTGTGGCGTCCGTGTTGGCTGCCTTGATGGCCGGGTCATTCCAGTTCTTAATTTCGCCCCGGAAAATCTTGGCGATCGTGTCGGCGTCGAGCTTGAGGTCCTTGACGCCGTCCACATTGAAGGCCACCGCGATCGGTGAGATGTACCAGGGGACGTTGATGGCGCCGTCGGGCCCGCACTTTTCCTTGGCGGAGGTGAGCTCTTCGTCCTTCATGAACGCGTCCGAGCCGGCGAACTGCACGGCTCCTGCAATCAGTGCCTTGCGTCCCGCGCCGGAGCCTTCGGGTGAGTACTGAATCTTGGCGCCGGAGTTCGCGGACTCAAAGCCGGCCTTCCACGCGTCCATAGCGGCGGAGATGGAGCTGGCGCCCGTACCGGTCAGTGTTCCGGTGACCGTTGAGCCGGTGCTTGCCGTGGTGCCCCCGCCGTTACCGGGGGTGACCACGTTGTCCGTACCGCATGCTGTAAGTGCCAATGCGCCGACGGTGAGAACTGCTGCTACGCGGCCAATGTGAAGTGCCTTCACGCTTTTACCTCTTCGATGGGTTGCATTCTTCTTTTTCATTACTCTTCGAGAGTAGGAGGCTGAAGTGAAGCCGGGGCCCCTCCCAAGTGAACGCAAGGTTAACGCTTCAGGGATTCTTCGCCTTCACTTACCGCAGCTTTAATGCCCGACGCCGGTCACCTCCTTCTTGTTTCGGCCCACCAATCGGGATCAGCCGCTGCGCATAGACTAATTCCATGCCAGGTTCAGCCCCGTCGGAGCCCACTGGGACGGCCGCCACAGTTCTCTTTCTCAAGCGCCGTATCCGGCTCGGCCTGCGCCGCAGCGCAAGCTCAGTTCTGCCCGCCTTGTTGATGGCCATTTGCGCTGTTTCCGCCTACTACTTTTCAGAGCTGGTGTTGGGGCATCAAGGCCCCTTGTTTGCCGCCACCAGCGCCATCATCGCTCTCGGCTTTTCTAGGGACCCGCGTGTGCGCCGCGTCCTTGAAGTGGGCCTGGGTTGCACCATAGGCATAGCCCTGGGAGACATGTTGCTGCACTGGCTGGGCTCCGGGATCTGGCAGGCCGCCTTAATATTGTTCCTCTCCATAGTGTTGGCCCGCTTCTTGGATAGCGGAGCCATCTTCACCACGCAGTTGGCACTGCAGTCCCTTCTTGTGGTGCTGTTACCGATCCCGGCCGGCGGCCCATTTACTCGCAGCCTGGACGCGGTTGTAGGTGGCTGCTTCGCCTTGGCAGCTACGTTCTTGATCCCCCGGGACCCGCGCCGTGAGCCCAAGGATGATCTCAAGGAAGTGCTCGGTGAGCTTTCCCTGGTGTTGCGTGAATGCGCCTCCGCCTTGGCGTACAACGATTCCACCACTGCCTGGCATGCACTGGTCCGCGCCCGCGGCCAGCAACCCCGCATTGACGCCATGCGGCAGGGTTTGCGTGGCTCTGTTGAGATTGCCCGACTTTCCCCCTTGTACCGCCGGCATTTACAAGAAGTTGAGGGGCTGGCGAAGCTCATGGTGCGGGTGGATTATGCCATGCGTTCGGCCCGGGTTTTAGCCCGGCGGCTGGCCAGTGTCATCAACAATGCGGCCCTTTCTGAGGCCGGGTCCATGCACTTGGCCGAAGTTATGAGTGAGACGGCAGCTGCCGTGGATGAGCTGGGTGCGGCCCTTGCCGATACCACTTCACGCATTACGCTGAGCCACGCCCGTGATTCCCTGGCAGACATTGCCATTCGTTTGCACCCGGCTACCTTGGAAATAACGCGCATGGAGGGAGAAACAGTGGTGTTGCTGTTCCGCACACTCATGGTGGACCTGTTGGAAGCCGCCAAGATGGACCCCGCCGACATCCGCTCATTATTGCCAGCACTCTAATAAGCGGGCGCAGCGCACTTCACCTGAGGTGCCGCGGGCACTTCACCTGAGGTGCCGGAGCGCCGGGCCGCCCGCGGATGTCGGTGCCCGGCGCTAGGCTTGAACCATGGCAGCAAAGAGCGCAAAAACAAACTCGGGACAGAATTTCCGTTGCACGGAGTGCGGCTGGAGCGCCGTGAAATGGGTTGGCCGTTGTGGCGAATGCCAGGCTTGGGGCACCTTGGAAGAAATTGGCACCGTGGTTGTCAGGACCACGGCGGCCACCACTGTTCTGCGCCCAGCCCAGCTGATTGCGGACGTTGACGCCTCCAAGGCCGCGCACAACCTCACGGGAGTCCCGGAGCTGGACCGTGTTCTAGGTGGTGGCATGGTGCCAGGGGCCGTGATCCTACTGGCGGGGGAACCCGGTGTGGGAAAGTCCACCCTGCTGCTGGATGTGGCTGCCAAATTTGCCCGTAATGACCATGGCCGTGCACCCCAAAAGGTGCTGTACCTAACGGGTGAGGAATCGGCGGCCCAGGTGAAGTTGCGTGCCGAACGTATTGGCGCGGTTGCGGACACTTTGTATCTGGGCGCCGAAACGGATCTTGGCACCGCTCTGGGCCAGGTGGAAGCAGTGCAGCCGGCACTGTTGATTGTTGACTCGGTGCAGACCTTTAGCAGCGCCATGGTTGATGGGGCAGCGGGTGGGGTCTCGCAGGTGCGCGAGGTGGCGGCCTCACTCATTGCTGCCGCCAAGCGGTTGAACATGACCACTTTGCTGGTGGGTCATGTGACCAAGGACGGTTCCATTGCCGGTCCCCGCCTTTTGGAACACTTGGTGGATGTGGTGTGCCAGTTCGATGGTGAACGCCACTCCCGTCTGCGCCTGTTGCGAGCCGTGAAAAACAGGTACGGGCAAACCGATGAGGTGGGCTGTTTTGATTTGACGGACAACGGCATCGAAGGTCTGGCAGATCCCAGCGGGCTGTTCACCTCACGTATTTCGGCACCCGTTTCAGGCACCTGCATCACGGTGACCATGGAGGGACGGCGCCCCCTGCTCGCCGAGGTTCAAGCACTTCTAACCCCGTCCCTGGGGTCCTCGCCGCGGCGCACTGTCAGCGGTCTGGATTCCACCCGTGTTGGCATGCTGCTTGCCGTGTTGCAGCAGCGGGCAGGGCTGCGGTTGGACGCCGATGACAGTTATGTGGCCACGGTGGGCGGGGCCCGGTTGAGTGAGCCTGCCTTGGACCTTGCTGTGGCCATGTCCATTGTTTCGGCTAAAACCAACAAGGTTGTCCACGCCAAGATGGTGGCTTTTGGGGAGGTGGGACTAGCCGGTGAGGTGCGCCCTGTGCCAGGCATCAACCAGCGTATCCAAGAGGCCAGCCGCCTGGGTTACACACATGCTCTGGTGCCGGCAAGCGCCAATGGCCCCGGTCCCATTCCACCGGACTTCACGGTCAAACAGATCGAGCACATCGCCGAGGCAACGGAACTTCTGCTGCACCTTTAGGGGTTTTGGAGGTGATCAGGACACAGATCGGTCAAGATGCGCGCGCCTAAAGGCAAGGCGAGGCTCAAAGGTGTAGGGCTCCTACTATTATGGGCACTGTGACTTGCGCGGATTCCCGCGCTTGAAAAGAAGGAACCGCCCATGCTTCGCAGCCCCGAAGAGGCCCTCAAGGCCACTCTTGCCCGTGTCGCGCCGGGAACGCCACTGCGTGATGGGCTGGAACGTATTCTTCGAGGCCGCACGGGTGCACTCATTGTGCTCGGTTCAGATAAGACCATTGAAAGCCTGTGCTCTGGCGGCTTTGAGATCGGCATAGACTTCGCCCCCACCAGCCTTCGTGAACTGGCAAAAATGGACGGTGCAATAGTCTGCGACAAGGACGCCACCAAGATACTCCGCGCTGCCGTCCAGCTGGTCCCTGACCCCAGCATTGAAACCCAGGAATCAGGCACCCGGCACCGCACGGCCGAACGCGTAGCAATCCAAACCGGTGTCCCGGTAGTTTCCGTTAGCCAATCAATGCAGATCATTGCCCTCTATGTGGATGGCTTGCGCTACGTCCTTGAAGGTTCGGAAAAAATTCTGGCCCGCGCCAACCAAGCCCTGGCTACTTTGGAACGTTACCGGGCACGGCTGGACCAGGTGACAAGTTCATTGTCGGCGCTGGAAATTGAGGCCATGGTTACTGTCCGCGACGTAGCTATCACCTTGCAACGCCACGAGATGGTGCGCCGCATTTCCGAAGAAATTGCCCAGTACGTCCTTGAACTGGGTGTGGATGGGCGCTTGCTCTCCCTTCAGCTCGAAGAACTTTCCGCAAGCCGCGGCTCCGGTGCGGATATGGTGATCCGCGATTACACCGACCCGGAAACAACAGATGTTGACGCCGCTGTGGCTGCCCTGCAGGAGATTGACCAGGCTGACCTCATAGACCTGAACGCAATTGCCGGCATTGTTGGCCTGGTCTCTGGCAATGACTCCATCGACGCCATCATCCAGCCTCGCGGCTACCGCCTGGTTTCGGGCTTGAAGGCCGTCCCGCCCGCCATTGCGGGGCGTCTTGTTGACCATTTTGGTGGCTTGCAGAACCTGATGGCAGCCACCATTGACGAGCTCATGATGGTTGATGGGATCGGCGAGCTCCGCGCCCGCAACGTCCGCGAGGGCCTCTCCCGCATTGCCGAAGCCAGCTTGTTGGACCGTTTCCTCTAACCCGCAGCTGCGGCAGGGGTGCCACAAGCTAGTCCACGGGCGCCAGTTGCTACGTCAAGGTGAAGGTGACCTTTTCGCTGGACCATTTCCCTAGGGTGGCCACCAGAACATACGTGGCGCCACCGCGGCCGGGTTGGGAGACTACCTTGGCGCAGTCAGGTGCCGTCCGGTTCTGCTGCCACACAAAGTTGGCTTTCTCCGAAGCACCCGGGGCCAGGTTCTTGACCAGATCCGTGCTATCCATTTGGCAGTACGCGGAGTTGAAGATGATGTCTTCGCCACTGGTGATCAAAAATTCCATTTGGCTGGTGCCCACGTTGATATCGCAATGGGTCTTGCCGGAATTTGTCACCTGCAGGGTGAGCACTGGATGATCATCTGGCCCATAGGAGGGTTTGTCTACGCTGGCCTTGACTTTGATCCCGGCCTCATCGCACACATCCGACGGCGGAGTTCCCGCCTTGGCAGCGGGCTTGGCTTTTTCAGTAGGGCTGTTGCCAACCACAGCAGGTTGGGTATCATTTTTGCTCCCACCGCCAAGGAACCCGGAGATCAAGAAGGTTCCTGCCACAATCGCGGCTACAACCAGCAGCGTCAGGACCGCCACTACCATGCGACGCCGGCGGTAGACCTTGGCTGAAACACCGGGCTGCCGTGGTGGCTTTCCCTGAGGCCCTGCGCCCGTCGATGCGGGTTTGCCACCGGGCGCAACTGAGGAATTCTTGCCACGTCCGGAACTACTTGAATTTCCCACAAACCCAAGCCTAGCGAAATCCCGGAGCTGCGCCTGACCAACCACGCCGTCAGCCGCCTAACCGTTAGCGGCTACGCTAAAAGGAACGCTCACCTTCCCCGCTATGTTCATCACCCTGGCCACCGGCCAGTTCTCCCTCGCAAGGAAATTCATGCCCACCACAGCGCCCTCCCGCGTTCCCACAGAAGTCCTGCACCACCGCATCAATGCCTGGTTCCAGCGCGAAGCCAGAGACCTGCCATGGCGCCATGATTGCTCTGCCTGGGGCATTCTTGTCAGCGAGATCATGTTGCAGCAGACACCCGTGGTGAGGGTGCAACCGGTGTGGGAAGCGTGGATGGAGCGCTGGCCCACCCCGGCAGACTTCGCGGCGGCTCCGGCCGCCGAGGTGCTGCGCGCCTGGGGCCGTTTGGGCTACCCCCGGCGAGCTTTACGGCTGCATGCTGCCGCCACTGAAATTCTTCAAAAGTACGACGGCGCTGTGCCGAACACGTACACGGAACTTCTGGCGCTTCCCGGCGTGGGGACGTACACGGCTGCGGCGGTTGCCGCGTTCGCGTATGGCCAGCGCACCACCGTGGTGGACACCAATATCCGTAGAGTGCACGCCCGGCTAGTCATTGGCCAAGCACTGCCGGCACCGGCACTAACTGCTGCCGAAATGACATTGGCGGCCCAGCTCCTGCCCGAGGACCGCGATAAATCTGTGCTGTGGAACGCATCAGTGATGGAATTGGGGGCTTTGATCTGCACGGCTAGGAGCCCAAAGTGTGAGCAATGCCCTGTGTTTGAGCAATGTGCCTGGATTGCTGCGGGCCAGCCGGAACCTACCTACATTCCAAAAGGGCAACCATGGGCTGGGACAGACAGGCAGGTGCGCGGGGCGGTTATGGCTGTGCTGCGGGCTGCCAGCTCGCCCATCCATGCAGACCTCCTGTGGGATGCACAGGCTGCCCAGTTACACCTGGAAGTAACGGCCGAGCTGGCAAAACTGCACCAGTTGAACACCCACGCGCCCCAACTAGAGCGTGCCCTCGCAGGCCTGGTGGTAGACGGCCTAGCCCAGCTCTCACCCGCCGGGTACCAACTCCCCGCGTAACCCTCAGGCCGCTGGAGCTGAAATGACGGGCAGATGACAGCAACGGAGGTAGTTGTTAAGATCGGAGGCCTGTGGACAGGCCTCCGATCTTAACAACTACCTCCGCATCGCCTTGCCGGCGCGCGAACCACCCGAAAATGACAGCCACCACGTCCTGGTATCTCAGATCTCTCCGAATCCGGCTTCCACTTGCGTGCGCACCAGTTCCACGGCCCGTTGCGCGTCCGGACCCGTGGCCGAGACGTTCAGCTCCGTGCCCTGTGCGGCACCGAGCGTCATCAGCATCATGACCGACTGCCCGTCCACCCCGTTGATTTCAATATCCACATCCATGGCCCCGAGTGCGCCTGCCAGTGCCCCCGCCGGGCGGGCGTGCAGGCCCATGGGGTTGATGAGCCTCAGCACAGCCGTCACAGCGGTATCAGCCACGGCAGCGGATGAAGCTGGCCCCTCGGCAGCGGCCGGCGCGGGTACGGCGGATATGGCTGGTGCAGCCAGCGCCGTCTCGGCGGCCTTGAGTACCACCTCGAGTGATGCCCCGGATTGTGCGGCCACCGCGGCAGCAACCGCACCTTCAACCAAAGGCGCGTCGGCCAAGCGGACCAGCTCGGGGCTGCCCATGAATTCCAGCGCGGCTTCGGCCGTCATGACGGCCGAGCCAAGATCGGTCAGCACCACTGCCCCGGCCCCGGTATCTGCCTGCCCCAGCGCACTCATGACCTTTTCCAGCGATGTCCCAATGCCGCCGTCGTCCATGCCACCGGCGGGAATCAAAACCACATCGGGGGCCATCTGCTCGGCCAGTTCAACAACCCCGGCCGCCAGCTGGGTGCTGTGGGAGACAATGACCAACCCTACGCTCATGCGCCCTCCCCCGCGGCCTGTGCTGCTGCACGCAAAATCAGTGCCGAGGAGACCGAGCCCGGATCGCGGTGCCCAATCGCCCGCTCCCCCAGATAGCTGGCGCGGCCCTTGCGGGCAATCAATGGATCCGTGGAGACGGAACCGGCCTCGGCAGCCGTGGCTGCCGCAGCCAAGAGGGCCGCCGGAGTGGCCCCGGAGGCAGCAGCTGCGGACGCGGCGTCCACGGCCGGGGTCCAGGCGTCAATCATGGTCTTCTCTCCCACTGACGCCTTGCCACGGGCAACCACACCGTCCCGTGCGGCGGCCAGGGAGGCGGCGAGCGTGTTTGAATCCAGCTCGGCTGCGTCCCCCACGGCTGTGGCGGCACGCAGGAATGCCGTGCCATAGAGCGGCCCTGCAGCCCCTCCCACCTTCGACATCAACGTCATTGCCACCAGCTTGAAGGCGGCTCCGGGGGTGGCGGGCGGCTCGGCGTCGAGCTTCGCCAGGACGGCACTGAAGCCGCGGTCCATATTTTCGCCGTGGTCCCCGTCTCCAATGACCCTGTCCAGCTCAATCAAGGCCATCCGGTTTTCGGCAATGACCTTTGCTGCCAGCCGCAGCCATTGCACGGCCCAGGCAGTGTCAAGTGTCGGTTTCATTTACATCCCCCAGCGCAGTGCAGGCGTGTTCACGGGTGCATCCCACAGCTCAATCATTTCATCGTCCAGGCGCAGCACCGAGATTGAGCAGCCCTGCATTTCCAAGGCGGTGATGTAGTTACCCACTAGTGAGCGTTCCACAATGAGTCCGGCAGCTTCCAGGACCTTGGCGGCGTGCCGGTACACAATGTACAGCTCACTTGCCGGGGTGCCGCCCATGCCGTTGACAAAGAGCAGTACCCGCTCCCCTGCCGCCGGAGCAAGGTCGCTCAAGATCGGCTCCAGCAGCCGATCGGTAATTGCGTCGGCGTTCTCCATGGGAATCTTGTGGCGCCCCGGTTCGCCGTGAATGCCAATGCCAATCTCAATCTCATCCTCGGCCAGTTCAAAACTGGGCACCCCGGCATGAGGGACAGTACAGGCGGACAGTGCAACACCCATGCTGCGCACGTTGTCGTTGACGCGCTGGCCAATTGCGGCCACGCCGTCCAGATCATCCCCGCGCTCTGCGGCAGCACCTGCGATCTTTTCCACCAGCACGGTCCCAGCCACCCCGCGGCGCCCTGCCGTGTATAGCGAGTCCTCCACGGCAACGTCGTCGTTGACTAGGACGGTGCGGACAGAAACGCCTTCAGCCTCAGCCATTTCGGCTGCCGTCTCAAAGTTGAGCACGTCACCGGTGTAGTTCTTGACAATATGCACCACGCCGGCACCAGCGTTGGCTGCGATGGTCGCCGGAATAATGGCGTCGGGAGTAGGCGAGGTGAACATGGGGCCGGGAACTGCGGCGTCCAGCATGCCATATCCCACATAGCCCGCGTGCAAGGGTTCATGGCCACTGCCACCGCCCGAAATCAGGCCCACCTTGCCGGCCCGGGGCGCGTCCTTACGGGTCACAAAGAGCGGATCAGTGTGCACCCTTACATGTCCGGCATGTGCCTGGCCAAATCCCTCCACCGATTCATCGACTACCGTCTTGGGATCATTGATGAGCTTTTTCATGACTAAACCCTCCGAAATCACACAGCGATTAGTGGGGTGCCTTGGAACGGCCCCCCTCTGAACCCTACCCGGGCCTATGCCCCGTTGGTAGAGATGTCAGCTCTTCGCTGCGGTTACTACAACTGGCAGATCATCCTGGTATTGCCCAGAGTATTGGGTTTAACCCGGGCAAGATCCAAAAATTCGGCAACACCTTCATCGGCGGATCGCAGCAGTTCGGAGTAAACGGCGGGATCAACAACGCTCTGGTCGGCCATGACGGTGAAACCACTGCGGAGAAAGAAGTCCACCTCGAAGGTCAGGCAAAAGACACGGCTGACGCCGAGTACTCTGGCATTTACCAGCAACTTTTCAACGATCGCCCGGCCAATTCCCCTGCCCCGTAAGGTATCAGTAGTGGCGAGGGTGCGGATCTCTGCAAGGTCTTCCCACATGACGTGCAGCGCCCCGCAGCCAACAATTTCGCCATCAATTTCTGCAATCAAAAATTCTTGGATGGCCTCGAAGTAGGTGACGGACTCCTTGGAAATCAGAATTCTCTTCTCGGCCAGCGGGGCCACCAGATTCTTGATGGCGTGGACATCGGCCGTCCTGGCAGGCCGGAGGACAATAGCGGGGGCAATGATTTGTGCAGTCACCGCTTCAGTCTATGACCCCGGGGGCACCTTAAACCGCCACCACTTAAACCACATCCCACTTAAACCACAGACGCCCGGTTAGCTAACTAACCGGGCGTCTGGCGAGGTACTACTTTGTTGCTTTAGGTTTGGTTCTTTAGGCCGAGGCCGTGATGGCGTCCGGGATGTTCGGCTTGGCCGTGCCCACAAAGGTGAACTTCGCCTCGTCGCCCTCGCCCTCAACGCCCACTGAAACGATGTCGCCATCCTTGAGCTCACCGAAGAGAATCTTTTCGGAGAGGTTATCCTCAATCTCACGCTGGATGGTGCGGCGCAGCGGCCGGGCACCCATCGCCGGATCGTAGCCCTTGGTGGCCAGCAGGACCTTCGCGGCCGGGGTGAGCTCAATGCCCATGCCCTTATCTGCCAAACGAGTCTCCAAGCGTGCAACCATGAAGTCCACGATCTCGATGATCTCGTCCTGTGTGAGCTGCGGGAACACCACAACGTCATCAACACGGTTCAGGAACTCGGGGCGGAAGTGCTGCTTGAGCTCCTCCGAGACGCGTGCCTTCATCCGGTTGTAGCCGGTCTGTGTGTCCGAGCCGGACTGGAATCCAGTGGCAATCGACTTGGAGATGTCGCGCGTTCCCAAGTTGGTTGTCATGATGATGATGGTGTTCTTGAAGTCCACCACTCGGCCCTGGCTGTCGGTCAGACGACCATCTTCGAGAATCTGCAGCAGCGAGTTGAACAGATCGGCGTGAGCCTTCTCCACCTCATCGAAGAGCACCACGGAGAACGGACGGCGGCGGACCTTCTCGGTCAGCTGGCCACCTTCTTCGTAGCCAACGTAGCCCGGAGGGGCACCGAACAGGCGCGAAACCGTGTGCTTTTCCGAGTACTCGGACATGTCCAAGGTGATGAGTGCGTCTTCGTCGCCGAAGAGGAACTCAGCCAAGGCCTTGGCCAGCTCGGTCTTACCAACACCGGTGGGACCGGCGAAGATGAACGAACCACCCGGACGCTTGGGGTCTTTCAACCCCGAACGCGTACGGCGGATCGCCTGCGAGATGGACTTGATGGCTTCGTTCTGACCCACCACACGCTTGTGCAGTTCATCTTCCATCTTCAGCAGACGCGTGGACTCGGCCTCGGTCAGCTTGAAGACCGGGATACCGGTGGAGTTCGCCAATACCTCAGCGATGAGTTCTTCGTCGACCTCGGAGATCTCATCCAGGCCACCTGACTTCCACAGGCGTTCTTTCTCGGCACGGGCGGTGATGAGCTTCTGCTCATCGTCGCGCAACGAGGCGGCACCCTCAAAGTCCTGAGCGTCAATGGCGTCTTCCTTGCGCTTCTTGACAGCAGCAATTTCACCATCCATGGCCTTGAGCTCGGGTGGTGCAGTCATGCGACGGATGCGCAGACGGGCACCGGCCTCATCGATCAAATCGATGGCCTTATCCGGTAGGAAGCGGTCACTGATGTAGCGGTCAGCCAAGGTAGCAGCCGCCGTCAGCGCACCGTCGGTGATCGAGACGCGGTGGTGTGCCTCGTAGCGATCACGCAGACCCTTGAGGATCTCAATGGTCAGCGGAACGGTGGGTTCCATCACCTGGATGGGCTGGAAGCGGCGCTCAAGAGCGGCGTCCTTCTCAATGTGCTTGCGGTACTCATCCAAGGTAGTGGCACCAATGGTCTGCAGTTCACCACGAGCCAACATGGGCTTGAGGATCGAGGCAGCATCGATGGCACCTTCGGCGGCACCGGCACCCACAAGGGTGTGGATTTCGTCAATGAAGAGGATGATGTCCCCGCGGGTGCGGATTTCTTTGAGGACCTTCTTCAGGCGCTCCTCAAAGTCACCTCGGTAGCGTGAACCAGCCACAAGGGAACCCAGGTCAAGGGTGTACAGCTGCTTGTCCTTGATGGTCTCAGGCACGTCGCCGCGCACAATGGCCTGCGCCAAACCTTCAACAACGGCTGTCTTGCCCACGCCGGGCTCACCAATGAGGACCGGGTTGTTCTTGGTGCGGCGAGAGAGGATCTGCATGACGCGTTCCATCTCATGCTCGCGCCCAATGACCGGGTCAAGCTTGTTTTCCCGTGCCGCCTGGGTCAGGTTCCGGCCAAACTGGTCCAGCACCACCGAACCCGCGGGCTGGCCCTCGGGTTGCTGGCCGCCACTGGCCGCCGGCTCCTTGCCCTGGTAGCCGGAAAGCAGCTGGTTGACCTGCTGGCGCACGCGTCCAAGATCCGCTCCGAGCTTTACCAGCACCTGCGCGGCAACGCCTTCGCCTTCACGGATCAGCCCGAGCAGGATGTGCTCGGTGCCAATGTAGTTATGGCCCAGCTGTAGCGCCTCACGCAGTGAAAGTTCAAGAACTTTCTTGGCGCGCGGGGTGAAGGGGATGTGCCCGCTAGGAGCTTGCTGCCCCTGCCCAATGATCTCTTGGACCTGTTCGCGAACACCGTCCAGCGAAATGTTCAAGGACTCCAAGGCCTTGGCGGCAACACCTTCACCCTCGTGGATGAGACCGAGCAGAATATGCTCCGTGCCAATGTAATTGTGGTTGAGCATGCGGGCCTCTTCTTGGGCCAGCACAACAACACGTCGGGCTCGATCAGTGAATCGCTCAAACATTTCGCCACACTCCTTTTACTGCGTACTTTGATGCTACGCAGTAGCCGGGCCTCGTGGGGGCGTGTTCGCCACAGGGGAAATAAGAATCCTTGATCCTGCTGGTTAAAGTACGACGGCGGGGCCACCTCATGAGGTGGCCCCGCCGTCGTTCTTGGGTGGGCTAAGCGTGGAAAAGCTTACGCCTGACCGCCCTGCGCTGCATGGTAGGCATCGCGAATCTCTGCCTGAATGCGGCCCCGTTCGTGGACTTCGAACCCATTTTCACGAGCCCAAGCACGGATCTGAGCTACGTCGCTGCCAGATTTGGGGGCAGTCGCAGCTCCGCGACCACGGACCGCACGGCCTCCTGCACGGCGCCCGGCAGCAATGTATTTGCCAAGTGCCGTACGCAATGCTTCTGCATTCTCGTTTGAGAGGTCAATTTCATAGCTGATACCGTCCAGCCCAAAGGTGACATTTTCATCAGCGGGGCTCTGGTCAATATCGTCTACAAGTGTGATGTGAATTTTCTGTGCCATGGGGAGTAATCGCCTAACATAGATTTAATGAATACTTCTGAATAAATTATGGTTCGAAAATTCTTTCACGTCAAAGTTCAATCAATAGCAGCGCCGTTAGCTGCCTTGTTCACCGGAGGAATCCGCTTCCCGCTCCGCCTTTATCATTGCTTCACGCTCTGAACGATCCGCATTGAATATTGCCTTCATGGCGAAGTAGAAAAGTGCACCAACACCCAATGATGGCAGAATAACTGCAATGTATTCCATTTTCTTTGCTGCTCCTACTCTGGCTTCATCAAGGGAAAGAGAATGGCTTCCCGAATACCAACACCTGTGAAGAGCATGACCAAACGGTCAACACCCAGGCCCAGACCCCCCATGGGTGGGGCACCGTATTCCAAGGCCCGCAGGAAGTCTTCGTCCAACTGCATGGCTTCAGGGTCTCCTGCCGCCGCTGCCAGTGATTGCTGGGTCAAACGTTCGCGCTGGATTACCGGGTCAATGAGCTCAGAGAATGCTGTTCCGGTTTCCCGGCCGTCAATAATCAGGTCCCACGCCTCAATGAGGTTTTCCTTGTCCCGGTGCGGACGGGCCAGGGGCTGGGCCGAGGGCGGGTAATCGCAAACGAAGGTGGGCTGAATTAGTGTCGGTTCTACAATTTCACCAAAAAGTTCCGTGACAAGCTTTTCAGCATCCCAGGCCGGATCAATTTTGATGTTGCGCTCGTTCGCAATGGCGCGCAATTGCTCTGCCGTTGTCTCGGGGGTGATTTCCTGGCCAACACCGTCGGAGAGGCCCTGATAGACGGGTAGCCATGGCCATTCTCCGTCGAGGTTAATTGGTCCGCGATCAGTTTCAATGACACGTGAACCCACGGCATCTGCTGCCGCAAGAATAATGCGCTGCATGATTTTTGCCATGGTGAATTGATCACCATAAGCCTCATAGGCTTCCAGCATGGTGAATTCCGGGCTGTGCGTTGAATCGACCCCTTCATTGCGGAAGATTCGGCCCACTTCAAAGACCTTATCCATGCCCCCAACCACTGCACGCTTCAAGTACAGCTCAATTGCAATACGCAAAGTCATGGGCTGGTCAAAAGCGTTAAGATGCGTGTGGAACGGGCGGGCTGAAGCCCCACCATGGATGAGCTGCAAAATGGGCGTTTCAAGTTCAATGTATTCTTCGCCGTGGAGCGTGTCCCTGATGGCCTTGACGATGGCTGAGCGCATCCGTACTTGGTCGCGGGCGGTGTCGCGGACAATCAAGTCAACATAACGCTGGCGCACACGCATTTCTTCGGAGAGTTCTGCGTGCAGAACAGGCAGCGGGCGAAGCGCCTTTGATGCCATAGCCCATTCGGATGCCATGATGGAGAGTTCACCGGTACGGGAGCTGATGACCTCACCCTTGAAGAAGACGTGATCGCCTAGGTCAACCAGAGCCTTCCAGTCGGCCATCGCGCCTTCGCCCACATTTGCGAGCGAGAGCATGATCTGCAGACGTGCTCCGGCACCCGATTGAAGTGTGGCGAAGCACAGCTTGCCCTTGTTACGTATATACACAACCCGGCCGGTGACACCAGCCACATCACCTGTTGCTGTGTCTGCTTCAAGTTCCAGATATTTTGCGCGGATCTCTTCGAGTGTGTGGGTCCGCGCCACCCCAACCGGGTAGGCCTGTTCGCCTCGTTCAAGCAACTTGGTTCGCTTGTCCAAACGGACAAGCATTTGCTCAGAGGCGTCATTGGGTTCAGGGGAAAGGGTATTTTCTGCGCTCACGAGTTAACAGCTTAGTTGGTGAATCTGGGTGAATCCTACGTGCCTAGTTTTCCACCCTCTTACTAGCCTCCCCTCACCTTCCCTGCAGAAGAGTTCTACTCTTCTTTGTGACGGTTCTAGGCGGGCTCTGCGGTAGAGCCGCGCACTACCAGCGTGGCCGGCAACGTCTTGGGTACCGTCTGCGCAGCCTCTCCAGCCATGAGCTTCTGTAATTCCCTACCGGCGAGCCGCCCCATTTCCAGTGCCGGTAAATGCACTGTGGTGAGGCCAGGATTCGAAGTTGCAGAATATGGCAGATCGTCAAAGCCAGTCACTGCTAGCTCTTTCGGAACAGCCAGTCCCGCAACACGCGCTTCCTGCAGAACCCCGTAGGCGTGGGTGTCTGTTGCACAAACGACGGCGGACACCCCCTTGTGCGACCAATCCGACCAGGAGTCAGTGAACGCCAGAGCCGCCGCACCGACGTCAATCATGGAACTGCCTTGGGCCACCACTTTGAGTCCGAGCTGGGCTGCGGAACGGTGGAAGGCCTCGCGGCGCACACGGAACGTCTCCGTACCTGTTGAGCTGTCAAGATAAGCCACCGCAGCGTGCCCTTGCGCTTCCAGGTGGAGTGCCAGCAAGTGGGCGCCGTGGGCAACATCGAAGTTGATTGAGGGTGCTGCGCTGGTAATACCGGCGGCATCCAAAAGCACCATGGGATCGCTCATTTGAAGCTCGGCCAAAAAATGTGCACTGGGGGCGTCAACTAACAAACCCGCCGGGCGCAGCGCCAGCAGCTTGCGCACATCTTGCGGTGCGGGGGTTTGCCCGGCCTCGGTCACCGAGAGCAGTAATTGGAAGCTCTCGCCTAGAACTTCCTTAACACCGGCAATGACCTTGGCAAAGAAGGGATTGGAAACATCCGGGGCCACCAAGATGACAATATTGCTGCGCCCCTTGGCGAGTGAGCTGCCCAAACCGTTGACAACATAACCCAGCTCGGCAACAGCTTCTTGGACCTTGGCAATGTTTTCCTTTGAGACCCGGCCCGCGGTCTTGCCGCTGGTCACCAGTGAAACCGTTGCTACTGAGACTCCGGCCCTGGCTCCCACCATGGCAGCCGTGACACGCACGGACCCTTCGCGGGGTACAGAGGAGGTTTTAAAATCATCCATGCAGCGATCCTATCGAGGCCACTGCGGAGTTGTTATAAGCGCAATGGATCAAACGCTTAACGTAAAGTGCGTTAAGCGTTTGACGTGAGGTGCTTTTCGGTGCCAGACTAAGCGCTGAGCAAGATCCCGGCCCGCCGGAATCCCCCCAACGACGTGGAGAATTAAGTGAATACGGAACAGAACCTCACCGCAGGTCTCACGGCCCCCACCGGCGCGCCCCGCAAGATCATCCTTGACTGCGATCCCGGTCATGACGACGCTGTAGCGCTGCTTTTGGCACACGGCAACCCGAACATTGAGCTGCTCGCCGTGACCACGGTGGTGGGTAATCAGACCCTTGAAAAGGTCACCCGTAACGCCCTTTCCGTGGGTACCATTGCCGGCATCACCGGCGTCCCCTTTGCCGCGGGCTGCGACCGCCCGCTGGTGCGCACCATTGAAACGGCGCCAACAATTCATGGCGACTCCGGCATGGACGGCCCCGATCAGCCCGAGTCAAGAATCGAGCTTGACCCGCGCCACGCCGTTGACCTCATCATTGAAACTGTTATGGCGCACGAGCCCGGCACAATCACCTTGGTGCCCACTGCCGGCTTGACCAACATTGCTATGGCTGTCCGCAAGGAACCACGCATCGTTGAGCGCGTGAAGGAAGTTGTCCTGATGGGCGGCGGTTATCACGTGGGTAATTGGAGCCCTGTAGCTGAATTCAACATCAAGATTGACCCCGAGGCCGCACACATTGTCTTCAATGCGGGCTGGGAAGTTCTCATGGTGGGCCTTGACCTCACGCACCAAGCACTCGCCACACCCGAGGTTGTTGCCGCCATCGAGGCTGTGGGCACAAAACCGGCCAAGTTCGTTATGGAACTCATGGAATTCTTCACGCAAACCTATAAGGACGCCCAGGGCTTCGACTACCCACCGGTCCACGATCCCTGCGCCGTGGCCTACGTCATCGATCCAACAGTTATGACCACCCAGAAGGTTCCCGTTGACATTGAGCTCACCGGCACACTGACCTTGGGTATGACCGTGGCCGATTTCCGCGCCCCGGCACCGGCCGGCTGCAAAACCTCAGTGGCTGTGAGCCTTGATCATGAGAAGTTCTGGAACATGGTCACCGATGCCCTGGTACGCATTGGCGAGGTTGACTTGTGAGCCACCCTCTCTCCACCACGAATAAGTTTGCCAAGACCGGCAACATCACGGCCCTCATGGTGGCGTTGCTAACTGCCTGCATTGCCTTCCAGCTCAATGCCTCCATGCTCAGCCCGGCGCTGGTCACGATGGGCGAGGAACTCAACGCCAGCCAAGCGGCCATTGGCCTGTCCCAAACGTGGTTCTTCACCGCGGCAGCTGTGTTCTCCTTGTTCCTGCCCCGCCTGAGCGACATCATCGGGCGCAAAAAGGTCCTGATCTCCATGATGGCAATGATGGGCGTTGGTTCCATCATCTCGGCCATGGCCCCAGACATCACGTGGCTCTTTGTAGGCCGGATCATTCAAGGCATTAGCGGACCCACTGTTCCGTTGTGCCTAATCATGCTCCGTTCCGCCGTGCGGGATCCCAAGAAGTACGGCGCACTGATGGGCCTTGTCACGGCCGTCAATGGCGGGATCGCGGGCATTGACTCCTTCGTGGGCGGCTACTTTGCCGAACACTTTGGCTTCCGCAGCATTTTCTGGCTCATGGTTGTTGTGGCCGTGATCGCTACTGTGCTAATCGCGTTCCTCGCCCGTGAATCAAAGCCCGGCGAAGGCACGAAGATGGACTGGCTTGGCGTATTTTTCATTGTTATTGCCGTTGGCGCCCTGCTGACCGCACTGAACGAGGCCACCAAGTTGGTGGGCAGCTTCACGCCCGGTCCGTTGCTGAGCGCACTGGCCTTGGCTCTGGTCTCCGTGCTAGCTTTCATGGCGTTCTGGACAGTGGAGAAGCGTTCGGCGCATCCCATGGTGGAGATTGTGCACCTGCGCCAGCGCTCCACTTGGGCGCCGCTGCTGACAACAACGCTGACCATGACCGGTATTTTTGCCGTGATCAATGGCATTGTGCCGGCCTTCGTGCAGGGCGCCGATCCCGGATTTGGGATCGGCGCCACCGAGATGAGCCTGCTAATCCTGACCCCTTACGCTCTACTCGGCTGGGTTTTTGGCCCCATCACAGGCCGTCTGGCCCCGGTGTTTGGCTACACCAAGATGCTCAGAATTGGCCTGCTGGGCAGCATTGGCTCCCTCGCCATCATCGGCTTCCTGGGCTTGCATAGCCTGCCGTGGATGATTGCTGGAACCGTATTGCTGGGCATTATGTATGCCGGTACGGTGAACATCATGCTCAACGGTCTTGGTGTGGTGCTGTCCCCCGAAGGAAACCCTGGCTTCCTGCCTGGCATGAATGCCGGCGCTTTCAATCTAGGTGCCGGGCTCAGCTTTCTAGTGCTGCCGGCCATTTTAGTAGCAACGGCTCCACTAGGTGGCCACGGCTCCTATTTGACAGTGGTTGTTGTGGCCTTGGTTCTGAGCGCCGCCGCGTTCGCCGCCTCGTTGCTGGTGCCTAAACCCCTCGATGCCGAGGTGGGTCCATGAAAGCTTCCAGAATTGTTGTTGCCGGGTCCCTGAACGCAGATCTGACCATTTATACAGAACGCCTGCCCTCCCCCGGCGAAACCCTGCATGGCCACGGTTTTGCCATCAATCCCGGCGGCAAGAGCGCAAATCAGGCAGTTTCCGCCGCCCGCTTAGGCGGCAATGTCACTCTCTTGGGTGCTGTTGGAAGCGATTCCAACGGTGAGATGCTACTGGCTTCCACGGCTGGTGCCGGCGTTGACGTCAGCCACGTCCGGCGAGTCAGCGAACCCACGGGAGTTGCCATCATCTCGGTTGATGCCCGGGGCGAGAACAGCATCATCATCTCTGCCGGCGCTAACGGTACCCTCTCCCCCGCGGATATGAACCCGGAGCTGTTCAACGGCGCCGGCGTGGTGTGCCTGTGCCTAGAAGTTCCTCTGGAGACCGTGCAGGCTGCTGCCCAGGCAGGGCACGACGCCGGAGCAAGCGTCCTGCTCAACCTCTCTCCGTACGCTGCGATCACCACAGAGCTGGCACAACTGAGCGATGTTTTGCTCGTCAACTCCCACGAGGCCTCGCAATTCCTTGATGGCTTCATCATGCCTGCCCCGGATGCCCCGGTAGCCGCGTGGCTTGGCGCCGTGGAGAAGTTCGCCGGACGTGGATTGCATCAGGTTCTAGTCACACTAGGGGCGGCGGGATCCATGGTGCTGGACGCACACAACATAGATAATCCAGTAGTGCGCATAGCCCCGACAGCCGTTGACGCCGTGGACACCACTGGAGCCGGTGATGCTTTCACAGGCGCCGTTGCCGCCCGACTCGCAGCTGGCAGCACCCTTGTGGAGGCTGCCCGCTACGCCTCTGTTGCGGCGGCATTGGCTGCTACCAAGAAGGGCACCCAGACGGCCTACCCCTCAGGCACAGAAGTAGACGCCATCCTCCAGTGATGCGCACCAGCAATTTGCTCTAAGAAAGCCCCGACCATACTCTGGCCGGGGCTTTCCATTCTGCTCTGCGCACAGTTCCGGTTGCCGCGTGAGGGTGGCGGCGTCAGCCCAAGGGCATGTTATCTATGAGCCGAACCGGGCCCACCTTGGCAGCGATCAGCACCAGAGCCTCGCCGGTGAACGGCGTGTCCTGGCAGTTTTCGCCGCGAACTTCCAGCGTGGCCGGATCTACTACTTCCAAGTAGTCCAGGTCAACGCCTGGGGCGCTACGCACTAAATCCACGGCGGAATCAATGTCCAGTGGTTCATGGGCATCGGCCCGGCGCTTCAGGAACGCCAAGGCACGGAAGAGTACCAGGGCGGATTCACGCTCCTGCTCCGAGAGGAAACGGTTCCTGCTCGAAGAGGCCAGCCCGTCCGCATCACGCACGGTGGGGACGGGAACAATCTCTACCGGGAAGTTCAAATCAGCCACCATCTTGCGCACCAAGGTGAGCTGCTGGGCGTCCTTCTGCCCAAAATAGGCCCGGTACGGTAGACGCCCGGCAGCATCAGGGGCCGCCAATCCACGCCCGGGCATGCCCACGTGCAATAGTTTGGCGACTACCGTCAACGCGCCGTCAAAATGTCCGGGGCGTGAGGCGCCCTCGTACATGTTCCCCAGCTTCCCGGCCGTGATCCGCACCATCGGCTCCCCCGTGGGGTACATTTGCTCCACGGTTGGGGCGAACATGAAATCAACGCCCACCTTTTCCAGCAGCGCCAGATCGGCATCGGTGGTGCGCGGGTAGCGGGCCAGATCGGTGGCGTCACCAAATTGCAGTGGGTTCACAAACACACTGGCCACCACCACGGAGTTCTCCGCCACCGCGGCCGCCGCCAGCTGGGCGTGGCCATGGTGCAGGGCACCCATGGTGGGCACCAGGGCCAGGGTACCGACTGCCCGCGCCCCAGAACCTACCTCGCCGCCTCCGGCCCCGGCCCTGGACACTAGCAGCGCGGACGTTTTGGCCTTCAGCTCGGCAATGGTCCTTACAAGTTCAATGCTCATGGTCTTCTCTCATCAACGCTTCTTACAACTGCCGCACCACCCGTCACCCAGGTGAGAGGAACCTAGCTTCCGGCTACGCCCGTGTCAGCTTCGTCGTCGGGCATCAACGCCGCCTGGATACCAAGATACGCCTCCGCGGAAAGCATCCGGCGCTTGGCCGCCCGGGCAGCCGTGCTGGCAGACATGGCCAGGTACGCGTCAAGGACGTCAGCGGAAGAAGTGTCCAGCGCGTACTCGCGTAAGGCGGACGCGTGGGCCGCCACGGTTCCGGCATCCCCGCGCGCCACCGGACCGGTCAGTGCCGCTTCCCCCGTGGTCAGTGCATTCTCCAAGGCTGCACGCAGCAAGGGACCCAGCACCTGGCCACTTGACTCCACGCCAATATCAGCCAATATCTGCCCCGCCTGGGCCACGAGAGTGACCATGTGGTTCGCCGAATGCGCCAGTGCCGCGTGGTAAAGGACACGGTCAGCCTCGGCAATAACCACCGGTTCCGCCCCCATCTCCACCACCAGTGCTTGGGCGATGGGCAGCATGGCGGGCTCGGCGCTCACTCCGAAGCTGCAATCAACCAGCCGCGTAAGGTCTAGGCTCATGCCGGTGAAGGTCATGGCCGGATGCAGAGCCAGGGGAATCCCACCGGCCGCCTTGACAGGGGCCAGCACCGCCGTACCGAAACGTCCCGAGGTGTGCGCCACCAACTGCCCGCCCTGCCATGCCCCCACGGCGCCCAGCCCCGCAACAAGATCGCTCAGGGCATCATCCGGAACAGCCAACAGCACCAGTTCCGAGCGTTCCACAATGTCAGCCACGTCAAGGACCGGGACTCCTGGCAGCAGCAGTTCCGCCCGCTCACGGGATTCCTCTGACACCGCAGAAACACCCACAACAGCGTGCCCGGCACCGCGCAGCGCCGCCCCAAGGACTGCTCCGACCTTGCCAGCTCCAATGATTCCAATGCCAAGCCTGCCAGGCTTAATCGCCATTTTCCGTCTCCTCAGGGAGTTCTTGTGGTGCCGCGGATGCGAGCCATTTCTCGTCACGGTGGATCCGGCGTGCGGTTGCCGCGCGGGCGGCTTGTTCATTAAAGAGTGCCAATGAGTTGGCAACTGACATGTGACGGACCAAAGGCCTGATGGGGCCAACAGTGGAATGCAGTTCGAAGCTGGCCAGGCCCAACACCGCCATGAGCGGGCCTTGGTGCAGACCGAGGGATTGGGTCCGCTCATGCGGCACCACCTGCAAACGCCGGACGATCCTGCCATGGCGGCACAACAGGGCCGTTTGGGTGGCCCGGAAAGCGTTATAACGCCAGGCAAAGGGATCGAGCCAGCGGGCGGAGGGCGGGGAATGCACAAAGCCCTCCCTATTACCGGGGCCCTTGAGCCCTGCGGTAAACACCTCGAAGGGATTTTCCACGCCGGGGTCCGGAAATACCAGTCCCAGCACGGCCATGACTTCGGCTAATGTTCCGGCCGGGAGCATGACGGTCCGTGAGCCATGATCCGAGGAATCGGCCCCATAACCGGCCACGTTCACATGAACCTTGTACCAGCCAAAGGGGCGCCACATGGGCCCCTGGCTAATACCAACCGCTTGGATCCGGCCCGGCGGAATGGTCTGAGCTCTCGTTTCCAACAGGCCGTAGTGCAGGCGGATGCCATCAGGTGAGAGTGCAATCCGGAAGTTAAAGTCACCTGTGATGGCTTTCCAGTAAGAGGCTGCCAACCCAATGAACAAGGGCACGGCAGCAACTAAAATACCGAGCTCACCGCTCCACACAGTAGCTACCACCACGGCACCCACCACCAGCAGGGCGGTAACCGTGGTCCCGCTGAACACGGCGGCGCCAATAATTCTGGTCGGTTTCAGGGCTAGAACGTGACTTTCCGGCGCCTCCGCCACCTCGGTCGGTGCCAGAGGGTCAACGGACAGGCCTGCCGCACGGGCCAGAATCGCGGCCCGGAGCCGCTTGGCCTCCGCCAGCTTAAGGAAGGACAAGCGCATGGCCGACTTCCCGCCGTCGGCCACATCAAATTTCAGCTCCGCCAAGCCAAAGGCCCGCGCCAGCAGGGGTTGGACCACATCAATAGCCTGCACCCTGTCAATGCGGGCTCGGCGCTGCTGACGGAACACCACACCGGAGTTGATGTGCACGTGATCATCGGTGACCTGGTAGCGGGTAAAACGCCAGGATAAGAAGAACGCCAGGCCAAAGATCACAGCAGAGGCAGCCACCACAAGCACCATGATCAAAAACGCCATGCCGCCAGGAGTGGGCAAGGCACCTTCAATCCCGTCGCCGGAAAATATCGAGTCCAGCGAGTTTCGGCCAAAGACAAACATGACGGCAACAACTGCCACCCAGCCGCGGACCAAGGGTGAGACGGGATGAACCCGATGCCATTGCTCCGGCGCGTCCGTACGAAAGGGCTGCTCTTGGAAGAATTGTTCGCTCACAAGCCGGCCAGTTTCGCCTCACCGCGGGCCGATAACTGTTCTCTCAGGCGCCCGGCCTCGGCTGCCGGCAGCCCGTTGAGGAGCGCATTGGTCCCGGGCGAGGCCGTATGCAAATGAATGGTGCTCAAACCCAGCATGCGTTCCAAGGGCCCCATGGTGACATCCACATATTGCATGCGCCCGTAGGGAACCACCATGACCCGGCGGAACATGATCCCGCCACGGATAAGCAGATCATCGTCCCGTTCGGCATAGCCGATGGCCCGCACCTGGCGTGGAATAAGAATCATTTCCCAGAGAAGAATCACCACCACAATGATCGGAGCCAGCCACGCCAACCAGGCCGGATAACCGGCCCAAACTCCGCTGCGGTGCAGGATCAGCGGTACGGCCGTGATGGCCAGGACTAGCAAAGCCCCGATTACCGCGGTGATGAAACGGGCAATTACGAGTTTCCCGGAGACAGGAAGAAAAACCACGCCCTCAGGATCAATTGAGTGGCTCTGAGATTTAGGCAAACCCTTCCTCCCCCTGTGCTTCACGCTTGGGCCGGGTGGTGGTGCCGGGTTCGTTGTCTTCCGGCGGCACCTTGCAAAAACGCTCCACCATCACACCGATGGCCACCATGACGAGCCCGCCGGCCAAGTGGGCCACCATGACCCAGATAATCGAAAGATCGCTGCGCATGGCAATAGTTGGCAGCTGGTTGATGAGGATGCCGGCATGCCAGCCGAAAAGTACGGCACCAGCATAGGCGCAGGCCTGCGCCAAGATCACTGTCCGGGCAGCCAACAACGGATCGAGTGCTTTTTCCCGCTTGCCGTCACGCCAACGGCGCACCTTCAGGCCCAGAATGAGGCAGACCACGGATATCAAGCCCATGGTGATCAGCGAGCTCAGCGGCAGCACAGGAAGGGCCAGGCTGGCCCGGGACGTAAGTTCCGTACCCACCCAGGCAAGGACAGCCAAAACAATAGCTACGCCTACCAACCACGCGGGCCTGATAGTCCGCATCGTGCTTCTCATTGTTGCCTCATCGCTTCATTGGTGACTACTTATTTAACCGTACTGGTTTTTGGGCCGTTGGGAATTCGTAGCCTTAGGGAAACTGCTAAGGTGCCAGTGCTGCGGGTTCATCTGGCACATGGAAAATCCCTGCCATGTCAGGAGCGGACTGGGCCAGTTGCGCCACAGATTCGCCCACTAGGGTGGCGTTGGGGTCCATGAGTGACCAGGGGTAGAGCACAAACGCTCTTTCGCCCGCACGCGGGTGCGGCAGCGTCAGCACCGGGTCTGAGCTTTGCTCGTCCCCGTAAATGATGATGTCAACGTCTAGAGTGCGGGCGCCCCAACGCACCTCACGGGTGCGGTGATGAAGGCTTTCCACAGCCTGGCAGTGTGCCAAAAGTTCCCGGGAGGTCAGCGTTGTCTCCACGGCAATAACCATGTTCAGGAAGTCCGGCTGCCCGGCCGGCCCGCCAACAGGCTTCGTGGACACCACGGGAGAAACGTTTTGCAGCCGCACTTCGGGGCGGTCCACAAGATCACCCACGGCGCTTTGCAAAGTACCTTCGCGTTCACCGAGGTTGCTGCCAAGAGCCAAAATGGCCCGGGTCAGCACACGGGTGGCGCTCATGAGCTCTCCACGGCCGTGGTGGCGGGCTGCACCGATTCACGGGTACGGAAAACAGTGATGCTGACATCCCCAAACGGCACCTGGATGGGGGCCTTGGGCTTGTGAACTGTCACTTCAACAGCCTGAACCACGGGAAAGTCAGCCAAAATCTTCTCGGCCAAGCACACACTCAGCGTTTCAATCAGGTCAAAGGCCTCACCTGTCACTACAGCCACGATGGCTTCTGCCACGGCGCCATAATCTGCCGTCTTGGACAAGTCATCCGTGGCAGCGGCCGCACCCACATCCATGTGCAGGACGGCGTCGGTGATGAACGGTTGCCCGTCCCTTTTCTCATGCTCAAAAACACCGTGGTACCCAATGGCCGTAACTCTCGTCAAGCGGATCGTGTCAAGCACGCTCACTGTGCTGCACCGGCGGCTGCAAGACGCTCTTCACGCCTTTTCTTCCCCTGCAGGAGCCGTGCGGCTACCTTTGCAGCGTCAAGGCTGGCGCCGACGTCGTGCACCCTAACGCCCCAGATGCCCTGCGTACCGGCCAAGGCCGTAGTGGCTGAGGTGGCGTCGTCGCGTTCTTTCGGGGCAGCGGCCTTGCCCGCACTGGTCAAGAGCGATCCAAGGAAACGCTTCCGCGAGGTACCCACCAGCACCTTGTTGCCCAACGCCGTCACCCGGTCAAGGTTTGCCAGCAGTTCCCAATTTTGTTCGGCATTTTTGGAGAAGCCAATGCCCGGGTCAAGGATCAGATTTTCTGCCTTGACTCCGGCGGCGTAGAAACGCTCACGAATCTCGCCGAGTTCGGCCACCACGTCCTGCACAACATCCGTGTACTGCGTAAGTGAATCCATGTGGCGTGAGTCCCCGCGGCTGTGCATCAAAACGTACGGGACTTGGCGTTCGGCGATCAGCGCGATCATGTCCTCATGTACGTTGGTGCCAGAGATATCATTGATCATCCCTGCCCCGGCATCCAGCGCCAGCGCTGCGGTAGAGGCGTGGCGGGTATCCACGCTCACCAGTGCACCGGCCTTGGCCAAGGTGCCAATGACATGCAGGATGCGCTCCTGCTCTTGGGCCGCTGAGACTTCCACTGCACCGGGGCGCGTGGATTCACCGCCCACGTCGATGATGTCCGCTCCCCCATAAAACATGCGCAGCCCATGGGCGATCGCGGTCTCGGTGGAGTCATAGTCACCGCCGTCACTGAAGGAGTCCGGGGTGCAGTTCAAGATACCCATCACCACGGCACGGTCTGTGGGCAGAGCGGCAAAAGTTGCCAGCGACTTACGGGCCCGCAGAACGGGCAGAGGCGAGGTGGCCGGGCCCGTTCCGGGCGCAGCAGCGAGGGAATCCATGGTGTTTAGTTTTACCTTCCGAGAATCAGGGACATGGCTTCAGCCCGGGTTGCGGGTTCGTGAAGCAAGCCGCGGACAGCGCTTGTGACTGTCTTGGCCCCTGGTTTACGCACGCCACGCATGGACATGCACATATGTTCACATTCAATGACGACAATGGCGCCACGAGGTTTAAGATGCTCAATCAGGGCATCCGCAATCTGGCTGGTGAGGCGTTCTTGCACCTGTGGACGCTTGGCATAAATATCCACCAACCGTGCCAGCTTGCTCAATCCCGTCACTCGCCCGTCCGACGACGGGATGTAACCTACGTGGGCACTGCCGTGGAACGGCACTAGATGGTGCTCACAGGTTGAATAGAACGGGATGTCCTTAACCAGCACCATTTCCTCGTGGGAGATGTCAAAGGTCACGCCCAAAACTGCTGCGGGGTCCTGGTGTATGCCGGCAAAAACTTCACCATAAGCCTTGGCAACACGTTTGGGTGTTTCCAGCAGACCGCTACGCTCCGGATCTTCACCAATGGCCAGAAGAATTTCCCGCACAGCAGCCTCAATGCGCGGCAAGTCCACCTTGTATTCATCCTCGTATTCAGTCACGGATGTGATCTTACCGGGATTAGGGCTGGCCTGGGAGCTGAGGGGCGTCACCCTTGCCCAGATCGATGCCAGGAGAGTTACCGGGTGCGTCGAGTTCTCCACTGAGCTGTGCCTTGGCGATCTGATCCTCAGGGGAGAGCGTTTCAGGGTTCGGCTCACCCGCGGCTGCGGCTTCGCGGCGTTCCTTTTCAGTGATGACAGGGGGCAGGTCCGAGACCGGGCGGGATTCTTTAGACAGCCAGACCCGACGCTGGGCGGGCTTGCGCAGATCAATGAAGATCTTTGCAATCTCGGCCTGGTTCAGCGTTTCACGTTCCAGCAGTTCCAGCGCCAACCGGTCCAAGATGTCACGGTTCATGATCAAAGCCTCGTACGCGTCATCGTGAGCCTGGTCGATGAGCTTGCGGACTTCCTCGTCAACCATGGAAGCAACCGCTTCGGAGTAGTCCCTGTCATGGCCTGCCGAACCACCCAAGAACGGTTCGCCGGCCGCCGTACCCAACTTCACGGCACCAATGCGCTCGCTCATGCCGTACTGCGTGACCATGGCGCGCGCAGTTCCGGTGGCCTTTTCAATATCATTTGATGCACCAGTGGACGGATCGTGGAAAACGATCTCCTCAGCAACACGGCCACCCATGGCGTAGGCCATCTGGTCCAGCAGTTCATTGCGGGTGATTGAGTACTTGTCATCCTCCGGAACCACCATGGTGTAACCCAGGGCGCGGCCGCGCGGAAGAATGGTGATCTTTGTGACCGGAGCCGTGTTGTGCATGGCTGCGGCAACCAACGCGTGTCCACCCTCGTGGTACGCGGTGATCTTGCGCTCCAGTTCCTTCATGACGCGGGTGCGCTTCTGCGGGCCTGCCATGACGCGGTCAATTGACTCGTCCAGGGCCCTGTCATCGATCAGCTGGGCGTTGGAGCGGGCTGTCAACAGGGCAGCCTCGTTGAGCACATTGGCCAGATCGGCACCCGTGTAACCGGGAGTCTTCTTAGCAACGGCGTTCAGGTCAACACCGGGAGCCATGGGCTTGCCCTTGGCGTGCACCCGCAGGATCTGTTCACGGCCCAAACGGTCCGGAGCCTCCACGGGGATTTGACGGTCAAAACGGCCCGGACGCAGCAACGCGGGGTCCAGGACGTCGGGACGGTTGGTCGCGGCGATCAAGATGACGTTGGTTTTGACGTCAAAGCCGTCCATTTCCACCAGCAGCTGGTTGAGGGTCTGCTCGCGTTCGTCATTACCGCCACCAATGCCGGCACCACGGTGACGGCCAACGGCGTCGATCTCGTCAACAAAGATGATGGCCGGGGAGTTGGCCTTGGCCTGCTCAAAGAGGTCGCGGACTCGGGAAGCACCCACGCCAACGAACATTTCAACAAAGTCAGACCCTGAAATGGAGTAGAACGGCACATTGGCTTCGCCTGCAACGGCGCGGGCCAGCAGGGTCTTGCCGGTACCGGGAGGGCCGTACAGCAGCACGCCCTTGGGGATCTTGGCACCCACAGCGGTGAACTTGTCGGGGTTTTGCAAAAAGTCTTTGATCTCGTGGAGTTCCTCAACGGCTTCATCAGCACCGGCAACATCATTGAAGGTCACCTGCGGGTGGTCCTTGGTGAGCAGCTTGGCCTTGGACTTGCCGAACTGCATGACCTTGTTGCCGCCGCCTTGCATGCGGGAGAACAGGAACCAGAAGATCAAACCGATCAGGACGAACGGGATGAGGAGGGAGAAGATGCTCGACCAAAAGTTATTGGACGCAGGCTGGTCATCAAACTTCGCCAGCTTGGCGTTATCAATGACCTCCGGCAGGGTGGTTGCGCGGTAGTTGCCGTAGAAGAACTGGACGTTTTTGCCCTGGTCCTTGCCGTCGGCATTGACATAGTTGTCCTTGAGGATCATGTCCACTCGGCCTTCGGAACCAAAGATCTTAGCTGAGGCAACCTTGTCATTTTTGAGCAGGCTCAGGCCATCTGAAGTTCCAATGCGGCTTTGGCTTGTGCCGGTCAACGTAAATAGGCCGGCTCCAATGAGCACAACAACCACAATGATCCAGATAAATGGACCCTTGAAGAGTTTTTTGACTTTCATGTGTTCGAGGCCAGGCCTCGTCCCTTCCGCTCAACCAATTCATACTCGTACAGGACGCTACCGGCACGTCCCCGACTAATAGCTTTACACCGTTCGTCTTGCTACACGCACAGGATCGCCCTTTAGTTCCCTGAGGGCATAACGAATTCGGCAATTCTGCAATTGTTGCTCGCTCCAGGATCGCTTATTGACTCTCGAGGAGTAAAAGCCACTATCTGAGTGTGCCGCCCTGAGCTTATGCGCCTGGTTGACTGCTGCCATGGCACAGCCTTCACAATGACGCCGCTGCAGGTGCTTCGCGTGCTCATCATTAGAGCGGCAGGGCCCGTCACGGCGCGACAACGCTTAAAAGGTTGCGCGCCCGCTTCCATAGAGGGAACGGGCGCGCCACAGTGCACTTTATTCGTAAATGTGCGGTGAGAGGGTGCCGATGAAGTCCAGGTTGCGGTACTTTTCAGCAAAGTCCAGACCGTAGCCCACAACAAATTCATTGGGGATCTCGTAACCCACATACTTGACGTCAATCTCAACCTTGGCTGCGGCAGGCTTGCGCAGCAGGGTGCAGATTTCCACCGAAGCCGGTCCGCGCGACATCAGGTTGGCGCGCAGCCATGACAGGGTCAGACCCGAGTCAATGATGTCTTCAACAATGAGCACATGCTTGCCCATGAGGTCGGTTTCCAGGTCCTTCAGGATCCGGACAACGCCGGAGGACTGGGTGCCGGAACCGTAGGAGGAAACAGCCATCCAGTCCATGGTGACGTGGCTGTGCAGGGCGCGGGACAGATCAGCCATGATCATGACAGCGCCCTTGAGAACTCCCACCAACAGGACATCACGGCCCTGGTAATCGGCATCAATCTGCGCGGCCAGTTCGGTTACGCGTGTTTGGATTTGTTCTTTGGTAAAAAGAACGTGCTTGAGATCGGCTTGGACGTCTTGTGAATCCACCCATGACTCCTGTTTGTGAAGGATTGGTACTGGTTTTTAGGCTGTTTCTTGGTGCGTGTTGCGCTCAACTGCTGCGCTTAAGAACAAGCTTCCCATAGCTGGCGCCTTCGTGGGGAACACTGTGCTTGCGGGAAATTCGCCAGGCACTGACTTTTCCGGCCAGTTGCACCGGTCCGGCCGATCCGCTCCGGGCTAACAGTGTTTCGGCGGCAGCCAGCCGTTCAAGGCTGGGCTGCACCCCTCCAAGTTCGACGGCGGCCAGCGCCAACACTCTCATCCGTAGGGCCGCAGGCAGTCCCCTGAGGCCGTTCTCGCTCAGTGCAATCTGTGGGAATTCCGTGCCTGATTCGGTGCTGCGTTGCGCCAAGGTGACATATTCTGCTGCGGCAAGTTCATCAAGGAAGTCAGCGTCGTAACCCAAAATGGTAGCCGAGCGTGCCAGCGACGCCGCCACACCAGGGCCAAGTTCGGCACCGAGGAACGGGAGCACCGTGTTGCGTACGCGGACTCGCAGATAGGCGGGGTCTTGGTTGGCGGGGTCGTGCCACGGGGTCAGGCCCAGGGCCTGACATATGGCCAATGTCTCATCGCGACGCAACCCTAAAAAGGGGCGGACATACATGCCGCGGCGTTCACGCATGCCGGCCAGGGAGCGGGTTCCGGAGCCACGGGCCAGCCCCAGCAAAACGGATTCCGCCTGATCATCTAGGGTGTGACCCAAAAGTACCTGATCGGCGCCCAGCTGGTGTGCTGTCGCCTCAAGTGCCCCAAAACGGGCAGCGCGAGCAGCTGCTTCAGGGCCCGCGCCGTCGTGCTCTAGGTCCACGGTCCGCACCACAACCGGGTCCAGGCCAAGCCCGCGCAACTGCCCGGCGGTGGCTTGAGCAACCTCGGCACTGCCTTCTTGCATCTGGTGGTCAACCACCACGGCCCCCACCCGCACCTCGCCACGCGTGGCAAAAAACGCACACACGGCGGCCAGCGCCAGAGAGTCGGGGCCGCCGCTACAGCCCACCAGGATCAGTGGCGGATTCTGGACTGGGCGGTTCTTACCGGTGGTTTTCAACCCGAGCAGACCGCCCACCATGGCCCGGGCCTTGCCCACGGTCGGATCGAGCCGGCCTCGGGAGGTGCCCTGCGCCGTCATTAGAGCCCCATCCGTTCAACCCAGAGGCGGGCGTTGTGAATTTCTTCCTCCGTGGGCAGATTTTCCACTTGGGTCCACACGTTATTGAATCCCTCCATGCCGACAACGCCAACGGCGTCGCGAACAAATTTGGCACCATCGCTGTACTGACGCATTTTGGCGTCTAGGCCCATCAGATTGCGGATGAACTTTTCAATCACACCGCGGTCCTTGCTGCGGCTGTTGAAGCGCTGGCGAATGGTGCGAACTGTGGGGACAATACTTTGGTCAACACCGTCCATGACCACGTTGGCGTGCCCTTCCAACAAGCTCATGACCGCGGTTAAATGCGAGAGTGCCGCCTTTTGATCAGGGTTCTGGATCAGGTCAAGGACACTGCCGCGGTGAGCTTCACCAGCGGGAGCCGCCGCCTTCTCCTTCTTGCTGCCCAGTGATTTGGCAGATTCCAGAAGGCGCTCACCAAAGTTCTCGGAGTCACCCACCAACAGAGCCCCGAGCTTCTCAATCTCACCGAGCATGTGGTGGCGCAGCCACGGCGCAGCAGCGAATTGGACCCGGTGGGTCTGCTCGTGCAGGCAGACCCAGAGCCTGAAATCGGCAGGGTCAACTTTCATCTCACGCTCAACCGTGATGATGTTTGGCGCCACCAGCAAAAGCCGCCCACCCGAGGCCTGCTGTTTGGGCGAGGCGGAGGGCGCCAACGCGGCAAAGGGATCGTACTGGCCCAAAACTTTGCTGGAAAGGAACGCCAGGGCGCCACCCAACTGGGCACCCGTAACAGTGGCGCTCAGTGCGGATCCGCCGGTGTTGCCCGCCTTGGACGATTCGGCTGCCTTGGCAGCGAGTGCGCGTAGTACGGGGTCCATCATGACTTCAAAGCTCTGAGTATTAGCCTTGGCCCAAGAGGCCCTATCGACTATGAGAACCTCAGAATCACGCAGATCCCTTGCCGCTTCGAGCTGGGAGATTTCATGGACGTAGGGCACCGAGCGTTCGGCCATCAGGCGCATATTTTCCACGGCTGCGGATATTTCCGAGCCCGATAAGGCCGGCCCGGCAGGCGCCAAATTGGCAGCTGTTCTGGCCGCGAGGCCCCAATTGACCATAGTGGGAGGTGGTGTGGCTGCGTCATTGCTGTGCGGGCTCATGAATCCATCAGATCACAATTCCCTGACAAGGCGCTGGCCACTGACAGCTGCGCTAGGTCCGTGCACTACGTCCGTGGCCGCGGGAGCACCTGGGTGCGGTTAGCCGTGGGTCAGGTTAGCCGTGGGTCAGGTTAGCTCTGGGCCAGGATGGTGGCGGCGTCATCAACTACGGGACGGGCGGCGCCCGCGCCGCCGCTCAAACCATTGCCCAGTATGGAGAAGGCCAACAACCGGCCGTGGGAGTTGATGACGTAACCGGACAGGGCGGTCACTTCATTGAGTGAGCCCGTCTTGGCCCGCACCAAACCTGCGCCAGCCAGATCAGGCGCCGTGACAAAGCGCTGCGATAGTGAGCCGCTCAGCCCGGCAATGGGCAGCCCGGGCAGGGCTTGGCCAATGTCAGAGGAAGGGTCCGCCAGCATAAGCAATATCAGTGCCACCAAACGCTCGGAACTGATCAAGTTGCCAACTCCAAGGCCACAGTTGTCAGTGGTGAGAACACCGTCCATGGACAGCCCCAGCGCTTCCGCCACTTGGCGAACAGCTGCCACGGAGCCCGCGTTGCTGGCTGCGCTGCCCAACTTCACGGCCACCATCCGGCCCAGGGCTTCCGCCACATAGTTATCAGATTCAGAAAGCATGTACTGGACTTGCTCGGCAACAGTGGCTGAGTCCACGCTGGCTAGTACAGCACCGGCCCCAGCCCCGGTGGTGCGGGAAATTAAATCCGTGGTGGCTACGCCGGCGTCTGCGAGCGCATCGGAGAACGTCTGTGCCGCCGTCATAGCAGAATCCTGGGGCCGCGGTCCGCTGAGCACACCAGGTTCGTAGCGCCCGACGTTCAGCGCAAGCGGGAAAATAGGGGCAATTTCACCGGCCTCAACGTCCCCTTCCGTCCACTGGGGATTCAGCGCGGCGCCCGTAAACAAGGTGTCATCCACCTTGAGGGTAACCGGGCCCTTGACCCCCGCGGCGGCGAGGGCTGTGGCGGTTTCGGCCGCCAAGTCGGCCAGCCCGGCATGCCCTAGGGTGGCTTCCGGATCGCCTTCCCCGGCGCCAAGCATGGTGTCTCCGCCGCCGCGCAACACAATGTCATTGGCCGTGGCCCCGGCCAGGACTTGGGTAGGCAAACGGGTGCCGGGGCCTAGCGTGTCCAGGGCTGCCGCCGCTGTCAACAATTTCAAGTTCGACGCCGGTGTCCGCGCTACCTGCCCATCCTGGGAGAACAGCGCCTTCCCGGAAGAAACATCGCTGACATACATGCTGAAGGTGCCCGCGCCGTCGTACTTCAGGGCCTGGCTCAACTCGGCTGAGAGTTTGGCCGTGTCAGGCAGTGGAGCCTCGGCGGAGAGGGGTGAAATTCCGCTCAGCGTGCTGATACTGGTGGGTGCCAGCTGGGCGGCGGGTACAACGGCCACCGCGGCCGGATCTTGAGGAAGGAAGGCAGGGAGCAGATTCAGTCCCACCGGCACCGTAACGGCGGCCAATGCACAAATGAGCAAGCCACTCGTCACAGCTTTTGACGTGCGTCCCATGAAATAGGCGGTTCCTTCACAGCAGGTGGCTTCGGCTCGCGGCCTCAGCAAAAGGGCAATATTGTGCCCAAAAAGAACGGGCGGGTTTTTAGCGCAACAAAAGCGCCTATATCCTCATACTAGACTCAAATCCTGTGCCGGGCTGGGTTCGCCCGCACACACAACATCATGAGGAGCATAACGATGAAGCACGACGTCACCATCGAGATCCCCCGCGGATCACGCGTCAAGTACGAAGTTGACCACGAGACCGGCCGCGTGCGCCTGGACCGCGTGTTGTTCACCTCCATGGCGTACCCCACGCACTACGGCTTCTTCGATGACACCCTCGGCGAAGACGGCGATCCTCTGGACGCCCTAGTGCTGTTGCAGGACTTTGACCTGCACCCAGGCGTTGTGGTGGATGCCCGCCCCATCGCCGTATTCAACATGACGGACGAGTCCGGTGGAGACGCCAAGGTTCTCTGTGTTGTTGATGACAAGCGCTTTGATCACATTCAGGAACTTTCCGATGTGGACGAATTCCTGATCAAGGAAATCGAGCATTTCTTCACCCGGTACAAGGACCTGGAGCCCGGCAAGTGGGTCAAGGCTGAAGGCTGGGCCGACCGCGCCGCCGCAGAAGCCGAGCTGACCGCCTCCATCAAGCGCTACAAAGACACACAGCACTAATTCTCCGCTGCTGGCCAAGCACCGAGACTGACACACGCCGACGGCGTGCCATAGCGTCCAGGGAGGTTGAAATTTCGACCGCCGTGGCCACTATGGCACGCCGTCGGTTCTTTCTTTTAAGTTCACCCCTGCTGCCATGGACAGTTCTGCCCATGGCAGCACCTCTGAGCTGTCAATAGACTGGCCATTGTTCAATTCCTCTTCTTCTTGAGCTTCCATAAAGGAGCTCACAGGATTCACAGTCTCGAAAGGACAGCCATGGACGGTTTTATTGGCGCTGACATTGCTGACCTTCGGGACTTCGCCAAGACCATGGACAAGGCCTCCCATGCCCTGTCACAGCAAGCACAACTGCTCTCCAACGTGGTGAACCAGTCCCGCGGATGGAAAGGGCCAGACGCCGACCGTTTCCGGCAAACATGGAACTCGTCGCACCGCCCCACCCTTGCTGCCACGTCCCGCACGTTGGCGGAAGTTTCCACCATGCTGCGCAAGAATGCTCAGGAACAGGAAACGGCAAGTTCGACCGCCAGCATTGATGGCACTGGGGAAAGTTGTGTTGCTCCGGCACCTCAGGACAATGGTTGGAACGCACAGAACACTCTGATCGATTGGGGTAAGGCGCTCGTTGGCGGACTCTCAAAGGGCAAAGATGCGCTCACTTACCTCAAAGACTGGAAGGGCCTACTGTCAAGCAAAACGATTTTCGACCTCAAGGGGAAACTACCCAACTTCGCTCAGTTTGGGGACGACTTCAAAAATGCTCTTGGCGTCTTCACCAAGGCTGATGGAATAGTCGGCAAGATCGGTACCGGGCTCAAGGCCTTCGGTCGGTTCGCGGGCGTGGCCGCCGCACCCTTTGCCATTGGGGGCGGCATCCACGACATGTTCTGGCCCGACCACGACGGCGGACGGGGAGTCATGGACCGTATCTCCGGCGGAATGAGCGTGGTGGCCGGAGGCGGAAGCCTCCTCATGGCCGTGGGTCTGCTCAGCAACCCTGTGGGCATTGGAATTGTTGTAGGTGCTGGAGTTATCGCTGCCGGGTGGGCCGTTGGTAACTTGATTGCCGACACTAAATGGGGCCAAGCCATGGGGCGAGGGATCGCAAACGCCGCTGGTAATGTCTTTGATGGGGCCAAAAAGGCCGTTGGCGGCGTAGTTGAAGGTGCCAATAATGTTGTGAACGGGGCGAAGAATTTCTTCTCGAATCCCGTTAAGAGCCTTGGAGGATTGTTCGCATGACCACCGAGAAAACCATTGAATGGACCCAACGGGACATCCAGTGCGCAGAGTCCGTGCTCGCGAATTCAACCGGCGAGGGCTTCAGCCTGCCCATGTTGACCGACGAAGAAATAGTGGCACTTGACGGGCTGGAACGCTCCCAAGCCGTGGCCCTGCCCTGGCTTGACCTGCACACCGAGCAAAGGGAGCTCGCCTGTAATGTGGCGCTACGCTCCCTCTTGTCTAAAGGATTGGCTTTCCCGCTCATAGGGGAAGGGGAGACAGCACCATCCGGGCTTGGTGCAGCGGATGAAATCACCGGCATTTTAACTCTTCGGCGGTTGGGCGAACGTGTTGTTACAGCGGAGCTGACCAAAGACGGTGACCGTGTATGGATGTACGGCTATGTGCACGCGGACCAGGTACTTGAAGAAGTCGTGGACAGTGCCGGATCACACACTTTCACAGTTGTCAGTCGCCTCGAGTTCCCCGATCGTCTCATGACCTTGGCCAATGCCGCCGAAGTTGATTGCGCTGATGGCGACCCCCTGTCATTTACGGCAGAGAGGTTCGCGCAAGTTGCCGAAGCCACATTAAAAGACACCCGGGGCGTGACAACCATTTCGGCCATCAGCCTGGATCCGGACACTTTCAGGCACTACACCATCTACACCCAGGGTGATCAGCTCCATGGCATGAGCGCCAGCGAGGACAACGGTATGGCAATGCTGAATCTGGCAACAATCTCCCGGGCCACTGGTGTGGGAGCAATTCGTGAAGTTGTGGAGGCGGGCCTGTAGTGTCTTTTCTTCCTCCGCATCAGTCCAACAACCATGCCCCTGTGCCTGTTGGCTCCTGGAATCCCAAAAGAACCGCTCAATTCGGCAATGGCACGTGGGGGGTCCGCGCCAGTGATGGGAAACTCATTGGCGCATGGGCCTTGGATTTTGCCGTGGTCATGGTGTTGACTCTCATAGTGGCCCTAGCCATGGGAAAAAATGGCGCGGCCACAGCAATCGTTGCTGGAGTTGGCACCTGGATTGCCAGCTCTTGGATATATGGCTTCTTGTGCCTGCGCGGCCACACTCTGGGCACTTTGGCTGGGGGCACCCAACTTGTAAAACTCCGTGACGGAAGTGCACCGGGGTTCTGGCGGAGCGGTTGGCTCATGTTCCTGCGCACAGTACTTTTCCCCGGCTGGCTGATAGTGATTCTCTTTGCCATCCTTGGCGCAGGAGACCCAAACGTGGCTTCCAAAAGCACTTATCACGCCAGCATCGACAAGCAGCAAACGCGGGCATTGCAAACTGCGATGAGACCCTGATCCAACCCTTTGTATTGACTTGAAGATGCTACAAGCCAAGACTTGAGGCACCTGCCCCGCCGCACCGGCGGTTGGCCTGGGACAAGGGGATTTCTCACCATGAGCACCACAGCCAATCCGCTCGGAGCCAAAGCTCAACAGCAACCTGATCCCCGCCCTGATCTTGCTGGGCAGTCTTCTGGTGCCGTTTTGTGTGGTCCTCTTTGTGTTGGAACGCATGGTAGGAAACACCACAACCCTCAGGGTCATTTTGGCATTTGTGGTGGGCGGGATTTGCGGGGTTCTCGGCGCGTCCCTGCTCGAAGCGGACCTGGCCAACAACCTCTTCACCTATGTGTCCGTGGGGTTCATTGAGGAACTGGTCAAGGGCATCGTCCTGATCGTGATCGGCTGGCGGGTCATCCCCAAATCTGCCAGCCAGGGTGCTCTTCTGGGAGCCGCGGTTGGCGCAGGTTTTGCCGCTTTCGAATCCGCCGGCTACGCCTTCAACGCTGTCATTACAACCCAGGGTCTGGACCTCATCACCTTGCTTCAGACTGAGGCATTACCTGCCATCCTGACACCTGTGGGCCACGTGTTGTGGACTGCCATCCTCGGCGCTGTCCTGTTCGGCGCAGCCCGCGGGTGCACACATTTCCGGTTCCGCTTAAGCATCTTCTACGCCTACGTGGCAGTAGCCCTCTTGCACGGCTTGTGGGATTCCATGAGCGGTATCGGCGCCATTGTGGCCTTGTTGCTAACCGGAACCACTATCGCGGACATGCGCTTCGGTTTCATCCCGGCAGGTTCTGAACAGGCCGCGGCGTCTTTAGCCACCGTCCTGCTGCAGAAGGCGAGTGAGCGTTGGGCAAAAACGCGCCGATGCTGCGGGAGCGTGCTCGTTTGGAGGCCCGGAAGTGACCGAGCCATTCGAAACTGGGCGGAACTGTTTCTTAGGCGAGAAGGGAGCGTAAGATCGCGGCAGCACCGTCGTCGTACACGGAAGCTGTGACCTCATCAGCAACAGCCTTGACCTCATCGATGGCTTGGCCCATGGCCACGCCTCGGGCCGCCCAACGGAGCATTTCAATGTCATTGGAGCCGTCGCCCACAGCCACTGTCAGTCCCTGTTCAACGCCCAATCTGGAGCGCAGCACCTCAAGAGCGGAGGCCTTGGTGACACCGGAAGCGGCAATGTCCAGCCAGGCACTCCAGCCGATTGCATAGGTGACCCCGTGCAGGCCGGCAGCCGTAATGGCGGCCGCGAAATCCTCCGTACTGGCCTCGGCGCTATTGACCACAACCCGGACGGCCTTGGCCGCCAACAAGTGCTGAAAATCCACGCCTCGGGCTTCAATACCAAAGCTGGCATCCTGAAAACGGGAGGTTGCCAGGAAGTTCCCGTCGGCATCTTCTAGTGCAAACCGGGCGCCAGGCACCTTATCCCGCAAGGCGTTCAGGGCAGGGGCCGGATCAAAGGTCACCCGCTCAATGACCTCATACCCGTTAGCAAGGTCAGGGTCCAGGCGGATACTCACCCCGCCGTTGGAACACACCCCAAATCCGCGGCGCATCCCTATTGCCTCCACTATGGGCAGCAGAGCGCCCAAGGATCGGCCCGTGGCGAGGATAACGTGATGCCCGGCGTCGACCACGGCCTGAGCGGCCGCGCGCACACCATCGCTCATGAGCCCGTCGTGATCAACCAAGGTGCCGTCAATATCTAGGGCTACTAGATACTTTGTTACTTCTTCACTCCGGTCATCGATGCCGGAAATTACGCTATTTACTGTCATTGTCATACCCCCAAGTCAAACAGATGGGGCTGAGAAAAACACACTCAGTGACTGTCAAAGCCGTGAACACCGGGTAAATACTCACAACCCTATGCACAGTGTGAGTATTTACCCGGTGTTCTTTACAGCAAAGATTCCGGCAGTTACAGGACGGGGAAAACTTCCAAGCCGCCCATGTACTTGCGCAGGGCCACCGGGACGTTGACAGAGCCATCCGCGTTCTGGTGATGCTCCAAAATGGCCACAATCCACCGCGTGGTAGCGAGCGTGCCGTTGAGTGTGGCAACAGCGCGGGTGCCACCCTTACCGCCGTCGTCCGCGGTTTGACGCTCACGGATGTTCAACCGGCGCGCCTGGAACGTGGTGCAGTTGGAAGTGGACGTCAGCTCACGGTAGGCGTCCTGGGTGGGAACCCACGCCTCACAATCGAACTTGCGGGCGGCGGACATGCCCAGGTCACCGGCTGCCGTGTCAATGACACGGTAAGGCAGTTCCACCTTGGCCAGCATTTCCTCTTCCCAGGCGAGCAGGCGCTGGTGTTCCTCGGCAGCCTTTTCAACCGTGGTGTAAACAAACATTTCCACCTTGTTGAACTGATGCACGCGGATGATCCCGCGGGTGTCCTTACCGTGCGAGCCGGCCTCACGGCGGTAGCAGGAGGACCATCCGGCATAGCGTACGGGTTGTTCAACGTTGATGATCTCATTGCCATGGTAGCCGGCCAGGGCCACCTCGGAGGTGCCCACCAGGTACAGATTGTCCTCGGCAAGGCGGTAAATTTCGGCGTCGTGCTCCACATCGAAGCCGGTTCCGGCCATCGTCTCGGGCAACACCAAGGTGGGGGTGATCATGGGTGTGAACCCGGCTTCGATGGCCTGGTCCATGGCCATCTGCAGCAGCGCCATTTCAAGGCGCGCACCAACACCCTTGAGGAAGTAGAAGCGGGATCCGGAGACCTTGGCGCCACGTTCCATGTCGATCGCACCGATCAACTCACCAATTTCCAGGTGGTCACGCGGGGTGAAGTCGGGGAATTCGCGCGGCGTGCCCACCGTTTTGAGAACAACAAAGTCATCTTCGCCGCCCTCGGGGACGCCGTCAGTGACAAGGTTGGCCATGCTCCGTACCAGCGTGTCCTGTTCGGCGCTGGCTGCCTCGGCTGTTGCTGAGGCCGCCTTGACGGCTACCGCCAACTCCTTGACTTCGGCCAGCAGGGCTTGTTTTTCTTCGCCCTTTGCCTTGGCCACCTTCTTTCCAAAGGCATTTTGCTCGGCGCGCAGGGCCTCAAAAGAGGTGATCGCGGACTTGCGGGAGCGCTCCGCGGCGATGATGGAGTCCACCACAGACGGTTCGGCACCACGGGCACGCTGGCTGGCACGGTAAATTTCGGGATTTTCGCAGAGGTCTCGTACATCGATCACGTCCTAAGCTTATCCAATCAATGCAACTTCAACCGCTATGGTTAGACAATCATGCCTACCGAACTTCTTGTAGCCCTCATTGTGGTCATCATTGTGCTTGCTTCCGGCGCCAGCTGGCTCGGTGTGCGCAAGCTCGCCCAAAAGCACACCCGCAGTGCCGTGGCAGATTCTCCGCACAAAATCAATCTGGCCAAGCAGCAAGTTGTTTTTATCTACAACCCCACCAAAAACGGTTCCGACGCGGCGAAAACCCTCATCAGCCGCTCGGTGTCCATGGCTGGCTGGCCGGAGCCCCTCTTGATGGAGACCACCGCGGAGGACCCTGGTTTCTCCATGGCTGCGGCGGCACTGGAAGCCAAGGCCGACGTCGTTATTGTGGGCGGCGGCGACGGTACGGTACGCGCCGTGGGCCAGACCCTGCGACACACCGAGATTCCCCTTGGCATCATTCCCTTGGGCACCGGGAATCTTCTTGCCCGCAATCTGAGCCTTGATGTCACTGATATTGCAGGGTGTGTCCAGATAGCTCTCTTTGGCCACCAGCGCCACATAGATGCCGGGCTGATGGAGCTCGAGGACGGCATCACAGGCGCTATTTCAAAACATTCCTTCATGGTCATTGCCGGTCTGGGCATGGACGCAGATGTCATGAATGACACCAATTCCAAGCTCAAGGAGCATGTGGGCTGGTTAGCCTACAGCGAGGCTGGGCTGCGTCATTTGGCCGGACGGCGCAAGAAGATCAGCATCACTCTCGATGATGAGCCCGCCCAACAGCGCAAGGTCCGTTCGGTATTGTTCGCCAATTGTGGCCTGTTGCCGGGCGGCATTGACTTTGTGCCCGGGGCCTTAATTGACGACGGCGTTCTGGACGTTGTGGTGATCAGCCCGCGCAGCGCTTTCGGCTGGCTGGCGATGGCCGGAAAAGTGGTGTTTCAGCACAAAAACCACCTGCCGGTCATCAATTTTTACCGCTCCCGGAACCTGACCATTCGCACGGTCCTGCCGGTGGAGACCCAGATCGATGGAGACCCGTCCGGGCCAGCGACAGCCGTCAAGGTCAGTGTTGAGCCCAAGGCCGTGCTGGTCCGGGTCGCTGCACCCAACGGCCCGGCCTAGCCCGCTGGGGGTTCAGCCGGCACACCAGCCTGATTTGGGCCTAGTCGGTTTCGGGCCTAGTCGGTTTCGGGCCGGTGCGATTGTTCCTGGATGAGGCGTTGCTCTTCATCGAAGCGCAACTCGTTGGCGTCATCACCCTCGTCACCAACTGATGTGTCCTTGCCGGTATTTTTACCCGGGTTCACAATGGTGCCGTCTTGGCGATTATTTTGCTCTGCATGCTGATCCATGATTGACGCGCCTCTTCCCTGGTGGGAGCAACTTCTTTCCATCTCCTGCAAGTGATCTTGTGGAGATAGGCCAAGCATAGACTTGCCGGTCCTTGTCCGAAAGGGATGCGCCGGTGGCAGATACTAGCGGAGGGCCTGGACCCAGTGTGCGGCGTCCTCAAAGGCCGTATCCGAGTTGTAGGGGCGAATCAATGGCGGCTGTTTGTCGGCGCGCGGATAGGACCCCAGGAAACGAATTTCAGCGGTTACCCGGTGCAGGCCCCGCAGCGCATCGGCCACGCGAGCATCACGGATGTGCCCCTCCAAATCAACACTGAAAACATAGTGCCCCAAAAATTGTCCCGTGGGCCGGGACTCAATGCGGCTCAGGTTCACACCGCGGCTGGCAAATTGCTCCAGCAGAGCCATCAAGGCGCCCGGGTGGTCATCAGGCTGGGCAATGGACAGCGTGGTCCTGTCAGCGCCTGTGGGCTCCGGCAAAGATCCAGGACGTGCCACCAGGACAAACCGGGTCACGGCGCCCATGTTGTCCTCAATGCCTGCGGCGAGGATGTTGAGCCCCGTTTGCTCTGCCACCAGCGGAGCGCACACCGCAGCTTGGAACGCATCCGTACCCTCCAGCAGCGAGTGGGCGGCAGCCGCCGTCGAATTTGCTGGCACATGCGAGGCAAGTGGCAGGTGTTCGCCAAACCATTCCCGTGTCTGCGCCCAGGCATGCGGATGCGTGCCCACGGAGCTGATGTTCGCCAACTCCACCCCGGCCGGCGCCACCAGGACGAAGCTGACGGGGACCACTACTTCATGAATGATCCGCAACTCCATTCCCTTGGAGATGGCATCCAGCGTGGCCGGAACACCGCCTTCAATGGAATTCTCAATGGGCAGCATGGCAGCAAAAGCTTCACCGGCGCGCACCTTGGCGAGGGCGGCCGCAGCATTGGTTGACGGGATCCGTAGCATCGCACCAGCGCCCGGAACCTGTAGCAGGGCAGCCTCGGTAAAGGTTCCTTCCGGCCCAAGAAAGGTCAGGGGCAAGCTGGAGTCAAAGGGCGCGTCTGTCATGGGGGGCCTGTCGTTGATGGGGGAAGGGAGTTAGAGCACGCGCGGGGCTTGATCGTTGGTGGAAACCATGGGCTTGTCTGCCTCAAACCAGGCACCCATGCCGCCAATGACGTTGAAGGCGCTGTAACCGTTTTGCACCAGCCAGGTGGTGGCCCTCAAAGATCGTCCGCCAGTGCGGCAAATGACGTTGACGTCAACGTCAGGGTCCAGCTCCTCAAATCTGGCCGGCAACTGCTCCAACGGGATGTGCAGGGCACCGTCCACATGGCCGGCTTCCCACTCGTAGTCTTCGCGGACATCCAGGATCACAGCATCCCCGCCCAGATCGGCGACCGTTACGTTCATGATGTCTGACATGTGATTCTCTCCTTGAAAATAAAAGCCAATACTAACTAAGCCTAGCTCCCGAGCTGCCCTCTATGAGCGCAACGAACACCCGGGAGGGAGCTGCTAACTAATATGCACACAATTGCAAATATGACGTAACGCGTCTCGAGTGCGAAAATTGAAGATGTGAGCTCACAAAACAGCCCCGCCGATCAGGCAACGGCTCCCCCCAAGAATCCTGACACCGCATTTTTTGGCCAGCCAAAGATGCTGCTGAACCTCTTCAGCGTCGAGCTGTGGGAAAGGTTCTCCTTCTACGGTATGCAAGGAATTCTTGCCTACTACATGTACTACTCAATCACCCAGGGCGGCCTGGGTATTGACCAGCCCACCGCGTTGGGGATTGTTGGCGCGTACGGTGGCGGCGTTTACCTGTCCACCATCCTCGGTGCGTGGGTGGCTGACCGCCTCATGGGTTCGGAAAAGGTGCTGTTCTACAGTGCCATCATGATCATGGCCGGTCACCTCTCCCTTGCACTGGTTCCGGGTGCCGCGGGCCTGGCTCTGGGTTTGATTCTCATTGGCGTGGGCTCCGGTGGTTTGAAGGCCAACGCCACCGCCCTAGTGGGCAGCCTCTACGCCAAGGACGATAACCGCCGCGATGCTGGTTTCTCCATCTTCTACATGGGCATCAACATTGGTGGACTCATTGGCCCTCTGGCCACAGGTTGGTTGCAGGTCACATACGGCTTCCACGTTGGTTTCGCCGCAGCGGCTGTGGGTATGGCCTTCGGTCTGCTCCAGTACGGTCTGACACGCAAGAACCTGCCCCAATCCGCCCACGAGATCCCGAACCCGCTCCCCCGCGCACAGTACGGCAAGTTTATTGCCCTGGCAGTCGGTGGCGTGGCACTGGTCGTGGTTGCTGTGACCTTGAAGCTCATCACGGCAGAAAACCTCAAGTGGGTCATTGTTGCCGTGGTTATTGTGGCCGCGGTTGCTTACTTTGCCGTCATCCTGGCCAACAAGACGGTCACCGGCCTCGAGCGCAGCCGCGTGTTCTCCTTCATCCCGCTGTTCTTGGCGAGCGCCGTATTCTGGTCGCTCTTCCAGCAGCAGTTCACCGTGATTGCCCTCTACTCTGACCAGCGCCTGGACCGAACCATCCTCGGCTGGGAAATTCCGGCGAGCTGGGTTTCCTCGATCAACCCGGTGTTTATTATCATCCTGGCTGGCGTGTTTGCCGCGCTGTGGACCAAATGGGGTGACCGCCAGCCTGGCACACCCGTGAAATTCTCCGTGGCACTGGTTGTCATGGGACTGGCGTACCTGTCCTTCATTCCGTTTGCCGGCATGGCTATGGTGCCGATGCTGGCCATAGTGTTCATCCTGCTGCTCTTCACGGTGGCCGAGCTCATGCTTTCCCCCGTAGGTCTCTCGCTGGCCACCAAGCTGGCACCGGCGGCCTTCCAGACGCAGATGGTGGCGTTGTTCTTCCTCTCCGTCGCACTCGGCACGGCCATGTCCGGGGTGCTTGCTCAGTGGTACAACCCCGCTAATGAGACCCCGTACTTCCTAGCGATCGGTCTAGTGTCCATTGCCTTCGGCGCCGCCTTGTTCCTGGCCAAGAAGCCCATCAAGAAGTTGATGGCCGGGGTCCGGTAGCCCTCAAGCACTCCTGCGTTAAAGCACATGAGGCGGCACTGACCTTTGCTCGAAAAGGTCCGTGCCGCCTCATGTACTTTGGCAGATTATTAGTAGGAGTATGAGGAGGAGGAACCAACGGCCACCATCAGGACCACCCACAGCCCAACAATGAGGCCGTAACCCACCAGGGCCAGGTAGTTTGTCACCAGACCCGTGATAGCGAATCCACGGCCCTGGGGACTTTCCTGCTTGAGGCCCTTGTGTCCTAAGATGACGCCCACAATTTGCGGGACAATGAAGATGCCGAGCATGAAGATTGAGACCAGCCCAATGACCATGCTCGCCACGCTCAATCCCTTGGGCCCATAATTTCCGGGGTAGCCAGGGCCGCCTTGATAGTAGGCGGGGGCGTTGAACTGTGGCGGCTGCTGAAACTGCGGCTGGGCGTACTGCTCCTGCTGCGCCGGCTGGGCGTAGTTCGGTTGCGCATAGTTCGGCTGCGCATAGTTCGGCTGTTCCTGCTGGGCCGGAGGAATGTACGGGGGAACCGGTGGGGCGTAGTAGCCCGGGGGCACGTATGGCTGCGGCTGATCCGGCTGGTTGGACACTTTTTTCTCCTACAGGATGTGTGCCCGCCATGGCACAAATTTATAACTGGTATTGACCTCCATGGTAATCCAGCAGCCATCGTCACCCTAGAAACGGCACTCCTTTTGTAGTTCACACTCTGGGCAACGCGTGCCATACGGGGTTCGGCTCTGTCATGCTGTGTTCATGGCTAGCCGCGCGGGCACTCTTGCCCTTCCCCAAGACCTTGTTGACATCACTGCTTTGATGGATGCGTACTACGATCTGTTGCCGGACCTCAGCGATCCGGGGCAGCGGGTTGCCTTTGGCACCTCCGGACACCGCGGCAGCTCGTTGAAGGCATCCTTCAACGAGGGCCATATTGCCGCTATCACGCAAGCTATTGTGGAATACCGTGCCGGCCAGGGCATCACCGGCCCCTTGTTCATGGGCAAGGACACCCACGCCTTGAGTGAGCCTGCACAGAACACCGCCCTTGAGGTGTTGGCTGGCAACGGCGTACAGGTTTTGATCGACGCACGCCACGGCTACACACCGACCCCTGCTGTTTCGCACGCCATCCTCTCCTACAACAAGGGCCGCACTGATGCTTTGGCCGACGGCATTGTGGTGACCCCGTCCCACAATCCGCCTGGCGACGGAGGCTTTAAGTACAACCCCCCGCACGGCGGCCCGGCCGATTCCGACGCGACAGGCTGGATCGCCAACCGTGCCAATGCGCTGCTGGAGGACGGATTGCGCGGTGTGCGCCGAGTGCCCTTCACCGAGGCTCTGGCCGCGGCCACCACGGGGAAGTTCGATTTCCTCTCCGGCTACGTGGATGATCTGCCCTCCGTACTGAATCTGGATGCCATCCGGTCCGCGGGCGTGCGCATCGGGGCGGACCCCATGGGCGGCGCCTCCGTTGATTACTGGGGTGAAATTGGTGAGCGCCACCACTTGGACCTGACAGTGGTGAACCCCCTTGTGGACCCGCAGTGGGCCTTCATGACCCTGGACTGGGATGAGAAGATCCGCATGGACTGCTCATCGCCGTCGGCCATGGCCTCCTTGATCAACAAGCTTGCGGCCGGGGCACCTTATGACATTGCCACCGGTAACGACGCCGACGCCGACCGCCATGGCATCGTCACCCCGGATGCGGGGCTCATGAACCCGAACCACTACCTGGCCGTGGCCATCCAATACCTCTACACGCACCGCACCCAGTGGCCCGCAACAGCCGGGGTTGGCAAGACACTGGTGTCCTCCTCCATCATTGACCGGGTAGCTGCGGATCTTGGCCGCCAACTCGTCGAGGTGCCCGTCGGCTTCAAGTGGTTTGTGCCCGGACTACTCTCCGGCGAGGGCGTCTTTGGCGGCGAGGAGTCCGCTGGCGCATCGTTTGTAAAGAAGGACGGATCTGTCTGGACCACGGACAAGGACGGCATCCTGCTGGCCCTGCTCGCCTCGGAAATCACCGCCGTCACCGGCAAGTCTCCCTCGGTTCATTATGGTGAGCTGACAGACCGCTTCGGGGCGCCGTCGTACGCGCGCATTGACGCGGCCGCCACCCGTGAGCAAAAAGCTGCGTTGGGCAAGCTCTCCGCTGCGGACGTTTCCGCCACCACCTTGGCCGGGGAAACCATCACGGCCAAGCTGACCGAGGCGCCCGGCAACGGGGCGGCAATTGGCGGGTTGAAGGTCACCACCGAAAACGCCTGGTTCGCGGCCCGCCCCTCAGGCACCGAGGACGTCTACAAGATCTACGCCGAATCCTTCAAGGGTCCCGAGCACTTGGCACAGGTGCAGGCAGAGGCGAAGGCGCTCGTGGACGGCGTCATCTCCTAGCCTCGGCGGAAGTTTCGCGCCCGCCTCCCGAAAATGCGCCCCGCAGACGGGGCGCATTTTCGGGAGGCGGGCGCATTTTTCATGTCTCTCTTAGTGATGGGCGCCGAGTTCGTGTTCTGCGTGACTCGCGGTCTCCAGCTGGAAGGTGGAATGTTCAATGCTGAGAGCAAAGTGCCCAGCTACACAACTTTGCAGGGCGTCGAGCATCTGAGGTGCGTGCCCGTCATGGAAGCATTCATCGTCCACCACCACGTGGGCCGAGAGAATGGGCAGACCCGTTGCGATCTGGCTGGCGTGCAGATCGTGCACGCTGCGCACGTGGTCAATGCCGAGAATGTGCTCGCGGACTTCGTCCAGGTCCAGCCCGGACGGCGTCGATTCCAGCAGCACGTGGACTGTCTCCAGCAGCAACTTCACGGTGCGCGGCAGGATCAGGGCGCCAATCAGCATGGCAACAAGGGCGTCGGCCTGCATCCAGCCAGTGGTGGCGATGATGATCGCGGCCACAATCACGGCCACCGAGCCGAGCGCATCGTTGACCACCTCAAGGAACGCTGCCCTCATGTTGAAGTTCTTGTTGCGCCCGCCCATCAGCACAAACATGGAGACAATGTTGCCCAAGAGGCCGATGGCTCCGAACACAATCATTTCCTTGGAGGCAATCTCCGTGGGATTAAAGAGCCTCTGAATGCCTTCCACCAACACCACAAGTCCGACGGCGAGAAGCACCGCGGCTTGCGCTGTGGCCGCCAGTACCTCGGCACGGGCAAAGCCCCACGTGCGCCTGCTGTTAGCTGGCCGCACCATCAACCGTGCAGCCAATAGCGCCATGGCCAGCCCCCCGGCATCGGTGAGCACATGCGCTGAATCGAAAAGCAGGGCCAGCGAACCAGTGATAATGGAACCGATCACTTGGACAACAAAGACCACCAGCGTGATCCCCAAAGCCACAGCAATGCGGCCATGGTGACTTTCGCCGGGAGCCCCAGCATGGGAGTGGGAATGATTGTGACCAGACATGCTCTAATAGTACAGTCAACGCTGAATTCACCAAATGCTGTATGATATTGAGAATGAAGCCCATTAGCAACGCAGCAGTGCTGGCCCGTTTTGGCTATGCACTCTCCGACCCCACCCGGGCCGAAATCTTGATCAGCTTGGCCAGGGAACCGCAGTATCCCGCAGACCTGGCGAAGCGCTTGGACGTTTCCCGCCAGAAAATGTCCAACCACCTCTCCTGCCTGCGTGAATGCGGCCTGGCCGTTGCAGTAGCAGAAGGCCGGCGATCCCGGTATGAGCTAGCCCACCCGGACTTGGCCCACGCACTGAACGATCTCCTCGGCGTCGTACTTCTGGCCAACGAGGGACACATCCCGCACCCCTAAGCCCCGCGCCTCCTATATTCTTATCTGCGGACCGGATACTTAAGCCCGGCACAAACAGAGAGAAAAAGATGAGTTTGCTGGGCACAAAATGGAGCGTTCACGGCGATGGCAAGTCCATCACTCCAGGGCAGGTTGTCACTCCTGATGAGCGGCTAAGTTGGCCCCTCACCATCGGCATAGGCTTACAGCACGTGGTGGCCATGTTCGGCGCCACCTTCTTGGTGCCCCTGATCACCGGCATGCCCCCTGCCACCACACTGTTCTTCTCCGGCATCGGCACCTTGCTGTTCCTGGTCATGACCCGGGGCCGTGTGCCCAGTTACCTTGGCTCAAGCTTCGCCTTCATTGCCCCCATCATGGCCTCCCAACAGCAATTTGGCGTGTCCGGAGCACTGGGAGGCGTTGTGGTGGCCGGCGTGACACTGGCCCTCTTGGGGTTGATTGTGCAAAAGTTCGGTGCGGAGTGGATCAACCGCCTCATGCCCGCCCCGGTGACGGGAACTATTGTTGCCCTGATCGGCTTGAATCTGGCACCGGCGGCTCGCGGCAACTTTGAGCAGGCGCCCATCACGGCGCTCGTCACTCTCCTGACCATCATCTTGGTCAGCGTCTTGTTCCGCGGTATTTTGGGCCGTCTGGCCATATTGGTTGGCGTGGTGGTGGGTTACTTGGTGGCCGTGCTGCGCCATGAGGTTGACTTCAGCAAGATGGACTCCGCCGCATGGATTGGCCTGCCCCATTTCCAAACCCCCACGTTCCACTTCGCCGTCCTGGGCCTTTTCATCCCCGTGGTGCTGGTTCTGATTGCCGAGAACATTGGCCATGTGAAGTCTGTGGCACTCATGACCGGTGAGGACCTTGACCCGTACGCTGGGCGGGCCATTATTGCCGACGGCGTTGCCACCACCTTGGCCGGCTTTGGCGGCGGCTCCGGTACCACCACCTATGCAGAAAACATTGGCGTCATGGCGGCCACCAAGGTGTACTCCACCGCCGCCTACTACGTGGCCGGCCTGGCCGCGCTACTGCTGAGCTTCTCCCCCAAGTTCGGTGAACTGATCGCCACCGTCCCCGTGGGCGTATTGGGCGGCGCCGCGACGCTGCTCTACGGCATGATCGGTGTCCTGGGGGTGCGGATTTGGGTGCAGAACAAGGTCAGCTTCTCCAACAACATCAACTTGACCACGGCCGCCGTCGCACTGATTGTGGGCATTGCGAACTTCAGCTGGTCCGTAGGAACCCTCAGCTTTGAGGGCATCGCACTGGGCACGGCCACCGCGTTGATCATTTACCACGGCATGAGCGCCCTGGCGAAGTGGCGCGGCACGGCAAGCGATCCTTTGGAACACGAAGAAGAGCCGGCCCTGAGTAAGGCCCCCTAGCCGCACCTTATTCTCAACGCTGGGTTTTTAGATGCCGTTGAGCGCTTCGGAGGTGGCACGCGTGGTGTACCGGGCAGCGTCCGCCAATGCCGCTTCCGGGGACCCGGCAACATCCGTTACGCTGACCGCTGCAACCACCCCGTGCTTGGCCAATTGCTCGAACGTCACGGTGATGCGTCCGGCCACCACCACCACGGGAATGCCCCTCGCGTGGGCGGCGTCAGCCACGCCCAGGGGCCCCTTCCCTGATAACGACTGCTCATCCAGGGAGCCTTCGCCCGTGATGACTAGATCAGCTTCATCCAGGGCTTTTTCAAGTTCGATCAGGTCAGCGACAAGGTCAAATCCGCGCTCCACCAGGGCGCCGGCGTAGGCGATGAACGTTGACGGGAAACCGCCCGCTGCTCCCGCTCCGGGTGTGTCAATATCAACGCCTGTGGCTTCCCTGACCACCGAGGCCAGGTTGCGCAGCCCGGCATCCAAAAGTTCCACGGCGTCCGGGTCCGCTCCCTTCTGAGGGCCAAAAATGTGTGCGGCACCGTTGAGGCCGTAGAGCGGATTGTCCACATCCACAGCCATCCGCACCTTCACGTCCGCCAGCCGGGGATCCAAGCCGCTGGCATCAAGCGCCACCACGTCAAGCAGTGAGCCTCCGCCCAGCGGTACCAGGTTCCCTTGGCCATCTAGGAGTTTCAGGCCCAGCGCACGCAGGGCGCCCGTACCGGCGTCGGTCATGGCGGAACCACCCAAACCAATAATGATTTCCGTGGCACCGGCATCCAGTGCCGCGGCAATCAACTGTCCGCAGCCATAAGAGTGAGCGCGCAGGGAGTTTTCCACTGTGGGCTCGCTCAGCAGGTATCCACTGGCCTGCGCCGTTTCAATGACGGCCACCTTGCTGTCTTCGTGAAAACCCCAGACGGCACCAACGGGCTTGATGATGGGCCCCACCACGGCGTTCAGGCGCTCTGAAAAACCAGCAGCAACAGCAGCCTCCACTGTCCCTTCGCCGCCATCGGCTATGGGCAAGGCGGTGACTACTGCGTCGGGGTAGACCCGCAGCGCACCTTCAGCCATGGCTGCAGCGGCTTCCGGACCTGTGAGGGTCCCCTTGAACTTGTCCGGGGCAATGAGGATTCGCATGTCTCCATCCTCCCACCCGTCTCTAACATGGCCGAACGTTACGCCCAATAGCCCCTGCGGCGCATGACGGCGGCTAAAAGGTCTGCCCTGTCCGTCATAATGCCGTCCACACCCATGTCAAAAAGCCGTTCCATCTCTGCCGGATCATTAATGGTCCAGACATGAACTTTCAGGCCCAGCGCGTGCGCCCGGCGCACCCCAGACTCCGTAACAAGCGGTACACGGCCGTAGTGCGTAGGGATCTGCAAAACGTCCACATCACGCATTAATTTCCGAATAACCGGTGCCGGCAGCCACCATGAGAGAAGAAAATATGCCACAAGAAGACGTTGTCCGGGTGAGCTGGCCACGGGTTGACTCAACCCGGCCAACACCGAACGGCGCCGCTTGTCGGAGAAGGAAGCCACGCAAACCCTATGGTGCAGCCCGTGCTTTTCAATGGCCGCAATCAACGGGCCCACGGAGCCGGCATCCTTGACGTCAATGTTGAATCTGGCCTCCGGCAGGGCCGTAACAAATTCCTCCAGCGTGGCGATGACTTCCCTGCCAGCAATGCGCGCCTTGCGCACCTCGGCATACGGTAGCTCGGCAATGCTGCCATGACCATCGGTGGTGCGCTCCAGCGTTGCATCATGAAACACCATGGCAACACCGTCTGCCGTGGTGTTGATGTCAGTTTCAACGTAGTCAAAGCCTAAATCGAGAGCCTCTTTGAAGGCCGTTAAGGAATTCTCCAGACCATCCCGGGAGTAGCCTCGATGCGCAATGGCCAACCGCCCAGCGGAGAGTAAAAATGGTTTCGGAGGTTTATTCTTAGCCATCGGCTTCAGTCCCCGGCCCGTTCCCGCGCACTCATGCCAGCCGAAGCGCGGCCAGACGGGACTCGATGACTTGGGCTACGCCGTCGAGCTCAAAACGTGGCGCCTGCAACGCTGCGGCCGCGAGCGCATCCGGATGTCCACTGGCCATGGCGTACCCGGCCCCTGCCCAGGACAACATTTCAATGTCATTGGGCATGTCACCGAAAGCCACAACGTCAGCGGCATCGATCCCCCGGGCTGCTGCGTACTGGGCCAAGGTGACGGCCTTGTTGACACCCAGCGGGCCCATTTCAAGCAGGGCCATATCGGGTGCCGAGTGGGTGACGGTCATCAGGGAGGCCACGCCGGGGCGGACCAGGTTCAGGAACTCGTCGGCATTGCCGCTGTGGAGAATGGCGAGCATCTTGATGATGCCACCATCGGCCATGCCCGGGGTGAGCGCACCGGGCACCAAGCCTGCGCCGGCGGTCCGGTTGCCAAAGAAGCCGTCTTCCACGTGAAAGCCTGTGAGTGATTCCAGTGCAAAGTACGGTTCGGGCGCCAGCTCTGTGACGATGGCGCGTACCTGCGCCACGGTGTCCCAGTCCAGGACGTGCGACGCCGTCACTTCTTCCGTGGCGAGATCGTAACTGACGGCGCCGTTGGAGCAGATGACTGTGCCGGTGTGGCCGATCTGTTCCCGGATGGGGTCGAGCCAGCGGGGCGGACGTCCTGTCACAAACACAATGTCAACGCCCGCTGCGGCAGCGCCGGCAAAGGCCTCCACGGTGCGCTGGCTGATCAAACCGTCGTGGCCCAGAATGGTTCCGTCTATATCGCTGGCAATTAAACGCATACTCAAGGCTATCCAACTTCTGCCAAAGTCCCACTTGTGCGGGCCGCACTACGGCTACGGCTATGGCCCACCCAGTAGTTACAGTTCAAAAAGTCCCGTGAGCCGGGCACGGGCCAGCGTATGGAAATGCAGGTTGAAGCCCAGGGTAGCGGCAGTGGTATCTGGGGAAAGCTCCAACGTCTGCACATCCACAGCATGCACCACCACCATGTACCGGTGCGCCCCATGCCCTGCAGGAGGTGCCGAGCCCATGTAACCGGGGAACCCGGCGTCGTTCTTCAGGCACAGGGCTCCGGCGGGCAGCTGCGGCGATCCGGGTGTCCCGGCACCTTGCGCCAGCGAGGTGGTGGAAACCGGGAGGTCCGCCACTGCCCAATGCCAATACCCGCTCGCGGTGGGCGCGTCGGGATCAAACATGGTCACCACAAAACTGCGTGTTTCTGCCGGGAACCCGCTCCAGGACAGCGCCGGTGAAAGATCCAAACCGTCCGGATGCGCGCCGGCATGGACTTGCGCGGGGGCAAAAACGCTCCCGTCGGTGAAGGAATCACTGCGCACCTCAAAGCTCGGCACGGGGGTCAAAAATGCGTATGGATCGTAGTCAAACATGGTTACCTCTCTAGTTACTTCTGCTTAATTCTGCAGTTCGGTGCGGTGTGGCGGGTTGGCTCCCGCACGGGAAACGGTGATTGCTGCTGCACGGGCAGCATAATCAATGATGTCAGCCAGGACCCCGCTACTGATGGCTCGAAGTTCGGCTCGACGCTGGGCGCCGTCCAATTCCCTGTCCACGAGGCCAGAGAGCAGTGCCGCCATAAACGAATCCCCCGCCCCCACCGTATCCACAACCTCTACGGAGGGCACTTGGCAGGCTACTTCACCGGCTGCGCACACTGCCCACGGCCCGTCTGCACCCTGTGTAAGAACCACGACGGCGGGGCCTTCCGCACCGCCGTGAGCCAGCCATTTGCGGGCCGATTCCTTAGGGTCAACGCCGGGGTATAGCCAGGCGAGGTCCTCATCGGAGGCCTTGATGACGTCAGCTAGCTGGACAAATTTTTTCACCTGGCTGCGGGCGTGGGCCACATCCGCAATGATGCTGGGGCGGCAGTTGGGATCGTAGGAGATGGTTGCGTGAGGATGGGCGCTGATGACGGCAGCCAGCACGTGGTCCTCGCCGGGGGCCAGCATGGTGGCAATGGAGCCAGTGTGCAGCAAGGTGGTCCCGTTCAGCATGAAGCTCCCAACGCTTTCGCCCGAACCCCCGGAACTTGCCAGGGCAGGCAGCGTCCAGTCCAGCGCAAATTCGTAACTGGCGGCGCCGTTGGCATCCAACACCGCCCGAGCCACGGAGGTGGGCAGCTGATCGGGAAGCAACGGCACCAGGACGTCATTGCTTTTCAAGTGGCCGGACACCATGTCACCGTAGGCGTCCTGGCCCATGCGGCCAAGGAACTGGACGGGGTGCCCCAACCGTGCCAGCCCAACAGCCACGTTCATGGGGCTGCCACCCACATGCGGAACAGCCCCCTGTCCGGCGTGCACAACTTCATCGATCAAGGCTTCACCAATAACAGTCAACATGGCACAAGACTACGGTGCCAGCTGTGTTGGCGCTCTCATCGCAGCAGGCTGCCTAGCGACCAACTGGACTCAATTTTTCTCTGACACGCGGCATCGCTGTTCGCCCGTGCACCGCAATGCCGATTAAGCTCGGATAATGAGTAGCAATTGGGAACGTCTCGATGATTCACTGCGCCCGGCCGTGCGCGCCTCGGTGGCAGACTTCGAACGGACCAGGCCGGCACTAATGGACGTCACCGCTGAGCTGGAATCTCTCATCCGCGAAGTTCTTTCAGAAGCCGAGGACAAGCCGCTCTTTGTCACGAGCCGCACAAAAACAGTTGAATCGTTTAGGGAGAAGGCTTCCCGGATGGTGCCCGAACCCGATGCCGCCCCCACCTTGCAGTTCCCTGACCCGTTGCGCAACCTGACCGATATGGTGGGCGTGCGTGTCATCACCACCTTGCCGGGCGAGAACGCGCAGGCCGCCAACCTGATCAAGCGCCAGCGCAGTATTTTTGACTGCCGTGGCGATACCGAAAAGGATATTGGTTCCATTGAGTCGGGAACGTATGGCTACTCCAGCCGTCACCTGATCCTGCGCACCATTCAAAATGATGTGGTGCGGGCTTATCAGTCACTCCTGGATCCAGAGACAAAGCCCAGCGGCAGTTACTTTTTTGAATGCCAAATCCGCACCATCTTCGCGCATGCGTGGAGCGAGATTGAGCATGATATTCGTTTCAAGTCCCAGGATCCACGCGCGTGGAGCCCGTACTTTGACCGCCAGTTCACGGCTACGGCAGCCATGTTGGAGACCGTTGAGTCTGCGTTCTCGGAGCTCCATGACCGGTATGAAACAGTCACTAGTTACTGGGATACGGACGGTGAGGGCAATGTTTCACTGACCCCCAACCGGATCAAGGCTGTCTGGCAAACCTTGCTGCCGCATGTTGATAGGAAATCCGACGATGATTGGGGCTGGGCTGCCGAGCTGGTAGCCGCGCACGGGTTGGGTAAGACAGTGGACTTGGCCGCGCTCTTGCAGCCAGAGATCATTTCCAATGTTCGCAAGGCGCTGGATCACAGGTACTCCCCCGGACCGGATCGGTTATTGGATGATTTGCTGCTGTGGCAGTTCGGGGAGAGTCACATCGATTTGACAGCGGAAGAACCCGGAACGGAGCAAACCCCGCGCCGGGACAGCCTGATCCGCCGTCACCAGCAGATGCGCCGCTACCGTAAAGCCCAGGGTTTCTAAAGCAGAGAGCGTCATCGGGTTCACCCGATGACGCTCTCACTGCTATCAATCTGGATTGTATCGCTGCTTCTAGCAGAGGCGGAGGAAAAAGATGTTGCAGGGGATGAAGAACATGCCATAAGTGCTTACAGCCCCGCTAGAAATGGGATTGCCCGCATTCGAGCCTCCAGTAACGTTGGTGGACTGCGTCGACGTGATGGGGGCTTGAGTATCAGGGCCGCTAGCCTGGGCAGCTGAAAGCCCCGGCGCCATGATGAGTCCTGCGGTGAGCACTGCAGCGATGCCTACGGAGGTAAAGGGGGATTTCATGGGTGTTCCTTTCAATGGCGGGCCTGTAGCACCAGAGGCCACAGTTCTCTCAGCTTAGGTCCACAGCTTCCGCCCGGATACGGACAGCACACCCTTTAAGCCTGTCCTTTTGGATAGTCTTTAAAGAACGCTGCTGTAAGACCCCTTTTGGGGCCTTAAATGAGTGCTTTTGAGCAATAAGAGCTCTCTAGCTGACCAATCCGGAACGCAACGCTGTTACCACCAGTTGCAGGCGGTCTCGCGTGGAAAACTTCCTGCCTAATCGAACTAGATGGTATTTCACGGTCGATTCAGAGAGGTAAAGCTCAGCGGCAATCTCACTGTTGCTGCGGCCATCGCACAGCAATTTGAGTACTTCTTCTTCCCGCTCCGTCAGCTCAATGTTTTGGTCTCCCCGGGTCACCGGACGGCTGCCTCGGAGATCTTCAATAAGTAAGTGCGCAACGGCAGGGTCAATAGGGCAATCCCCCGCGTGTACATCCCTCACGGCTGCCACGATTCTTTCGGGTTCCGCGTCCTTGACCACGTAGCCGCCCGCACCTGCCAGCAGTGCCGCTTTAAGATGGATGTCGGAGATGTGGCCAGTGACCACAAGAATGCCTATCTCCTGATTTTGAGCCACAATGTGGCGAATGGCGGTGACACCGTCCATGACTGGCATCTGCAAATCAATTAGCATGACGTCGGGGCGGTGCTCCCGAGCCAGACGAATGGCATCTTCGCCGTTCTCCCCCTCAGCAACAACCACAAGGTCCTTGGTCTGGGATAGGTATGTTCGCAGGGCTCCCCGCACAAATTTTTCGTCGTCAACAATGACTATCTCAATTGTCTGGACTTCATCAATCGGCACACTCATGGTGTCAGTCTACGTAGCTCTGGCACTAGGGGAAATCATCCAGCCCGTCTCTAGCTACCTTCTAGCGCGTGGGAAGGGTGGTGGAATCTGTGGGCCAGATACCTGCCGGCATCAACTTTGCTGGCGCTACGGCGCTTGTGCGTGTTGAGAAAATGTGTGCGTTCATGATGATCTCCAAACGTGCGGGTTGGACGTGCTCTGGCTAGGTCCCTAATTAGCTGGGATAAACTGCCGCCCAATACATTTCAGGTTATGCACAGAGCACCCGCGCTTCAATGCTTTAGGGGCATGACTGTCCCCGTGGACTAGGGTTTGAAGAGCAAAAAGATCAAGATTAGCCTTATGGTCACTTTTTTCGATCGAGCCAATAAAATACCTTTTGTGGTCATCCTGACGGAGTTAGTCTGCTAGGCCAGTGTCTGGCGCCCTTTAAACGGCAAGACGGCACTGACACTCCACCAGCGTCCCTCTGCGCCTGCCTCGAGACTTCCGCCCAGCCGCGAAGTCCGTTCACGCAGCCCCGCCAAGCCGGTTCCGGAAGCAGGTAAGCGCGGCGTCCCTGCTGTCATGCGGCTGCGGATCACTACCTTCAAGCTGTCCTCTCCCACATTCAAGGAGATCTCACAGTGCGCACCCTTGCCCGAATGCTTGAGCACGTTGGTGGCGCTCTCTTGAAGAATTCGCAGGACTGTGGGACGCAGACCGTTGGGGATCCGCTCTAGATCTCCTGAGGTTGTCACCCGGGTGGGACGTCCCAGACCGCTGAGCCGCTTCTGTGAGTCGTTAAGACTAAGCCCCAAGTCAATACAAGCAACACTGGGCTTTATTCCAACATTATTCTCGGAGGAATTCTGGTTAGGGCGCTCGTCGATGCGAATGGTCACAAGTAGCCGGCGTAGATCATCTAGAGAACTGCGGGCCATGGACCCAATTTCATCGAGGGCCTCCTGCTTCGCCTGGCTTTCATGGGAAAACTTGCCAAGGTTGGCTTGCACAGCGATCATGGTGAGCCCATGAGTGACAACATCATGAAGCTCGCGCGCTAGTTCGCTGCGTTCTTCCAAGGCAGCACTGACAGCCTTCTCATCAGCTGCCATTTGGGTGCGCTCAACCTGGATAGCCCGCTCCCGCAACACTTTGATAGCTAATCCCGGTGTCATCACGAAGAGGGTGACCGGCACATAGGCCCACAGCTGCACAGTTCCCAAATCCGAGACAAAAGACGCCCAGAGAAACTGCCACACCAAGAAACTACCCGCCATCACTGCAAGGGAGCGCGCGGAAACCCTGTACGCCGCTACAGCTAGCGTGCCGAAGGCCAACAGGAGGGGCCCACCCAACTCTGTTTGTGGCAGCATGGTGGCAAGTTGGAGAACAAACAACGCAGCGACTAACCGTGGCCGGAAAGCCATTGACATCCACACTAACCAGTAGGCGAACGTGCAGGCGATCACCAGCCACTGGGCCTGTGATCCCTTATCGGAGAAGAAAAATAGCCGTACATCGTCAAAGGCCGAGACAGTGGCGAAAACAGCAAAGACGAAAGCAATCCACAGCGGCATGGGCGAGCTTCCCGCCCGCAGCACATCAGAAAATTTCAGATTCCGCCGGATTGCAGGCGCTTGTTGCGCGTGGTCCAAAGAAGGGCTTTTGTGTTCAATCACAGGCTTATCGTCCCAGCTTTTGCGCCAATCCACGAGCCCACCCCCACGCTGTAACGAAGCCGGCTCAAACAGCCGGGCCAACCAGTCCACTCAAACAGCCGGGCCCCGGGTTACCGCAAGACAAACCCCAGTCCCAGCTCATCGTCGGCATCGAGAGAAAATTTTCCTTCGCCTACGGGGAAAGACCGGCCGCTAACCTCCACCACGAGCCCTCCGTCCGGTCCGCTGAGCCGATCCACCACGCGTGCGGCAAAGCGCGAGTCAATGATGGAATAGCTCTCCAATGTCTCGCCCTCGGCCAACTCTCCTGAATCGCTGAGCAACGCCACACGTGCCGCCGTGCCCGATCCGCTGGGCGAGCGCGCCACCTGACCGTCAGCAAAAACGCTCACATTGCGTTGTTTCAAAGCAGCTCCGGGCGCCTTCACCGGTTCATGAAAAATGGTCCCGAAAACACCGTCCATCCCTGTTTCAAAGGGGCCGAAACTGGCTGGCTGCCTTTCAAGTCCGGCCACTATTTGATGCCCCGCAGCAACCACTCTTGCCAAGTTCGACGGCGTCACCTCCAGACCCACTGCTGCTGCCGGCAGCGATGCGTACAGTGCCCCGCTCCAGGCCAAGTCCACACGCAGCCGCCCAAAATCCGTGGTCTGGGCTTCAACGTCCCTGGCCACCACAAAGGAAGGCACGTTCCTAAATGCCACCTCATGAACTTTCCCCTCAAGCATGCTCACCCTTGCCGTGACGCGACCCGAAGGAATATCAATCACAACGTCAGTGTCGCCGTCGTCCGGGGCGCGGACAAGGCCGCTGCGCACGGCCCAGGTTCCTAACGCCATGGTGCCGTGGCCGCAGACCGTGGAGAATCCCTCACGGTGCCAGAAGAGGGCTCCGAAGTGTGCGCCCGGATCGTTGGGCGGCACCACAAACCCGCCGTACATATCGCCATGCCCGCGGGGCTCGTTCACCAGCAACTTGCGGATCTTATCCGCATCACCGGAGATGGCATATTCACGCCGTTCTTGCACCGTACTGCCCTCAATTAAGAAGGGCAAGGTAGGAACAATCCGGAAGGGTTCACCGGCTGTGTGATAGTCAAAAGTTTCAATTTCCCACATTGCCGCTTTCATAGCCGTCTCTCCCTCGAGCGCAGACACCAGGCGTGGGCTCTTCCTCCGCCATTTCACGTCAATATGGCACGGCACCTTCGGCGTGTCAATGATTCGCTGGCCCGTCCCCGGCGGTCCACAGCCGGGCCACAGGGCATGGGGAGGTCTGCATGGGTAGGCCAACCCATCGACGGTGTTGATGGAGCCGGGATAGATTCTAAGTAATCGCTTCCCCGGAAACCCCCGGTAACAGCGAAGGCACAGCGGCAGAACCGCAAATTTTTCTAGCAAAGGATGTTCATCATGGCAATGATCGGTAATGATCCCCAGGACATGGCAGAACTGGTTTCCAAGTTGGCTTCAGCCATTGACCAGATCACCACGGCAATGTCCACCCTTGACGGCAAGGCTCAGTCCGTTCGCTGGGAAGGCGCCGACGCCACCCGCTTCAAGGGCACCACCTGGCCCACCTCAAAGAAGCAGCTCAATAACGTCATCAATGATCTGACCCAGGTCAAGACCTTGGTCAACAAGCAGAAGCTGCAGCAGATCGAAGCTTCACGCTAAGAAGTTTTTTTACAGCGCAACTAAGGAACCCCCGGCAAACGCTGGGGGTTCCTTAGTTTAAGACGTGATCATAAGACGGGGGAGCAGGCGGGTGGGCCCCCGCCCCGAGGGACCCGCTACGAGCTTGCGAGCAGTGGGAGGGGTTGGGTGGGCCCCCGCCCCGAGGGACCCGCTACGAGCTTGCGAGCAGTGGGAGGGGTTGGGTGGGCCCCCGCCCCGAGGGACCCGCTACGAGCTTGCGAGCAGTGGGAGGGGTTGGGGACTAGCGCCGACCGCGCTTTGCGGCCCGCGCCTTGCCGCCTGGCCGGCCACCGCCGCGCAGGTTGGCACCGCCGGACTTGGACTTGGCCGCATTACTGCGTGCCGGCGTCGTACCTTTTGCAGACTTGGCGCCCTTTTTCGGTGCGGCATCCTGCTTGGCTAGGACGGAGGGCTGGCGGGAGCTGTTGGCACTGCGGCCACGCACCACGCCGATGAACTCTTGGAAGATTTCCTCGTCCGCGCTGGGCGGATCGAGAAGCGGCCAGGCGAGGCCAATGCTGGTGTCCGGCACACCGTGCAGCAGCCGTGATCGTAGGGTTTTACGGCTGAAGTGGCGGCCTACGGACATGGGCAGGATCAGGATGCCGAGCCCGGCCTCCACCAGATCCAGGGCCTCTTCGAGGGAGCCCATGGCGGGCAACGGCTTGCGGGTTCCGGCGGCAATTTCGGTGGAAATATCGCGCCAGGCCGGGAAGTCATCGGGGTCAGCCAGCAGGTATTCGTCGGCCAGATCCGCAACGTCGAGCTCTTCGAAGGCGGCGATAGGGTGATCCTTAGGTGCCACCACCACGGAGAGTTCGCTGTAGATGCTCACCACGTTCAGATCGGACTTGTCCACGGGCAGGCGGACAAACGCCATGTCCGCCTCGCCGGCGCGCAAGGCATCAAGTTGATGGGATTCCGGAACCGGATTTGAGACAAGCGGCACGTCAGGCATGCGCTCCTGCCATCGGTGGATCCACTTTCCAGGGGTCACGCCCGGGATGAAGGTCACTGTAAGTTCGCGGGATTCAGACACCTGTTTACCCTAACTCACAGCTTTGCCACTAAACTACCGTCTCCGCACCGGTACCCTTGATATATGAGCATCAAACCTTCCCCCCAAGCCATGAAATCCGCCACAGCGGCCAAGAAGCTGGGCATCCACCTGCCCGCGGCTCCCGCTGAATTCCAAGAGAACGCGATCAGCCGGGAGGAATTCAAGGTTTTGCAGGACACTCCCCCGGAGTGGCTGGCCGAGCTTCGCCGCAATGGCCCGCACCCGCGCCCAGTGATTGCGCAGAAGTTGAACATCTCCATTGGTGGCCTGAACCGTTCAGAAATTACCGAGGCACTCACGACGGCGGAGATCACCGCGCTGCTGCAGGCTCCCCCGGCGTGGCTGGTTGAGGAACGCTCCGTGCACGCCAAGGCTCGCGCCGAGGCGAAGCTGGCCAAGGAGCGCGAGGAAGCCCGCCGCCCCAAGAGCTGACCGCCGGAACGTTAAAGGACGGAGCTTGCGGGAAGGGACGGCGGTCTACCGCCGTCCCTTCCCGCAAGCTCCGTCCTTTTTGGGATCCCTGCTCCGGTTACGGGTTATAGGGCTGGCTGGCCCGGCTCAGGACTTGGCCCTTGAAGAACTCGGGGCTGCGCTTGTACATGATGAACATCAGCACCACCCCCAGCAAGAGCACCCCACAGCCCAGGATGAACACCAAGCCGAGCCCGCCAATGTTGGAGCCGGAACCGTAAGCGGGATCCATGGAGTCATAGGCGGTCTTGAAGAACATGACCAGCAAGATCACGCCGCCTACTAGTGGGGCCAGGAACTTGAACACAAAATTCTTTGCACCGTGAAAAGCTTCTGCCCGGAAGTACCAGACACAGGCCAGCGCGGTGATGCCGTAGTAGAAGCAGATCATCATGCCCAAGGCCGTAATGGTGTCCCACAGAGCATTCTCGGACAGTGTCCGGGTGACGATGTAGAACGCTGCTGCAGCAATGGCGGCGACGATCGTGGCATACCCCGGGGACTTATAGGTGGGGCTGATCTTGCCAAAGCTCTTCGGTAGGGCTTGGTAGTGTCCCATTGATAGCAGCGTCCTGGCTGGGGAGACAAAGGTGGATTGCAGTGATGCGGCGGATGAGCTCAAGATGGCCAGTGACATCAAGATGGCAAAGGGTCCCATGACTGGCCCTGCCAACACAGCAAAGATGCTGTTCTGATTCTCTGGGTTTCCCGCGCCCAGACCGGTTGTTCCAATCCCGGCGAAGGACAAGGTAGCCAAAGAAACCGTCATGTAGATCAAGACAATCACCACGATCGTGACGGTGGCGGCCCGCCCTGGGGTTTTCTTCGGGTTTTTTGTCTCCTCGTTCATGGTCAAGGTCACGTCCCAGCCCCAGAAGATGAAGATGGACAAGGACACTCCCGCAGCAAATTGGGAGAAGGATTCAACCGCGAAGGGGTTGAACCAGTCGGCCGAAATGGTAGTGGCGTCAAAGGCTGTGCCATTGGCAACGTGCGCGAAGGCCGCAATCGCAAACCAGCCCAGCACCAGCAGCTGAAATGCCACCAGTATGTACTGGAAGGATTTGGTTGTTTCCATGCCCCGGTATGAGATCCAGCAGGCGCCGGCAATGAAGACCAGCGTGGTGGCAATGTTCAAGGGCAGGATGCGGGTCAGATCAGCTAGGCCCGGATTGCTGAAGATCTGCGCCAACATTAGATAAAAGAAGTCCACCGCAACGGCAGCCAGGTTAGAGAGCACAATGATGGTGGCAGCGATCAGTCCCCAGCCACCCATCCACCCCAGCCATGGACCAAAGGCGCGCGATGCCCATGTGAAGGAGGTGCCGGCGTCGGGCATGGCATTGTTCAGTTCCCGATAACCAAGGGCCACCAAGAGCATGGGGATGAAGCCTACAAGGAAGATGGCAGGTAGGTGCACCCCCACTTCCGAAACGGTGGGGCCCAGAGCCGCGGTGAGCGTATAGGCCGGAGCGATGCAGGAGATACCTATGACTACCGCGCCAATCAGACCAACCGAGCCGGCCTTGAGGCCCTTCTCGCTCAGCCCGTGATCTCCCGTGGCATTCCTTACTGTGTCCCGAGAACTCATTTGCCTGCCTCTTTTACTTCCGATGTGGGGGCAACCGATGATGGCCCCGCGGGGTCAACCACGGGAACCTGGCTGGTTTGGAGCAGATCATCCGCAGTTCCCGCATAGTCTCGAGGAACCACGATCATAGGCACAGGCAGGGCGCGCAGGATGCGGTTGGCCGTGCTGCCCAGGAATATGGACTTACCTTGTGCTAGCCGGCTGGATCCGATGATCAAGATCTCACCCTTCTTCCAATGCAGGCCATCAACGGCGTCCTCAATGGTCCGCCCGCTACCGACCACAACTTCGATGTCCAGTTGCGCCAACAAGTCCGCATCGAGCGCTGCACTGGCATCGACGAGCCCATGCAAGTGCTTGCTGGCATCCTCTACTGTGGTGCCGCCGTCATCGTTGCCAAGGGCTACGAGGGAAACGAGGCGCAGCGGCAAGCCGCGGCGCCTAGCCGTGGTGAGCCCCACCATGAGCACTTGTTCGGCACCCTCACGCGAACCAACGGCGCAGGTCAGGCGGGTAATGGGCTCAGTGCGGCTATAACCGGCGGGAGCCAAAACCACAGGAACGGCCGATGCGTGCAGCAAGGCACTGGCCACCGAACCAACGGTGAAACGTTTGAACAGGCCTGTGCTGCTGGCGCCGATGATCAGCGCCGAAGCGTGGAGGTCTTTGGCTGCCTCGATCAAGGCGCTAGCTTCAGATTCACCCCGGACCACGTGCGCCGTGGCCACAACGTCGGAGGGGATCAAGGCCAAGCCTTCCTCCAGCCACTGACCAACCTGCTGAGCCAAAATGTTTTCAAAGCCCGCCGCGGGCGGGTAGACACCGTTGTATGGCGAATCCTCAGGCATCACCATGACAAGGTCCAAGGCGGCCCCTTGGCGGCGGGCCAAGGCAACCGCTAGGTTGACGGCATCGCCGCCACGGCCGTTGGCCGTATATCCAACTACATACCGCATAAAGGGTCCTCCTCAGGACGTCATTGTCATTGTGGTGCCGGGGATGCCGGGCGGGGCCAGCCCGCCAACGGTTGCTACACCAGTTCTGCGATCAGCTTCGCTGCAGTGTCCTGGCCCATGCGCACAGCCCCGTCAACGTGCTGGTAGCCCTCTGCTGCGAGGTCGGAACAGGACCAGTGGATGGGCCCAACGGGTGTCAGCTGATCGGCGCCATAGCGGTGCAGACCGCCCAGATCGTAGCTGGAAGCGTAGGCGCCACGGGTCCACTCCTCCGAGCCCCAATCAGATTCGTAGTAGACCACCGGCTCGGCTGCTTCATCGCCAAGGAATTCGGCGAGGGCTGCTGTGATGGCCTTCTTGCGTTCTTCAGCGCTGAGGGTGAAGACGTAGTCAGCTTTTTCATCGGAGATGAACCCCACCAAAGTGCCGCGGGGATCCTCGTGGTTCGTGTTGTCATACACCTCCTGAACCAGGGAGGAAGCGCTGAAGCCGGTACCGGAGAGTCCGTCCTTACGCCAGAACGGGGTTTCGTACACGGCGTGAACCTTGATCACGAAGCCCAGGGACTGGTGCTGGTGCATCTGGTGCTGGCGGCGCGGCAGCGGCGGGTCGAAGGAGACGCGGCTGTACAGGTTTGGCGGGACGGCCATGACTACGCGCTTGGCTCTCACGGTGGCGCCGTCGGCAATCACGGTGGCGCGGTAGCCGCCGTCGGCCTCTTCCCAGCGGATGGTGCGGGCCGGGGAGTTCAAGATAACGTCCTCACCCAAACCGGCAGCTATGGCGAGGGAGAGTCCCTGCATGCCGCCGATGACCCGCTTGTCCAGGATGAAATTGTCATCAACTAGGTTGCTGAAGGAGCCTGCCGAGGCGGCCATGAGCACGGCCTGTAATGCGGAGAAGGCGTGGGCGGGCTTGGTGAGCATGCCGCCGGCAATGAACAGGCCAATGTTGTTGCAGGCCTCCTCATTTTCGGACTGGCTGCGCAACCAATGGTGGAAGGAGATGATGTCCAGCTCGCGTGCCGCCGGGTGCTCCCAAGGTTTGGCCGGGTCCATGGCGGCAGCGAGCGCGTCTAGGGTCTCGATGAGCTTGTTCATCGCAGCCTCGGTTTCGGCGCTGACGGGGAACATCTCACCGGTGTAGCGGGTGCGGGTGCCATCCGGCGCCAGGTAAACGCTGTCGCCGTCGCGGTAGCGGGGGTAGGTGTCCAGGCCGAGCTCGTCGAGTAGACCAATCAGCGCAGTCTGATCCGGGGAGACCCACTGACCGCCAATTTCCAGCCAAGCGCCGTCGATCGTGTTGGACCAGGTGCGCCCGCCCACGCGATCCCGCGCCTCAAGAACGGCCACGCTCAGGCCAGCCTTTTTCAATTCGCGTGCTGCGGTGAGCCCTGACGGTCCTGCGCCGATGATGACGACGTCGCGGTCCATGCTGATTGTCTCGGATGTCATATTTCCCTCTCCTGCGAAGCTGCTCGTGACAGGCTTCACTAAATGAATGCCGTTCATTTAGATTAGACTGTAACCGACATCACCGCCTCCCGTAAAGAGGGTGGAGTAAAAATCTTGCGCCGTTGCGCACGGAAGGGGACGTGACCTTGGGCTCAGCTGCAGGCGCACCCACCCATGCACGACGCCGGGCAGGGCGCCCACCACAGGCGGTACTCAGTTCCGCTCGCATCACCAAAGCTGCACTGAAGCTGGTTAGCGCTGACGGGTACAAGGGCCTGACCATGGCGGCGCTCGCCAAATCACTGAATGTGGCCCCCTCGGCGCTGTATAACCATGTCCGCTCCAAGCAGGATGTGCTGCTGCTGGTGGAGGATCACTTGATGGGCCGGGTGGATGTCACTGCTTTTGGGGTGGAACCATGGGCGGAAGCCGTCAAGATTTGGGCGCATTCCTACCGTAATGTTTTTGCCGCGCACTTGCCGCTGATCCCTGTGATTGCACTGCTGCCGGTCACCAACGCACCCGCCACAATCACCATGTATGAGGCCGTTACGAAGGGCTTCCTTGCGGCCGGCTGGCCCTCGGATTCCATCATTGACGCCGTAGTGGCGCTGGAGTCATTCATTTATGGCTCCGCCTATGATGTCAATGCTCCCGCTGATATTTTCGACGCCGGATCCTTGGCCCCGCAGGCACCTCACTTTGCCGCCGCGGTCAACCAGCGGCGAAATCAGGGCGGTTTCAACGACGCTGACGCAGCTTTTACGCTGGGCCTGACCGCTATGGTGGCCGGACTTGCCGCGAATGCTCTAGGAACCAGACCCACATAGAGGGAGGCGCACGGGAAGCGTTACGTACCCTAGCTAGGGAAGACACGGAAAAGTCCGACGGCGGTTGTCTCATCTTAGTGAGGCAACCGCCGTCGGACTTTTCGCTTCTCCAACTTCAGTCTTCTGCGTGCGTGGCACCCAGCAAATCGCGAACTCGAGCTGAAATATCACCAAATTCGGGCAGCGCCAACGTTTCACCAAAGTCTCTATTGTTGCCGAACGGAACCTCAATAATCTCTTGGATCCGCCCGGGCCTCGGGCTCATGACAACAACCCGGTTGGCCAAGTAGACCGCTTCCGAAACCGAGTGAGTCACCAAAATGACGGTGGTACCGGTTTCACGCCAGATACGGTGCAACTCAATATTCATCTTCTCGCGTGTCAGCGCATCAAGTGCACCAAATGGTTCGTCCATGAGGAGAACATCCGGTTCATGCAGCAACGCCCGGCACAAGGAAACTCGCTGCTGCATGCCGCCCGAAAGCTCGTGCGGCAGTGATTTTTCAAAACCGGTTAGACCTGTCATGGCAATCAAGTCATCGGCCCGCCGATTGGCATGAGCCTTGTCCATACCCCGCATTTCTGCCTGCAATAGTATATTGGCGCGCACATTTCGCCACTCCAAGAGAGCCGCCCGTTGAAATACGTAGCCAATGTCCTGCCGGGGTCCCGTTACATCAGAACCACGGAGGCGCACCGATCCGCTAGTGGCACGTGTCAGCCCGGCCACCACCTTGAGCATGGTGGACTTTCCACAACCGGACGGGCCTGCGATAGATACGAATTCTCCCTGCCCAATGGCTAACGAGGCGTCCTCAACAGCCACCACGCGGTGGCCGCGCTTTGACGAAAACGTAACGTTCAGATGCTCAATTTCAACCACTGGCTCCAGTTGCAGGCTGGATTTCTCAGGTGACATTGCGGTCATGACAATTCCCTACTTAGGTGCGAATGCTGCGTTGAAGTATTTGCTGATCTCGCCAGCGGATTCGATCAATCCGGCATCCGCAAGTGTCTTGATAGTGGACGTCCAGTCTTCGTCAGCATTGGCCCCTGGACGCTTACCTTCGGTATTGGCGGTACTCAACAATTTGATGGTCTGCTTCCACTGCTCTTGAACCACTTCCTGGGCCGGGATCTGCGGGTCCTTGCCGTCCATGGCTTTGGCTGCCTCCTCTGGGTTCTTAATGGCCTCTTCGAATGACTCTGAGACAGCGGCCACCATGGCCGTGGCCAGGTCCGGGTTCTTGTCCAGGAAACCGTCGGAGGCCACCAGCCCGTTGGAGAAGAAGTTCACACCCGCGTCGGCGTAGCGTAGATAAGTCACATCTTTGCCACTCTTGGCCGCGATGGTGGGGCCCTGGTCGTGAGCGAAACCGATCAATCCATCCACCTTGCCGGAAAGCATCGCTGCCATCTTGCCTGCGGCATCAAGGTTCTGCTGTTTGACATCGCTTTCCGCTAGTCCGGCAGCCTTAAGGAAGATCGGGAAGGTAGTAGTGGGGGCGTCGCCCGCCGAAACCGCAATGGTCTTACCTTTTAGGTCCGCGGGTGTCATGATACCGGAGTCAGTAAATACTTGAACAGCCGACGGAGTGGTTTGCAAGAAGACGCCAATACTCTTGACCTTCACACCCTTATCTATATTAGCCAGCAGAGCGGGGGTATCGGCCCACCCGAAATCGACTTGATCCTGGCCAGCAGCCTGGACGGTTTTCGTGGAACCCTGCCCAGCCTTGATGGTTAGATCAATCCCGTGCTTCTTGAAAATTCCCTTTTCCACACCGTAGTACAGCGCCGCATGCTCCCCGTACGGGTACCAGTTGAGCATCAGTGTGGCCGCAGTTGGACCGCCTTCTTCAGGTATAGGTTTGGCGGGGCCATTGCCACCACAAGCAGCGAGGCCCAGTGCAGCCGCTGCCGCGAGGGAAGTAGTCAGGACAGAGCGACGTGAAATGTTCATTGTTTTCTCCCAAGATGAGTTACTGAAGGTGCTATTTGAACTGCCTACCAAGTCAAGGAAACGTGCAATCAGCCAGCCGTCGCAGCAGAACCGGTGATACGCCGGGATGAGTGCCAAGGGATCAGGAACCACTCGGCAATCTGAATCAGCGCAAAGAGAAGTATCCCCATGAGCGACATGATGATGAGCGCCGCAAAGAGCATTGCCGTGTCGATGTTCCCGTTGGCCTGCAAAATGACATATCCGAGCCCTTCGTTGGCTCCCACAAATTCACCAACGACGGCGCCCGTCACGGCCAAGGTGGCGGCCACCTTCAAACCCGAGAACAGCTGAGGCAAAGAAGCCGGCAACCGCACCTTTAGGAACGTCTTGATGGAGCTGGCTCCCATGGTGGAAGTGAGCTCCAAAATTTCAGGGTCAACCGATTTCAAGCCAGCCATACCGGATACCACAATGGGGAAGAACGCCATGAGGACGGCAATGACAATCTTCGGTTCCATTCCAAAGCCCAGCCACACCACGAAGAGGGGTGCCACAGCAATCTTTGGAATAACCTGGGCGAACAAGATTAGCGGGTATGCGGTTTTTTCGATGGTCTTCGAGTAGATCATCATGACGGCAACCAGTTCACCAATGACCACGGCAATTGCAAAACCGATGATTGTTTCAATGGCCGTGACCCAGGTGTGGGTGCTCAAGTATGCGGCGTTGTCCACCATGGTGGTCCAGGTGTCCACTGGGCTAGGCAAAATATATGGTGCGACCCAACCGTTTTCAGTTACCACCCACCATGTACCGAACAGGATCAAAACAAAGGTTGCGGGCCGCCAAAGGTCCAACAGCCAGCCAAAAACAGCCGGCGGCTTTTTCAATCGCGGTGCTGGCACAACGGGTGACGGCCGGCTCACCTCATCGGCTGACGAATTTACCACTTCGCTCGCAAGCTGCATTGCCATAACCCTTACTACTTTGTGAGGACAAAACTTGATCTCAATTCGCCGGAATATAATCTGGGAAAGCGCTGTCCCGGTACGGAAGAGACTATGTGCCAAACATCACAAATGTCAATCAAGCGACGAGACTCATCTAAAGTGCTCGCGAAATCTCTGGTGCATGTTCGGGTGCTTTGGTGTGCTGGAGGGATGGACTATGGGATGTCGTTGTCTGCGCGTAGGGAAATTACGATGAAGGAAGCCGGGGAGTATTCTCGGGCTTCGAAGAAGGCCAAGGGTGAGATCCTTGACCGGTTGATAGTTGAGATCGGGTGGTCTCGGGCGAATGCCCGCCGGCAGCTCGGCAGAGCCTTCAAACGACGGGGGCCAGCCCTGCGGGAAATACCTGGCCGCGGTCATGGGGACGACGCTGGCCAACATGGAATCTCACATGGGTTCCGGCGCGTTCGGGCGGGTCCGCTCTCGCCACAGCGCCGAGGTCCACGCGCAGTTGCTGGCGATGAGTGCGGCCACGATCGACCGATTGCTGGCACCGTTCAAACTCTCGATGTATCCGGACGGGAAATCCACGACTCGGTCGCGGCGGAATCAGTACACCGAGGTCATACCGATCACGTCCCGGATCCCGCCCATTGACTGGCAGCCCGGCATGGTCGCAATCGATACCGTCGCTCATTGTGGCAACAGTGCCAAGGGTTAGTACGCGTTCACACTGACCGTCACTGATCCCGTTACCGGGTGGACGATCAACCGGGCGATCAAGAACAAAGCCGCTAAATGGGTGGTCGCGGCGATGGAAGAAATCCAGGACGAATTCCCTTACCCCATCGATCATGTTCACTCCGACAATGGGTCTGAATTCCTCAACGAGGCAGTCACTACGTGGTGCAATACCCACAACATTCGCATGACCCGCTCCCGGCCCCACCACTCGAACGACAACCCGTTTGTTGAGCAAAAGAACGGTGCCATCGTGCGCTGATCCGCGTTCAATTACCGTTACGACACCGAGGTTGAACTCCACCTACTTAACGAACTCTGGCCGCTAGTGAACGCGCGCAAGAACCTGTTCCTGCCGACCAAGAAAGTCACCGGATACCACCTCAGCGGTAAAGAGAAATCGGTGCGCAGCTACGACGATCCACGCACCCCAGCCCAACGGATCAAAGACACCGGGATCATGCTCGAACCCCAACGCCGCCACTTGGAGGAGCTCTACGCCAGCCTCGATCTGGCCGATCTCACGAACCAGATCAATGAGATCCAGCAGCGACTGATCCGGCTGGCCGCGGCCAAGACATACTCCCAAACACCCCACGCCGCATGAGCATTACGCGAGCACTTTAGATGAGGCACGCAGTACTCACTTGGCGAGCATATTGACATGAGGCACCACGTCAAGTGACGTCTGGCTCTTGAGTCAGACCCGGGAAGCGGGACGTACCCTAGCCAGGAAACCATGGACCGCCATAAGGTGAAAGCATCAACACCACAGCTTTCAGCAGCACCAACTTTCACCACCACAGGAGAAAACCATGGGATTCAGCATCAGCAATGCCGCACTGCGACTCGTCTCTGGAGCGTTCATCCTCAACTCCGGCATTGGCAAGCTCAAGATCACTCCCGAACACGCCGCCGGATTGCAATCAGCGGCACAACAGGTATTCCCCCAAGTGGCCGCCTGGAAGCCCGAGCAATTCGGCTCTCGGCTGGCCTATACAGAGGTAGCCTTGGGAGCTTTCATCCTGGCCCCGTTTGTCTCCAGCCGCCTGGCCGGGCTGGCACTGGGCGGATTTTCCGGCGGGCTCGTGGCCACGTATCTGAAATCTCCCGGCATGACCGAGCAAGATGGCATCCGCCCTACCTCTGCCGGAACAGCTATGGCTAAGGACTTTTGGCTGGCCGGAATCTCCCTAGCGCTGCTCTTCCACCGCAAGAAGAGTCCGCAGAAAGATTGAGCCACCTACCGGCGCAGTACTTCACGCCCAGATCTAGCCAGAACACCCCTCCTATAGCCCGTTGGCCACTCCGTGGAACATGGCCATACAAACGCGACCGGCAGCCGTGGTGGAGGCCGCTCAGGCCTCAGATGTTATGGTCGCCCTGAAATTTGGGGCCGCCAACGGGATGCCAGTCGCCTTGTAGGCAACCGGCCACGGCACACTCCGATGCGGAGCTCTTCTGAGGGGTGCGCGGCGGCAAAGGCTCCGCCGCCGAACGTTCAGCTCTCCTGTCAGGTCCCTATTGAAGCGGCCAACGCCATGCTGGAACTCGCGCGGCCGGACAGCGCCTCACCCCATGTGCTGGTTGAAATCCGTCAATTTGGCGGGGCTTTTGCACAGAGGAACCCGAAGTACCCAGCGCACTGTGCCACAGGGAAGCAGGGTTCGCCCAAAACTACACTGCCCCAGTACTGGAGAAATTATCCGCCCTTGCCCGCCACCTCGATCCGGAGCATGTATTCCGGATCGGGCAGGTGCCAACGCGGTAGGCTCGGAGTTGGCCTGTCCCGCCAGCCTCCAGGAGAATGCCTTGCCCAGCCAGCCCACAGCCCGCAACGCAGCCGCCCATGACGCTGCCGCGACCAAGCCGGCCGCGACCAAGCCGACAAGCAAAAAGTCGGCTGCCTCGGAAGCCATTCTTGCCCGCACGGATATTGTGAGAAATCGCGGCCGGCTGACACTGCTCAATACTGCCGGGCTCACGCCCCAAGAAGCAATGGTTCTGGATCTCCTTGCGGTTCGCCGGGCCTTGGATGAAGGCGGAATTGAATACCTGCTGGTCCGGGGCAATGACGCACGCCCCGTCCTCGCGATCGATACCTCCCTACGCGAGAAGCTGCGGGAGTGCCTGGTTGCCGCCTTTGCCCGGGAGCCCTTCCATGCGCGCAGTGTTGACACTAGGAAATCCACTGTCTTGGTTGCCGATGGCCTGCTCGCCAAGGAGCCCAAGACACGGATTATCAGACTTTTCCGTCCCCGGGTGGCTCCCCTTGGCGGCCTGTATTACGGGGCCGCGTGGGGTGTCCAAATTGAGCTGTGGGCATTTTCACCCACACACATCGGCCTGCCCGTGGAGAACTCGCTCACGCGCCGAAACGTTGAACGCCGTGACGCGCGGCCCAGCACGGTGGAACTCCATGGCAAGTGCTGGCCCACCCTAGAAAACATGTTCATTGACCACGCCTTCGACATCCGTTTTGACATTGACATGGTGTTTTCGTGGGTTGACGGAAGCTCCGAAAATTACCAGGTGGCACGGCGAGAATTGGAGTCCGGGGCCGTACTGGGTGAGGGCGATGCCCACGCATCACGCTTCCGTCACGTGGACGAGCTCAAATACGCTTTACGTTCCGTGCATTTGTTCGCCCCGTGGATCCGGCACATCTACATTGCCACTGATTCTCCCGCCCCGGAATGGCTCGCTGAACACCCAAAAGTCACTCTGGTCCGCAGCCACGAGCACTTCGCGGACCCTTCCGTGTTGCCAACCCACAACTCCATGGCCGTGGAATCACAGCTGCATCACATCGAGGGGTTGGCCGAGCATTTTCTATATTCCAATGACGACATGTTTTTTGCTCGCCCACTCTCACCCGAGCTGTTTTTCACGACAGGGGGCATCAGCCGCTTCATGCTTTCCCCCAACCGTATTGGTCTGGGCGAAAGCGCCCAAGAACGCAGCGGCTTTGAGAATTCAGCCCGGGTCAACCGTAGACTTTTATGGGATCGATTCGGCGCCTTCACAACCCGCCACTTGGAACACAGCGCGGCCCCCTTGCGCAGGTCTGTCTTGACCCAATTGAACAAGGAATTTGAGCCCGAGTTTGCGGCAACCGCGGCCAGCACCTTCAGGGCTGCCAATAATATTTCCGTGACGAATTCGCTCTACCATTACTACGCCTTGCTGACCGGCCGGGCGGTCATGCACAAGGATGGCAGGGGTATCTATGTGGACACCGCCAACATGGCTGGCCTGACCCAACTCCCGCACGTGCTGGCCCGGCGCAATGCTGACTTTCTGTGCCTCAATGACGGCAGCTTCGGCGATGCCACACCAGAATTGCGCCGGAAACTTGTCACAGATTTCCTAGAGGACTACTTCCCGTTCAAAGCGCCGTGGGAAAAGTAACCGGATGCAAGCTGGCCCGGGCAACGAAACGCGTTTCCCGGGCCAGCGGTCACCGCCTGACTTAGTCCAGGTACCCGTTAGGGTTCAGGACATACTTGGTGGCCGCACCGGCGTCGAACTCGGCATAGCCGCGCGGCGCATCGGTGAGCGAGATCGCCTGGGCGTTGACGTTCTTGGCAATGGAGACCTTGTCATGCAAGATCGCCATCATGAGGCCGCGGTTGTACTTCATCACAGGGCACTGCCCCGTAGTGAAGGCCAGCGACTTGGCCCAGCCTGTGCCCAAACTCAGACTCAACGCACCCTTCTGCGCTGCCGTATCGATGCCGCCAGGATCACCTGTCACGTAGAGTCCCGGAATGCCCAAGGAACCACCTGCCGCGGTGATGTCCATGAGCGAGTTCAGCACGGTGGCCGGAGCCTCCCCCGCCCCATGACCGTGGCCCTTCGCCTCGAAGCCAACAGCATCTACGGCACAGTCAACCTCTGGAACACCCAGCAGTTGCTCAATTTGAGACCCCGGATCGCCATTGGATAGGTCAATGGTCTCGCAACCAAATGTGCGCGCCTGCGCCAACCTCTCCGCATTCATGTCTCCCACAATGACCACGGCGGCACCCAGCAAATGTGCCGAGGTGGCTGCGGCAAGGCCCACGGGTCCGGCACCGGCAATGTAGACCGTTGAACCAACCCCAACCCCGGCCGTTACCGCACCGTGGAACCCTGTCGGAAAAATATCGGAGAGCATGGTCAGATCCAGCATCTTCTCAAGTGCTTGATCCCGGTCCGGGAACTTCAAAAGGTTCCAGTCGGCGTAAGGGACCAGAACGTACTCGGCCTGCCCGCCTACCCAGCCGCCCATGTCCACATAACCGTAGGCACTGCCCGGACGGTCAGGGTTGACGTTCAGACAAATACCGGTCTTGCGCTCCTTACAGTTCCGGCAACGGCCACAGGCAATGTTGAAGGGCACGGAGCAGATGTCGCCCACCTTGATGAATTCGACGTCGGGGCCCACTTCAACGACCTCGCCGGTGATTTCGTGGCCCAGGACCAGATCAGCCGGAGCTGTGGTGCGTCCCCTGACCATGTGCTGATCGGAACCACAAATGTTAGTGGCCACTGTGCGCAAAATGACGCCGTGGGGAACCTTGCGTCCCACATTTGCCGGGTTGACGCCCGGCCCGTCCTTGAGCTCGAATGTGGGGTAGTCAATGTCAATGACCTCAACCACTCCGGGTCCCTTGTAGGCAACGGCTTTGTTTCCTGACATGGATATGCTTCCTATCTGTTAGTTCAGAAGGCGGCACTTGACGCCCTCTAGTGCAACGAGACACACCCCCAACGGCCGCTACAGGCAACTGCCACGCACACAACTACTTACGTGGCGAGAGCAGGGACGGTGGAGTAAAGCCCAGCCTAGGCCGGAAAAAGCAAATATGTAAGGAAAATCATGATGTGACGGCGCCGCGCGGCCAGGGGCTACCTTCCAGCCGCTCAACATCGCTGTTAAACTCCTGGAGTCCGGCCAGAAACTGTGCCCGGCGCGCCACCGGCCACTCCTCCATAACCCGCTCAATACCTTGGGCATGGATAGTGCGCGTCGCCTTCATGGCAGCAATCCCGGCTGGTGTGGGCGTCACACGGCGGGCCACCTCGCCGCTTGTATTTGGGGCATAGGCGAGCAATTCAGTGCGCAGCAGTGCCGCCACCTGACGGTGCACAGTGGAGGCATCCAACCGGAGCGCCGCGGCCAGCTCCTTGAGCGTCATGGGGGTAACATTTTCCAGCCAACTCAAGAGAACCATGGCCGAGCGGTCGAGGACTTCCTCGTGCCGGTGATACGGGCGCAGAGCATGCCGAGCCAGCAACATCAGCTCATATTCGAGCTGTTCCAGCACCTTTTCTTCGTGTAGCACAATCCTCATCTCAATAATCTTGTGTATGATGCATACTTATTGCATCATACACAAGATTGATTTTATCGGGAGCCCAGTGTTCAGTAGTAAAAACAAAAGTTCCACCCGCACACCTTCACCGGCCATGATTGTTGCAACGTTGGCGTTTTGCGGCATTGTTGTCTCGCTCATGCAAACGTTGATCATTCCGCTGATTCCCGAGCTGCCTAAGTTCCTCAACGCCTCCGCCACTGATGCCTCCTGGGCCATCACAGCAACGCTGGTGGCCGGCGCTGTAGTGACGCCCATCAGCGGACGTCTAGGTGACATGTTCGGCAAGCGCCGAATCCTGATCCTGAGCTTGCTAGCCATGGTGGTTGGCTCAGTGCTGTGTGCTCTAAGTGATTCGCTCTCGATCATCGTAGTGGGACGCACACTTCAGGGACTGGCCATGGGAGCCATCCCGTTGGGTATCAGCATCATGCGTGATGAGCTGCCGCCGGCAAAGGTGGGGCCTGCCATCGCCACCATGAGCGCCACCATGGGTGTGGGCGGGGCCATCGGTATCCCGTTGTCCGCCTTGATTGCCCAAACCGCCAACTGGCACATACTCTTCTGGGTTGCGGCGGGGCTGGGCCTTGCCTGCACGCTGCTCATAGCCTTTGTTCTGCCCGAATCCCCTGTTTTCACACCCGGCCGTTTTGATGGCTGGGGCGCTGCCGGACTGGCGGTAGGTCTGGTTGCACTGCTTGTACCTGTCACCAAGGGCAGTGAATGGGGCTGGGACAGCCCCCTAACCATCGGCATGTTTGTCGCGTCAGTGGTCGTCTTGCTCGTCTGGGGCTTCTACCAGCTTCGCACCACCAACGCACTGGTTGACCTGCGGGTTTCGGCGCGTCCGCGAGTACTGCTGACAAACCTCTCCTCCATCATGATCGGCTTCGCCATGTACGGCATGTCGCTGATTTTCATCCAGCTCTTGATGGCCCCGGCCGCAACCGGTTATGGGCTTGAACTGACCATGATCCAGGCAGGCCTGGCGCTGGCACCGGGTGGCATTGTCATGATGCTGCTCTCCCCCGTCTCGGCGAAGCTCTCCGCACGCCGCGGTCCGAAGGTGACCCTGACATTGGGTGCCCTCGTTATCGCAGCCGGATATGTCGTCGCCCTGTTCCTCAACGGCGCCGTATGGGAAATCATCGTCGCTTCCATGGTGATCAGCGCCGGCCTGGGCCTTGCCTTCGCCGCCATGCCGGCCCTGATCATGGGCGCCGTGCCCATTACCGAAACAGCCGCAGCAAATGGCCTCAACTCGTTAATGCGTGCCATCGGAACGTCCAGTTCAGCCGCCGTAATCACAGTGGTACTAGCCTCCATGAGCATGCAGCTTGGCCCGTACTCATTGCCCACCATGGATGCGTTCCGCGTGACATTCCTGCTGGCCATCGGCGCTGCTGTGGCCTCGGCCGTGCTCGCCGCCTGCATCCCCACAGGAGGTGCGGCGTCCTCCCATGCACCAGCTCATGGCACGACGCCGGCCGCCAAGTCGGGCGTGCCCGTCGCCTAACGTAGCGGCTTTGACAGCGCAGCTTCCCTTGGCAGCCACACACGCCGGGGGAAGCTGCGCTTTTGTGTTTTTTGCTCCGGCGCAGAGTCCCCGCAGATCCGCGTCAGAGAGTGGCGGGCAGGCCCTTGACGTAGGCCGCCTGCCCACCGTGCTGTACGCAGTCATCGACAATGCTGACGAGGCGGACCGCCAGCGTGACGGGTGGGTTCCACCTTGTGTCCACCACCCGATCCAGCTCAAAATTGGACAGTTCCCGGACGTAATCCAGGCTCTGAGCCAGGACGTTGTGGTGGTACTCCTGCAAGAGAGCCAAAGACTGTACACGCACCGCATCCACCTGCGCCGACGTGTGCCCATAGCCGTGATCGGCAGGGTCAAGCCCAAAGCCGAAACTCTCAGCATAGCCGCCCATGCTCCAGACAGACTCCAGGCCCGAAACGTTGGCAATCTGCTCGTCCTGTGCCCGGCTTAGATGCCATACGAGCCACGCGATGGAATTGCCTGTACCGCCGGGCCGCCAATTCGCCCGCTCCGGGCTCAGCCCGTCCAGAACCGCAGAGACAATTGTGTCAATCCGACCAAAAGCATCTTCCAAGAGCTGCGAAGTTTCCATAGGGGCCATGCTCCCACCACCGCCGGGCGCTGTCGAGGGGAAGTACGCCGGAGCCGCGGAGCGTCCTGGTTTATGTCAGGATGATGACATCCAGCGTGCGCGGACCGTGGACACCCTCAACCCGTTCAAGCTCAATATCACTCGTGGCGCTAGGCCCGCTGATCCACGTCTGCGGGCGGGTGGCTTCCAGGCGCGCAATGGCCTCGGGCAGCACCTCCACAATTTGGACCACCGTCAGGAGACATATGTGCCGGTCCGGAACCAGTGAGATGATGCGCCGGCCCTGATCCTCACTGCCGTCAAGCATGATAGTACCGGTCTCTGAAACTGCCACAGCCGAAGCAGTTACCACGGCGTCCACGGCATCCAACTCGGCGGTGGTGAGGCGATGCTCGGGTGAGTCAACATGGATAGCCAGCGCCCCGGCGTCGTTCTTCACAGCAACGTCTTTGAGCCGGGAAAGCCACGCCTGGGGCAGGCCGTGCGGCACCACAATCGAGGCCGATCCGGCCAGCAGTTCCGCCAGGCGCGCCGGGGCCTCAACGGCGGGCGTGAGGAACACGTTCGCCTTGTAGTCGATGAGCCGCTCCACGAGTTGCTCGAGCCGCTGCTCCGCGCTCATGTTCGAGGCGCGGCGGTACTCGCGTGGCACCACGGGAGTCTCGGGTGCATCGCGCAGTGCCGATTTGATCCTGGTCATGATCTCTTCGCGGGCGCTCATGCCTGCTCCCCTTCTGTGGTTCCAGCGCTGCTGTTTCCGGGTATCGCGGCGGCACCTGGCTGGTGTTCCTTGGCCCACCATTGGCGAAATGACTGGCTCGGCGGTGCGGGTATATCCCTGCTTTGCGTCCACCCACCAGCCAGTCCGGGAAGCTTCTTGATGACCTTGTCGCGGCCGGCGGCAAACTTGCCCAGAGGCAGCCCTTTTTCCAGCAGATTCAGGTGCGCACCGGAGGAAAACGCCCACTCGGCGCCCTTCATCATGAGGTCCATCTGGCTGGGTACCTTGAGCTTTGCACGTTGGGAGTCAACGTCCTCGCCGCGCAGGTGGACAAGGATTTCGGGGATGTTGATCTTCACCGGGCAGGCGTCAAAGCAGGCCCCGCACAAGGAGGAGGCGTAAGGCAGAGAGTTATTTTCTTCGCTCTTGATGCCGGTCATCAGCGGGGAGAGGATGGCGCCAATGGGTCCTGGGTAAGTGGAACCGTAGGCGTGTCCGCCGGTGCGTTCGTAGACGGGGCAAACGTTCATGCACGCCGAGCAGCGGATGCAGTTCAGCGCAGTCCGGCCGAACTCGTCGGCAAGTGCTGCGGTACGGCCGTTATCCAGCATCACCAGGTGCACGTTTTGGGGGCCGTCGCCGGGGGTGACGCCGGTCCACAACGAGGTGTAAGGGTTCATCCTCTCCCCTGTGGAGGAACGCGGCAGCAACTGCATGAACACTTCCAGGTCTTCCCAGCGGGGCAGCAGCTTTTCAATGCCCATGACGGTGATGAGGGTTTCCGGCAGGGTAAGGCACATGCGGCCGTTACCTTCGGACTCCACCACTGTCAGGGTGCCCGTGTCCGCCAAACCGAAGTTGGCACCAGAAATGGCCACTTTCGCAGAGAGGAATTTCTTACGAAGATGCGTGCGGGCAGCTTCGGCCAAACGCGCTGGTTCATCAGTCAGGTTCGGGTCCACAACAGGCATCTCGCGCAGGAAGATCTCCCGAACCTGGCTGCGGTTCTTGTGGATGGCCGGGACCAGAATGTGGCTGGGCTTGTCATGATCGAGCTGGACTATCAGCTCCGCAAGGTCGGTCTCATAGGCGGCAATGCCCTGCTCTTCGAGGTATTCATTGAGGCCAATCTCCTGGGTGGCCATGGACTTGACCTTGACCACCTCGGTTTCGCCGGTTTCACGGATAAGCGCGGTGACAATCTGGTTGGCTTCGTTGGCGTCGCGGGCCCAGTGGATGATCCCGCCGCGTGCGGTGAAGTTCGTCTCGAATTGTTCCAGCAGGGCCGGCAGGTTCGCCAGGGTGGCGTTCTTGATGGCGCTGCCAGCATCTCGCATGTCTTCCCAGTCGGGCAGCTCGGCAACAACTTTCAGCCGCTTGTCCCGGATGGTGTGGGTGGCGTGGCCCAGGTTGGCACGCAGCTGCTCATTGCCCAGTTCGCGGTGCGCGGCCTGCGGAAACGGCTCGGTCGCGTTGAGGTTACCGTGTCCAAAAACCGGAAGTGTAGGCATGCCCAGAAAAGTGTTGCTGCTCATCGCTTGCTCCCTGCCAATGTGACCTCGCCGGTGACGGTGATGGGGTTTTGAAGTGTGCTGGCCAGGATCTCGGCGAAGTGGAGGGTGCCCACGTCACTGCCTTGGCGAGACAGTCCGCCGCCAATGTGCATGAGGCAGCTGGCGTCGCCGCCGGAACACAGTTCGGCGCCGGTGCCACAAATATTGGCCGCCTTGTCAGCGTTCATGGCGGCGGAGACATCGGCGTTTTTCATGGAGAAGGTGCCGCCAAAGCCACAGCACTGATCCGCTTGCGGCAGTTCCACCATTTCAATGCCGCCCACGCTGGCCAGCAGGTTCAATTGGCGGTCTTCCAAGTGCAGTAGGCGCATGCCGTGGCAGCTGGGATGGTAGGTGACCTTGTGGGGGAAGTACGAGCCCAGTTGTTCAGCGGCGTTGGTTATGCCCAGGACATCTGTTAGCAGCTGGGACAACTCATACGTTTTTGCACCCACTACGGCGGCCCGGGCTTCCAATGCGGGGTCCCCACAACGGCGGGCCACCAGCTCATGCTGGTGCTTCACGCTGGCAACACAGGAACCAGAAGGCGCCACAGCGACGTCGTAATCCTGCGTGTCAAAGGCCTGAACATGGTTCGCCACCACGGCGTGGGCTTCCTTGAAGTAGCCGGAATTGACGTGCATCTGCCCACAGCAGGCCTGCCCCGCCGGGAACACCACCTCATGCCCCAGCCGTTCCAAAATGAGCACAGTGGCCTGTGCTGTGCGCGGATACATGGCGTCGACGATGCAAGTAGCGAAGAGCGCAATTTTCATGTTCTCCACTGTAGGCCAAAACACATTCAATGTGGACTGACCACACCCTAACTTTTGTCACGGCCTCTAACGCTGGTCCGTGGCGCAAGACTACAGCGGCAGTCCCGCACCCGGCTTGAGGTTTTTCATGACCAACGTTGAGCTCACACGCTGCACGCCGGGGAGCATGGTCAGTTCATTGTCAAAGCACTGCTGGTAATCGCTGAGGTCCTTCGCCATGACCTTGAGAATGTAGTCAGGGTCTCCGAAAAGGCGTTGGGCCGAGGTGATGTGCAAATTGGCCACAACCATGGCTTCGAACTCTTCGATGGTGGGGCGGTCCACGCGGGCCAGCGTGACAAAGACCAACGCTTCAAAGCCCAGCCCAACGGCGGCCGGATCAATGATGGCCCGGTAGCCGCTAATGACCCCCGACGCCTCCAAGTCCTTTAACCGGCGATGGCACGGCGCAACCGTCAACCCCACCTCAGAGGCGAGTGCGGTAGCGCTCTTACGGCCATCAGCTTGGAGCGTGCGCAAAATTTCTTTGTCTATAGCATCAATCACAGATATATCTTATCGCCATAACCACTATTGTGGGCGAAAAAGGTAAACACTTATGGCATAAATTTCCCTAAGATTGCGGTACCCATCAGCATCACCACAGCACGCAGCAGGAGCAGCATGGATCCGCAGGCCCTCACAGGCTTCCTTATAGTCGCCGTCACTCTGACATGCACCCCGGGCCCGGATTGGGCGTTCGCCATTGCGGCAGGCTTGAGCAAGCGCAGCTTTGTTCCCGCCGTTGCGGGGCTATCCTCCGGCTATGTGCTGCACACCATCTTGTTGGCGGCGGGAATTGCGGCATTGATGACTGCCATGCCCAGCTTGTTGCTCTGGCTGACCATAGCGGGGGCAATCTACCTTTTGTGGCTCGGGTTCATGACCACCAAGTCATGGCGTGGTGCCGGATTCCTCACCGTGGGACCCAACGGCGAACTGCCCGTGGATATGGCCGCCGGAAACTCCTTGCCAGCAGCTGACGCTCTTCGCAACCGTCCCGGATCTGAGTGGGGGGCGTTCCTGCAGGGCTTTGGCACCAGCAGCATCAACCCGAAGGGAATGCTGCTATTTGTGGCCCTGACGCCTCAGTTCATCAGGGCCGACGCCGCATTTTCGGTGCCACTGCAGTCCGCCATTCTGGGGCTTTCCTTTGTTCTGATGACCGCAATCATTTACACCTTCGTGGCAGCCGGCGCCCGTAAACTGCTGCGTTCACGCCCGGGTGCAGCCCGCGGTGTGACCCTCACCAGCGGCATCATCATGTGCGGGCTGGGAGGGGTGCTGTTGGTGGAGCAAATTGCCCCCGTGGCACAGGCGGCCAGCCAACTGCTGGCCGGAGGCTAGGCTCCCGCGCCTACGGACACTAAGTGCATTGGGCCAGCAACTAGCCCTGAGCTGCCCGCCAGGCCGCGAGTTCGGCCAGCAACTCGGCCTTGCGTGCAACCGATGCGAAGGAGGAACGGATGGAGTTGCCCGCCAGAAGCTCCACGGTTGCCACATCCCAGCCGAACTCGGCAGCCAGTGCTTCAAAGTTGGCGCTCACATAGCCGCCAAAATAGGCGGGGTCATCGGAATTGACGCAGACATTGAGCCCTGCTGAAATCATTTGCGGCAGGGGGTGCGCAGCCAAGGTGTCCACCGCCCGCAGGCGCACATTCGAGAGCGGACAAACTGTCAGGGGGGTTTGCTCCCGAACCAGCCGCTTGACCAGGATCCTGTCCTCAACAGCCCTGATGCCGTGGTCAATGCGTTCCACACCCAGCAAGTTCAAGGCGTCCTCAACGTAGCTGGGTGGGCCTTCCTCCCCCGCGTGCGCCGCGAGCCGCAGCCCCGCCTCGGCGGCCCGCTTGTACAACCGGATGAACTTCGACGGCGGATTGCCCACCTCTGCGGAGTCCAGCCCAATGCCGATGATTGGCGCCTTCATGGCCAGCAGTTCTTCCAACACCTCCAGCGCTGAGCCTTCGGATTCATCACGCAGGAAAGCAGCAATGAGTTCGGTGGAAATACCAAAGTCAGCCACGCTGGTAGCGAGCGCAGCCGCTATGCCGTTGACCGCCGTGGCCAATTTCACGCCCCGCGCCACATGGGCCTGCGGGTCAAACATGATTTCCGCGTGGCGTACCCCGCACTCTTTGGCCCGGCGCAAATACGCGCGAGTCATATCGGTAAAATCATCCGCCGCTACCAGCACTGCCATATTGGCGTAATAAAGATCCAAGAAGGATTGCAGATCGGTGAACTGGTACTGCTCACGCAGCAGCTCAAGCGTGGGGAAGGGCAACGCGATGCCATTGCGGGCCGCCAGTTCCAGGATCAATTCCGGTTCCAGCGTGCCCTCAATGTGCAGGTGCAGCTCAGCCTTGGGCAGGGCCGTCAGGGCCCCCGCGTCAACGTGGTTAACAGAGTCATCGCGTTCAGCAGAGGCGTCAGTCATGGTGCCAGTCTACGTGGGAGCGGCCATTGAGCCGCGGTGTGACTAGGCCCCCTCGTGGCTAGGCCTTAAACAGCTTTGCCAGCAGTTTTGGATCCACAATTTCAGTGCGAATCACTTCGCTGAGAGCCTCTGCCGTGGTGGCGATGCCCGTTCTGCGGCGTACTTCCTTGCGCAACTCATCCAGCATGGCCTCGGATAGGATCAACTCCAACAGCGCGCCAGGTTCGGTGGCTGCCCTGTGCCGCCACATCTCATCAATGCGCCGGCGCTTCAGGGCTTCCTTGTGCAACAGGAACATCAATTCTGTTTTCTCAGCCAGCGGTGCCGGCCCTAAAAGATCAACCTCAAACACCAGATCAACCACCACGGGCAACCCGCCGGTGAGGTGGTAGGTCTGCCACACGGCCCCGTTGGTCAGCACCATCCACTCCACACCTTCATTGACCGCGTACATGAGTACTTGGCGCAGGTGGCGTTCGTTGAGTTTCTGGCTGATCCGTTTGACCTCGATGAAGGCCACCATCTGCTTGTCGATCCGCACACCGTAGTCGGCAAAGTCCTGCTTGACCATGTATTCGGTGGTGAGGTCCTTGAACTTGTCATAGTCCAGCCCCTCACACAGCATGTCCGTCACCACCATGCGGGTATCTCCCTCGTTGGCATCCCGGGCCTTGAGCGCCTCAAGCGGCTTGACGTAGCGCTTAATGGCCTCGTGCACTTGTTCAATCGCCGCAAGTTCCCATTTGGGGGTGCGGGATACTGGCACCGCTTTGGGCTCTGCCGCCTGCGCCTCTGCCGGGACCGGGACAGAAACGCAGTCAAGAGAGGGGGCAAGCGATACTTCCACCTGCACTTCTTCTATCTGTACTGCTTCTACTGTCACCTCCACCTGGACGATGGCGGCCACCTCCGGTTCGCTTCCTGCCGGGACGAGAAGCTCTTCCGGCAGATGCAGGTAGGGGTCACCTACGCCAAAGGCTGCCTGTTTGAGCATCCAACTGATGGTGGGCTCCCAGGCCTGAACAATGTGAGCCCCGGCACCGTCTACTGCGACAACTTTGGTGTGGGCAATAAGTTCCAAGTCTGCATAATCTGGCACTTGACGCCCGGCGCGGGTTAGCTCAGCAGCCCACCTGATTAAGATATTGAGCCGGTTTTGGCCCTTGGCATCCAATGAAATTTTCTCCATACGTCCGTACTCCTTGCGTCTGTGCATTGAAGTTGCTGTTTTTTATCCACTGCCCGGCCCCGTTGGGCGCTTCCTTGGATAGTGCTGCAGCATCCGGGCCAGGGTGCCCGTTTACTGTTCCCAATAATTCCTTTGGCCGTTGTAAGGCTGCGGCATGTTGGTATATGGCCCCGGCGCTCCAAAACCCTGGGATTGAACGGGGTCAATTTTAATAAGATGCGCTGCTGGTGCCGCACACGCTCGGGTCCTCTCGGACGCCCTGTTGATCATGGCAAAGGACCACACCACGGCACCAAAACCGAAGGTGAGGGCCAACCACCACCCGGGCCCCACGCTGAAGGAGAGATCGGGGATGGCTTGGCCCAGATCAACCGTGGACAGGTCCACAGTGGAACTGTCCAAGCCCAACCATGCCGGGTCAACGCCGTCGGGAAGTCGCACCTCCCCCGCCACATTTTCCAGGTTCAGCAACTTCGTCACGTCCCCCACCGTATATTTGAGCGCACCCACCGAACTGGCAAGGGAGACAGCCGGGGCTTGGAGTGCAATGGCCACGACGGAGAGGAACATCCACCAGCAGCCAAACCAGCCCATCAGCACGGCCCCCGTACGTGTGGGACGCCTTACCCCGAGCGCAGCCGCACCCACAACAACCACGAGGGAAATCACCAAGACGGCCCCAATGACTGTGCCCCAGGCGCCAATGCTCAGCGCGGGTATCCCCGCAATTCGCATCTTGAACCAGCCCAGAAACATGGACAACAGCAACACTGCCGCCAGGATACCCAGTGCTGTCAAGAAAACTCTTCCTGCACGGGAGCGAATCCACCACAGTTCCCCGGGAAGGGGCGCCATCTTTTTGTGACTGGCCAAAGCCACAATGGCCAAGATCAGCAAACCGAGCACGGGTATCAAGGCGCCAACAAGGATTCCTACCCACACCGGGATACTGCCCAGAGAAGCCAGCGCATACCCGGCCAGTCCGCCAAAAACCAGACTGGCCAGGGCAGCAATCATGGCGGACTGCATGAGGAAATTCAACCAAATGTTCAGATCCATGACCGTTCCACCTTTGATAATGTTGCCCGTATCCGCTGGCCTAGCCGGGCGAACTTCTAGAGGACACCCGTAGCGCTCAGAACCCATTTCGCCGGGTCCAGGCACCTAAACGGGGCTATCCCCCGGGCGTGCACGGATTTCCCATTGGGTGATTCGCCGAGGGCTGAGACCGCGAAGAAGCGGTAGTTCAACGGCCGTCCGTTATTTGGATTCTCCAAACTCATAACAAGGTTCTTGGCCTCAAGTTTGTGCAACAGGCTGCGCACTTCCTCGTGCAGAAGGTCCCCATCCTGCTGGTTGTAGGCAGCACTTTGCAGACTTGGGTCTCGCAGAAAAGCAGCCCCTGAGTTGGACATGATTGACTGCCATGCAACATCATCCACATTGCGCATTTCCTGGAGCGCATCAAACTTGGACAGGATCACCGCCAAATGTGGTGTTGCGGAACCCAGCATGCGCAGCAGATTTCCCAAGACCATCTGCGGGTCCCCTCCGAGAAGGAGCTGCGCGGGGATGAGGTCCTGCAATTTGAGCCGAATATCGGGGACGGCCAGCGGATCAAACATGAAGAACAAAGCATCGGCATTAGCCAGGAAAGAGAGCGGACGCAGGTTTTCTGGAGGGTTCTCCATGTCCTCACCCGCAACGTCGCGAATGGAGAGGAAACGGCGCACCCCATTGACCATGCCAAGGCTCAAAATCACCGGGTCGCGGGTGTACGAATCCGCCTGCAGATTGCTGGGGGTGGGGTTCATGAGGCCGCGCTCCTTGAAGAGTGGCTTCTCATAAATTTCCGTGTACTTCTCCCGTGAACGGTTGTCTGCAAAGTCAACCGAGCAATTGAGCAGGCTCATCAAGTACTTCAGTTCTTTGACCAAAACAGCCAAATAAAGTGACTTCCCGGTTGCCCGGGCGCCACTCATGGCAATGCACGTAGCCCGCCCCACACGCCAATCAATAGGCAGCACGTAGTGACAGCGCGGGCATGCATCCTGTGCCGGTTCGTTGCAGCCACCGCACGCGGCGGTATCTGCCGGGCGCCAGTTTTTACCGGCATCAGCGGGTGGTGGCTGATATATTTTGGGACCATTTTTGACTTCGAAACCCATGAATCCGCTAGCCACTTCGTCAGTCTCTGTGGGGCATAGCCCTGTAGTACAGACCCAGAACGCCTGCTGATCCGTAATCTCCTGAAAACAACTAGGACATTTAGTGCTCATCGGTTCACCTTCCCTGACAAATCCGAGCCTGCAGGGAAACATGCCTGCAGTAGTGATGCGACCACTGCAGATAGTGCACGGGGGTCCCGCAGCAGCCTGTCACTGACCGATTCGCCTTGGATAGGCGCTTCTATGAGTGTGTTGGGAGCATGCGAGCCGCCCAAAAGCTGCCACGCTGCCGGATCACCAACTGCCACTATGTGGCGGATTTCCTCCCCGGACCCATACCGTGGCAGCTCTTCGGCATCCGCAGGCAGCCCATCAGTGAGCAGATACACCAGCTGCTGTGCGGGGAGCCCGTAGTGACTATCAAGGCGGCTCGTTGAACGGAAACCGCTGGATGGAATCCGGTTCTTGAAGTGTTCGTTGATAAGCGCTGGCAGTTGCGCCAGGTCAGCAGGTGGCAGCAGGTGGAACGACTCGTCAACAATTGCCGCGTTGACGTCCCGGCCGTTTGATACAACTTGGGAAATCCCGGCAATCACCTGAGCCACGGTAGCGATAGTCCCTTCTTGAACCAGATCCACGGTGGATCCTGAGCCATCCACAGCAACCACCATGTTCACGGACAGGGCTGGCTCCACCCATTGCAGTCCCAGAATTTCCCTCGTGGCCACTCGCGCTGCGTTGCCAAGCGCGCCTAAATCAGCGTCTGCCTGATTGTGTGCTGCCCGAACGCTCAAGGCCCCTTCGCCAGGAGAAATAAAGATCAGGTCCTTGCGATCCAGCCCGGAAACGTCAACGGGGGCCAACACAACCCGTTGTGGATCCGCGGTCACCTTGTCTTCCACAACAATGGACAGGTGGGCGATTGTGGGGGCCGGGAACCGTTCCATCCCAACCGGCAGTAGCGAGACCATGGTGGCACCAGCCACTTGCGGCAGGATCACCATACTTTCCGCACTGGGTGGACGCATCACGTTCTGTACGGCCCGGGAGTCTTGGGAGATCTCCAACCAGCCTTGGACGCCGGGGCCTTCAAGGCGAAGGATGAACCTCAGGGGGCGCACATTGAGCTTTACCTCAGCTGCGCCCTCCAACATGTAAGTGGGCATTATCGATCCTTCCACAACGCCGATTTGATGGACTTAATAGACTCACGGAAGGCTGGGCGGTCCTGTTCTGCCGCCATCCTTCCAGATTCGGTACACAACTGATGCCACCAAACGGAGAACATCTTTTCGCGTTTCTGGAACGCCTTCTCCCGTTGGCGATCCGATTCCGTTTCCGGCAATCCCTCGCGGATGACTTCCAGGGTTGCGGCAGCGGCGCCATCAAGATCGTACAGTGGCATGGTCGCCAGGACCTTGCGCAGCGGAACTTCCAGAACAGGAACGTAGCTTCCATTCAGAGGCACCCGGATACCGCCCAGGTAGCGCCCCTCCAGGCCAGCGCCCACTGGAAAGCCGGGCTGAATGTACAAGGCGATCCTGCCCAGATGCTCGGCGTCGGCAATACTGAGACAGCTCGTTTCCACACACCTGCCAAGCGCGTTGGCAATTCCGGGATCCGCCATCCTCCCGAGACTTCTCAGTTGTTGTTTCAGGGCGTGCGGCCACGGCCCAAATGGCTTGTCCGAACCCAGAACTATGACCGTTGCAACCACCAGAAGTGCGCTAACGCTTCCTGGCCCCAGCATCCGGCCCAAGCCTGTCAGAGCGTTGTCCAGTGTCCGCACGAACATCACGGCCTTCTCATAAACCACATCAGGACTGCCTTGCACCCAGGAGTGGGCCAGACCGGCCACTCCCGGAGCCTGGTCTTCGCTGGCCCGGCGCAGGTTGGCCAATTCAGCTTCCAACGGCGTGATGTCTTGAACCCCCCGCATACTCACTAGCTTGCACAGTTCCGCAAGGCCTTGGGACCACGGCTCTTCCAACAGAACGCTGTAAAACAATTCTCCGGGCAGTTCCTTGGGGCACCGTTTTTCAACGAGCCACAGCTCTTCACCATTCCACGCAGTGGCCTGGTTAAAGAGAAGCTGCGGCAATAGCTCTGGTTCTTGCGTTCCGGAAAAGGTTTCCATCAGCCCTACGGCCGCAACGACTCGCGCCCTATCAACGGCCCCCTGCCCGTTGACGCAACGCCACAGCGCCACCTCAACAATCATGGGATCGAGCTTCATGCCATTGCGGCTCAGCTCTTGCGGGACCACTGCCTGGGGCACACCGGGGAATAACCAATCCCGAAACACTGCAGGCATCCGGTTCCCAGGCAGGGATTGTTCAAATCGTCCTGTGCGTGCCACACCGTCCAAGAACCTCCGGGCCACATCGCCACTGCGCAAAGGGCCGTTCATCTCGGCTAATGCTTGTGCCTCATCATCAAAGTCAATGACAGCACCGATCACCCGTTCAATGATCTCTTCCGTGGCATCAGCAAGTTCAGTGTCAGCCCTTGCTGATAAATCAATCAGCTGGCATGAAGCAACAAAGTCCAGCACACCCGGAGCCGTCAACACGGATTGACGGCTGCTCTGTTCGGCCAGCCTGGTGCGAAGCCCAAGGATGGTTGACCGGGCCAGAGCCTTCAGGCTCGCAGTGTTAACCTCCACCCGGTAGTCCTCCGGCAACGGCACACTGCCGGGGAGTTCCAGCCAGTCAACATCGTTTAAGGCCCGTTCAAGATAAGTCTGCACCAGTGTTTCTCGGACCAGCTCGGATGTCTCACCCCTAAAGAGCTCATTCCACGCATCCTGCGCATGAACACTGCCGGATGCGCTGATGGCCGCCAGTGTCTGAGCCAAAAGTTCGCCGTCATTGCGCAGGGAGGGCGGCGAGGACATCTTCAACACAACAACAGCCTCGGCAGCCGCATCCGCAAAAATATGCGGTTGCCGCACAGCCGTCAATGCCAGTGGCCAGCTGGGGTCGGCCCCGGTCTCTCCCAACCGCGCACTGACGTGGTCCAATTCCGCCATGACTTCCTGTGTTGTTTCACGCGAGGCAACAGCGTCTTGAGCCAATGTTCCCCAATATGTTGCAGAAATGGTGGATCCGGCCGCCGTGGTGTGCGGGTGACCTCCCACGTCCCCCATATTTGGGGTTTCCGCCTCATCAAGAATCACAATGCCTGAGAGCTCACCCAACAACGGCGCATCTTCACGCGGTACACAAGCAAGATGGACACCACGGGCAAAGACTGTCTCCAGCGAAGCCGCACGTTCAAAGAGTGAAAAGTTAAGCTGCCGGGCAAAGTGGGGAGAACACAGGAAGCTCACTGCGGCCGTCCACAAGGCGGCGTTGTTCGTCGAGTCTGCAACCAGTACGACGCCGGGTCCCCCACGCATTGCCCCACTCACAGCATCAAGGAGAACAGCAAGCACTCCGGCCCGCCACACATTTTGGGCGAAGAGGAAGTCCAAGACGCTAGAGGCCCCCAGCCCAGGGGCGAAAGCTCCTGCCGAAAACACGGGGAGTTTTGCGCCATTGACCTGCTCAGCACCGTATGGCCGCAGTAACTCGGGCGAATTCCACCATTGGATGGGCCGGATTCCTGGGCTGGCATTTTCGGGGTTTCTGTCCACCAGGACATGGCTGAAAACGTTTCCCGGCCGTCCGGACGTATCCGCACCGGCCATGACGGCGTGCCAGTAGCGGCCTTGGCCGGATTCGTCGCGAACATGGGTAAAACGCCTGGGCATGGCTGCAATCTCTGCACTCCCAGGGAAATCATTGGGCGCTACCACTGGGTCGAATTGGGTTACTATCCTGGACTGCAGGGCAGCAAATTCCTGATCGAGTAGGCCACCGCTACGCTCCTTCAACTGCCACCCTCCCCGTGTCCCATGGCCCAGATCGAAGGAGGCATAGCTAAGCTGACCCCATCGCGGCAACGAAGTCTCAGCGTCCACCGAGCAGCCCCCACGCTGAATTGCCCCGGGACAACAATGAGAGCTCGTTGACGCCAGGATCCAGTACGGCCATCATCTTAAGCCCCTCCAGCGCCACTGCCGGGAATAGCCGAACATATCCTGTCCCCGGGCGAACTTCGGCATCCCACGTTGCCTGGTCAGTCTTCCAAACATCGGCAGGGTCTGATGGCGCCCTGTTTTCGGGTTGGAACACACGGGCCGCCGGAGCAGCTCCGTCCATGTCACGCATCATATTCAGGTGCAGCCCATCCGCCGCAGTCAGAGGCAGCCGCTCAGGATGATAGACGAGTACGAATCCCGGCAACTGTGCGTTCGGCATGCGGGATTGCACCGCCACCGTCAACCCGGTGATCTTGCCTGTGAATCGGTTCTTTCGCTGCGCCACGTTATAAGAAACACGCAGCAGCCAGGGGTAGTTGATGGTGGTGACAGTACCGCTGACCCTCGACCCGGCTTCATAGCTGACGGGAACCAAGTGCAGGTCGCAGCCTACCGCCGGCAGCAGAGTAGAGAAGTAGAGGCCGCCGCGCTGGTTATATCCCGAATGGGAAATCTCTTGCGGCTGGCCGGTCAACGCAGCTTCAGCACCTTGACCGGGAGCCCCGCTGTAAACCATCACAGCATCGGCACCGTCTGGCCATTCAAACGTCAGGATCTGACTGTCCACACGTTCCACAACCTTGGCATTGCGGATTCTGGTGGGCCGGGTGCTCACCGTGCTGGCGCCCACATGTGCGCGGCCCTCAAGAACTGTCACTGGTGTGAAGTACGTTCTGGTCCATTCCACCGGCCAGGGGACATTGAGCATGGAGGCCGTGCCATCCAAAGGCTCTATGGGGTGGGCCAACCGGAATTCAGGGCGCAGGCCACCCTGTTCCAAAGTAGCTTCTTCGATGGCTTTTAGCTCAATGCCGGCAGCCGGCCGGGTGGCGGTACGGTAAATGTCCACGCGGCCCCCGGGCGGAATGCTCCAGTTCAAGTCAACGAGGACGGTCTCATTATCGTCGTCGGCTTTGACCGTTGCGGCAAGATCATCAACGGGCAACAGGACAGAGGATACGTTCATATGGACCACGGCGGGTGCCGATAGCCGATTGACGTTATGGACCGCAGCTTCCGTATACACCTTGTAGATGTAGCTGACACCGCGCTCGGCCTCGGCATCGACAAAACCGCCCAGGTTGGTCCCACCAGCTAAGATCCGGTAGGCGGGGTCACTGCCAGCAAATGCTGCCACTGCGGCAGGAATACGGAAGATCTGAACTTTTTCAGTTCCGGGAAGCGCCGTCCATTGTCCAATGATCCTGCCGCTGTCTTCACGGATGTCCACCACAGGAACTTCACCCACCACATCCAGCATTGCGTGCAGAACGGGCTGGGAGTTTAACGCGTCAGTTTGGTCCCGACCGGAGTTGCACCAGACCTGAACATGGCGAACAGCAGTGCGGAATGCTCGAGGATCCAAGGCAGCCGCGTCTGTGGAGATGGCAATGACGTCAGCTTGGTCTGGGTTGTAAGGCACCATCCCATCGCCGGAAATAATGCGGTAAATCTTAAAGTCACCAGGGTCGGAGTTGGGGTCCCACGCGTAACGGCGGGACCCATCCTGGGTTCGCGTCAATTTGATCTCGCCCGGTGTTGTTTCTGCTGACATGAAGTCATAGGCAGCAAACATGCTCACCTCCAGCACCCCAGAAGCCGCTTGACCCGGCGCGCTGGCAGTTGCGGCCGCAGCAACGCTGGGCTGTGCTTGCTGGGCCATGGCTGAAGTGGAAGCCTTGGCCGGGGCCTCAGAGTGCACAGAGGCCGTTCCTGTGGAGACAGCGGGCGGCACCATCGATGGTTGAGCGCTAAGCGGGTGTGGCGCAGCATCCGGCAGAGGCGGTGCGCCGGAGTGGGACATCTCAGCCGGCGGGGCCACAGCGGCCAGAAGGTTCACGATTTCCTGCGCATAATCTTGTGCAAAACCAGGCAGTTGCGCCTGGACTGCTTCCAAATCACGTTTGCTGTTGGCCACGGCTCGCAAGTTTCGATCCTTGATTTGGTTGGCAAATGGCCGTCCTTCATCCACTGCCGCCCTGCGCCAGTTCTTCAACAGTTCCTCACATCGTTCCGCGAGCGTTGGCGGTGCAGGCGCTTGGGCTGCGGGGACCGACTGTTCGGTAACTTCCACGTCTACCTCTTCCACAACATATTCCAAAGGCTGAGCTCGCACAGGCCCGGGTGCGGTGACTTCGGGCGGGGCGGAGGCCCGGACAGCTGCTGCACCTTCTGGCCGGTCGTATTCGCTGCCCAGCTGACGGTGTGGATCGGCAATGTTGAATGCCACCTGCTTCAACAACGTGCGGATGGCACCCTGCCACGCCTGCACGAGATCCACATCCACGCCGGGCGCGTCAACTCCCTTGGCAATGGCAATCGCGGCCAAATCATTCTCCGACGGGGCAAGGTACCCCCTGGCCGCAACGTCGTTGGCCCATAAGCGCAATGCACTGAGCCGCGCCTCATACTTTTGATCAATTGTCATTGCGTTCACCTTTACTGCTGTGGATTTCCGCTGCTGTCCTCCCGCTGTCAAAGGACGACGACGAAATAGTACTGTCCCGCCGTGGTCTAGAAGACGGGCCCATCCGGCACCTCGACGTTGCAAACCTCAGGTGTGGGAACACCCTGCTCGGCAGAGCTTTCCCACCATTTGGGACCGCTCGGGGCTTCCCTATAGGCCTTGAATTCGTGCGCACCGATGCCTTGGCTCAACTGAACCAGCCCGGCCCATTGGCTCATGCCGTTACGGGCATGGAATGGGACGCTGCGTTCAACGCGGCCCTTGCCTGAGTTACGTCCCAGATCGGTGAGCACCTCGCCGTCGAACTGGCTCGGCATGGCTGCATCCGCCTGGCTCATGCCCGACATGAACGCTGCCAAAGTGGACTGCACCACCGTTGCTCCACGGACCTCGTTGACAGCCGAAGTCATTCCTTCGGCAAGGTCCGAACGCGTGGTTTGCAGTTCAGCCAACACACGGTTCCAGACTTCGTGACTGGCAGCATTGTTGATCCCTTGCTCATCCAACGCCGCAATCCACAAAGGCAGCAGGGAAGTGTCGCCGTCGCCTTGCTGGCGGAACAGCACATCCGGATTGCCTGCAATCTCAAAGCCTCGCGCACCCAATTGAGCGGGCGCACCATTGATGGCAGTGGTCCAGGACTGATTCAACCAGCCGGTGGAAAATATGCCTTGGCGGAGCTGCGCTGCAGCCATGCTGATGGACTGGGTCTGGATTGCGGCACTGCCAACTTTTACGTTCAAGGGCAGGCCCTGCACGTACACGTCCTTGACAGCACCCTGCCCCTCCACCTTGCCAAAGGGTTCATGTAACACATTGCCCACTACGTGCGACCACGCCAAGAACTGGCTGTAAGTGTCCCCCAAACGCCGCAAATCACGAAGGATGTGGCGTAAGTTCCGGCGGTTGATCTCATCCTGTTCCAGCATGACGCTACGGGCGTTGAGCAGCCTGAACAGTTCACGTTGCCCTCGCATGAAGACAATTAGTGCCGTGATCAACCAAAGGATGACAATGCCGCCAATAATGGCCGCAGCAACGCCTCCCTCGATCGTGGCGGTGAGTAGCAAAACAACTGTAACGATGACTGCAACCACGGCAATGCCCAGGATGATCTTCATCCAGGTGGCCAGTTTCTTCTGTGCCTGCAGAACAGGGGCCAGGCTGTCCGCAGCATCGCCGGCCTGGCGAATCCTTTGAAGGACCACCTGCAATTCGCTCGTGGTGGAGATCAGAAATTGTGCTATCCGGTTTCCTACGTGAACGGCGTAACTATCGGCAAAGTATTGTTTCCAGCCGCGCATTGCATTCAGTGCGGTACTTGCTGGAACGCCAAGATTGGGGTCTGCACTGGCCGTCTGCAGCCGCTGTTCGGTGTTGTAAATTCCCATCACATCGTATGGCGGCACCGGACTCAATGACATGGAAGCATTCAGATGGGCGGGAACATTGGAGAAGCTGTCAGCAGCCCGTGGAACGGCAGAATGCGGGCTGCGCAGGACCCCACGCTCGGTACCGATCTGGACAGGCGGCAGTGACGGTACCCGCTCTCCTGCATCCGCCAGCGTCAACGCGCCAGCGGCATAGTCTTGCCAGAGAGAGGACAGATCCGCATGGATCTCGTGTTCACGCGGCATGCCAGCATTTTCCAGCACTTTATCCAGTCCAATGGCTGCCTCACGGACATCCAGCCACGAGGCAGGCATGCCATCCGGGGCAATGCCATCAACAACTACCGTGTACTGGGCCGGGGCGGAACCGAACACAACCGAATGAACGGTGGCTGCGGCTTGAGACTTGATGCGCACAGCCATGCTGTTGACCCAGTTGCGCGGCGCATTTTTCAGAGCAGCCCAAATAAAGCCAAACATCATTTTCAGCGCCGTCCAGGCGCCTATCGGTTTGGCTGTAGAGACCACCTGCTGTTCCCTCGGACCTTGGAGCACATGCGCGTGTTTGGTCCACAACTGCTCGGCCATGGTCCGTGAGGCCAGTGCAACATCTTCAATGTAGATAGCTGAGGATCCCATTCGAGCTGGTAGCGGGAGCCGCTCCCCAACGTTTGTTACCTGGGAACGCAGTTCCTGCTCTACGGCTGTGGCATCCAAATTGCGGTAGAAGGAGCGCACCAGACGGGCATTACTTCCTGGCAATGGCATTTCATGGTCCAGCACCGAACCTTCCATGCCGTGCCACATCCCCAGGATTCCAGCGCACCCCACAGCAGCATGCCGGCCAAGGTCAAAGGGATCGGTGGTGGAGTACAGCAGACTGTGCCCCTGGTTCACACCGGAAGATTCTTCCGGCGCAAACACCACGTTGTGCCAACCCTCCTGGGCAAATTCCTGGACCGTCTCTACATCCTGGATCCGCGCCGTGACGGCCCTGACCCGAGTCACTGGCCTGCCGCCGAAAGATGACTCAAGGAACAGCGCAATCCGCTGCCCAATGTCTGCCGGAACCTGCAAGGCACCCTCGGCGGCATTAACCAGCACGGCTACCCGGATGCGGTCGTAGTTGCCCGCTGCGGCGGCCATGGACTGCAAGCTCACAGCCCGCTGGTTTCCACCGATGACTTCAATGCCTTTGATGCCGGTGGGAGTGACCATGTCCTGTTCCACCCAAATAAAGCCGTCCACCAGCCTAAGCCCTGACCAGTCAGTGAGGACCTCTCGCAGACCGGCCAACTGCCCCTTTGCGGCAACAAGAACATTCAAGGCTGCCATGCTAGAACGCCCCCAAATCAGGTAGGCCCATGCTATCCGGACCGGATTCGGGCCCGGACAATGCCCTCTTGTAGGCTATTTCCAAATGTTCCAGCAAACCACCCAGACTTGCGAAAATATCTGGGGCAATATCACGGAACAGGGGCGTTGATGCCGCCGTCTTACGGTTCTGAATCTTCGAGAATGATCCACCACCGGGCGCTCCGAGATATTCGGGTTCCATGAAATGAACCCCTGCTAGGTCGCGAATGGACGTGAGCCACTTGGCAGTGTTCTCGTACCGTTCTTCCATGGTGCTGTTCGCGGTCAGTTCCGGCACCCGGCCGGCCATGCCCGACTTCGTCTGGCCCCGCGCGATCCACTGGGCCAGATCGTCAACTGCCGAGATTTCAAACAGGCCGGACGCCGGCTCCTCTATGCTGCCGTCATAGATACTCCGCAGCAAGTTGTAGGGCCGCATGGAGGAGAGTACCGGGGTTTGGTGCGTGTTCGCTACGGCTAGCAGGTACGATTCCAGAACTGCCGGGAGCCAATCATAAGACTTGGCCAGGAACTGTGAGGGCGGTGTAAGGAGCGGGTTGGGGAATTGGGACCAGCGCTTGTTTTCCTCGTCCCAGACTTCCACGGCTGAGGTGTAGGGCGGTTCGGGCAGGCGCAGCCTGCCGGTGATTTGGGCAACGAACCAGCCTGATACGAGGGCCTGCCGTTCTTCATCGCCCATGGGCAAGGATGCGGCCAGTGGGCGTGAGCGGCGCTGGCTCCAGAAGCTCTTGCGTTCAGGCAATGATGTTCCCGCCCATTGCTGGGCAACGGGGGCCAGAACCGAATCAAAGACCAGCGGCGAGTAGTTGCGGTACGAGCCGAAGATATCGATCCGCTGGACCTTGTCCTCGCTTGTCATGGCTTGGGCCAGGATGGCCGCTGTTTCCTCCGCGATGTCATCATTCTCAGCAATTTTTGAGAATAATGCGGCGGATACCTCATCCAATTCACCGAAGGGCACGGAGGAGAACTTGAAACGGTATTTCACATCGTCAGTGTGGAGTTGTTGCACTACTTCACGGTTCACGCTGATCAGCGGCACTGCACGGTTGAGAGTCTCGTTGAACTTGGCGATCACATCGCGCTGACGCTCAGGGATTTCCGAGGGCCGCGCGTCAGTTCCCCTCACGTACTCGCGCAGTGAAAGTGAGCAGAATTTGTCGAAGGATTCGTTCTTGCGAGCCACGAACTTACGGGCCCGGTCCAGTAGTTCCGCGGGAGCAACATGCACATGGAACGATGCCCGAGACGGTGTTAGGGGCTTGGCCGTCAAGGGGTCACGGTTGAACTCTGCAGGCTGCCAGGACGTGAGCTGCTCCATCAAACCGCCCGGGGCTAGATCTCCGCCGGCCACAGGCCAAAGGCCCCTGATAGATTGGCCCACAGCAAGCCACTGGCCCTCCTTGAAGCCGCGCTGACCGGCGCCTGCCGAACCTGCCTCCACAATGTCATTCTCATATTGTGTGGAGAACGTCTTGGATTCGGTGATCAGGATTTCGTTATCTGCCACATCGAAGCGGGCAGGCACCGAAAGGTTGTCATCGCTGGGCCAGGCAGAGTACTGGTTCGTGGCAACGTTGGCGAGCCCCACTGCGGTGGGACGTGCTGCTTGGGCTTGATCCAGGATGGTCAAGGATTCGCTCAGCGCCTCGCGCATGGGCCCCACAACCTCGCTGGCAAAGGCGGACAACACGGTGGACATCGTTTTGCCTACCTGCAGTTGGAGCAGATTCGATGTCTGCCCGCGCAGCATGTCTACGAGTCGGTCAATGACTGCCTGCCCGTTTGCAATGACCTTCATCATGGCAATCTCGGTTTCAAACTGTTGCGGGATGGCTGCCACCGGCGGCACACCGTAAGCGGCCATGGTCTCCAGCGTGCCCAGGAGTTGCTCCTTGATGAGTGCTTCAATACGGTCCACCACGATCCGGGCGTAGGGCAACCCGAACTGGCTGATTGAATCTTCCACCACTGTGGTGAAACGGGCCAGCAGGTGATCCTTGTAGCCGTAGCCCCAGTGGTAGGCGGCTTCGACAGCCACATTGGTCAGCGCGGGTTTGCGCTCGTGCAGTCGTTGACGCAGGCCGCCCAGCCACTGACTAGCCGGGACACCTCCCGCCTGCGGAATGTAGGGCACAATCTGCTCGTCCGTAATGGAGTTAGAGATCCGGGCGGCGTCTTCACGGGTGAATGCGGATGCGCTGAACCAAGCTTGCACATCGTTTTGGTTGATGACGACGCCGCTGGGAACCGGCAGTTCCATGGCGCGGCAAATGTTGCTCCACTGACTATCCGCCAGGGCATTGACCTGATCAATGGATGACGCCGTACTGCCAGGCTGCATGTGTCCGAGCCGAAGCCTGTCAACAGCTGTACGAGCCAGACGCTGTGCCGCATACTCACTGTAACGATCACGGCCCATACTCAAACTGGCAAAGCCAAAGGCGCCCCAGGCCAGGTTCTCCGAGCTGGCGCCCCACCCGAAGGTGTCACGCAATGCAGGCTTGTCGGTGGAGTTATTAGTGAGGTCGTAAGCGATGAAGTCGCCTGAAGCCTTCCCGCTGAGCATCAAGGCGGCAAGGCCGCGGCCTAGGCCGCGATACAGCGTATTTTGGCTACCATCACCAAACATGGTCCGGGAAACGCCAGCAAAGCGGCCCACCGGGAAGACACGGGCAAAGGGTAGCCCGGGTTGTAGACCGTTCTTCTGGCCCAATGCGGACAAGGTTGCCGTGTCATGTCCGGCAGCGGCTGTTGTCTGTGCGGCAACAATCTCACCCAACATGGCCAACGCATTGGCACGTACCCCTCCACGGGCTGCCGGCGGAAGACCGTCGAAGGCATCCGCCGCCACCATGAAGACACCAATCATCGAGGGCGTGACGCCGGGAACCAGCGAGAGGAGTCTGCAAACGTCAAGTGCCATGGAGGCGCCGGCACCGCCTGCCATGGAGGAAACCACTAGGACCATGGGTGGATCGGCTTGATGGAAGTCGCCCATTCCGGGAACGTTCAGGGAAGCCATTTCGGTGTTCGTCTCAACGAGATTTAGTCGCTGGAAGGCGCGTTCTAGACCGCTGCGGACCTCATTGGTTTTGCTCAGCGTAATCATGCGGCCAACAGCACGCATCTGCCCCGCACCGCTGTGGATCGGTGTGTGGATCCGTTCTGGCTCCCGCGGTGCCCATGTGCCAATTTCGCCAAGCGCGGAGGCCTGGTTGAGTGTTTGGCTCAAGGCGTTATCCAAAATGGAGTAGCTGCCGCTGGCGGGGCCGGTGCCAATATAATCTCCACCTTGCTGGAAGACAGTCCCAATACCGGCAATATCAGTGTCAGGTGCTGTTGGGACATCAACGTGAACAAATTGCCAGCCTGCAGGAATTGAATCAACTCCGTGTGCTGCTAGCTCGGACTTGAGCTGGTCCATCATGAATGCCAGGGTCGATCCGCCGGATCCGCCACAACCCACTACTAGGAATTTGCGCATTATTGGTCTGCCTGTCCTGAAACTAGAGTGAAAAAATGCTGAAGAAGGTGAGTCTGCAGGCGCTAGGCACCAGGTGGTCCCCAAGGGTTGTACGGTCCAGCAGGCGGTGTTTCCTCAGGTCCGGGAACCCGCCCCGGAGGCGTCCCCCAACTCTGGTCTTGGCCAAAGCCCTGCTGCTGGGCAGGCCCTGATGCAAAGCCCTGCCCAAAACCCTGCTGCTGGTTGGCATCTTGGCCGAAACCCTGGCCTGTGTTCTGGCTAAATCCCCCGAAGCCACCATCACCGCCGGCTCCGGCGAGTGCCGGCTCCAAAACGGGTTCGGTGGCAGCTTCGTTGAGCCTGCCAAGCATTTCGGGCAAACGGCGCTTGATGTCATCTTCCAGGGTCTGCCTGCGCGCAGCTGAAATATCACCATTGGCCAGAAGTAGTACGTAGCCAGCCTGGGGATCGGTGCCCCTGTCACGCAGTAACACCCAGTGGTTGTGGATGGCCAGGGGCAGGCGCGCCTGCGTGCCCGTGCTGTCAGCACCAGGGTAGGCGGAGGAAATACCCACCCGGTTAGGGGATTCAACGCTCACGTAGCCGGTCCCCAAGGGTGAGAGGCCTGTCCGGGCCTTGAAGTCGACACCGAAAATACTGAGGGAGCGGGTTCCGCCCGGTTCCATGGGGACTAGCTGGACGAGGTCAGTGGGGCGCAACGCAAACGGCCCGCCATCACGTTCAAGCTGCCCGTAGGCCACGGTGATGGGGATCAGCTCTGCAGAAAGCGAGCTGCCGGGGATCTTGGCCACCAGCCACTTGGCTCCATAGAGCAGTAGTAGTGGGATGCCTGGTCCCAGGATCAGTGCCACTACTAGGGCGAGAATGAAGTTGGTGGTGTTCAGCGGCTTGGCCAGACTTGCGGTAAAGGCCACCTCAACGGCCATAGCCTTTGCCGGCTCACCATCGGGGGCGATCATCATGGTGATGGTCCCGTTGATGGAGCCGTTGCCCGCATGTTCGGCCTTGAATGTCAGGGGCAGGTCCGCACCGGAGGTGATGCTGATGCAGCTTTCCGCGGACTTGGCCTCACCCAGGGTGATGGCCGAGCCACCGATATCCGACGGCGATGCAACTACTTTCAGTTCCTGCCCGTCCGGGAGCCAGACACAACCCGAACCAGAAGCGGCCAGTTTGGCGTTCAAGTTGGGCACGCCCTCGGCCTGGCCGAAGTCCACCCTGGAGCCCAGCACAGGGAAGTCAGCTGGTGGAGTCAGGGTGACGGGGACGGAAACCATGGCCGGCTCCAACACGGTGCCGGGGACGTCCTTGCCCTTGAACGTGGTGGGGGCTGTGGTCAGTGTCAGGGATAGGCGCATCTGCGCCGGGCCCACGGGAAGATCCTTCAAATCCATGGAGGCAGCTGTGCCCAATGAATTTTTGTCCAATTCCCTGACAATCACGGTGCCCTTGCCTTGGGAATCGACCAGCGTTGCAGTCAATTGCGCGGTACCCAGCAGCGAAGTGGCGTCAACGGCATCGCCGTTTTGATCAACGAGCCCAAATTGTGCGTTCGGGACGGTGTCCCCGACGTGCAGGGGTGTCTCGTCCGGATTCAGCCAAACAGGTAGGAGATTTCCCGAGATGTGAACACTTGACTTGGACACCTTGTCTTTGGATGTTCCCGCAGGATCGGTGAACCCCAACTGCCACAGCCCACTCCAGCCCTTTCCGGAGGAACCGGACTTCATCGACACTGTCAGCGTCTTCTCTGACAGCCATGTGTAAAGAATGGTGTTCTGGCCATCAGCAAGCTTGGTTTCCTTGTTCAGTTCGCCACGCGGCAACTGGATTTGTTTGCCATCAGGGTTCACCATGGACGCCGTGATGCCATCAGCGTCGGCTGTGGCTAGCACGCGGACCTGAGGTGTGGTGGCATCAAGGACAAAGCGATGCGCCTGGTCTTCGCAGAAATCGATCTGGCAGATGCCGCTTGTCTGAACCAGGGGGCTGCGCCCTGGTGAGCTGATGCCGTCGAAGGCCATGAGTAGGCTGTCGATCCCGCTGGCCAGATGGAATTCACCGGGAATCGGGGTGGTCAACTTGCCGCACTCGGTCCCGCCTTTACCGGCAGTTCCGGTGGCAACGGACTTCATGAAATTAAACTCAGCCTCTTCCGGGGTTGCCCCGCCAAGGCCAATGCCGAACATGGCCACCTTGGATGAACGTAGCTGATCGGCTAACCCGCCGGCGCGGCAGATGTCCTCGGCCGCGAGCTTGCCGGCCTCGATGGTGTTTTTCCGGGTGGTCAGCTCTAAGTCAGGTGCGAAGGATTTGTTGCTTCCGAAGGCTTTCTTTGCAGCGTCGGTGGTGCGGGGTTCAAAGTTCAGTCCGCCGTCGGTGAACCAGACCACGGCCTGGCAACTCGGGGCATCACCCCTGGTAGCGGCCTTCGCAGCCAGGTCCCGGCGCGCGCCGTCCAATGCTGTCCAATAGTCGGTTTCCATGCCCTTGGTCATGGACTTCAGCGACGCAATGCTTCCTTGCAGATCCGGAAGGGTGGCCGGGGTCAGGGCAGTCCAATCCTTGACGTTGCGGTACTCGTTGGCAAAAACACTGATGGAAACATTGAGCGTACTTTCGGCACCGTCAGTGAATCCTGCCAATTGCTTAACAAGGTACTCTGCCGCCGTGACACGGGCATTTGCCGGGTCACGGTCACCCAGGCTGGCCGATTCGTCTACCAAAAGCAGCATGTCAGTGGCCCCACCACCAGCAATGCAGGCGCGAAAGTCATCAACCATGGTCACGGGACGGACCGGGGACTCGTCAGCGGCTTGTGCCGGGGCTGCCAACACGCCCGCTACTGGCAGGGCCAGAGCCGTGGCAGCTAAAAGGGAAAGTATGCGCTTCATTTAGATTCGTCCCACCCAATCAGCGATCTTCAAGGCGCTGATCACAACGGCGATCAGACTAAGCACAATGGCCCCGCGGTAGAGCCACGAGACAAATCCGCTGGAGGAATACAACGCGGCTGTGCGTGCTCGCGTGTCTTGGATGGAAAAAACCGCTACCAAAGCGATCGCAATGGGGCCTGCCAGGATCCAGGCGCCAATGGCGAATGCTGCGGTGCTGCCAAGCAGGAGTGCCACGAGCATGGCGATGATGCTGGCGGCAACTGCCGCGTACAGCCAAACAACAGGTGCGTTGGTGGGACGCAGGGGTGCGGAGCCGCCGTCGTAGTGACCGCCGCCAACCGCCATGCCAGTACCGAAGCCGGCAGGAGTAGACCCGCCGTAGACATTTCGGTCAGCACCATCAGCACCAACAGCACCGAATGGATTGGCGCTACCCGAAGCACCCGCGGGTGAGGGCGCATTGCCCGGGGCACTAGCGCCACCAAACTGGCCAAAATCGAATGGCCTTCCGTTGTCAGACATGGTGCTGCTCCCCCGCATATTGGACGATCCGTGGTGAAAGCAAAATTCCCGCGCGCACGCACGCACAGTTACTTAACTTTGAGACCGCCATCACTGTGGTAATAGTAGGCATTTGACCACTCTCCGGACAAATGTCTACCGCTATAAGTCCCGGGAGACTTTCAAGAGGTGCTATACCGGGTTTTTGTGACGCCGGAACTTTAATGCCACGCAAAGCCGGCTGAAAGGGCCGTGCCCTGATCAGATCCGCCTTGCTCATGCCCCTGCCTTGTCCATGCACACCATTCATTTGCCGAGAGAAACCCCAAGAATCCTCAAAGAACTCGTGGAACTTCAGTGAGGAAGGTAGGAACCTTTGAGCTGATTGCCCACACTAGGGCGGGGGTGAGACATTCTTGGCCCTCAAGGCCGCATCTATGCCGTCCGCAACGCCCAAGCTGCCACCTGCGAACGTTCCAGAGAATCCCGTATGCACAACACGAAACGCAAAATGTCAGTGGGGAAGGGCACAATGTTTGTCACTAGTTTCGGTGACATGATGGAACGTTTTAGCGTTGCCAACCATTAGGAATATGTAGCGTGAATGGAGATAATTGAGTTTGCACGATCCACGCCAGCGCCGCGAGGCGTTGCATCGCCTATCCAGATCGACCAAATCCCTGATCTGAGTCAGTTCATGGGATATCTTGAGGAGCTTGTCAGCGCGTGTTCATAAAAACTTTTGGCTGGTCCTTCGGGATCACCGCGGTGGCACTGATTGTCGCCTACTTCTACGGTGGCGTTGAAGCGCTTATTCTCTGTGCCATCCTCGGTGTTCTTGAGATCAGCCTCAGCTTCGACAATGCTGTGGTCAACGCGCGCATTCTGGAGAAGATGAGCGAGTTCTGGCAGAAAATCTTCCTCACAGTCGGTATTCTCATCGCCGTGCTCGGTATGCGCATCGCGTTCCCGTTGTTGATTGTTGGTGTTACGGCCAATCTCAACCCGGTGCAAGCCATCTCGCTCGCACTGGAAAAGGGCGATATCCACACGCCCGGCAGCTACGCCTACTTACTCCATGATGCACACCCGCAAATCGCTGCCTTTGGTGGTGTCTTCTTGCTGATGCTGTTCCTGGACTTCATGTTCGAAGAACGCGAGCTGCACTGGATCAAGTGGCTTGAAAAGCCGTTGGCGTTCATTGGCCGTCTGCACGGTGCGTCCATGGCGATCGCCCTGCTGATCCTTGTTGCCTCGGCCCTCATGGTCCGTCCCGGCAAGGAGGTTGACGTCCTGATTGCGGGCATCCTCGGCATGGTCACCTACATGCTCGTCAACGGCCTCGGTGACCTTTTCGACGTCGACGGTGACGGTGATTCGGATGCGGACGATATCGACGCCGAGGCGGCAAAAATCGCCAAGAAGGCAAATAGGGGTGTGGGCAAGGCTGTTGGCAAGGCCGCCTTTATGCTCTTCCTCTACCTTGAAGTCATTGACGCCTCGTTCTCCTTCGACGGCGTGATCGGCGCCTTCGCCATCACCTCCGACCCCATCATCATCGCCCTGGGTCTGGGCTTGATCGGTGCCATCTTTGTCCGTTCACTGACGGTTTTCCTTGTCCGCGAAGGCACCTTGGATGACTATGAATACCTTGACCACGGCGCCCACTGGGCCATTGGCGCACTGGCCATCATCTTGTTGCTGACCATCAGCATCGAGGTCAACGAGATAGTGACAGGCGTCATTGGAGTCCTCTTCATCGGCGCAGCGTTCCTTTCCTCTATTGTCCGCAACAAGCGGGTCGCGGCTGCCAAAACCTCTGTTGGGCAGCTCTCTCGCTAACCCTCAAGCCAATTTTTTCCACTGCTATTCACTAGGAGCAAAACGTTATGGGACTTAGTTTGCAAAAGGGCCAGGCCCTTTCACTGAAAAAGAACGACGGCGCTGCCCTCACCCGGGTGCGGATGGGCTTGGGCTGGGACTCTGCAGCCCCGGTAAAGCGCGGACTCTTCGGTGGTTTGAAAAAGGCTGCTGATGTTGACTTGGACGCTTCGGCCATCTTCTTTGATGCCAGTGGCAAGGCTGTTGATACGGTGTTCTTCAACCAGTTGCAAAGCAAGGACGGTTCCACCCAGCACACCGGTGACAACCTCACGGGTGAAGGCGAAGGCGACGACGAGACCATTCTGGTTGACTTGGCCAAGGTTTCTCCTGCCGTTGCCCAGATTGTCTTTGTGATCAGCAGCTACTCCCGCCAGAGCTTTGACACCATCGAGAACGCGTTTTGCCGCCTGATCGATGACTCCACAGCAGGCTCCCCCGAGGTGGCCCGCTTCCAGCTGACGGATGCCGGCACACACACAGCCATGATCATGTCCAAGGTTTCCCGGGAAGGAACCGGCTGGAAGTTCACGGCCATTGGGGACCGCGCCAACGGGCGCACTGCCATGGACTTGATCCAGCCCGCGGCCAACGCACTGTAGGGTTTCGCCAAAGGCTCTTTTGTTTTAGTTTATTAGCGGCACTTTTGTAATTAGAGGAGTTCAGTTCTTATGGCATCTTTGACACTTTCTAAGGGCAGCAACCTTTCCCTGACCAAGGCCGATCCCGGCCTGCAATTGGCCATGGTTGGTTTGGGTTGGGATCCGCGCACCACCAGCGGTGACCAGTTCGACTTGGATGCATCAGCAATTCTGGTCACTGCCAGCGGCAAAGTCCGCAACAATGACGATTTCATCTTCTATAACCAGCTCGAGTCCAAAGACGGCTCGGTTGTGCACCAGGGAGATAACCGCACGGGTGAGGGTGACGGTGATGACGAGCAGATCCTGATCAACCTCGCCACGGTCCCCTCGGACATTGACCGCGTGGTCATTGTTGTCTCGATCGACCAGGCGGAAGCCCGCGGCCAGAACTTCGGTCAGGTCCGTGACGCTTACTGCCGCGTGATCAACCAGGAAAATGACCACGAAATTGTCCGCTACGACCTTTCCGAGGACGCCGCATCTGAGACCACCATGGTCTTCGCTGAAATTTACCGCAACGGCGGCGAATGGAAGTTCCGTGCCGTGGGTCAGGGCTACGCCAGTGGCCTTCACGGCATTGCAACCGACTACGGAATCGTCCTGGACTAGTCCATCTGTGGTGCGCGGAATGATCCGCGCACCACACGAGCGCACCCGGCAACCCGCCGACCACTAACAACGTAAGGACACGATCTCATGGCTGGACTTTCGCTTGCCAAGGGCAACAACCTTTCCCTGACCAAGACTGACCCGGGCCTCCAGCAGGCCCTGATCGGCCTGGGCTGGGATCCTCGCACCACCACGGGTGAGGCCTTTGACTTAGACGCCTCGGCGCTCCTTGTCGGCGCATCCGGCAAGGTCCGGTCCGGCGATGATTTCATCTTCTACAACCAGCCCGCTGCCAAGGACGGTTCGGTGACACACCTCGGTGACAACCGCACCGGTGACGGGGCAGGTGACGACGAGCAGATCCTGATTGATTTGACCAAGGTCGCCTCCGACGTCGAACGCATTGTCATTGTGGTCTCCATTGACCAGGCAGAAGCCCGTGGTCAGAACTTTGGCCAGGTCCGTGGCGCGTACTGCCGCGTGGTCAACCAGGGCAATGAGCAAGAAATCGTGCGCTTTGACCTGAGCGAGGACGCTGCCCCAGAGACGTCCATGCTGTTCTCGGAAATTTACCGCAACGGCACCGAATGGAAGTTCAAGGCAGTGGGCCAGGGCTACGCCAGCGGCCTCGCAGGGATCGCCACCGACTTCGGTGTCCCGCTCGGTTAACCAACCGCGCCAGCGTGCTGGAGTCCGTGCCAACAGCTCTTCGCGTGGCACGGGCTTCAGCCATAAATTAGCATTTGCCGCAACCTCCAACTATTTGGAAAATTGGATCTCACCATGACTTCTCCTTTGACCCCTCCCACCGAAGCCGAAACCGCTCTTGTCCTAAAGGCCCCTGACGCCCCCGCGATCGTCGTGGCTGACGAAGCACCCGGAATGGTTCCCGTTCCGATGGAACGTCAGAGTGAAATCAACCGTCAGGCCAAGGACTTCATCGCGGAGATCGCCACTTTTGATGCCCGCAGCCCCGAATTCACCACCAAGGTGGACGGTATTTCAAAGTTGGCCGGCAGCGAGATGACCAACTCTTCGGATGCCTCAAGCCGCATGCTGGAACGCTCATCAACTTCTGTTGCCGGGGCAAAGAAGAGCGGCAATAGTGCCCAGGCCCAGGTGGCTGGCACCTTGAATGACCTGCGCAGCACGGTGGAATCCTTGACGCCCAACAACGCCGATCTGGGTGTTGGCCGGAAAATTCTGGGGTTCATCCCCGGCGGCAACAAGATGGCCAAGTACTTCCAGAAGTACGAATCGGCGCAGACCCAGCTCGATGCCATCATTAAATCGCTCATGGCCGGCCAGGATGAACTCCTCAAGGACAACGCCTCCTTGGCAGGGGAAAAGGTCCAGCTGTGGGAAACCATGCAGAGCCTGAGTGAATACGCCGTCTTCGCCAAGGCGTTGGATGGTGCCTGTGTTGAAAAGATTGACGCCACCCGGGCCTCGGGCCAGATTGAGCAGGCTCAAAAGCTTGAGGCCGATGTACTCTTCCCCATCCGCCAGCGCCATCAGGACATCCTGACGCAGCTGGCAGTTTCGGTGCAGGGCTACCTGGCCATGGACCTGATCCGCAAGAACAACTTAGAACTCATCAAGGGTGTTGACAGGGCTCGTACCACCACCATTTCGGCGCTGCGCACGGCCGTGATTGTGGCTCAGGCCCTGGCGAACCAGAAAATGGTGCTGGATCAGATCGATGCCATCAACACCACCACGAACAACATGATCTTGAAGACTTCAGAGATGCTCAAGGATCAGACGGTGCGCATCCACCAGCAGGCTGCCAGCTCCGGTGTCAGCGTTGAGACGCTGCAGAAGGCCTTCGACAACGTCTTTGAGACCATGGACGCCATTGATACCTTCCGCGCATCGGCCGCCAAAAACATGGAAGGCACTGTGCACGCCCTCGAGGATGGTCTTGCCAAGGCAAAACCGTACTTGGAGCGTTCACGCCAGTCGGAACGCGAGTAGGCTGAAACGTACGACGACGAAGCAAGGGTAAAGCAATGATTGGCCGTTTTGTGGGGGGCAGGTTTGGCGGTGGCCAAGCGCCCCAAACACCTGCCTCACCTGCAGTTGACCCGGTGGCGGAGGAAATCGCCCAAATGGGCCTTTCCGTGGACAATTTGCGGGCAGCCGTGCGCCGTTCCGGCAGCAGGCTTCCCCCTTTGATCACCTCGCAGCTGCGGCATTTGGGAGACCTGATGCGCGAGGCCGTGACTGATATTGGCATAAGAGGCTGCTCCACGGAGCAGCGCGTGCTGCTCAACGCCATGATTTGCAGCTACGTCCCCACCCCGCTGCAGGCCTACTTGGCGCTGCCTCCTGCACACCATGACGAAGAGTCCCCCGCAACGTTCCTTTTTGCGGAGCAACTGGCCACTTTGCAACTGACTCTGGCGGACCTGCTGAATCAGATCCGCATTGGCGCCGTGGAGGAACTTTCCACTCATGGGCGTTTCTTGGCTGACAAGTTCTCGGCCCAGGACGCTGCCCTGCAGCTTCAACCACCCCCAACAGAGAGAGATCCATTGCGTTTGGAGGGCCAATCGTGGCATCACTAGTGGCGGGGGCCAATGCGGCCCTGACAGCTGAAAACCCGGGCCTGAATCAGGTTCTTGTGGCCATGGGTTGGGATACCATCCCGAGCCATGGCCCGCAGGCAGAGCTGGTCCCCTTCGCCATTATGTGCGATTCAGACGGCAAGGCTGTCTCCAATGAGCATCTGGTATTTTTCAACCAGCTTGTCAGCGCCGATGCTTCCGTGACGTTTGTGGGCGGCAACGATCAAGAACAGATCGATGTTGAGTTGAGCCTGATTCCGCAGGATATTTCCAAGATCATCTTTTTGGCCTACGTTGACCCGGAATTTCGCGGCCAAGGCACTTTTGCGGCAGTGCGCAACGCCCACATCCGTGTAGCCACGACTGAGAACCGCGAGCTTGTCCGTTTTGATCTTGCCGTTAGTCAGCTGGATTCAGTAACTGCCATGATCTTCGGCGAACTCTACCGGCACCGCGACGACTGGAAATTCCGTGCCTTGGGCCAGGGTTACAGCAGCGGCCTGGCCGGGGTGGCCAAGGACTACGGGATCAGCCTGTAGGCCCGCCGACGTGAACATTCCTTCAACTCCACGCACAGACCTTCCGTACTTGCGTCGCCGGGTCAAGCCAGGCACCGCCAAACCGGCTCCCGCTCAGGCACCCATTCGGGCTGCGGCGGCCCCCGCACCAGCTTCCACTCCAAGCCCTTCGCTGAGCCTTCGTTCCCCGGCAGCAGCCGCCCCCGCACCAGTTTCGGCTCCAAGTCCGTCGCTGACCCTGCGTCAACCAGCCACGGCACCGGCACCCACACCGGCCACGCCAACCGCCGCCCAGGGCGGGGCGCCGCGGCCCTCCGGACTGGTGTTAGGAGGCGCGGCACCGGACTCGTCCACGAGTCCTAGGGCAAAGAAGTTGGCAGCTCAGAGGGAAAAGGCAAAGCGTGAGGACCATGAGGTGGCTCTGCTGTTTGAGGCACCTGGCATCCGGGATATTTTTGAACTGAACCTCGCGGACCGGGTCCTGAGGTTATCCGCGCTGGAGTCATCCGTTGGCACTCTGCTGGTGGGCGGCAGCACCGCCGTGGCCTGGGAGGACGCGCGCCATGTGACTGGTGGCCAGAGCGTTGATGGCCACAAGGCTGGCACCGCCGTCATGACCTCCGGAAACCGCGAGCTTGTGGGATATCATGGCCGCGATGCCCTGGTTTCCCTCCGTCACGTCCGTGAGCTGCGGCGCGCTATTTTCATCAATCGCAGTAGTTCCGCCATGGGAGTGCGGCTGTATTCCGGGGAGTCCGTGGCCCTGCCGCCAGCAGCTGACGGCACACAAATGGTGCTGCTGCTGCACAGGATCGGCAATGTCTTGGAACTGCGGGCAGAACCCATTCCGCACGACTGGTCTGATTTACAGATTTGGCAGGAGTTTGACTTCTCCATGACTCACCGCGCACCCACCACCGCCTACGGACGCTAGGGCATCCGCCCAAATAATGCCTACTTCACGCAGCACCTTGAAAGAGCACATGCGACACTTCCGCTCCCTGACAGCCTCCCAAGAAGCGAGACTTTTCCACCGGCTGCCGGTGGAATTGACGGCGGAAAGCTCCCCCGAGCTGCAGGCCGTTGCCTTGGGTGGGACACTGTACACCCCCGCCAACCGGCCTGATCTGGTCAAAGATGTGCGCCGTCAACGTGACCTTGGCTGCGTGTCCATGGTGCTGTGCTTAGAAGACTCCATTGCTGACGCGGAGGTTGCCGCCGCCGAGAAAAATGTGATCGCTGCGCTCGGTGTCCTCGCCGCCTGCAATGAGCCCTTACCACTGCTCTTTGTCAGGGTCAGAACACCTGAGCAACTTCTCTCGGTGGCCCGCCGGGCCGGGCCCAGCACGGGGGTCCTGACAGGTTTTGTCATCCCCAAGTTCGACAACGAATCAGGGGTGGCGGCCGCATTCCTGCACGCCCTGCACCTGATCCAATCCGAGCTCGGATTGGACGGCACCACGGAGGGTAAGCACCGCCTGCGGATTATGCCCATTTTGGAATCACCGGCCGTGATCCATGCCGAAAGCCGTGCCACGGCACTGACAAATGTTCATGCCTTGTTGTCCGCCCACCGGGAGGACATTCTCTCAGTCCGGATTGGCGCTACGGACATGTCCAGCGCCTTCGGCCTGCGCCGCTCACGCGATATGACCATATACGACGTCAAAGTGGTGGCTAGTGTCATTGGCGATATTGTGAACGTTCTGGGCCGGCCGGAGAGCGGCTTTGTTATCTCCGGCCCCGTCTGGGAGCACTTTGCCAACACGGAAAGGGTGCTACGCCCACAATTGCGGCTCACCCCGTTTGTGGGGCCGCAAGAAATTCAATTGCGCCAACGCATCATGACAGCCAACCTGGACACTCTCATCCGCGAGATAGAACTCGATTTAGCCAACGGGTTGCTGGGCAAAACCGTCATCCATCCCACCCATGTGGCTCTAGTGCACGCCATGAGCGTTGTCAGCCATGAGGAATATCTTGACGCTCTGGCCATTGCCGGCAACGTCAACGGCGGTGCCGCGGCGTCCCCTTATGGCAACAAAATGAATGAGATGAAACCACACCAACCGTGGGCGCACCGCACCCTTGTGCGCGCCGACGCTTTCGGTGTGGCGGCGGCTGACATCACTTTTGTGGACCTCCTCGAAGTGAGCATGGCGTGAATGGGCATGGAGTAAGGGATCACAGCGTGAGCGCGCCGTGGCGTGGAACCTTCGTTGCCACGGCACTGGATGTGTCCCTTCACACCGACCCCTCTAGCGCCGTGGACGTGGCCGATCTGGTGGGTCTGGCCCTGCGCCGCAACCCCAAGCGCGCTCATTTGCTGGTCTCTCAGGTTTTGGCCAAGCATGTCCCCACCGAACCGGGGCTGGTTATTGCTGCTGGTGAACTCTTGGGTGCTTTTGTCGCGGACCGGCTCGCGGCCATGGCGGACGACGCCGATCCTCACCCGCCATGCTCCAGCCCACCCCCTGCTCCGCTACTTCAGGCTGCTAAAGCTCTGAGCACGGTCCTGCAATCGCCCTCACCACAGCGGCGTGCGGCTATCGCCGCTCTCACCGAGCATGTGGCGCGGCTGCGTACCCAGGTGCCGGACGCCGTGGTGATTGGCTATGCCGAAACGGCCACCGGGCTGGGGCGGCTCGTGGCCAATGCCTTGGGCGCCTACTACATCCATTCCACCCGCCATGCAACGCCCGGGGTAGCCTCAGTGGCAGGCTTTGAGGAAGGGCATTCGCACGCCACCTCGCACACCATGGTCCCCACCGATCCGCACTGGCTCGACGGAAACGGGCCCGTGATTCTTGTTGATGACGAGTTCAGCACCGGTTCCACCGTCATCAACACAATCCGTGAACTGCACGCCCTGGTGCCGCACTCCACGTATGTTGTGGCTGCGCTGATTGACCTGCGCAGCGCAGTGGACCGGGCCCGTTTTACGGCCCTCGCGAAGGAGCTGGAGTGCCGAATTTCGGTGACGGCGTTGGGTACGGGCCGGATCGAGTTGGGGGAGGACATTTTGGCGCGTGCCAGCGCGTTAATTCAGACGCTGCCTCAAGAAGCCGCTAAAGGCACGGTACCGCTTCCCGGAGGCCGGCTCTCGACGCTTGAACTCACGGCCGCGGATGTCACCCCCGTGCGCAGCGACCGTTTTGGCACTACTGCCCCACCCGCCGCCGCCACCATTGCATCAATTGCGGCGCACGTAGCGGAGCACTTAGCGGCTCTGGACTGTCAGGGGCCCATTGTGGTGGTGGGCTGTGAGGAAAACATGTTCGTGCCGTTGGCGGTGGCGCAGGCGCTCGAGGTGCTGCGTCCGGCTGATAACGTGCGCTTTTCCACCACAACCCGCTCCCCCATTGTGCCCATCGATCGGGATGATTACGCCATTTCCGGGGCGTTGACATTCGCCAGTCATGATCTCACCCATGACGGTCCCGGCGTACGTTTTGCCTACAACCTGAACGGCTCAGGCCAGCGGCCAGGGACTGTGGTGGTGTTCCCGGAACCTGGCACCTCCCGCCGCGACGTGGTGCACAGTGCCGTTCCGGAGCTTGCCCCTTTGGGGATGGCGCAAGCAATGACGAAGGTAGCCGATGACGCAGTGATCATTCTGCTCCCGGCCCACTCTCCTGCACCACCCCGAACCGCACCCTAACCGTTAAAGCTAGCCAACTATCTAGCCATCCAGCCCAGCCCAGCCAACCCAGCCGTCCAGTCGATCAGAGGTCCATCATGAGCCAGCCTGCCCTGCCAACACCCCTGACCGGGCCTGCTTTTGGCTCCTATGCCTCCGATGAGGTCACCTGGCTCTTGAAGGACCTCAGCCACCTGGCATTGGAGGCCCCCACCGCGGATCGTGAACACGCCATCCAGTCCGGTGCCGCCAACTACGCCGAGTCGCTGCCAGTGGAATACTCTCCGAGCCCCGAGTATCAGAAGCTTTACACCGAGGCCGTGACCCGGGCCGGTGCACGGCTTGCCACGGCCGTGGGAGTGGTGACCGAGCTGGCTCTGGCCGCCCGCAACAACGCTCCGGTGCTGGTTTCCCTGGCCCGTGCGGGCACGCCCATAGGTATTTTGATGCGGCGTTGGGCCAAGGAGATCCACGGCTTGGAACTGGAGCACTTCACCATGAGCATTGTGCGCGGTGTTGGCTTGGACCAGACGGCGCTGCGCTATTTAGCAGCCAACTTTGACCCCGCAAGGATTCTCTTTGTAGATGGCTGGACCGGTAAAGGCGCTATTTCCCGTGAGCTGAGCGCAGCCTTGGATGACTTCGCCGCACGTTCCGGGATCCGTTTCCCCGACGATCTGGCCGTGTTGGCGGACCCCGGACACTGCGTATCCATGTTCGGCACCCGGGAGGACTACCTCATTCCGTCAGCCTGTTTGAATTCCACGGTTTCCGGGCTGGTTTCACGCACCGTGTACAACGTGGACCACATTGATCCGCATGATTTCCACGGTGCCAAGTTCTACTCCGAGTTGGCTCCCAATGATGTCTCCAACGGCTTCCTCGACGCCGTCTGCACCCACTTTGCACAGGTCCGTCCCGACGCGCTGCGTTTGGCAAAAGAACACCTAACCGCGGCACCTGCCCCCAGCTGGATTGGGTGGGCGGCAGTGGAACGGATCAGCACCGAATATGGCATTAACAACGTCAATCTGGTCAAGCCTGGCGTGGGCGAAACCACCCGGGTGCTGCTGCGGCGGGTGCCATGGAAGGTGCTGGTCAACCCGGAGGCAAGGGCCGACGTGGCCCATGTTTTGTTGCTGGCGCAACAGCGCGGCACCCCTGTGGAGGAAGTCCCGGGCCTGCCGTACAGCTGTGTGGGCCTGATCCATCCGCAGTTCGATAAGAGCGCTGTGGGCGCCGACGGCAAAGCGGTGCCCAACGCATGAGTTACTCCTCTGTTGTGGCGTGCGATCTGGACCGCACCCTCATTTATTCCAAAAACGCGCTCTGGCTCACTGGTGCCGATAAGGATGCCCCGGCCATGGTGGTTGCAGAGGTTTATGAGGGTGCCCCATTGTCCTTCATGACGCGAACAGCTCAGGAACTGCTGCTTTTGGTACAGCAGCTTGCCTGTTTTGTCCCCGCGACCACACGTACGCAGGCCCAGTACCAGCGGGTGCAACTGCCGGGCCCTGTCCCCGAATATGCCATCACCTCAAATGGTGGGGTGCTGTTGCATCACGGCACGCCGGACACGGCGTGGAACGCGCAGCTGATAGCCAGTTTGAGGGCGTGCTGCGCACCGTTAGAAGAGATTCAGGCGCACCTTTCCAAGCCGGAGTTTGCGCCGTGGATCCTGCGGCTGCGCCAGGCTGAGGACCTGTTTATCTACGCCATCATTGACCGGGAAGCCATGCCTGAGGCCTTCCTGAGCGAGCTTGTGGACCTTTGCGCCACGGCGGGTTGGCGCGTTTCGGTGCAGGGCCGGAAGTTGTATTGCGTCCCTGAGCCCATTAACAAACGCGCCGCCCTGGCAGAAGTAGTCTCGCGGACGGGCACTGGGAACGTCATTTCCGCCGGTGATTCGCTGCTGGATCAGGGCATGCTGGAGCTCGCCCACCTCGCCTTCCGCCCCCTTCACGGAGAATTGCACGACGCCGACTACCGGGCCTCGCATTTGCGGCTCACCTCGGTACGCGGTGTTCTTGCGGGTGAGGAAATTCTGCGCAGCATCCTGGCCGAAGTCACCGCTAACTGACGCGGTAAGCTCAAGGGATACCCCTTCACTTTTCAGGAGAACTGCGCCTTGACTGCTGTCCGCACCACCCGTTCCCTTCGGGCAACCGATTTCCTCATGGGAGCAGTGCTTGCCTCCGTTCTTGTAGTAACAACGGGGTGCGGCGGTGCACCTGTAGCCTCGTCTTCCTCGAGCATGGCAACGCAGTCTCCAGCTGGGAGCTCCTCTCCCACCGCCACGCCCAGTGCCACCCCGACTTCTGAGGATGAAACCCCGCTGGACGGTGACGTGGCGCCCGATGCTGGCGGGGCTGAGCTAGCCTCCAACAAACAGCCTCCCTTCGCTGCGAAGGCGTTGACGGTCCTTGCTACCCTGCCCATCAAGGGCCGTGCCCCAAAAACCGGCTACACCCGCGCCATGTTTGGGCAGGCTTGGGCGGATGTGGATAAAAATGGTTGCGACACCCGCAATGACATTCTGGACCGGGATCTGAGCGCCAAGACGTTTAAGCCAGGCACCCGTGACTGCATGGTCCTGACAGGAATTTTGGCTGACCCTTACGCGGCCGTCACCATTGACTTTGTCCGTGGCACCACAACGAGCAGCGCTGTTCAAATTGATCATGTGGTGGCTCTCAATGACGCCTGGCAAAAGGGTGCACAGCAGTTGAGCAAGGACCAGCGCACAGCGTTGGCGAACGATCCCTTGAACCTCCTGGCCGTTGACGGTCCCAGTAACCAGCAGAAGGGGGCCGGCGACGCCGCCACCTGGCTGCCCCCGAACAAGGGCTACCGTTGTGAGTACGTGGCTCGGCAGATTTCCGTCAAGGCCACCTACAAGCTTTGGGTGACACAGGCCGAACATGATGCCATGGCGAAGGTGCTGGATAGTTGCGCCCAAATTGAAGTTCCCACCAACCAGACCGCTGCGCCGGCAGCACCCGTGATTCTGCCTGCACCGGTTCCGGTTGCTCCCGTGGCCCCGGTTGAGGCAGCTCCGGCCCCTGCACCTGCCCCGGCTCCCGCCCCGCTGGCGGAGGTCCCTGCCCCTGCTCCGGCGAATGTGTACTACCAGAACTGCACTGCCGTGCGGGCAGCCGGTGCCGCCCCGATCCGTGTTGGTGACCCGGGGTTCCAGTCCAAGTTTGACCGCGACGGCGACGGTGTAGGCTGCGAATAACGCCTCCGGACACCCTGTTAGCAGCGCTACCGCACCCGCATTTGGGTGCCACACCTGGTCAATCGGTACAGCCTCTGGCAACTGCCGCTCTCTTTTGGCTAAAATTAGTGTGTGAGCTCTCGCAGCGACCAGCCGCTGGTCCCAGCAGTGTGGCAGCGCCATGACTCGGAGATATTGCCGTTGTGGCGGGACCGGCTGTGCCTGGAAATGGGGCCCACAGTGGCAAGTCGTTATGCATCCGGGCTGTTCTTTGAGGATCGGCGCCGCCCTATTGCGCAATGGTTTAACCCTGCACTGAATGCGGCACTTTTAGTAGGTATTGAAACTTCAGCTGAGTGGCCAGTTCAGCGGTTCGGCTTGTTCTATGCGCCCGCCCAGGGAGGTGTTGTGCATGTCCGGACAACAGTTCATGAGTGGTACACCCGCAACCCCAACACACCGCCCACGGCGGATGACGCCTTCACGGCAGCCATTGAATCCGCCGAATCTTTCCTCCAGGTGGAGATGGACTTCTTCTAGGGCCGGTGAACCGTACGCTCAGCGTGGGCTCCGCAGCCGTTCAGGGAAAACTTTCCTGCGCTCTCTTGCGCTACGTCCCCAGCGCCATTTTGATGCCCAGGAAAAGCATCACGGCGGCAATCAAACCGTCAAGCACGCGCCACGCACCCGGTTTGGCAAAAATGGGCCGCAGGAATTTTGCCCCATACCCCAGAGCGCTGAACCAGATCACGCTGCCAACAATAGCTCCGGCACCGAACCACCACCGCAGTTCTCCTTGTTGGTTGGCCAAGGTTCCTAGCAACAGCACCGTATCCAAATAGACATGGGGGTTCAGCCAGGTCAACGTCAACGCTGTCACCAGGGCCGCTTTCCTGCCCAGCGCACCTTGCTGCCCCCCTGAACCCTGCACGCCCGTAACCAGTGCCCCGGGGTGCACTGCACGCTTGGCCGCCAGCGCAGCGTAGCCAATCAGGAAAGCTGCTCCGGCCAGCCGCACAGCCACCACCACGGCAGGCACTGCTGTAATCACGGCCCCGATGCCAACAATGCCAGCAGCTATCAGGACCACGTCGCTGAGCATGCAGACCAGCACCACCAGGCCCACATGCTCTCCGCGGATGCCCTGACGCAGCACAAAAGCATTCTGGGCGCCGATGGCAATAATGAGGGCTAGGCCAGCACCTAGGCCGGTGGTCATGGTCGCAAAAATATCTAATGGAGTCACAAGCATTGAAACTACTAGGCTAAAGATCAGCAGTACAGCTAATGTTTTTCATGTAAGTTAAGGAAATCTAATGTCAACCTTTCAGACCGAACAGTTGCGTACCTTCCTAGCGGTGCTGGACCATGGCACCTTTGAGGCCGCCGCCCAGCAGTTACACGTCACGCCGTCGGCCATCTCGCAGCGGATCAAGGCCATGGAAGGCTCAGCGGGACAGGTTCTACTCCAGCGCACCACCCCCATTCTCCCCACCCCTGCCGGGACCATAGTTCACCGACTGGCACGCCAACTGCGCCAATTGGAGGCGGACGCCGCCACCGAGCTCGGTCTAGCAGTGAGCGGACCCAACACGTTAACAGTCGTGGTCAATGCCGATTCACTGGCTACGTGGTTCTTGGATGCGCTGGAGCTCCTGCCGGGGTCCGGGCAGCCAGGTGTGGAGGTTATCCGCGAAGACGAGCAACATTCCGTGGACCTGCTGCGCTCCGGCATTGTCATGGCAGCCGTTACGGCCACGGAACAGCCGGTCCAGGGCTGCTCCTCAACGCCGCTAGGCGCCATGACCTACCGTGGCGTGGCCTCGGCCGCTTTCATGGCCAAATGGTTTCCTCAGGGATTCTCGGCTGAGGCGCTCAATGCTGCCCCGTCGTTGAACTACGACCGCTGCGATACCTTGCAAAGCAACTTCACGGCGGCCATCACCGGAAAACCACTGACCGGGCCCCGGCACTTCCTCCCGGACACCCTGCAACTGGCCGAGGCCGTTTCCCGCGGCGTGGGCTGGGGCCTCATGCCGGAGGCACACTGCCGCGCCGGGCTCGCGGCACAAACACTCGTAGAACTGGTTCCTGGGCATCGCACACATATCCCGCTCTACTGGCAGCGTTGGAAGATCCAATCAGCGGCCCTAGACCTCCTGAGCACGGCAGTCCGCCAGGCCGCGGCCGCAGCCCTAGCCTTACCTTGAGGACCTCCGACCTTAAGCACCTCCGTGCCCTAATTTCCGGCAGCGCCTACCAGCCCGGCAACGCCAATCAGCCCGGAAGCGCCGCCCCCATCGCTTCCACGAGCTTACGCAAAATCGGCGCGGGCGTGGCAAAGTTCAGCCGTACAAAACCGGCACCGGCGTCACCGCACAGCCCTCCTTCGGTCAGCACCACGGCTGCATGCGCGGCGAAGAATTCGGTGGGGGTGCCCTCAAATCCGCCCAAGTTGAGGCCGTTGCAGTCAATGAACGCCAAATACGTCCCTGCCGGGCGCACCAAAGAGGCCCCGGGCAGGTGCTGACCCACCAGTTCCGCCAGCAGAGACCTGTTAGCGTCCAGGTACTCAAGCACATCCCTCAGCCACGGAGCACCTTCGCTGTACGCCACAGTATTCGCCACAACCCCCAGTGGCGTGGCGCTGTGTTCCTTGGCCGCCCCCTTTTGCGTCCACACAGCAGCGTCCGCAGCGTTGGAGAAAATAATTTGCGCCGTCTTCAAACCGGCCAAATTCCAGGCCTTCGACGCCGAGGTGGCCGTCACGGTGTGGCTGGCCGCAGCGTCACTGAGCGATGCGTACGGAACGTGCCTTGCGTCGTCGTACACCAGGGGCGCATGGATCTCATCCGAGAACACCCGGGCCCCGCGCCGCTGCACAATCTCGGCGAGCCGCAGCAACTCGGTGCGCGTGTAAACCTTGCCAATGGGGTTGTGCGGATTGCACAAAATCAGCAAATCTCCCCCGTGCAACGAATTCTCAATCGCGGCGAAGTCCAGCTCCCAAGCATCACCGGTAGCCAGCATCGGAACCTGGATGAGCTCGCGGCCGTACGTGGCGGGCAGCCAGATGAAGGGCATGTAGGCGGGTGTCAAAACCACAATGCGTCCGGTTCCAGGGGTGAACAAGCGCACGGTACTTTCCAATGCGGTGAGAACATCGGCAACGGGGCGGATGTTCTCAGCGCGAACGTGCCATCCGTGCCGGCCCGCCATGAAATCAGCGCAGGCACGGCTCATGGCGGGAATCAACGCGTTGGGCAGGTAGCCCACCCGAGCATTCCTAATGGACTCTTGCAGCCGCAGCGCAATGGGCGTGGCCAGGCCAAAGTCCATTTCCGCCACCCATGCCGGCAGAGAATCAGGGTGCTCACTCCATTTCAGGCTACCCACCTTACGAAGTTGCTCCTCCGAAATCGCATCAAACGCTGCCGCTGCTGCAGATCTCTGGGGTTGCGCGGTTCTCATACTTAGGCGCTCCTCTGTCACACTGGTTTTGTCTGCCTTCACCTTATGACACAAGGATTCACCCATGAATACCACTTCCCACCAGCGCCGAAACCAAGGCGTACTGGTTGTAGGCCAGCTCCTGTCTGGGGTTGGCGTGGCCTCCGGCGTTGCCGTGGGTGGCATCCTCGCGGCCCAATTGACTGGCACAACAGCGGCATCCGGCTTTGTACAAACAGCCTCGGCTTTGGGCGCGGGACTAGTAGCCGTGCCATTAGCGAATCTGGCCGTCCGGGCCGGGCGTCGCTGGGCACTCAGCACAGGGTTCGCCCTTGGCGCAGTGGGAGCTGCGCTAGTATTGCTCGCCGCATCAATGGGCCAGTTTTGGCTCATGGCTGTTGGCATGTTGTTCTTCGGTTCGGCCACGGCATCCGGGCTGCAGGCCCGTTACGCCGCAGTGGATGGTGCTGCGCCGGAGAAGGCAGGCCGCGCCATGGCCATCGTCATTTGGGCCACTACCGTCGGTTCGGTGGCCGGGCCCAACTTGTCAGAACCCGGACGGGTTTTAGGCATCCGCATGGGAATTGTGCCCTTGTCCGGGCCGTTCGTATTCTCCTTGGTTGCGTTCGTGACCGCCGCACTGGTGGTTGGAATCTTCTTCCTCACCCCACCTGCCTCGCAGCAGATAGCCCCGAAGGAACGCACTAAAACACATGGTGCGTGGCGTGCACTTCGGCTGGCCAGCCACAACCCGCGCGCACTTTTCGCCCTCATGGCTGTGACAGGCGGGCACGCCATCATGGTGGGCGTGATGGTCATGACTCCCGTTGCCATGAACGCGCATGGGCATTCGCTCGAGGTCATTGGGATCGTCATCAGCTTGCACATTTTGGGCATGTACGCGGCCAGTCCGGTGTTTGGCTGGCTTGTGGACAGGCGCGGCGCACTAAGCGTTGTCATGATCGGTTGCGGAATTTTCTTGGCCGCCATCGCTGTTGGCGCCGTCGTTTCCGAGCGTAGCGATCCGGTGCTGATGTCAGTGGCACTGACCATGCTGGGTCTGGGTTGGTCGGCCACCCTGATTGGCGGCTCCTCCCTTCTGAACCAATCCGCCCCGGATGAATTGCGCGTTCCGCTGCAGGGCGCCAATGACATGATGATGAACTTCGGTGCTGCCGGGATGGCCGCTCTGGCCGGTCCTGTCCTGGCGCTTGGCGGCTTCTTCTGGGTCAACATGATGGCGCTGGCGGTGCTCATCGTCATGGTCACCTTTGGGCTGCGCGCCTTGCGCAGCACACCGGAACCCGCTCCCGAGCAGAAGCTCTCCGACCCGGTGAGCTAAGCGGCAGGCAAGCGTCTTGGCTTAGCGCGGTGGTGCACCCAGGATATGCCGCAGCGCCGAATCTAGATCGCCATGACGGAACTCGTACCCCGAATCTTGGATCCTGTGAGCCGAAACCCGCTGGTTTGCCATGGCCAGTTCCGCTGCACCCTGCTTTCCCAACAAGAGCTGTGGGCCCAGAGCAGGGACCTTGACAACAGCGGGCCGGTGCAAGACTTTGCCCAGAATGCGCGCGAATTCGGCGGCCTGCACCGGGTGCGGGGCAACACCATTCACCGGACCGCTGACGTCCTGGGACAGGGCTGCGTGGGCAAAAATTCCCGCAATGTCATCAATACCTACCCAGCTTTGCCACTGTTTGTTCCCGAGCGGGCCACCTACTCCAGCCAAATACAACGGCAGTAGCCGCTGCAAGACCCCGCCACCTGCTGAGAGCACAATGCCCGTGCGAACATTGACCACCCGCACACCCGCATCAGCCGCAGGCGCGCACTCGGCCTCCCACCTTCGGCAAACACTGGCAAGAAAATCGGTCCCGTTTGGATCCGATTCCACCAACGGCGGTGGGCTGCTCATCCCTGCCGCACTCTTCGGATCCGCTCCGTAGTACCCCACCGCAGAACCGGACACCAAGGTGCGCCGGACGCCGTCGGCTGCCAGAGTGGCCAAGGATTTAGCCAGCAAGCCGGTGCCAAGGACTCTGCTTTGCAAAATCGCTTCCTTGTTGCTTTCCGTGAACCTCCCACCGATCGGGTGCCCTGCAAGATGGATCACCACAGTGGCCCGGGCCAGACCGGCCTTATCGAGGTGCCCGGCCTCAGGGTTCCAGTAAATCTCGTCGCTGCTTCGTGGCGCACGGCGGACTAGTTTAAGTACCGTATGCCCACCACCTCCCAAAAGGGCGCAGAGCGCACGCCCAACTAGGCCCGACGCCCCGCTCACCGCAATCACGAGCGGCTCACCGTCATCGGCTCCAGCCGCTGAATGTGCCGCATGAAATGCGAGATCCCCGCGCAGCTGCCTCTCCCGGAACGCAAACATGCGCGCCAGTTCCGCCTCCATTCGCTGGTGGGTCCAGGCGCCTCGAACCGGCGACGGCAGCTCATAATGCATCTCGTCGAGCATCACGGTGGTGCCCGGTTCGCCGTCGAAAAAGCTGTGTTTGTGCGAGCTCGATGCCAACGGCCCCTTCGCCATGACGTCGGTGAAGCTTTCGTTCGGCACCAGCTCGGTGTGCAGGGCATCCCAGCGGAGCTCCGGCCGCGCCCACCCCAGCCGCGCGGGCAGCATGCCGCGCACGGTCCCCGCTGCTGAGCCCAGCCACATGCCCAACCCGCCGGGGGCACCCACGCCCATGGCCGCCGTCGAGCCTGGATTAATGCCATCGCTGGGCTCGTCCAGAATTGTGCCAAAGAACGACGGCGTGAGCCGCACCAAGGCGCCGGGCCGGGTAAACCACCGGAACACTTCCTCGCGCGGGTATGGCAGGTGCGTTTCGTAACGGAACACGGGCATGATGTCCTCCAAGTTTGTTGACATTTCCCATCTTGCCCTACCCCTGTGACATTTTGGTCTGCTTCTTGATGCGCGGTGGCCACAATGTCGGTGCCGCTTGCTAGATTCAAGGCATCGAAACCATCTGGTTCGACGCTGCAGGAAGGCACCCTCATGTTTTTGCTTGACTCCCCCGAAGGCGAGACGGAGCTGATCTTTTCGGCGTCTGATCTGGTGACGGCCAGTGAGTGCCAGTACCGTTCGCTGCGGATTCTGGATGAGAAGATTGGCCGTACCGCCAAGGCCGTGTTCGCGAAAGATGACATGCGCGAACGCGCAGCACGGCTTGGTGACGCCTTTGAAAAGAAGATCCTGCAGGAGTACTTGGCCGAATTTGGCGAATGGGATGCATCCGCAGGCAAGGGTGTGAAGTCCCTCGACCGCGGCGAGTTGAGCTGGACCGGACTTGAGGCCAAGCGTGAGGAAACGTTGGAGGCGTTGCGGACTGGGGCCAGCGTCATTTTCCAGTCCACTTTCTTTGACGGTTCGTTTGTGGGATTCGCCGATTTTCTGATGCGTCAGCCGGACGGCTCGTACGCCGTGCACGACACCAAACTAGCCAGGCATGCTCGGGTCAGTGCGCTGCTACAGCTGGCAGCGTACGGAGACCAACTGGAAAAATATGGCATCCCCGTGGCCCCCACCACCACGCTGGTGCTGGGCAACCGAAAGCATAGCGACCACGCCATGGCAGACTTGCTGCCGGTGTTCCGGGAGCACCGTGAGCGGTTCCTGACGCTCACGGCTGCCCACCGCGCACAGCCGCTTCCTGTGACGTGGATGCAGGACGGCATCAAGTACTGCGGGCGTTGCGACTACTGCGCCGAGCAGGTCGCAGCGCATCAAGACTTGCTGCTGGTGAACGGCATGACAGGCTCCCAGCGCCGCAAACTCATGGCGCAGGGTATTGCCACCATCCAGGATCTGGCGGCGTTGCCGGAAGCCGGGGTTGCCGGGCCGCTGGTCCGGCTTCGTGACCAGGCACGCATGCAGCTGGGCCTGGAAGAAGTAAAGGGCTCAGCCACGGTTGGGAAGGGTGCTGACGCGCACCAGATCAGCTACAAGGTGTTGGACAGCGTCAGCCAGCTGCCTAAACCCAGCGACGGCGACATCTTCTTTGACTTTGAGGGAGATCCGCTGTGGCAGGACCCCACTACTGAAAAGTGGGGCATTGAGTACCTGTTTGGCTCCATTGAAGCCGTGCCCGCCGGTGTTGCGGCCTCATCAGTGCCCGATACTGACCTTATATTCAAGCCCTTTTGGGCGCATTCGCGCCAGCAGGAGAAGGCGGCATTCATGTCATTTTTGGAATATGTCCAGGCGCGCCGAAAAACATGGCCGGAGATGCATGTGTACCACTATGCCCCGTATGAGAAGTCGGCATTGCGCAACCTCTCGGTCCTGCACGGTGCGGGTGAGGACATCATTGACGAATGGCTGCGTTCGGGTCTACTCGTGGACTTGCTGGACACTGTTCGCCAATCAGTGCGGATTTCCGAATCGTCCTACTCCATCAAGAAACTCGAACCGTTTTACATGGGCGCTAACGTCCGCTCAGGCGATGTAAAGGATGCCGGCGCCTCGGTTGTGGCGTACGCCAACTACTGCAGGCAGCGCGACGCAGGACTGGGTGGAGATGCTGAAGAGGCCGCGAAAGCTACGGAAACCATGGTCTCCATCACGGACTACAACAGGTACGACTGTGTTTCCACGCTGCGCTTGCGTGACTGGCTCTTTGACATAAGTGCCGCCACAACAGTGGGCTCGTGGGCTGAAGGCAGCGGCAAGCTCAACGTCAAGGGCACCGAGGAGCAGCAGAGCAGCTACGAACTTGCTCCGGAAGAAGTCCGGCTCCACACCTACGTCGAAGCCGTGCAGGACATGAAGGACTATAAGCTCAGCGCGGATGAAAACGCCGTCGCCATGGTGTCCGCCGCAGCCAGCTACCACCGCCGTGAGGACAAGCAGTTCTGGTGGGGTCACTTTGACCGGCTGGAAAAGGGCCCCAACGCGTGGACCGAAGAGCGGAACATGCTGCGCATTGACACGGCGGAGATCGTGGCGGATTGGGCCAGGCCAGCGGACAAGCCACGTGCCCGCACGGAAGGTCGCACGCTAAGAATCACGGGGACCGCCACGGAAGGCTCCGACTTCCGTGCCGGTACAACCTGGTTTGGCATGCACGAGGCCCCGCTGCCGGAAGGCATGGAGGACGCGCCCAATGATTCGGGCAAAGCGCCCGCCCCGCGTGGAGGGCTATTCAATGTCACCGTTCTGGAAGATGTTTCGGATCCTGCCACGCCCGAGCTGACCACACTGTTAGTAGCGGAGAAGTCCACCACGAAGGTCCAGCCTTATGGCCAGCTGCCCATGGCGCTTGCCCCGAACAAGCCGGTTCCCACCGTCAGCATCCGGGCCGCCCTCGCGGAGTTCGCCAACACCGTGGGCAGCACCCTGCCCCGGCCGGGTGAGCAGCCGCATCTGCCCAACCACCCCGGTTTGGATATCCTGCGCAAGCTCAAACCAAGGCTGAAAGACGGCGGCGCGCTGCCGTCCGCGGTCATGCACGGGGACGGGCACAGTGTTCAGGAACACGACTATATTGCCGCCATCACGGCTGCTGTGGAGAGGCTGGAGGATTCCTACCTGGCCGTCCAGGGCCCGCCCGGCACGGGCAAGACTCATGTGGGCTCGCACGTCATTGCCAACCTCATGAAGCAGGGCTGGAAAATCGGCGTGGTGGGGCAGTCGCACGCCGTGGTGGAGAACATGCTGCGTGCAGCCATTGAGAAGGCGGACGTGGACCCGGAACGCGTGGGCAAAAAACTCAACGGCACGTACCAGGTGCCGTGGAAAATCATGAGCGACTTGCAGTTCACCAAGCTGTTGGACAGCGGGGGTGGCGCGTTGATTGGCGGCACTGCATGGACCATGACAGGGGCGAATGTTCCCGCAGGTTCGCTGGACCTGCTGGTCATTGACGAAGCGGGCCAGTACTCACTGGCCAACACCTTGGCCGTATCCCGTGCGGCAAAACGGCTTCTGCTGCTCGGGGATCCGCAGCAACTGCCACAGGTCACGCAGGGTTCACACCCAGCACCTGTGGACGAATCAGCACTGGGCTGGATCTCCGCCGGGGAAGCCACCTTGCCGGCGGAGAAGGGCTATTTCCTGGCCGATTCGTGGCGCATGCAGCAGGACCTCTGTGCTGCGGTGTCCCGGTTGAGCTACTCAGGAAAGCTGAAATCCGCGCTGGCCGCCACCCAGCGCCACTTGGAGGGCAAGGATCCCGGTGTGGAAACCATCTACGTCAGACAGGACCCTGCAAGCGGCAAGGACAACAAACAGTCATCACCAGAGGAAGCCACGGAGGTCGTGGCCCAGGCCAGGGAGCACCTAGGCCTGATGTGGACACCCGGCAAGGATCAGACACCCCGGCCGCTGGTTCAGGACGACATCCTCGTGGTGGCTGCCTACAACGCCCACGTCCACCTGGTGCGCGGCGCCCTCGATGACGCTGGGCTGCAGGATGTCAGGGTGGGCACGGTGGACAAGTTTCAGGGCCAGGAAGCACCTGTGGTGCTGGTGACCATGGCCTGCGCGGACCCGTCAGGCGCCCCGCGTGGCATGGAGTTCCTGCTGAACCGCAACCGCATCAACGTTGCTGTTTCGCGCGGCCAGTGGCGGGCCGTTATTATTCGCTCCCCCGAACTGAGCAATTTCATGCCCAGCCGGCCCGAAGGTATGGCGGAATTGGGGGCCTTCATTGGGCTGTGCCATGCCGGCGATAACCCCGGACGCGGCCCTATTGCAGGCAACCATGGCACCGCCGTGGCATGATCACAGCATGAACCAGGTAACGTCAACCCGCGCCCGGCATCGGCAGCTCCGTGTTCTGGGCATGGTGGTGTGCGGGATAGCGGCTACAGCGCTGACAGGTGTCCTCGGCGCCTGGATTTACGCGCCAGCCGTGGGCTGGGCCGTGGCGGCTCTCATTTACAACGCCACGGTTTGGCTGACCATAGCCCCCATGGACGCGACTAAAACGGCAACCCATGCGCAGGAGGAGGATCCTGGCCTGCGCACCACCGATCTGCTGATTCTGTTGGCAGCGCTGGGTTCCTTGGCCGCCGTCGTCCTGGTCATGGTGGGCAGCAAAGACATTCAAGGCACCGGAAGGTTCCTGCTGGCACTGCTGGCACTGAGCGCAACCGCCATGTCCTGGCTCATGGTGCACACGCTGTTCACCTTGCGCTACGCCCAGATTTATTACAGCGGGGAGCCCGGCGGCATTGGCTTCAACCAAGAGGAACCGCCGCAGTACACCGACATTGCCTACATGGCGTTCAGCGTAGGCATGACCTACCAGGTCTCGGACACCAACATCACAACGCGCCCCATGCGCGGGGCAGTGCTCCGTCATTCTCTGCTGGCCTTTGTCTTTGGTACCGGCATTCTAGCCACCACCATCAACCTAGTGGTTAGCCTCGCCGCGTAACCTCCGCGCGCTCCCATGACGGTGGCCGCGAGCTACACCGCCGCGGCGAAGAACGTCTGCGTGATTTGCGCCAGATGGTGCGGATCATCCACGCCGCACAGTTCCCGCGCAGAGTGCATGGAAAGCAGCGGTGTGCCCACATCAAGGGTCCTAATGCCGAGCCGGGTGGCTGTCAATGGCCCAATGGTGGAGCCGCAGGGAACATTGTTATTGGAGACAAACTCCTGGTACGGGGCCCCGGCTTTCGCACACAATCGGGCCCACACCGCTGCCCCCACACCGTCAGTGGCATAGCGCTGATTCGCATTGATCTTCAGCAGCGGGCCGCCGTTGAGCACGGGCAGGTTGACGGGATCGTGGCGCTCACCATAGTTGGGGTGGACAGCATGCCCGGCATCGGCAGAGACACAGAACGAGCTGGCGAAGGCTCGGCGGCGTTCGCTCTCGCTGGCACCCAATCCGTCAGAGACACGGGTCAGGACATCTTCTAGAATGGGCCCGCAGGCGCCGGAGCGTGAACCCGATCCAATTTCTTCATGATCAAAGGCGGCCAAGACGGGAATCACACCGGCGGCGGGTGCTGCTGCAGCAGCCATCAGCGCCACAAGTCCCGCATGCACGCTGGTCAGGTTGTCCATCCGCCCGGCCGCAAAGAATTCATTGTTGGCACCGAAGATCTGGCCGGGCTGGGTATCTGCCACAACAATGTCATAGCCACCTATGCTTGCGCCGTCCACACCGGCACGGTCCGCGAGCAGTCCCAAAAGGTCGCTTTCCACTCCCTCACTCTGGCCCCATACCGGGTTCATGTGGAACTGTTTATCCAGCTTGAGCCCGTCATTGCTGCCACGGTCAAGATGGATCGCCAACTGCGGAAAGCGCAGCAATGCTCCGGTGGCCACTAGGGTCTCGGTGCCGTCCAGGTCCACGAGTCGGCCAGCAAATTGCAGTTCCCGGTCCAGCCACGAGTTGAGCAACGGGCCACCATAAACCTCTACGCCTGCTTGCAACCAGCCAAACCTGCTCATGGTCGGCTTGGGTTTGAGCTTGAACGAGGGTGAGTCAGTATGGGCGCCCAGAATGTTGAATGGCGTGGTGGCAGTTGCCCCCTCAGGCACTATCCACGCCATGATGGCACCATCACGGATCATGAAGAACTTGCCGGTCACGGGCCAGGCATCAGTTTCAGCCAGTTGGCTGAAACCTGCCCCGGCCAGACGCTTCCCAGCCTCCCTCGCTGCATGAAAGCTCGACGGCGCCGCTTCGATGAAGTCGCGTAGGTCCAGAATGTGCTCAACAGAAGTCATACTTCGATTCAACCACGAAGGGGAGGAAACGGCGGGGCCACGCTCTCTTGCCGCCAGCCGTCCACCCACTACTAATCGTCAGCCTAGTAGTCAGGGTTGCTAGGAGTGACCAGGCCCGTCTCGTAGGCGTAAACCACCACTTGAACACGGTCACGCACGTGCAGCTTCGTCAAGATCCGGCGCACATGGGTTTTGACTGTTGCCTCGGAGAGAAACAGGGCATGGGCAATCTCCGCATTGGAGAGCCCTTGAGCAATGTGTTGGGCCACCTCGAGTTCCCGTGGCGTGAGTTCTTCGAGCAGCGGGTCCGGCTGCAGTGCGGGCCGTGGCGGGCTGTTGCGGACAAAGTTCTCCAGGAGTCGTTGCGTCACCCGTGGCGCCACCACGGCATCGCCGCTTGCTACCAGCCGCACAGCTTGGATCAGCTCAGCGGGTGCAACATCCTTGAGCAGGAATGCACTAGCCCCGGCCTGCAGGCCGGCAAACGCGTACTCATCCAGGTCAAAAGTGGTCAAGATGATGACCCGTGCGCCAGAGGATGAAGCGCTGATCTTGGCTGTCGCGTCAATGCCATCCATCAGCGGCATCCGCACATCCATCAGCACAACATCAGGATCCAGCGACTCCACAGCGGCCAGGGCTTGAACCCCGTCGGAGGCTTCACCCACAACAACCAGATCATCCTCGCCCTCCAGGATCAGCCGGAATCCCATCCGCAGCAGCGGCTGGTCATCCACCAGCAGAACCTTGATCAAGCCCTCATCCATAACATTCCTTTATTTACTCCGGTCCATCCGCAGGGTACAGGATAGCGTGTACACGCCACCCACCCTGAGTACCAGGTCCGGCGTCGAGCGTGCCGGAAAATATTCGTGCCCGTTCCCGCATGCCTTCAATGCCCTGCCCCGTCCCGAGGGAACCCTTGAGCGTGCCGCGGCCGTCATCGGCGATCTGCACCCTAAACTCGCCTGTGGCCACATCGTTGAGCAGGCTCACCTGAACCCGGGAAACGGCCGCCCCATAGCGGAGCACATTGGTCAATGATTCCTGCACAATCCGGTACACCGTCAACGCCAAAGCGGGATCCGGTGATGTGGGTGGTCCCGAATTGGAAACAGTGATGGGCAGCCCGGCCTGCCGGAACCCCTCAATCAGGGCGCCCATGTCCGTATGGACCGGCTGCGGAGAGCGCTGCACTCCACCATCTGCACGCAGCACGCCCAGTACCCGGCGCATGTCCGCAAGCGCGGTACGCCCGGTTTGTGAAAGCTGGCCCAGAACTTCGCCAGCCTTGGCTGGATCACGCTTAACCACCACGGCGGCACCATCGGCAAGTGCCACCATGACGGTCAGCGAGTGGGCCACCACATCATGCATTTCTCGGGCAATCCGGTTGCGTTCGGCCACGGAAGCCAGCTGCGCATTCCGCACCGCCCACTGACGCATTTCGGCTTCATGGCGCCGGTTGCTACGTACAGAGGACCCAATTCCTGCGGCAATAATATTGGCCAGCAGCATAATGATGGCGGAAATAATGTTGGTCTGGGCCGCAGTGGGACCGTCCGCCACTAAATATTCAGACGGGAGCTGGAAAAAAAAGAGCGTGTAGAAGCCAAGTGGTAGCGTCGCCAGCACTGCCATTGAGAAGCTCAGCAAGGGGCGGTAGGTGACCGCCACGGAGTAGAGGGCAAACCAAATGCTGATGCCAACATTGCTTGTATTTGGCATCTGGGCAATATTGAGAAGTTCAAAAATCGTCAGAATACCAAGGACTGCCAAGGGCTTGTCCCGGCGGAATAAGAGCACAGTGGCTGAGGCAGCCACAATCACCACGTGGGAGCTCACGTTCATGTCAGGTTGCAGGTCCACAAAGGTGCCCAGGCCAAGCAACAAATACACCAAAACCACCACCACATCCATGATGCGGGGGTGGTTGGAAAAGTAGTTGCGGATTCTGCCTCGACGGCGGTCCGAGAATTCTGCGGCCCGCCGTTCAAAGGATGGTAGTTCGGCGGCGGAAGCGGCCGTTCGTTCCGCCTCCGCCGCCTGGTCTTGTGTGCGCATGGGAATGAGCTTAAGTTCCCGGCAGATGCGCCGGACTCCAGCTGGTCCTAGACGTCACGAGTCTTGAGGGAGATGATGGCCGGGATCATCAGCACAGCGATCCAGGCGAGGAAGATCAGCCCACCGGACAATGGGGAGATGTAGGCTGCCGTCTCACCAATTTCGAGCATCCGGCCACCTGCCACGCTGGGCAGGTACTGCGGCACGTACTTCCAGAAATCACCTGGAACCAGGGTAAGCAACGGTGCCGCGATTTGCACCAGAAAGAACAGCGCAACAAGGACAATAATGCCGCCAGCGGAGCTGCGAAGCAACGTACCAAGGGACAGGCCGGCCAGTGAAACACCCGCAACATACACACCGGCCATGAGCATGCTGTACAGCACCCCGTCCATACTCAGCGACAGCTCAATGCCGTAGGCCCCCATGATGGGGACGGAGATCAGGAACGTGACAAACGCTGCCGCCAGGGTCAGCACGTAGGAGACCACCACCAGCACAATCGCCTTGGCGAAGAAGGCCGGCAAACGCTTGGGCACGGCCGTCATGGTGGAGCGGATCATGCCGGTACCGAACTCGGAGGAGATCAGCAAAACGGATAAAGCACCCAGAATCAGGATGCCCAGCTGCAGGCCCGCAATGGGAGTGTTATAAAGAAGAATCCCTTGTCCCTTGGCCAGCTCTATGGCTTGGTCCAGCGTCATCTTGCTTGCACTAGGATCAACACCGGATCCCCGACCTGACGACCCAAAAGACATGATGTTTTCAATGATGACTCCTCGCAGCCAGGCGGCCATGGTGCCAACACCCACCACTGCCAGGAAAGCGAAAGCGAGCAGCAACCGTGTGGAGCGCAGAGACCGGAACTTGATCCATTCGCTGCGCAGGACACCGCCAAAGGACACCCAGCCGCCTGTGTGCCTAGGCGCGGAAGTCGAAATCGTACTCATGGTTAGCGTTCCTTCACAGCAGCAGGAGCATTGGAGTCAAGTTCTTGGGAATGGTATTCCACCGAGTCCTTTGTCAGGTCAAAGTAGGCCTCCTCCAAGGAGGACGTCAGCGGTGTCAGCTCATACACGAGCACCTGATTTGCCAGGGCAATACCGGCGATCTGGCGGGCATCGAGCCCGGTGACCTCCAATGTTTCATTCTCGTGGCATGCCACTGTGACGCCGTTCCGGCCCAGCAGCTGGCTCAGCCGGGTGACCTCTGAGGTACGCACGCGTACCTTGCTTTGCGAAGCGCCAGCAAGAATCTCGGCGATCGGCGCATCAGCAATGATCAATCCGCGGCCAATCACAATCAAGTGGTCTGCAGTCTGCGCCATCTCACTCATGAGATGTGAGGACAGAAACACTGTTTTACCTTCAGAGGCCAGGTATTTCGCCAGATTTCGCACCCACAGCACGCCTTCGGGGTCCAGCCCGTTGACAGGCTCATCCAGGATCAAGGTCTGGGGATCACCCAGCAGTGCCGAGGCAATACCGAGCCGCTGGCCCATGCCAAGCGAGAATCCGCCGGCTTTTTTCTTGGCTACCGCGGCCAGGCCTGTCATGTCGATGACCTCGTTGACCCGGCTGGTGGGGATACTGTGTGTAGCTGCCATAGCCAGCAGGTGGTTGTAGGCGCTTCGTGAGGTGTGCACGGCCTTGGCGTCCAGCAGGGCGCCCACCTGATGCAAGGGATCGCGGTGTTTGACGTAGGGCTTGCCGTTCACGGTGACGGTGCCGGCAGTGGGCTTATCCAATCCCACGATCATTCGCATGGTGGTTGACTTGCCTGCACCGTTCGGGCCCAAGAAACCGGTCACTATTCCGGGCTTGACGGTGAACGTGACACCACCAACCGCCGTCTTGGCACCGTAGCGCTTGGTTAGGTTTACTGCCTCAATCATGGTGCGTTCCCCTTGTGTTGAGCCCACAACGCGTGCGGCGTTGCGTATGAATCTATTACAACCGTACGCAACACCTTCCCCATTTTCTTCTATCTCAGGGATGATTCAGGGTTTGCTCAGGGTAATCCCAAGTGATGACGTGTTGTGCACGCCCGCCCTTAGACTGGCCAGATGCCTTCATCGTCTGCCCTGCACCCCCTGGATCGGCCACGCAATCAGTTGCTGTAGCTCTGGGTACCGGCCCTGATCCTGCTGGTGACCGGCGCTGTTCTGGTGTGGGCCACGGGGAATAACCCGCCTTTTCAAAAGTACGACGACGGCTGGTACCACCTCATGGTGTCCTCACGTTCACAGTGGCTCACCGGTGCGACGTAGTGCTGAATGTTGTGGGCAGTGCGGGAATGGTTATTTACAGTGCCGCGTTCTTCATGGTGCTTTTACGGCGCCATTGGCGGCTGGCCCTGTTCACGGCAGGCGCCATTCTCAGCCTGGCCATGATGTACAGCCACACATATTTGGTCGTTCACTGGCTATCAGACACCGTGGCCGGGGCAATGCTAGGTGTTGGTGTCACCCCGTTACTGTGGGCAGCCATGAGCAATAAGTACCTCCCGCGGAATATTTCTCCAGCTTAGTGCTTGACTGACTCAAACTCTGATGCGGGCAGCGGTTTGGCCGCCGGTGCGGTCAGCAGTGAGGCAATGATGGCCACGGCAATGGCCAGTAGCGCCCAGCGGATCGTGATGTGATCGCCCAGGAATCCCAGCAGTGGCGGGCCTGCCAGGAAGGCCACATAGCCAATGGTGGAAACCACTGATACCCGGGCTGCGGCCCGGGCAGGATCGTCCGCGGCGGCGCTCATGCCCATAGGGAAACCCATGGCGGCACCGGCGCCCCACAGTACGGCACCTACGCCGGCCAGCACCATGTTCGGGGCAAAAACAAAGATGACAAGGCCCACCAGTGCCGAGCCTAGGCTGCCGTACAGCACGGGAACGCGGCCAAAGCGGTCAATGAAGCGCCCGCCGAAGAACCTGAACAACGTCATGGAGGCAACGAAGACGGCGAACATGATGGCGCCTTGGGCTTCCGTGGAACCGAAGCCGTCAACACTGGCCTTGGCAATCCAGTCATTGGCGGCTCCTTCCGTCAAGGCCGCACCGAGCACCACAAGCCCCACCATGAGCGTGCGCTTCTCCGTCCACGCGCTGCGGCCCTTATGGGTCTTGACCGCGGCATCCGCGCGGCTTCCGCTGGTGGGTGTCTCGGGCAGGAACATCCGCGGCACCAGCACCATGGCTAGGCATACGCCCACCACAATCACCAACAGATGCAAGGACATGCTCACATCCAGGGCGGAGAGCCCCGCGCCCACTAGGGCGCCAATCAGCGCCCCACCACTGAACCCTGCATGAAATTGCGGCATAATGGTGCGGCCCAGGTGGCGCTCCACATCGGCACCCTCAATATTTTGGGCCACGTCCCACAGCCCAATGCCAACACCAAAAAAGAACAACCCGGTAGCGGTGAGGGACACATTGTGCTGGAACAGAGCCAGGGCAATGATGAGGCCGCCAAAGGACGCGGCGAAGCCACCAACACGAATGGTGTTGGCCGTGCCAATCTTCGCCACCACGCTTCCGGCCAGCGGCAGGGCAATTACGGAGCCGGCTGCAATGGTCAGCAGCAGCAGCCCCATTTCCCCGGCGGTCAGCTCAAGGATGCGGGTGACGGCCGGGATCCTGGCAGCCCAACTGGCAAACACGAAGCCGTTGATGGCGAACACGGCAAAGGTGGCAATGGCTGCGCGGCGGACCGCTTGCTGATTCATGATGTGTGGTTCTCTTTACGCAGGGGCTATTCGCCCGGGAACAAGGTTTGAGCCACGAATGGTAGGCACTGAGGCAACTCTAGTACCGGAGACGCCGGGTTGGTATCTACGGCTTAGCGGGCGCGCTCCACCCGCTTTTCGTCCCACACAGGTTCCTCGGATTCGTAGACCTTGCCGTCTGAGCCGAACACCAGAAAGCGGTCAAAGGAGCGGGCGAACCAGCGGTCGTGGGTCACCGCCAAAACAGTTCCCTCGAATGAGTCGATGGCCTTTTCCAGCGCCTCAGCGGAGTGCAGGTCCAGGTTGTCGGTCGGTTCATCCAGCAGCAGCAGCGTGGCTCCGGAGAGTTCCAGCAACAGGATTTGGAAACGCGCCTGCTGGCCGCCGGAGAGTGAATCGTACTTTTGTTCGGAGCTGGCGGCCAGGCCATAGCGGTCTAGCGATGCCGCAGCAGCTTCACGCCCTAAACCGGAGCGGTGCTCGTCTCCGCGGTGCAGAATGTCCAGTAGAGTCCGGGTCAGCAGGTCTGGCCGGGCATGCGTCTGGGCAAAGAAGCCGGGCCGGATGCGGGCGCCGAGCTTGACGTTGCCTTCATGCGGAACGGGGGCAATGGTGACATCGGAAACCGGCTCATGTTCCTTGTCCGGATCCGATCCTCCGGCCGCCAGAAGCCGCAGGAAGTGGGATTTGCCGGAGCCATTGGAGCCCAGCACACCAACCCTGTCACCAAACCAGATCTCGGTGCTGAAGGGTTTCATCAACCCAGTGAGCTCCAACTTGGTGGCGACAATGGCGCGTTTGGCGGTGCGCCCGCCCTTGAGCCGCATCTTCACATTCTGTTCAATGGGCAGAGCCTCAGGCGGACCCTGCTCCAGAAACTGGGACAAGCGTGATTGTGCGGCCTGGTAACGGTTGGCCATGTCGGAGCGGAAAGCGGCCTTGTTCTTATACATATTGACAAGTTCCTTGAGCTTGATATGCTCCTCGTCCCAACGCTTGCGCAGCTCCTCAAAGCGGGCGTTGCGGTCCTCACGCGCGGTCACGTATGATTCAAAACCGCCGCCGTGCGTCCAGCTGGAGGCGCCGTTGATGCCCGGTTCAAGGGTGACGATCCTGTCTGCGGCATTGGCCAGCAGCTCACGGTCGTGACTGACAAACAGTACCGACTTATCGGAGCCAGCCATCTTTGCCTCAAGCCATCGCTTGCCGGGCACATCCAAATAGTTATCCGGCTCATCGAGCAACAGGAGTTCATCCGGGCCGGAGAACAGTGCCTCCAGGACCAGCCGCTTCTGCTCACCACCGCTGAGTGAGGCCGCCTTGCGATATTGGGCGGTATAGAAATCCATGCCCATGGCAGCCATGGTGACTTCGTCCCAGGTGGTTTCCATCTCGTAGCCGCCAACATCACCCCAATCGGCAATTGCTTGGGCGTAGGCCATCTGGCTGGGCTCGTCGTCGCGCTCCAGCATGGCCAGTTCGGCGTCATCCACAGCCTTGCCAGCCGCGGCAATGGTCGCCGACGCCACCGAGAGCAATAGCTCACGCACCGTGCTCTCGTCGCGGACCTGGCCAACAAACTGGCGCATGATGCCCATGCTTCCGGAGCGCGATACGGCTCCTTCATCGGCCTTGATGTCCTGGCAGATGATGCGCAGCAAGGTGGTTTTACCTGTGCCGTTAGGGCCAATCAAAGCGGTTTTACTGCCGTCGGAGACGCGGAAATTCACCCCGTTCAGCAGCTGCCGGCCGTCGGAGAGAAAGTAGTCAATGTTTGCAACGTCAATATGTCCCACTTGGCAATTCTCCCATCTTCTGAGCCCACTCCCTGCCCGCTCTTTCCGAACGCGTCCATCCGGGAGAAATGGTCGTTTAGCTCCCCGCTAAGCGACCATTTCTCCCGGATGAATTCAGGCACGGGTCCGCATGAGCCGTGGTGGGGATATCCCTACCTTGTAAAGACCGGCTGGCATGATGGTTTCAGCACCCCGCCGCGGCAAGGATTGAATCATGATGAACAGCACTGCATCCCTGCCCCGAACCTCGTGGGCCATTTGGCGGCCTGCCACGTGGCGCCAAATCGGCACTGACCTCTTCTATATCCTGCCCGGATTCTTAGTCTCTATTGCTTCCTTCACTGCGCTAACGGCACTGTTCACCCTTGGCTTGTCCACGATTGTCGTCTGGGTGGGTCTGCCGGTTCTGGTGGCCTGTCTGGCCACAGCCCGCTGGTTTGCCAACCTCAACAGGGCCGCGATGAAGCGTTGGGCCAGCAGCATTCCCCCAGTGCATTACCGCCCCGCACACCGCTTCACCATCAGCGGCATGTTCAAGAACCTCGCAGACCCGCAGCTGTGGAAGGACTTCGCGCACGGCTTCCTCGTGGCGTTTCCGCTACGCACAGCTACATTTGGCGTGGTCCTGAGCATCATGGCGGCCATTCTCGGTGGATTGACCCAATGGTTCTGGCTGCGTTTCTTGCCCGCGGATAACACCTCATTGGCTGCTCTCATCGGCCTTGATAGGTTCATGGGCGTCAGCCCCACCGTGGCGGAGGGCATCCTTGGCGTGTTTTACGGCATCGCGCTGCTCCTGTTGTTCCCTTTCATCACCCGACTCTTGGCGATGGCGGACGCCGCCGTTGCACGTGGCCTGCTCACAAACGAGAAGGCTGCACTCCGGGCACGCGACGAAAAGCTAACCACCAGCCGCGCCCAGGTGGTTTCGGAGGAAGCAAGCACACTACGCAGAATTGAGCGGGACCTGCACGACGGCCCGCAGCAGCGGCTCATCCGTTTGCAGATGGACGTTGAGGCGGCCCAGCGCCGCATGGATACCGACCCCGCCGCAGCAAGGGAGCTCATGGATGGGGCACTGGAACAGAGCAGGGAGGCCCTGAATGAGCTACGCCAGCTTTCCCGCGGGATCGCCCCGCCCCTGCTGGCCGATCGGGGCCTGCGTGCCGCTGCCGAGTCTTTGGCCGCCCGCTCCACAGTTCCCGTGAGCGTTGCCGGCAGCCTTGAGCCGGGGGCCCGGCTGCCGCAAAGCGCGGAGAATGCCGCCTATTTTGTCATTTCCGAGGCTCTGGCAAACGTTTCAAAGCATTCCGGGGCATGTCAGGCCGGCCTCTCACTTGATGCCACGGCCGCCACGTTGGTCGTTGAGGTCATTGACGACGGCGTTGGCGGCGCCCATGTGGGCAAGGGGCATGGGCTTTCCGGCTTGGTTGACAGGCTTGCGGGTGTGGATGGTTCGTTGGAGATAATAAGTCCCGACGGCGGACCCACCACCCTGCGCGTGGACATCCCCCTGCATGGCTGAGACGGCCCTGGCAACTGCCCCAGCAACAGAGCTCGGGAACCGCCGGCAGTACGCTGGAGCCATGCGTGTTGTTCTTGCTGAAGATTCCGTGTTGCTCCGTGAGGGCTTGGTCCGCCTGCTCGAGGAAATCGGTACGGAGGTGTGCGCAGCAGTGGGTGACGGCGTCGAATTACTCAAGGCTGTCGATGAGCACCTCCCGGATCTACTGATCACGGATGTCCGCATGCCGCCCGCGCACCGGGACGAGGGACTCAAAGCAGCCCTTCAGGTACGGGCAAAATATCCAGCGGTGGCGGTCCTCGTACTCTCACAATATGTGGAGTTGAGTTATGCAGGCGAGCTCCTTGCCGGCGCCACAACCGGCGCGGGTTTGGGCTATTTACTCAAGGACAGGGTGGCCCGCTTTGAGGATTTCAGCGACGCCGTCCACCGCATTGCGGCAGGGGCCACGGTGATCGATCCTGAAGTTGTGGGAGCGTTGCTGGCAAACCGTGGTGCCACCGATCCAATCAGGAAGCTGAGCCCGCGCGAGGCACAGGTGCTGGAACTGATGGCGCAGGGCCTGACCAATGCTGGCATCGCCAAGACACTTGTGGTCAGCGGTGGCGCAGTGGAAAAACACATCAGCGCCATCTTCATGAAGTTGGGACTGCATCAGAGCAGTGACGACCACCGCCGGGTCCTTGCGGTTCTGCACTTCCTGCAGAAGCGCGGCTAGGCAGCAGCCCTGCAAACGTCAGTATTCATTGCCGTACTGGTAAGGCGGGTCCATGGTGAAGCAGGGTGAAAAGGACATGACCCGCACGAGGTGGTGCTTTTCTGAATAATCTATGCCGTGGCTATACCCCGCAGCGTTCGAGATATCAACAACCGTCATGCCTTGGGCTGTGGTGCGCTCAGCCACGTCCCAGTTACCTTTGTCGGTCCAGGTTTTCTTTATCTTTTGCACATAGGCAGGTCCGTCCACCCCGTCCTGCAAGTAAGCGGCTATTTGTCCTGTCCACGTGTATTCCCCATCGCTACAACCGAGCAAACTGGATGTCTCGTTTTGCTTGACCTCCACAATGTCCTCCGGGGCAATGACGGCAATTATTTCCCGCTCATTTCCCATAGTGGTGCTCTTCGCGGTCCGCAAATCCGCAGCAGGCTTTTCAGCTTCTTGGCTGGGGAAACAGCCCGACGTCAAAAGCATCGCGCACACAGCAGCTTTCGCACCCGACGAATCCAAGCGCCACCCTAATGGTTGCATGGGAAAGGGTGCCGGATTCCGGCAAGCAGTGAATCCTGCCCCGAAACCCGGCACCCTTTACTTAGTCCCTATTGCTGTTTAGGCACGACGGCGGCGGGTGACGACCAGCCCCACACCACCTCCCAGCACCAACAGCAGGGCAATGCCTGCCGGCAGCAAGACGCTGGCACCGGTGTGGGCCAGCTCGTCGCTGTCGCTGATGGACGGCGCACTGGAGGTTGGCGGAGCGGTGGGAGTTGACGGATCGCTCGGCTCCGGAGTTTCGCTCGGCTCCGGGGTCTGGGTCGGTGTCGGTGTCGGTTCCGGCACCTCGATCGGTGCAATCACGGCTTCAACCGTAGAAGCAGCAACCAGACCGGCCTGATCCGTGGCACGGTAGGCGACGGAAACTCCGCCGTCCGTGGCCTTGATAGCCGAGGTGTACGCCTGCCAGGTGGCGCCGCCGTCGGTGGAGTATTCCACCGACGCAATGCCGGAACCCGCATCGCTTGCGTCCACCGTGACGGTGCGCGCATCCTCATCCACAACCGCAGAAACCGTCGGCAGCTGCGTGTCAACCTTGGCGGTGGCTGTTTTGGCCGGTTCACGGTTGCCTGTGGCGTCCGTGGAGCGGAAATCTACCGTGTTCTCACCCTCGGGCAGTGCCACGGGCACCGTATAGCTTTCCCAGGCCCCACCGTTGAGGCGGTACTCACTCGAGGCCACCTTGTCATTGTCGGTTGCGCCAAGCGTCAACGTCGGGGCGCTGGTGTACCAGCCGGACGCCGACGGCGTACCCGAGAACGTTGCCGTGGTCACCGGAAGTTCGGTGTCAGCGTCAGCGCAAACCAGCTTTGGGCTGCCCCAGTCGCCGTGGGCGCCGTTGATGTTGCCACCGGCTGGCGGGTCAACACGGAGTTCAAGGGATTTCACACCTGCCAGGTCTACGTCCACGTGCTGCGGCGCGGTGCCTGCCGTAGACGGGTTGGACGTCCAGCGCTTGACCCCGTCGGTCCAGACGGAGAACACCACGGTTCCGGCAAAGGGGTCCTGCATGAACGCATCCGAGCTGAAGTTGCTGCAATTTGCGGCAAGGTTGTAGCTCAGGATGGACGAAGCATGCACGCCCAGTCCCTTGGCATAGACAGGCTTCTTGTTCGTAGCCGGGTCGGTGTAGTTCGCCGTCAGGGGCACATCCGCGTCTGAAGCGTAGTCCTTCACGCCGGAGTCAATACCAATGACGCCATAGCCTACCGAGGCATTGGTCCAGGCAATGTCGGAAAGCCAGTTGGTACCTGACGGCGGCACAGCTGGCAGCGGGTCGACAGTGCTGCTCACCTCACCTGGAACCGACCAGATTTGGTACAGCGGATTGTCGCCGCAGCTGTCCACAGTGACGGCACCGCCGGTGGGCGTACCCACGCAGAGGGCAGCCGAGTCGCTGATCAGCTGGCCGTTCTTCTTGTAGCCAATGCTCTGCGCATCCGCACCGGTGCAGTCACTGAGCACCAGCTTTGAGCCCCTGATCCCGGCACCATCAACGGTGGCGCACTGGCCCAGAACCTGCAGGCTGCGGTCGGCGCCACGGACAAAGCGCTGGGCTTCGCTACCGTTGCAGTTTTGCAGTGTCACAGCAGCACCAGGCGTGGCAGCTGCTGCGGACGCATCAAGGCAGCGGGTTTCCTGCGGCGCCATGATCTGCCCCGATGGGGCGGCAAAAACAGCTCCGTCAACGGGTGTGACCCGCAACAGCTCTGTGGCATGCGAACCCAAAGAGGCGCTGAAGGCGCCAGCGGTGGTGGACTTTTCACCGGTCCACACATTGCTCACTTCGTAACTGCCGCCGGCTGCGAAACCGAGCTTGGCCGCCGTCGTACTGACAGTGGCCTGTGCCCCGGAACGGTTGAACAGGCTCACTGCGAAGCTGCCGTCGGACAGCGGGCGGTACATGACTTCGCCAGTGCCGTCGCTGCTAACCAGGGTGCCTTGAATGCCGGCAGGGTCCTGGTCAATGGCAATCATGCCCGGATGCTTAAGGTCAGCCAGGAAACTGTCCGGGATGGCGGTGATGTCAGTGCTCAAAATCAGCGGCGAGGCCATCATGGACCACAGGGACAGCTGTGTCCGGGCCTCGACGGGGCTCACGCCGGCGTTGCCGCCAATGATGTAATCGGGGTCGTTCCAATGACCCACCGAGGCGAAGCGCTGGATGGGCTTGTTGTAGTCGTAGTTGCGCATGATCCCGGGCCAGCGGCTCGTGCTGGGGTTGGCCGTGTTGTAGACATCGATGTCCCACGATTCACGCCACAACTGGCTCATGTCCCCGGACCAGTCCATGACCGAATACCAGGCCGGCAGCTTGGTCGGGATGGAGAAGTAGGCCGGTGCTGAGTTGGAAAGCATCATGGGACGGCCGCTGTCTTTGATGGCCTGTGCTTCCTCGAAGTAGATCCGCTTGTACGTCTGCTCCTGCGTTTCCCCCGCGACGGAGGGGACGTTGCAGCCGTCCATCTTGACGTAGTCCACACCGAAGCTGGCGAACAGTTTCATGTCCTCATCAAAGTGCCCATAACTGCCGGCGTAGTCGCCACCGGAGCACGTCACGGTCCCTGAGTCTTGGTAGAGGCCATATTTCAGGCCCTTGCTGTGGATGTAGTCCCCCAGCGCTTTCATTCCTGACGGAAAGGTTTCCGAGCGGGTTTGCAGATCCCCGTTGGCGTCCCTGTCCTTCTGCATCCAGCAGTCGTCCACCGTGACGGTGTCATAGCCTGCCTTGTCCAAGCCCTTGGCCACGATGGCGTCGGCCTGGTCCCTGAAAAGTTGCTCATCAATGTTGCACATGTTGTGCGCCCAGTTGTTGTATCCCATGGGCGGGGTGAGCGCCTGTGCGTAGTCAGCGTCGCCCGCGGCTGCGGTCTCCGGGGCCGGGGCTGCTGTTGCTGGGGCGGCGACCATGCTTGGTAGCACGGCCATCCCCATCAGTGCTGCCACGGCGAGTGCTGTGGCGCGGTATTTTGGCTTCCAGGTCATAAATCAAGCCTGCCTTCCTTGGTTGTTGTTCGTGCGAAAAAAGTGCCGGCCCGTGCAGAGAAATTTGTACTCTCTGCAAGGACCGGCGCTTAGTCATTGTTTAGGTCTGTTCTTCTCTTATGCCCGACGGCGGCGGGTGATGACCAGCGCCACACCACCTCCGAGTACCAGCAGCAGTGCAATGCCGGCCGGCAACATCACCTTTGCACCGGTGCTGGCCAGGCCATCATCGTTGCTGTTGGTGTTGCCACTGTTGGTGTTGTCACCGTTGTCCGTCGGAGCGCTGGGCTTCGTGGTGGACGGTGTGGTCGGCTTCGCCGGATCGGTCGGGGTTGCCGGGTCCGTGGGTTCGGTGACCGGCGGGTCAACCGTTGCCGCCGTGACCATAATGGCGGTACGCGCCAAAACAGTGCCTTCGATTTCCAGTGTCAGCTCATGAGCTCCCACCTCGAAGCCGGCAGGAATGGTGACCTTCACAGAAGCCGCCCCAGTCCCTGCACCCTTGACGGTTGCCAGCTTGACCGGCTCCGAGTGGAGCCACAGCTCATAGTTTTTGCCTACGATCAGGTTCTTAGCCGTAACGGTGATCTCGGAGCCAGCAACACCCGTTGTAGGCGCAGACAGGGACGGTGCGCCCGGTTCCGGCGCCTCGATCGGTGCAATCACAGCATCAACAGTTGAGCTGGCCATGAGGCCTGCCTTATCCGTTGCGCGGTAAGCAACGGACACGCCGTCGTCCTTGGCGTTGATAGCCGAGGTGTACGCCTGCCAGGTGGCACCACCATTGGTGGAGAACTCCACCGTGGCAACGCCAGAACCTGAATCACTAGCCTCCACAACAACAGTGCGCGCACCGGCGTTAACAATGGCAGTGACAACAGGAACCTGAGTATCCACCTTGAATTCGGCAGTTGCCTTCTCCGCTTCAACGTTGCCTGCGGCATCAGTGGAGCGGTACTTGAAGGTGTTGACACCCTCGGGCAGCGTGACAGCCTTGGTGTAGTCAACCCAGGGGCCGGAACCGATCTGGTATTCGGTCTTGGCAACACCCACATTATCCGTGGCGGCCAGGGAGACCGAGGGAACCGTGGTGTACCAGCCGCTGGCGGCCGGGGCGGAGGGATCCACGGTGGCAGTGGTGACAGGGGCAACCGTGTCAGCCGGTGCGGCATCCGAGCAAGTGACCTTGGCATTGCCCCACACGCCGTGGGCGCCGCTGATGGCACCTGCAGAGATCGGGTCAACGTGCAGTTCCAAGTAAGAAATGCCCGTCAGGTCAAGATCAAGGGACTCCGGAGCGAAGCCCTGTACATAGGTGCGGCTCTGGTAGAGCTGCTTGCCATCGCCAACCACCGAGAAGATGATCTTGCCAGCGAAGTCGCCTTCCAGACCAACCTGGCTGGTGAAGCGGCTGCACTGCCCACCCACGTAGTAGCTGACGTTGGAAGGGGCGTGAACGCCAAGGCCCTTCTCGTATTTGTGTGTAACCGTTTCGGCGCCGGAAGCGTCAACAATGGTCAACGGCGCGTCAGGTGAATTCGCGGCGTCCTTGTTTGCTACGTCCTTACCGATGACGCCGTAACCGTTGCTGGCTGATACCCAATCCAGATCCGAGACAAAGGCATCTGCACTGGGGGCGTCAGGCAAGGGGAAGTTCACCACTTGCCAGTCAAAGATCTTGACGGAGGTTGTCACTGGCAGTGTCACTGAGGCCAGTGTCTTGGCCGGCAACAGGCGCAGCGTTCCGGAATAGATCTGGTAGCCGTAGTCCTTGTACTCCGGGTTTTCAGCGTTGGACTGGCTGTTGCGTCCAAGTGACTTGATCGCCACTTTAGCCCCTTGAGTATTGCCCTGCGGCAGCCAATTCGGGAAGTAGGTGGACTGCTTCTGAACAGTGCCATCCGTGTAGGTAATGGTGAACTCCGGGGAGGCACCCGAACCACTATTGGAGGAGCCCAAGATAGCCAGGTCTGTGCCCTGGCCGGAGAGGGCAACAGTCTGCCCATCCAGCGCCACGGCGTTCTTCTTGTCAGCGCCAACGGTAGGCCAGGTGTAGTTGACCTCTGTGGCCAGACCGGCATCCACGGTGACGGTGGAACCGGGCGTGACGCCACCGGCGGGAATCGGAGCCGTTTTCAGCTGTTCAATGCTGTAGGAGGCGTTGCCCCCGTCAAAGTTGCCCAGCTTGTCAGCAAAGGAACCACTTGCACTCGTGACCGAGATGTTGTTGAACGCTCCGGCGAGTGAGCCGTACGCCACGTACATCTGGTTCGCACCGGTGACTTCCTGGCTCACGCTCTTGGAGTCCTTGTAGCTTGCCTTGGCGCCCACTGTTTGCTGACCCGCGGCAGAAGTTGCCCCAGGTACCAGATCAAAGATGGCCTGGACCGTGGTGCCGGGAGCAACCGAGGCCACCGTAGCGCCCTTGGCGTTGCTGACAGTCCAGCCCGCAGGAACTACGGGGCTGATGACAACATTGGTCTTGGCGTTGCTGCCGGTGTTGGTGAAGGAAGCTGAGGCTGAGGTTGCCTGTCCCTGGAAGACCTTATCTTCTAGCTGAACGGCAACTTCAGCTGCCTTGGCATCGGAGTCAGTGCCGCCAACGGCGGAGGTTGCCTTCAGCGTGACCGTAGCCGTTGCCGCAGAGGCAACGGCGCCGGCCTTGACGTGGACAGTACCGCCAGCGTCGGCAGCGTCGTAGTACCAGCCGGTGGTAGCAGCCTCCAAGGCTGCGGCGTCAGCAACCTTGGTCAGCGTGGTGGTGCCAACAGTGACGGAGGCCGGGGCCGAGCCGCTGTGAACAGCGAGCTTGTAGGGGCGGGAGGCCGCCTTGCCGGTGTAGTCGCCGTCGCGCTTGCCGATGGTGACTGTGACGTCGCCACCATTCTTAGCCGGCGCGGTGACCTTGAATTCCTGCTTGCTGGACTTGCCGTTCCTGTACTCACGGGTGACCTTGTCATCCTCGTTCAAAGCAAAGGAGGAGTTGCCTGTGGGGTAAACGTCAACCGTGAGGGCGGAGTTTTCCGGCACTAGCGAAGCGTTGCGCTCAATGAGGCCCTTGGGCACCACTGCACCGGCACGGACGAACATGGGGAGCGTCTCCAGCGGTGCATGGTAGCCGTTGAGAACCTGGCCGCCTTGGTAGATGGTGCCGGACCAGTAGTCCACCCATTGGCTGCCTGACGGCAGGACAATTCCGCTGCGAACATCACTGCTGGCAGAAACTGGCGCCACCAGGTAGTTCGCACCCACCATGAACTGGGTTTCGGCTTCCTTGGTGTACGACAGCGGATCGTTGGGGAATTCCAACGGCATGCTCCGCATCATGCCAACGCCGGTGTTGTGGGCATCAACAGAGAGTGAGTAGATGTAAGGCATGAGTTCCTGGCGCATTTGCAGGTACTTGCGGTTAATCTCCGTGGCAGCCTCACCATAGAGCCACGGGCGCTTATCCACTGCGGCCCAGCCACTCATGGAATACAGTTCCGGAGCGAAAGCCTTCCACTGCAAGTCCCGGACGTAGCTTTCGGTGCTGCCGCCGAAGATCCCATCAACGTCGGAAGTGGTGAAGGCCTGGCCCGAGTTGGTTGCACCGGCCAGTGCCGGAACCCCCCAGCGCGCCTGGTCCAGGTTGCCGGAGTGGTCTCCTGTCCACTGCACACCACAACGCTGTGCACCGGCCCAGCCCTCAACCATCAAGGTGTTGGCGCGGCCGCTGGAGTATTCCTCAATGCCACCCTTAGCGCTTTCACAACCCGTCAACGCCAGGCGGTAGCCCTCGCCAACCCAGGCCACGTCAAGCTTGCGCATGGCAATGCCATCGGCGCCAACTTCAGCCTCCTGCTTGGTCAAGGAACGCTGGGTCCACAAACCGGTCTTCAGGTCTGCTTCGGCCTTGATGGCCTTGACAGTATTTCCCAGACCCTTGTCGGGACTGTTGGGATCGTAGGGCGCGTTCTTGTCGTAGCCTGCGGCGTCCTCCGTGTATTCACAGCCATAACCGTCATTGACAATCATCCAGCCTGCGGGCATGTCATTGGCTTTGAATTCCTTAGCAGTCTTCACCGCGTCAAAGGTGACCTGCTTGGGCGCAGCCGGGTTGTTGAAACCCGAAGAAGAGTAGGTGGGGTTCGAGCGGTTGTAGCAATCGGCGTCGCCATACTCTAGGCCGTAGACGGGCGGGAGGTTGGGGCGGCCGGTTAGCTTGGTGTATCCGTCAAGGCTCTGCTTGTAGTCACCGACGAAGTAGTAAGCGTCAAAGCGCTTTTCCCTGTGCGTGGTGGTTTCATTGTCAGTGAAGGTATAGGAACCCTGCGCGAAGGTGTTCCGCAAAACGCCGTAGCCGGCACTTGTCATGTAATAGGGAACGGCGTTCGGGTGGCCTTCGTCATCCCAATCGTAGTTGTTGGAGATGTTGATGGTGGAGCCGGTGTGAACCACGCGGCCGTTCTGCATGCCGCCGCCAAGGAACTGCTCCCCTTTAATCGGGGTTAGGTGCTGAGTTGTTGAGTTCGCACCGAAGCTCAGTGCTGAGGACTCCTGCCAGATGATGGAGCCGTCCGTGTGCTTAAGAGTGAAAGCTCCAGTTGACTTTTTGACCTCAAGCTTGACTTTTGCCGTGGTCATCGTAATCAGGCCGCCAGCATCGATGACGTCGACAGAGCCTGCGGCGAAGTCAGCCTGGCCAACCACAATGTTGGCCGAGCGCTGCGGGTCGGCCGGGCTCGCAGGGGTGTTTGCCGGGTCGGCGAAAGTTCCCGTGGGGGTTGCTTCCAGACGGAAGTTGCCATCGTCAAGGAAGGTCACCCGAACGGCGCCCGTGGCGGGGGTCAAATTAACCACATTGCCGGCTTTGGTGAATGCGCTGATTGCACCCAAAGTGGCCCCACCAGCGTCCACAGCAACTTCGGGCTTAATGTTTGATGCCGAAATCGGAGTTCCGGGAGCGGCCATCGCAGCGGGAGACAATGCCAACGCTGGCACGGCGCCCGCGGCGAGCAGAGCTGCAAGAGCAACGGCCGTAGCCCGTCGGCCAAAGATCCTCCGCTCTGGGATTTTTGTCGGCGGGTTCGCCGGATTGTTTTTGTGGAGCACTGACATGGGAACTCACTTTCAAGCGGAAATGATGTCTTGTGATGCTTTTTCACGCATAGAACTCATGATTAATCAAACATTCGTGATCTGAGTCCAGCGTACATGAAAATGTGATGGATAACACCGTATTTCGTGACCTGAGGCACAAAATACGCTTAGCCTTGCTTTCCGCTTGGGCACCTTGGTGGGGGGGCGTTATTTTCCCTCACCGCTTAACCCAGAGAGGGCGTCCGCTTCAGCCGAATGGCCAAGGCGGGCGCCCCGTCAAAATGTTGCTACCCCTACTGACGTAGGGCCAAAGGTGCCGTTTACGGCGCTCCAGATTCCAGCCCTGGAAGAGTGGTTAGTGCAGACGGCGTTGACGCACCAACGGGCACCTGGATTCCCGACTCTGTCGACGCTGGCGCCTCAGGCACAATGGGCTCCACCGTCTCGGGCTCCGCGGGTCCTGTAGTCACGGGCGGATCAGTAACCACGGGAGGTGTGGTGGCCGGATCCGTCGTCACCGGCGGGTCCACAACAGCAGGAGGCGTGGTGCCCGGACCCGTGGTTCCGGGAGTTGTTGTGCCCGGCCCGGTGGTACCGGGAGTCGTGGTGCCCGGCCCGGTGGTACCGGGAGCTGTGGTGCCCGGCCTCGAGGTTCCGGTGGTGGTGGACGGCTTCGCGGAGGGCTTGGCCGCGCTGGTCTTGTCAGTGCTTCCAGCGGCGGAGAGTTTGCCCTTCTTTTCCTTGGCTTCCTTGGCAGCCTTCTCATCGGCAGCAGCAAAGGCAGGCATGGTGAAGTAGGCGGAAGAACTACTGACATCTGCGGGCGCGTGGATAAATGTTCCCACCGAAGGGTTCAAGGCACTGATCATCTTGCCGTTGCCAATGTAGAGGCCAATATGCGACCAGTGGTTAGGGCCGTCCGGGTTCTGCACTACTAGATCCCCTGGCTGGGGATTGCTGGTCTCCACCATCGGAAGCCACTGCTCGGTGCGGGGCAGGCCCACTCCGGCTTGAGCGTAAGCCCACTGAACAAAACCGGAGCAATCCCACCCATGATCAAAGCTGGTGCCGCCCCAAACATACGGATGGCCCAAGCCTTGGAAAGCAGCAGCAAGAATGTCTTTGCGAACCTGGGAAATGAGCTCCGCTGAAACCTCAGGAATATCTCCGCGCATGGCGTTAACTGAGCGGGCCAGATGAGGGGTGTTTCCATTGGGATCCGTGAGGTCAAAGCGCAGCGGAGCAGCCGGTTTCTTGGCAAGAATCAACGTCTTGGCAAAGGAAATATTGACACCCAGCCCCTGCGCAGCGAAGGAGTCGAAGCCCGCGGGGGACGCTTCCTCGAATGTGTCTGAGGTACGGATAAGTGCCTGCGCACCCTGGGCGGCTGCGGCATCCGCAGCCGAGGTACCGGCATAACCCGCACTCACAAAACCACCAGAGGCCAATAGTGTGCACACCACTGCCATGCTCAATTGGTACGAACGCGCCTTGCCCTTCGAAAACCTCACCGGGTGGTCCTCCTGCTTCCTTGCACGCTGTATTGAGAGCCTACGCCGCCTACTGAGTCCTGTAACCACTCGAATGAGAGGTCCTAAAGTTCAGTGGCGAACAACAATTCACACTATTCCACACAATTGTTATGCATATCACTAATGGGAGATATGTGACGTACGCCCCATTTTTCTGGATCACCAAGCCCCCATAGCCACTAGGAGCCATATTGCCCACGTACCACCCCGTGTTCTAGCTCACATTACACATAATTCTTACTGCCCGAAATGGCTCGGGCCACTTATAAATCTTCCTCGTACGGGCGTGCACGGTTTCAGCCGGCACTGCGAATAATCCTACGTGAGACGGCAACGGAGATGGCGGCTGTCCGGTTGTCCACGCCCAGCTTGTCGTAAATGTGTACAAGGTGTGTTTTGACAGTTGCTTCAGAGATGAACAACTGTTTTGCGATTGCTTTGTTGCCCATTCCCGTGGCGAGCAACTCCACCAATTCCACCTCGCGCCCGGACAGTGCGGGGGCAGGGTTGCGGATCCGGCCCATGAGCCGCGCAGCAACCTCTGGTGCCAGTGCCGTCTGTCCCGCCGCGGCCGATTGCACAGCACTGCGGATCTGCTCTGGCGGCGCATCCTTGAGCATGTACCCGCTGGCCCCGGCCTCTACCGCCGCCAAAATGTCCGCATCGGTGTCATAGGTGGTCAGAATCAGCACTGGCGGTGCCCCGGTCAATTCCTTGATGGCCTTGGTGGCGCTGACACCGTCCATGCCGGCACCCATTTGCAGATCCATCAACACCACGTCCACAGGTTCACCAAGCATCGCGAGCCGCTGGACTTCCTTGATGGCGGCACCACCCTCGGGCGCCTCGGCCACCACGGTGAACCCCTCAAACTCGGTGAGCATGGCTCGCAATCCCGCACGCACTACCGGATGGTCATCCACCAGCAAAATCCGAATTTCACCCATTACTATCCCCTTGTCTCGAACTCAAACCAGTACCCAATTCAGTACCCAGCCCCGCATTAAACCCAGTATCAACCCCCGCCCCTAGCGGTAACCGGATGGCTACCACTGTTCCTTCACCGGGGGCTGTTTCCAGGGCCAGAGTACCGCCTTGGACAACCACCCTCTCCCGGAGGGAGCGCAGCCCAAAGCCACTTCCATCAGACCGCCCAGCCACCGCGCCGGGGAGGATATCCGGATCAAAGCCACGTCCGTCGTCGTACACGTCAAGAGTTACTTCACTTCCCAAAAACGCCAAACTCACGACGGCGGACGTGGCGTGGGCGTGCAGCCAGACATTGGCCAGACTCGTGGTTGCGGCACGGAACAACGTGACCTTGTATGGCTGCGGGATCTCCACAGGCTCCCCGTCCAGCCGGAAACTGCACGCTAGCTGGCCGCCGCGGGCAGCCGCCTCACGCTCCGTCTTGGAACAGAGCCTGGACAGGGCCTCCACGAGAGATGTTTGAGCCAACGCCGGCGAAGAGAGCCCGCGAACAAAATTTCGTGCCTCGGCCAGATTCTCGGCTGCCGTTGCCTCCACCATCGTCAAAGATTCACCGGCGGATTCCAGATCCCCTGAATCCAAGCTGCGCCGGGCCGCCCGGGAGACCAAAATGATGGAGGAAAATCCTTGGGCCAAGGTGTCATGGATTTCTCGGGCCAGCCGTGCACGTTCAGCTAAAACACCTGCTTCGTGCTGGGTAGAGGCAAGTTCGGCCCGGGTGCGCCGCAGCTCCTCAGCAGCGTGGCGCTGGGCCTCGCCTTCTTGATACAGCAGCTTGTACGCCTTGGCAGTGGCGATCGAAAATGCCATGCCAAAAACCGGTCCCAGCACCACAGGCAGAGGGGGGAAATCAGCCCCGGAGGAGGCCCACTGGGCAAGTATCACCCCCGCTGTCATCACCAAAACCATGCCGATACCCGCCCACCGCGGCAGGAGATGCAGATGAAGGAAAAATAGCGGAAAGACCAGCCAGGAAAATTCCACTGACCCAAACATCAACACTGCCCACATCACCGTGATCAGGCCCAGCCACAGCACAGCCCAACGGCGTGGATTCTTTTGAAGCCTGCCGGCCGAGAACCGCTTTTCAGCCACCGTCCCCACGAGGTAGACCAGTGCCAGCGCAACGCTGAGCCCGAAGTAGACATACCTGCTGGGGCGCTCACCGGCTTCTAGGAGCAGGCGGCTAACCCCTACCGCCAGCAATACTGCGAAGCCAACATGCAAGGTCACGCGAAGGAATCGCAGAATCGCAGTACTCGTGACGGGTGAAGTACTTGTGATGGGCGGGGCATTCGTGACGGGCGGGGCATCCACGGCAGACATGCCACCAGCATAAGTGCTGGTGGCCCCCTCTGCGCATCAACCAATTGGTTGATTGGCTTATCAACCTCTCGCTTCCGCGCTATCAACCAACCCCGCGATGGAGGCGAAGTGTTTTCGCAGGAGAGTTGAAGTAATGACTGATCCACATGGAAAAACACTAGTTCTTCCAGCATCTGAAAGAGGCCTTCTATGTTCCTCGCAATCCGAGACATCCGCTTTGCCAAGGGACGGTTCGCCCTTATGGGCTCCGTGGTTGCACTCATCAGCCTCCTGTTGGTGATGTTGTCCGGCCTGACGGCAGGGCTGGGCAATCAAAACACCTCGGCACTGGAAAAACTCGGCGGCAGCACCGCCGTCAACCAGGTGGTGTTTGGTGCCCCCGGCAAGAATGAGGCCAAGGTTTCCTTCACTGAAAGTGAAGTGAGCCAGGAGCAGGCGCACTCATGGGCCAAGACCCCCGGCGTTGCCTCGGTGGTGCCGCTGGGTATCAACCAGACCCGTTTCCAGGCCAAGGGAGCTAGCCAGGGCACCACGAACGTGGCTGTCTTTGGTGTCGGCGGGGATGGCACAGGTGGCGGGATCGCGCCGTCGGCCGTCACCGATGAGACGGTGGTCATTGGCGCGGACGTGGCCAAGGATTTGGCGTTGGACACCGGCGACATGGTCACCCTCGGCGGTGTGGACCTGAGGGTCAGCGCCATTGTGCCCCAGCAATGGTATTCACACTCCTCCGTGGTGTGGACGTCATTGCCGGCCTGGACCAAGATTGCGCATGTGAGCGACGCGAACCAGCTCGCCACTGCCTTGGCCGTGACGTACAGCAGCGGCGCAACAGTTGATACCGCAGCCGCCAACTCTGCCGCTGGCACAGTAAGCACCACGCGGACCGGCGCCTTTGCAGGACTGGGCGGCTACAAGAGCGAGAACGGCTCACTCATGATGATGCAGGCGTTCCTGTATGGCATCTCAGCCTTGGTGATCGTGGCGTTCCTGACCGTGTGGACCGTCCAGCGCACCCGTGACATTGCGGTACTGAAGGCCATGGGCGCATCCGGTCCGTACTTGTTGAGGGACGCGTTGACGCAGGCGGCGATCGTGTTGGTGGCAGGCGCCGGCCTTGGTGGGCTCGTGGGAATTGTTGGCGGTTTCTTCGCCGCAAAGGGTGCACCGTTTCTGCTCACACCGGCCACCACCTTGCTCCCGGTGATCGGCATTGTGCTCCTGGGCCTGGCCGGTTCAGCCTTGGCTGTCCGCAAGGTCACCCGGGTCGACGCCATGATCGCCCTCGGCGGCAACTAGTCCCCACGCCCTCCCACTACTCGCAAGCTCGCAGCGGGACCCTCGGACGCGTGGGCCCAACCACGCCAGACACACAGCCCGCAAGCTCGCAGCGGGACCCTCGGACGAGTGGGCCCAACCACGCCAGACACACAGCTTTCCCCTTCCATTTGTTAAGGAAACTCCAAATGACTGCTTTGAACCTGATCAATGTGACACTGCAATACCCCGATGGGGATGGGGTAATGACGGCCTTGGACGCCGTGAACCTCACAGTTCACCCCGGCCAGTTTGTCTCCCTAGTGGGCCCGTCCGGCTCCGGAAAGTCGAGCCTGCTGGCGGTTGCCGCAACCTTGGTCAAGCCCACCTCGGGCCTTGTCATGATCGACGGCGTGGACGCCACGGCACTCTCCGAGAAAGAGCTGGCATCCCTGCGCCGTGACAAGGTAGGGATCATCTTCCAACAGCCCAACCTGTTGGCCTCGCTCACTGCCTCGGAGCAGCTGATCATCACTGACCACCTTCGCGGCAAGTCCTTGAAGGCTGCTGCAGTGCGTGCCGCCGAACTGTTGGACCTTGTGGGGCTGGCCGATTGCGCTGGCAAACGTCCCCACCAGCTCTCCGGTGGTCAGCGTCAGCGCGTGAATATAGCCCGTGCTCTAATGGCCGACCCCAAACTCTTGTTGGTTGATGAACCTACAGCCGCCCTTGACCACGCTCGCAGCGATTCGATCGTACGGTTGCTGCGTAAGGTCAGCGACGAGTTCAATGTGGCCACCATCATGGTCACGCACGACACCGAGTTTGTCCCACTCACCGACTTGGTTGCCACCATGCGCGACGGCGTCCTGACCGCCCCGGTGCCCGCACTGGCTGGCAGCTTCTAGACCCAGTTATCCGAGCGTCCCGCCGGAGGCAAAAGCCGTGATTGTGCGGCCATGCAATAACATAAGGGAAACGCATGTATAGACCAGCGCGATCGGAGCCCCCCTCATCATGAAACGCATTGCAGCCCTTGGCGGCAGCCTACTCCTTGCTTTGACCATCTCTTCCTGCGGTGCCGCAACAGGCCCCGTTGGCACATGGGGCAATGGTTACAACACCGACAAGCAACCCTATTTGGAGCTCTCCTTGGGAGCCGATAAAAGCCCAGATTTCGAACAAGCAGGTTTCATCAGCGGCAGCGATGGTTGCAACCGGATTACCGGCCAGTGGTTCCTGGTTGAGGGCAAGCTCTCCTTTTCACAGCTCAGCGGCACTCAAATGGCTTGCGAAGGCGTAGACCAGTGGCTAACCAAGGCCGCTGGCGGTGTCATCAATGGTGATGTTTTGAGCATTAAGGATGCAGCGGGACTCCCCATCGGTACTCTGGATCGCCGAAACTAATTCTGAGAGTAGCCTGATCCTCCACCCTGAGCATCGGGTGGATGTTTAAACGTGTGGCCCGCAGCGTTAGCTGCGGGCCACACGTTTAAACATCCACCCCCAAGGCTGGCATTGGCAGCCCAAAGGTGTGCTTCAACGCAGATTTTGCTGCAAACCAGCCGCCCATCCCATGCACGGCAGGCCCGGGAGGGGTGGAAGCTGATCCCAGGTAGAGCCCTTGCACGGGCGTTCGCCACGGCTCCATCGATACCACGGGGCGTTGTAAAAGCTGCCTCATGGTGACCGCTCCAGAGCCAATGTCGCCGCCAATATAATTGAGGTTGTAGGCGCCCACATCATGAGCGCTCTGTACTGAACTTGCCAGGATCAAGTCTCTGAAACCTGGGGCGTGCTTCTCTACGGCATCAATGATCTCTGCTGTGCAGTCACGTGAGGATCCTGCCGGAACGTGCGTGTAGGCCCACAAAGTGTGTTGTCCTGCCGGCGCCCGAGTCTGATCAATAACTCCTGCCTGCACCGCGAGCACATAAGGGTTCTTTGGGTGGCGTCCTGCCAGCACTTCACTCTCGGCAAACGCTATTTGTTCCCGCGATCCGCCCAAGTGCAAGGTCGGCGCAGCCCGCAGATCGGTCGCGGTCCACGGGACAGGTCCGGAAAGGGCAAAATCTACTTTGCACACACCTGCCCCATAGCTAAAGGATTCCAACTTCCGCGCATAAGCAGATGGCAGCTCGGCACCCGCCATCCCAACCAGGGCACGCGGCGTAGTGCTGGCGATGATGGCAGTGGCGCCCGTTGCAGCCCGTAATTCGGCCACGCTGTCAATGCGTACTCCCATCTCAATCCGGCCTCCGTGGGCTAACAGATCATCGGCCAACGCCTGGGAAATAGCGTGTGAGCCGCCCTTGGGAACCGGCCAGCCCCCGGCATGCGCCAAGACTCCCAACAGCAGTCCCGCCCCCGCAGCGGACGGTGACGGTAGGCGGCCAATGGCATGTGCGGACACTCCTGTCAGCATGGCCGGTGCCACGTCTAACGCAAAGCCAAGGTTCCATGCCGGCGTTCCTTGCAGCAGGGCCCTGGCCCCAAATTTCAGCACCGCCAACGGATCCCTGGGCAGTCGCAGCAGCGGTCCCTGCGTGAAATCAACAACCCCCTCCAGCCGGCGCAGGAGGGGTTCCATCAGGGCGCGCCAAACCGGCCCGTCCGCGCCCAGTGCCTCAACAGTTCGGTCTAGGCTGCGGTAGGCAATTCCGGCCCGGCCACCGTCCAGCGGGTGCCCGTAGGAGACCTCGGGTACCAGCAGCTCTATCCGGCGTTCCAGCTCGAAGGCTCGGAAGAAGGGCGAGGCCAAGGCCATGGGGTGGACGGCAGAGCACACATCGTGAAGAAAACCCGGCAAGGTACTTTCTGCAGTACGCGTCCCTCCGCCAATCGAATCGGCATCTTCAAAAACCTGCACCGACAGCCCCGCGCGTGCCATGGTCACAGCGGCGGCTAGGCCATTGGGGCCAGAACCCACAACAGCAACATCCACCATGATCAGCGCACTTCCGCAATCTTTGGCGCTTGTCCTGGCAGTTCTTTCCCAGGCAGTTCTTTCCCGGAGTCCTTCTCCATCAGGGATTCCGCCCTCGGTTCCAGCAGTACCCCACCCTGGGGATCGGCCACTCCTGCACGGCGCACCACATCATAGGCAGGCACAAACATGTCACGGATCACCAAGCCCACCATGATGCAGGTTGCCACTGTGCCTATGACGGCTGCCATGAGGAAAAAGGGTGTGTCTATGGCGTGCTGGTTACTGATGTTACCGAGGCTCTTGCTGCGGAAAAGCATCAGGGCAATAAAGTGCGTCACGATCGCGGCCTGCCATACAAGCACCGGGCGCCACCGTGGCATGGCCAATGCAATCAGCGGCACCAACCACACCGCATGCCACGGTTCGGTGCCCTTGTTCAAGACCATGAATCCTGCTGCCGCAATAAACACCAGCTGTGCCACCCTGGGTGTTCTGGGCGTATAGATCGCCAAACCCAACAGCCCGGCTACCAACAAGATCAAGAGCATGCCTGACATGGCATTTATGGCACCAATCTCAAGAGTCGGCCAGCCCATGCGGGCCGCAATCAAGTTAATTCCCCCATATAGAGAGGACTCCGTGGCGTCAGCGGAAATCAGGTTTTTGAGGTAATCCGGGAAGGCTGGCGGGTTGATGGCCATGATCGGGGCCAAACCCAGTAGCCAGGCGATGGCCGCTGCGGCAATCAGCTCGAGCATCTTGGCTACGTGGCCGGTTCGGATACCTAGGAACACCAGCGCCATGAGGATGAAGATGGGGTATGGTGCGGCCAGTGCGGCCACGCCAAAGAAGACTCCTGCCGAGAGTGTCTTCTTCCGAGCGAAGAGGTAAATCCCGGCGCTGACCAGTGCCGCAGCCCAGAAGTCCCAGCTCACATAGGCCATCAAGATCAGCACCGGGCTGGCTGCCACCATGGCGGCGTCCCACACCCTGCGCCCGGATGTCCGGGCAACTAGTACCACGGCGGTAATCCAAGCCGCCGCAATGAGTGCCGCATTGACGTCAAAAAAAGCCAGTTGGCGCAAGGCCCCTGTCCCGGCACTACCCGTCAGCCATGCAGTGATTGTGGCAATCCAGCCAGCCAGAACCGGTTGCTCAAAGGGGGAACCCTGGGAAAAAAAGGGGAGCAAGGTCCCCACCGAGTCATCAACAAAAGCGTTGGGGAAAACCGAAAAGCACACTGTGGAGTACTGGTCGGGAGTTGTCCAGCCGGCCGTGCGGCAGTGGGACTTGGTCATGACTGCAATCAGCGCCGAAACGGCTGCCATCAGGACAAGAACACGCTCCACAGTGAAGAAACCCGGGTTGGTCTGCCCCGGCGAGGTGCGCTTACCCAGAGGTCCGCCCACAGCCTCGGTCCACGTGCGCAGCATGTTGTCGCTGCGTGATGGCACAACAATGGGATGCCGGGTTTGAGTCCCCGAAGCCTGTGAGTGATGCATGGCTACGAGCCTACCTGTTCAACCCCTCATGGCCCGCTTGGTGCGTGCGCATTACCTCGACGCCGGTGCTACAGTCCCCACTGTTCGATCGCAGGGGTTTTCTTATCCCATCCGAGCGTGCAAACTTTGGCTGTACCCAACACAAAATGCCTGCCGGAACCGGCCGGCAAGCGCAGCCAGCGGGCGGCCATGATGCGCAGGAAATGTCCGTGGGCCACCAACAGAACGTTGGCAGGGTTGCCGTCCTCCCGGGTGATGGCCAATGCCCGGCTCACAATCCGATCCGCACGCTCACCCACCTGCTCCAGAGTTTCCCCGTTGGGAACTCCGTTGTCCCAAATCAAGTACCCGGGGTTCTCCGCGCGCACCACAGCGCTGTCAACGCCTTCGTAATCGCCATAGTCCCATTCCACCGCGTTGGGTTCCACAATTGCCTCAGGGAAGCCGGCAAGAATCGCCGTACGGTGTGCCCGCTGCAATGGGGATGTAAGAACAAGGTCAAAGTCGACGCCGGCCAATGCAGCCTGCGCGGAGCGTGCCTGGTCCTCTCCCACCTGTGTCAACGGCAAGTCCGTCAAGCCCGTGTACTGGCCGCTGCGGGACCACTCGGTCTCGCCATGGCGCAATAGCCAGAGTTTTGGCCCGCCCAGGGCTGCTGTTGCACTGGTCGGAGTGCTTCCCTTTGATATATTACTCATTGCGTATATTCCAATCAGAGAATATTATTATGAATCTCACTCGTCAGTCTTCTGCAGGACCCGCGGACTTAGCTGCGCCTTCAAGCTCTGACTTAGGCGTTTGTGGCACTCGTGGCGCATGTGCCGCCTCAGGCTGCGACTCGGGCTGCTCCGTCCACCAGTCGCGGAGGACGGCCTGCGCCTTATCCGGCCCCAGCGGACCGTGTTCCATCCGCTGCTCCATGAGGAAGTTGTAGGCACGGCCCACCACACGCCCTGGCTTGATGCCGAGCAGGGCCATGATGGCAGCCCCGTCAAGGTCAGGACGGATAGCATCCAGCTCTTCCTGCTGCGCCAGAACAGCAATGCGCTGTTCCAGATCATCATAGGCAAAGGAGAGCCTATCCGCCTTGCGCTGGTTTCGTGTGGTCACATCTGAACGGGTTAGCCGGTGCAGGTGCTCCAACAGCGGGCCCGCATCCGTCACATAACGGCGAACGGCGGAGTCACTCCAGCCCGATTCCCCATACCCGTAAAAGCGCATATGCAGCTCCACAAGCCGGGAAACGGCCTTGATGGAATCGTTGTCAAAACGCAGCGCCTTCATCCGCTTGGCCGTGAGTTTCGCCCCGGCCAGATCGTGGTGGCGGAAGCTGACCGCGCCGCCCGGTTCAAAACGGCGGGTCTTGGGCTTGCCGACGTCGTGCATCAACGCAGCAAAACGCAAAACAAAGTTTGGCCCGGGAACAGGCCCCTCCGGCCCTGTCTCCAAGGTGGCAGCCTGCTCCAGAACCTGCAGTGAGTGCTGGTAAACGTCCTTGTGCCTGTGGTGCTCATCGGTTTCCAACTTAAGCGCTGGAATCTCTGGCAGCACCAGTTCGGCCAAGCCCGTTTCCACCAAAATATCGATCCCGGCCCGCGGGTGGGCACCGCAAATGAGCTTGACCAGCTCCTCGCGAACCCGCTCGGCTGAGATGATGCTGATACGCCCGGCCATGTCCTTCATGGCAGCAAGCACGTCCGGATGCAATGTGAAGCCAAGTTGCGAGGCAAAGCGTGCGGCGCGCATCATGCGCAGGGGATCATCAGAAAAGGAATTTTCAGCAGTTCCCGGCGTGCGCAACAGCCCGGCGGCCAGGTCTTTGGCACCGCCGAACGGGTCCACAAGTTCCATGGCGGGCAGCCGCAACGCCATTGCGTTGACGCTGAAGTCACGCCTCTGCAGGTCATCCACAAGGGAGGTGCCAAAAGCCACTACGGGTTTGCGGGAGTCCGGATCGTAAGCTTCTGCTCGGTAAGTGGTGACCTCAATGAGGAGCACCTCTTTCGCAGAGTTGCGTTTGCGAAAGCCAATAGTGCCAAAGTCGCGGCCCATCTCCCAGTGTGAATCCGCCCATTTTTTTGCCACGGCGAGAATCTCATCCGGGGTGGCATTCGTGGTGAAATCTAGGTCGGGAGAAACCCGGCCCAGAAACAAGTCGCGGACCGGTCCGCCAACGAGGGAAAGCTCAAAGCCAGCATTGGCAAAGAGCATCCCCAGTTCAAGAACAACCGGGTCAAATTTTGAGGTATCAGGCACTAAATCCATGGTCCCTTAAGAATGCCAGACTTTTACCCTCCCGGGTTTGTCCAGGACACCAATCCCGCCTCGCTACTCATAAGGCACCGCAAAACTGCACCGCTGGGCCTGTCATCATCCAAGGCCAAAGATAGCTAGAGTGGACTGCATGGTCCACCCCGTGCCGCGCGCGCCCAAGAGGAACCCGTTGCCACCGGCAATGGGAGCACTCGGAGCGCCCGCAGCACCGAGCCAGTTACCCACTATTGAGGAAGTCTCGGCAGGTGGTGTGGTGGTGGAAATGCACCAAGGTGTTCCCCAGGTTGCCATCATTGCCCGCATCAACCGTGGCGGCCGGCTTGAGTGGTGCCTGCCGAAGGGGCATCCCGAAGGTGTGGAAACTCATGCAGAGGCTGCTGTCCGGGAGATTGAGGAAGAAACCGGCATAGCCGGGGAGATTCTGGCTCCCCTGGGCAGCATTGACTACTGGTTTACCGTTAGCGGCCACCGAGTGCACAAAACGGTCCATCACTTCTTGTTGCGTGCCACCGGCGGGTTCTTAACCATTGAGAACGATCCGGACCATGAAGCAGTAGATGTCGCTTGGGTGCCGCTCAATGAGCTGGCAAGAAAGCTCTCCTTCCCCAATGAGCGGCGCATCACCGATTTGGCGCGGGAATTATTACCGGAATATTTTTAGTCCAGTAGCCGCCGCTCAGGAGAGTGAGCGTGCACTCCCATGAGTCCACGCTCAGTGCATGTCCATTGTCAGCGCGTCTCAAGGCTGCAATGAGATGATGGTGGTGATGTCTAATGTTGAACGGGTTAACATCCCGCCTAAACCCGTAGCCGCACCGCGTGTGCCTCCCCGGAACCCTGCTCTTGTCCCCGCTCCGCCCCTAGCTCATACCGCGAGCAAGGGACGCATGAGCCCTTCTGCTGCGCGTTCCAGCGCCAACATGGCAGTTGGCACCTTGGTGTCCCGTATTTTGGGGTTGATTAAGGGAATTATCTTGAGCATCGCCGTGGCCGGCACGGTCATCGGTGACATTTTTGAAGGCGCCAACTACCTGCCCAACTTGATCTTCCTCATGCTGGCAGGAGGTGTCTTCAATGCCGTGTTGATCCCGCAGATTGCCAAGGCCAGCAAGCATCCTGATGGCGGCCGTGATTTCATTTCTCGGCTGCTGACCCTAGGACTTCTGGGTCTGCTGACGCTGACCGCCGTCGTCATGCTCCTTGTGGTACCCATCATGAGCCTGTCAACTTCGTTCACAGGTAAGCAACTAGAACTCGCCATTACCTTTGGTTTGTTCTTGTTGCCACAGATCTTCTTTTACGGGTTGTTCTCGCTGCTGGGGCAAGTCCTCAATGCGCATAACTCCTTCAAGGCTTACGCTTGGGCCCCTGTGGTGAACAATGTGGTGGCCATTACAGGATTGCTCGTGTTCATTTTTGTTGCTGGCAGCTCCGCGACTAACCCGCACACGGTCGGTAACTGGACCACCGGACAATCGTGGATCCTGGCCGGTACCGCCACTCTCGGCATCATCGCCCAGTCCGTGGTGTTGCTTATACCTGTTCACCGTCTGGGTTTGAACCTGCGCCCCAAGTTCTCTTTGAAGGGCGCAGGGCTAGGAGCCACTGCCAAGATCGCCACATGGACCATGGGAACCATGATTATTGGCAACTTGAGCTTTATCCTCATCCTGCGCATCGCCACCATCCCGAGCGGCGCAGACAGCAACGCTGGTGGGTCTGTGTATCCTGGCGCTCTGGTATTGAGCCGTGCAACCGAGATGTACATCATGCCGCATTCAACCATTGCGTTGTCCATTGCCACGGTGATGTTTACGGCCATGGCACACGCCGCAGCAAGCAAGAACCTTCCGGCGTTGCGATCCTCCGTCTCCAGTGCGTTGCGGACCACGGGGATGGCTACGGTCTTTTCCGCTATGGCTTTGCTGGTGCTGTCCGGTCCCCTCGGGATGCTCTTTAGCGGAAATCAGGAGCTGGTGGGCCGTCAGGTGGCCATCACGCTGGCTATTTTGGCCGTCGGGGCTCCGTTCTTCAGTATCAATTTCATTCTCAACAGAGTTTTCTATTCTCAGGAGAATGCCAAGACCCCATTCATTCTGCAATGCATCGCAGTGGCTGTGCTTCTAAGCTGTGTATTGATAGCCGGTCAACTGCCCCCGGAATGGATCATTTACGGCATTGCACTGAGCTACACCATCAGCAACTTCGTAGGGCCCATGATCAGCCACCGATTACTGAAGGCCCAACTGGGCGACTACGGTGGCGGCCTTATTCTGCGCGCACATATGCGTTTTCTCGCTGCGGCCCTCGTTAGCGGCATTGTTGGGGAGCTTTTGTTGAGGCTTTTTGGAAGCTCCGCAACCGGAGGCTTTATGTGGACATCTATTCAAGCGTCAGTGGTGACCTTGGCTGTTGTGGGATCTGCCATGGCGGTGGTCTATGTTCTGGTTTTGAAGCAGCTGCGTGTGGATGAAATTGATGCCCTTTTGAATCCGCTGATCAACAAAGTACGCAATCGGATACCCGGAAAATAAAGATATTGGACCAACGCCGTTCCGTGATACGCCCCAACCACGGCACTTACAGTGTTTTCCTATAGAATCAGTCAAAATATGGCTTGTGATCTTCATTGACACCGGCCACCGTGTTTGTAAAAGGAGGATTTGGTGCCACAACCCATTGATGTGGGCTCTATCCTTGGCGGCCGCTACAAAGTGACCGGCCGCATCTTGGCCTCTGCCGAGAACGATATTATCCTCGACGGCCTGGATCAGGTCCTCAACCGCCCCGTGAGTATCTTGGTGGCAGCTGTTGAGAACTCACCCAACCTGACGCAGAGCGCCAGGGAAGTGGCCACGGGTGCAAGGGTTTCCAGTGTTTCCATCTTGGATCTGGGTGTGGAAGGAAACGCCACCTACCTCATCGCCGCCAGGAATTCCCCTGCTGACCTGCTTGACTTGGTGGTTCCCACGGAACCCTTGGAAGAGGTCTACCAGGAGCCGTTCTTCACTGATACTCTTGGCACGGAAATTTTCGGCAAGGCCCGGGACGCAGCTCCTATAAAGGATGCCTACGTCTACGAGGACAACTCCCCGCTGACGCCGGCCCACCCCATCCCCGGCATTACCACCCCGCCACCAACACACGCGGATGTTCCCACCCCGCCGCCCACCGCAGCGGTGAGCGGAATCGCCGGCGCAAGTGCCGCCGCAGTTCCTTCCCCCGCAGTGGCACCACCCCCTGTTTCAAAGGTGACGCTCTGGGATGAGGATGACTATGGATTCATCAACGAGGACCATCAGGAGAACCTGGACGAGACCAGGCGGCCCGGAAGATTCCCGGCGGAACTCCTGGACGCCCATGACGACTACACGGAGTCCGAGGACTATCTCGACGACGAGGATGACGGAAATGCTCCTCGTGCCACCGGCCGTTGGCTGACGGGCGCCATTTTCGGTGTCCTGCTCATTGGCGCTCTCATCTTTGCGGTATCGCACATCACCAACTTGTTCCCCGGCCCGGAAGTTCAAGCTGGCCCTACCACCACCACCACGGCTACTGCGCCCACAGAAGCGCAGAGCCCCGCGGCACCCCCAGCGCCCGCGGTCGTGGCACCTGTTATCAAGGGGCTAACGGATATCACCGTCTACAATCCGGGCGCACCGAACTACAGTGAGGCGTTTTACCCCCGGCTCAAGGACGCCATCGACGGAAACAAAGCCACTTACTGGCCTACCGTAGAGTTCTCAAACGCCGCGTTCGCCGACCAGACAGACAGCATCAACCTGGTGGTGGAACTACAGGCTGAGTCAACCATCAGTTCAGTCACCATTAACCAGCTCGCCGGATTCGGTGGCCAGTTCAACATCCTAACTAACAGTAAGCCTGTTCTGCAGGATGCCACGAAGATCGGTAGCGGCTCATTCAGCTCACCGGACTTCACGTTGACGGCAGCTCCTGGGGTTACCGCCAAATACGTGATTATCAACTTCACGGACCTGCCCCGGTTGCAGCCGTATGTCACCTATCCCTTCGGATTAAAGATCACTGAAATCAGCATCAAGTAACCATCCCCTACGCCGCCCACAACCTATTCGGAATAAGTGTCTCTCTGTACCGGTTGTGTTTAGCGAAGGAGCTATTGGGCCGCCGTAGCGCGGTTCCGTCTATGAAGGAAAAGGAACACTCACCCGTGAGCACTGAAGTTACCCCCGCCAGCGAAGTCCGCGACGTCATTATTGTTGGCTCCGGCCCCGCAGGTTACACGGCCGCGATCTACACTGCCCGCGCCGACCTCAAACCGCTCATGATTGCCGGTTCAGTCACGGCTGGTGGCGAACTGATGAACACCACTGACGTGGAGAATTTCCCCGGTTTCCCCGATGGCATCATGGGCCCGGATCTGATGGAAAACCTTGGCCAGCAGGCTGAGAAGTTTGGCACCGAGGTGATGTACGACGACGTCACATCAGTAGAGCTCGAGGGTGCCATCAAGACTGTAACCCTTGCCGATGGCCAGGAATTCAAGGCACGCACCGTAATTATTTCCACGGGTTCGGCTTACCGGGAACTTGGGGTTGATGGTGAGAAGCGCCTGGTGGGCCATGGCGTCAGCTCCTGTGCCACCTGCGACGGTTTCTTCTTCAAGGGCCAGGACATTGCCGTTATTGGTGGTGGCGATTCCGCCATGGAGGAAGCCATCTTCCTAACCAAGTTTGCGGCAACAGTGACGGTTGTTCACCGCCGTGACAGCCTACGCGCATCCAAGATCATGGCCGAACGCGCGCTGAAGCATCCGAAGATCAAGTTCATCTGGAACTCCGAGGTTGTCAGCGTCGAAGGTGAAGCCAAGGTAACCGGTGCACGGTTAAACAACCTTGTCACAGGGGAACAAAGTGACTTGGCCGTGACGGGACTATTCGTTGCTATAGGCAACGATCCTCGTGTTGATCTCGTCAAGGGTGTCCTGGAGCTAACAGAGGCAGGAACCATTGCCGTAGAGAGTCGCTCCTCCAAGACGAGCATCAAGGGTGTCTTCGCTGCTGGCGACGTAGTGGACCCCACGTACCGCCAAGCCATCACGGCCGCTGGTTCAGGCTGTGTTGCAGCACTAGATGTTGAGCATTACCTCGCCGAGCAAGACTCCTAAGAGAAAGCAGATTCCCATGAGCAACGCAAAGAGCGCCACGGATGCAACATTTGCAGACGTTGTCCTGAAGTCAGAAAAGCCCGTCATTGTGGATTTCTGGGCAGAGTGGTGCGGTCCCTGCCGCAAGCTGGGCCCCATCCTGGATGAAATTTCTGTGGAGTACTCGGACAAGGTAGAGGTGGTGAAGGTGGATGTTGATGCAAATCCCGCCATTTCCGCCAAGTATGGAATCACCTCCATTCCTGCCGTTTACCTCTTCAACGGCGGAGAAGTGCAGAGCACTGTTATTGGTGCCCGCCCCAAGCCGTACTTTGAGAAGGAATTCGCAGACGTCCTGAAGTAAAGAGGCGAATGATATTAATGACTGTGGACCGGGGTGCTCCCGGTCCACAGTCATTTAAACCACTCCAGCGTTTCTCTCAGACTGATCCTAAGCTTCAAAGCGCTCATAGCTTCCGCGCGGAAATTCCCTTTTTCTCACCCGCGCAATACTATTATTTGTGGGTCCCCTAGAAAATCCGCTTCATGCCGGCTGCTTCTCAGGCCGCTCCTACCTCTACCTCTTCTGTTTCACGTGAAACGTGGCCTCCTGAATGTGACTCCAGAAACCACGCATCCTAAAACTGAATGGTATGGGTTCGGCCGTTGTCTGGGCGGGACAATAGGATACTCGGCTTCCCGACTGAACCTGAATGGGCTATTGGCGCCAAACTCAACGCAGAGTCGTGTGACGCAGCCGAGTATCGAAGACAATTAGCGAAGACCAGCAACGCAGTAGAACAGCCCTGGACAGCCGCGCAGTAGTGCCTCCAGTAGGGCCTCCATCTTCGCTCGCGAGGCAAAGCTATCATTCACTTCGATCCCCATGAGTTGCCAGCCATGATCTCTTCTAGCACTCGGCAAGCAAGCTGAAGATCGAAGCAGCCAGAAGAGGACCTTCATCAACTGTCCAGACAGCGTCTACAACCGACACACAAATTTCCAGCCACCGTGTTTTGGTCCTCCAACCGGCGACTGTCAGCACCCCTCTCACGCCTCCAATGCTGATCTTTGGGCCCCATGGAGGCCGTCAGTACACGCATGGAGGTGGTGAACGAGAATCGCGGAACGGATTGAATTCGAACTGATCGGGGCGGATTGACTAGGGGCAGACCGGTCAGGAACGGATCGGGGGAAATCGGTGTGAACCGGAGTGAACCGGTGTGGGCTCCACATCGCCCGGAAGTATCCGGGCTCTTCGAGCCAGAGGTTGCCGCCAATAGATTCGCAAGTGCCTTGCCACCGCTCATGCAGGAACAGTCGCAAGAGCTGTATGGACTTGAAGGAGCACACCAGGCCGTACTTGGCGCTCAACATACGACTTAGAACCTATAAACGATGCCTCATAATAATCCTTGTTCTACTAGTGTATATACTCTAAAATAGAGATATGGGCGATTCAATGAATATCCCGGCTGGCTGGGATGCTTCATCCACCACAAGACATGTGGCGGACCTGATTGCTGGACTGACCCTGCCTCTTATTGAACCGCTGGACACTGACATTTCTGCCATGTCATCCTTCCCGAAGTATCCTGTACCTCATTCAGCTGACCCTGCCGTCCCACGGTCTGGAGACAGAATTCCAGACAACCTCCAGTCGTCTGCAGAAAATTCTTCGCATCAAGGCCCCCAATCGCAGCTGGAATCAGCCAGACTTCTCATGGATGAATGCACAGATGCACTAGTCGCGCTGAAGAAGCATCAAAACCAATGTGCCGCACTGGCCGCCGTGCTCATCGAGCGGTTACAGGCCACAGCGCTATTGGAAGCCACTGTCCTAAACGCGGATCCATGGCAACACCAACAGTGCATGAACAGCATCCGAGCCGAAATCGCGAGCATACTATCCATCCCTGAAAACATGTCCGAGAGGCTTCTGGATCACGCATCCACCCTAGTCCAGCAATTGCCAACAACTTTGGCAACGCTGGTTGATGGTGGGCTGGGGTGGGAACACGCCGTCGTCATCGCCGAGGAGACGGACTTACTGCGCGCAGCAGGTTTGCCGCCAGTCACAATCCACGCATTCGAGCAAGCCCTGCTCGAGAAGGCCGCAGCGTCAACTCTGCCAAGCTTCCGTGAAAAGGCACGTCGACTCCGTGAACGCCAGTATCCTGAAACCATCCCTGCCCGGACCCGCCGCGCATACTCCAGCCGCTACTTGCGCATCAGTCACGGCCAAGACGGCATGTCCTGGTTGAGCCTTTACGCTCCGGCGCCCACGTTGGAAGGTGTCTGGAACCTGTGCACCCGCACTGCTCAAGCTGCACAGGGGCCGCATGAGGACCGGACACTAACTCAGCTCCGGGCTGATGTTGCGGCGGCACTGCTGCTAAACCAGTCCATGGAGGAGAACAGTGTCTATTCACCAACCCCTGACGCAGAGGCTGGAACGGGAACAGCTCAAGAGTTTATTCACAGTCCATTCACCACAACCAGTGTGGTCAAATCGTCTAAGGGCCTCGAGTCTCTGGGCAATGAAAAGGAACCCTCTGGAGAATCCTTGACACCTGATCTTGACCGGGGTGACTACCACCTCGATGATTGCCAGGTCCCTGTCTATGATGATCCAAACTATGGAGACGTTGCGTTCAGAGCCCCAGACATTGATGACTGGGCGGATTGGATCCCTGCTTGGTCCCCTCCCGATCTCATCCCCTCACCAAAGATCAGTGCCGGCACAACCACAAGAGACAAGACAGACCGTGTGTGGCCGCCAATGCCCCAGGTCACCCCTGTCTTGATGGTACCGATACTCTCGTTGCTAGGCGCCACCAACGAGCCTGCGTGGATGGAAGGTGCTGGTCCAATCAGCATGGAAGTGGCCAGACATCTGGTGGCGCAGTCTTCAAGTTTCTACCGCATTCTGGTGGATCCCATCTCGAACCAGACAGTGGATTCCGCCCCGGAACGCTATAGAACTACAAAGGCAATGCAAACCATGCTGCGGATCAGGGATGAGTACTGTCAATTCCCGGGCTGCAACGCCAAGGCCCATACTTCTGAGATAGACCACATTAGGCAGTACGAGAATGGCGGCTCCACGACCTTCATGAACCTGGAGGTTCTGTGCCGGCGGCATCACGCGCTAAAGCACTTCAAGGACAACAGAACCCGTCAGGGCCACTACCGCACAGACCAGACTCCCGAACGTCGTGAAGTGAAAATGCGGGGCTGGACACCGGCAATGACGGACAGGGGAATCGCATGGTCGTCACCCTCAGGGCGATATCATCCGCCCAAGGACAGCGATAGTCAGCCCCCGACCTACCCTAAATGGCTGCGGAAAATTGTAGAGCTCAAAATCTCTACGCAGGACCAACACGAGATTGACTCCCAGGGATTCGAGGATGAAATGGGCATTTTCCTCTCGGACCAAGATGACTACTGCGATCAATTCACCACGGCCGAACCAACCGAGGAGCTCATCCCCAGCGACGAGGATGAAGAGATCCTCACCGAGATGGCCATCAAGGCATTCCTCGCAAATGAACCCCTGGCAGACACGGAGGAATAATCCGGTAGGCCTCCCCCGGATCTTCTAACCGAACCTCTGTATCAACTCACTTACCTGACGTTCATGTTTCACGTGGAACACTACTTGTTCTCTTGCGATACCGAGAGCCTCATTCAGATCAAACACCTAAGCTCTGATCAGCTGTGATGACCCAATCGATCCACTCAAAACGCCTGACCACATACCAAGTGGTCCTGGATGGTTTCCGTGGTCAGGCTACTCGCAGTAGGGATTCAACCTTACGCCACCATACTGTTGGCAGTGAGGATCAACGAGGTACGTTAGTACCTGGATGAGGCGAGCCGTAAGAACGTGCGCGTGGCATCGAAGAGAGACTGGTGCCCGGCACATACGAAAGATGAGCTGTCACCGCAGCCAAGCCTTTGGTACACGCAACATTGCCTCCTAATACTCGAGTCTTTGTCCGCAGCTCCTAGTTGTGCATGACCCACCAGTTTGCGCTGGACACCTTTCGAACGGCAGGGCTGGTAGGACTCAAGGTGAGAGTGAGGAATTAGCCATTGAAGTCATGTGGCCAATTCCGATCACATTGAGCTATTTCCACAGCGGGAAAGCCCCATCATGCGTTCACCTGATATTGGATCCAGAATCCCGTAGTGCCAGCTTGAGTTCAGTACCCAGCACTCTTGCAAATGCGCTGGCAGCCCAAACCCACTGTCTGCGACTGGTACCGTTTCGGTCCCCCACGCCCTCCGGGTAGAGCCACGTTGCTTCCCGGTTGGGTTCCCCCTTCCCTTCCTGGCCATGAGCTCTACGACCGTCATGCGGATCGTAGATCGTGAACGAGTCTATCCAGCGAAATATTGCATGGCGTTGACGCACTCGTCTGCCAAAAGGTTGGCACCCCTGCATCCGTTTACATGTCAGTACTATTGGCTCCTCTTTGACCCGTCCTGGAACCCTCACGCGTGTTAGGCCGTGGAATCAATCGTCTCCTTGTTTGACCACCGCGTCAGCGTGAAGACCAATTCAGCGGTCTATTCTGCACCCAGTCTCTTGTGCAGCCTGATTGGCACAGTGGTCTTCTCCACCAATCAATGGTGGAGTGACTCATCTGTTCCGAGGCAGTGCCAATCTACCCAAAGCGCACCCCTTCCCAGCAACGGGAATGATGGGCAAGCATCCCATCCCGGTGCGTTGAGATAACGAAAAGGAACAGAGACGATGATGATAATGAGCACCACGAGGTAGTCTGCGGCAGCATTGCCGTCTGGGTACTATCCTTCGCTGGACTCCACAGCGACGCTGCCAGCCCACATGGCGTCCAGCCTGCTGGGCCAGGGTGTCCTCATCGCATACCGAGTGGCTGCACGAGGATATATTGCAGTACCTTAGGCAACCTCAATCTAGACATCCTGGGATACCCCAAGATCTAGCCGCGCGGACTCAGCCGAGCATCCTGACGAGCCCGCACATCACGATGACAATCAGACCCAACAATCACCTCGTCGCTGAAGACGACGCCGGCATCGAACAACAACGCAAGCACTAACAGCTGGTCGGAATCTGGAGGCACTTAGGGCGTTGCATGTCGGTTTGTAGATGCGCACTGTGGGCAAGCGGGCCGGAGCATGACGCCACCGCCACGGTGAGGGTGGCGCTCCCGATCGACTACAAGGACGCGGACCCGAAACGAGGTAGCTAGGGAGCTGTACCCGTTAATCATCGCTGTCTGTGTTCGCGTCACTTATTCTTTTGGCCAGCATACCTCCCCGTTGCTCGCTGCAGTGTTGCCGGGTGTCAGCTGGTCTGGGCGTTCTTCGGTGCCGTGTTCCGCTCCTTGACTCCGGCTATTTGGCAGCCAGTGGCACGGCAGTGACCCTGGTCAATCCGTGTGGAGCTGATATGCACTATTCTAGGGTGATTCTTCTTATCCGGGGTGGATCATGTTGACTTGGGTGACGTCTTGGCGGATGTCCCCTCCTTGGGAATACTAGGGTCGAGCACGGACAAATGTTCAAGAGCCAGCTACCGGATATGGCATATTTAGTCGAGGCTTTCGGTAGCGAGCCTGTGTCGATCTGGTGTGTAATCTAGCCACTTCGTATACATCGGATCTCGTCACTTCGGAGACGACACTCTCTCCCCACGTCGGAGACACTTTTACCGACGGGTTGGCAGCGATAGTCATTGAATGGCGAACTCTCTTTCACCCGCGTTCCCGTGCACCGAAGACTCCGGCCCGTAAATATGGCTCGGCTGATTCACAAAGTGGTGAAGATCCGGAAGCAACTCAAAGCCGATGGCTGGTGCTATGGCCCACGTTCGATCTATAACGAAGCCAGCCAGCAAGGGAGGTTCCCGGGTGGGAAGGTTTCCTCGGTCGCGAGGGATAACCCGCCTGCTCTCCAGTGTCTGCCACGTCGACGCAGCCCCCAGGCAACGACCCAAGTCCCCGTACATCCCGTTCGTACGCTCCACCGTGATGTCATTGTGGCAACTGGATGCTTTCGAGTACCGTTTCGCTGGCGAATAAGTTATCACCGTGTACCAGCTCCTCGATGACTCTTCGCGCTTCGATGTGGGCACAGCAGCGTACTCACTTGCCGAGAACAGTACCGATGCCAAGGACGTCCTCGAACGAGCCATCACCGTTTACGGCCCGACCAAAGATGTGCTGTCGGAGAACTCATTGGCGTTCAATCAGCTGCGGGCCGGCAGGATCGGTTCCGGTGAAATCTTCCTCGCCTCCAAAAGGACCATGCCGATCAGCGGACTGCCCGGCAAACCCACCACGCAAAGCAAGAACGAGCTCTCTCAGCAAACCCTGCTGCGGTTCCTCGACGTGCAGCAGCCCGCCATGTTCGAGCACCTTCAGGGCAGGATTCACCGGTTTTGAGATCACTACAACAACCGCCGGCCGCGCCAATCCCTGGACCATTCCACACCGCGTACAGCCTGGGATTTACTTCAACATACTGTTACCGAGTGCACTATTTGACGATGACGTCGTCGCCTTAAATGACGATGGGATCGATGGACCGCTCGTCATGGTGACGTGGTGTTTCAGGGCATGGCAAAGCACGGTCTCGTCTCTTTTTAGGTGTGCAGGGGTGGGCTGAGTATGTTATCTCGTGTGAAGTGCCCGATCACGGTCCAAGGCGGCAGCTCGACACTTGCCCGATGGTTGAAAGCCAATGCGGCGCCGGCAAAGATATTCAGGTGCCAGCCGAGCAGGCTCGGCCACTGCTTGGGGCGGACCAGCTTGTCGGGGTTGAGACGGAACGCGTGCTTCACTGCCTGTTGCTTCAGCCAGTGAACGTGTGTGTCCGGGACCCGGCGGAGCCAGCGCCGCACCCTGCGTAGGGCCAACGCGGCCGGCAAAAGGAACTGGGTATGTCCGCAGTCGGCACAGCGGGCTCGCCGCCGCTGTAGGGTCAGCCGCTCCTGGCCCAGGCCACGCACGGTGCGGTGACGGGAGTGCCCGTGGGGGCGCAGCGGCGTCGAGCAATGAGGACAGGGTATTTCGCCCGCCAGCAAGTCCGTCCCGGCCTGATCGGGGCTACCCACGACCATCATCGCGCCCGCTCCTCTTCCTATACCAAAAGATCATGTCAATGACTCTTGCCTACCACGCCCCGGCTAGGAAGGGGCCACTTCGTGGAGAACAGCGAAACAAGGGAACGAAGGAATCACTCCACCACGGGCGGCCCGAGCAAAATCATGCTGCCACTTTGGTTGCTCAGAGATTTCGGGCCCCGGCGGGAATGGCGGATCTGGTCGTCGGGTTGACGCTGCCAACTAAGCACAAACCACAGCAGCTACATCGTCACCCACAATGACCAATGCGCCCCAAACAACGCGACGCGTAACACATACGCTGGCAACACAGCCGATTCCCTAACCGACCCTGGAAGCCAAAGCCTTGTACTACATGCAAGTCCGTACACGGCCTCAGGGAGACCTTGATCCGGCAGTACTGACAATCTCCAAGACCGGGGAAATCCTGGCCGCTAGAAAAAACCCAGGATAGTCCCGCAGACCAGTCAGTCGTACAGATCACCCTCGCGAACCGGCAGGCCTATTACCAAGGGTGCCAGTCTCCTTGCCCACGCCCTAAGCCGACCGCTGCGGTGCGTCGTGCTCGGCAAAACAATGGAATCTCAAACGAGAACACTACGAGGACCAATGTGCCAAACACCAAGAAGAACTACCTGATGTGATGTCCACTCGTTAACCACCGGCACAGCTGCCTGTGCAACCGAGCCGGCAGCTGTCTACGAAGTATTGAAAGTCTCGTCTATACATGGCAGAGCATCGGCAGCTAAGGCGAATGAAGCATCCATGACGAATTCCCCAAGATAAAGACTGCGCGCCTGGTACCGGCTCATTGGCTCAGTTCACCAGTACGGTCTCAGTGCCGTGGATGAAGCATGACCCGGACGGGACAAGCGGACCCTGTAAGCGAAAATATACCCTGTTACTGCGAGTTTGGAAGTTCTCCGAGTTCAATGATTCAGTACCCGTACAGCCCTGGATAAACACCGTTGACATGTTCCTCGTGAACGGCTTCACTATCAATTCTGTTAGAACGCAACGTCAGTAGCGGCTTTGAGAGGGCCGTTGTTGTTCACCTTCTCCGCAATTGGCCGGTACCACCAACCTGACCACAACTAAGTCAGCAGAAGGCCACCCTGGTACCAATGAAGTGACAAGGACCGACGCCGCACCATCAGAGAGAATCATGGATAATCCCAGCACCACATGGCTCTTACGGGTGTTCCCCTCTTCATGGAAAAGCTGCGATCCCATCCCACCACAGCGGATACGGCGTATTTGTGGACTCGCACAAGGCGTAAGGCGCGGAATCGTTTGCAGGCTATCAGTTCGCTCCGGCGGGCAGGGTAAGGAATGTGGCGGTAGACTGTAAAGCTTTCTGGCTGTTCGATTCCAACGGGTGAAAGGTCAGTCGGGATATACCGGCACAACTTACCCATTTATGACGGCCGATACGACACTCGCACCCAGGTATCCGGCGATCGTTTCGCAACCACACATCACCACCCCGCACGGGTCGCTATTGCAGAGATGGCGGCCCTACTCGGTCGCACCTACGAACAGTGCTGATAGATCCATACACATGCACTGAACTGCAGAGCTCCCGTATTTGGCTGAGGTACTGGGTAACAACGCAGCCCGGTACAACAGGGCCCATGCACAATAGACCTGACTATAAATACGGTAAGCACTCGCGCCCCCATCGCGCTCCTGAAGCGGGAGGTTGTCTTGTGGTTAGGCGGTATGTGTATCACCGATTCCATTCCGGAAGAATGCGGGCGCACCATCGAGGCGTCACGCCGCTTAGAGCTGGCCGGTTTAATTAGAAGCAGGTACTGCGTCTGATATACACGCTGGTGCATCGATCTACACCTACTAGTGTCGCTCTTTCTGAACCCCGTGCTTTTCACCTTGCCCTGGCTGAAAGCCGATGGGCACACGGTCCTGCTGGGGATACAGGAGCCAATGCCGGCCAACGCCGGAGTCGCACAAAAGAACCGGGCAGACAACTACTCCACCAAGTCATTGGGTAAGTTCTGGCCATGGGCCGGGGTGGTACTGGCACTTCCTATTCCAGCAGATCAAACAACAGCTAAGTGGCGGGAGGCCCTCTTTGCAGTCACCCATCTACTGCACAACTGGTGGCTGTCCTGCACGGGTTCATGGAGTCAGCCTAGGCCCCAATCACCCTCTGAGCACCTTTAGTCACATACCTCATGCGCAACGGGACTAGCAGAGGTCAATCTAGAGGCTCAGATCCCACGTGCGCCCTTCCGGCTTACCCCAGCAGGCCTTGTTGTGCCGGAACACCTACCAGGCCCTTAGGAGGACGCACAGCCGCCTTAATCTAGGCCTCGCATCCTAGTGGGCTCCCTCCAACCTAGATGAGAGTTGCAGTAGCTGTGTATGAGACGGGTAGATAGCCGCAAATTTGAATGGTCGCCTCTTTGCGGAATTGGACTTCGTGTTTAGCGATCCTCAGAATCACCGCTCTGGACGCTTGGCACCTGTCCCTCGTCAAACACCCGAACAACCTCGCCGCTTAAGATTGCCGAAAGGCGGACTAGCTGCTCATAAGGGGTCTTGCTAGAGACGTTTGTTTTCGAAAATACCATTCCCAAAATGTTCGTCTTGCCCGGCAATGAGACTATGTGATTTCCAAGGAGCACGCACACAGGTGCCAGCTAAAGCTATGGGCCAGGAGCACACTTGCCATCACCCTTCCTTTACGAGGGGCCCACCGGCAATACTGCACTAGATGTTCACCTCCGCAGCAAGCACCGGCCCGAGCGGACAATCGCGATTGAACATGAAGAACAAGCCCTACTCCCCGACCCCATCTCCCAAACCGGACACTCCACGCCGCAGCATAAAAACCTCGTTGTCCATTCAGCTGCGATGGCGGCCCTTACCATTCAGTAAACAGCCCAGTCTAAGCGCCCATACTTTTACACCATCCGATCCGGCGCACGAAACTAAACTTCATTAGTTTTCAAAAGATGTTTCACGTGGAACGTTGCATCCAAGTTGCATCAGCTTTCCTAAATTGACCGAATCTGGAAGCGCTGAGTGTCAGTCAAGGTCGCGATTTTTACGCTTAGGATCAATCCTGGCGAACATATCTTAAAGACGAGAGTGGCGGTGTTTCACGTGAAACACCGCCACTCTCGCTAACACTCACTAATTCGCGTCGGGACTCAAGACATCCATGATCCGGTTAAGATCCTCGACTGACGCAAACTCAATACTGACCTTACCCTTACGGGCACCGAGGGAAATCTTCACGTTCGTGTCCAGTCGATCTGCCAGCGAACTTGCCAAGAAATCAAGTCGTTCGTGACGTGGGCTAGAAGTCTTAGTTGCCGGCTTCTTTCCATCCAACGGTGCCTGATAGAGCTGCACTGCCTCTTCGGTCGAGCGAACCGACATCCCCTCGGCAATAATCTTCTGAGCCAAGTTTTCCATGGCCACCGCATCCGGAAGAGCCAGGAGCGCCCGAGCATGACCAGCAGACAACACACCGGAGGCCACCCTGCGCTGAACCAACGGAGGAAGCTTCAGCAGTCGTAACGTGTTGGATACCTGTGGACGTGAGCGGCCGATCTTATCGGCAAGCTGCTCATGCGTAGTGCCAAAATCTTCCAAAAGTTGCTGGTAGGCGGCGGCCTCTTCCAGTGGATTCAGCTGGCTTCGGTGCAGGTTCTCTAAAAGAGCATCACGTAGCAAGTTGTCATCAGTAGTTTCCCTGACAATAACGGGAATAGTTTCCAAGCCTGCGGCCAGACTCGCACGCCAGCGGCGTTCACCCATTACCAATTCGTAGGGCTGATCGCCCTTTTCAGTGGACTTGCGGACAACAATTGGTTGTAGGATTCCGATTTCACGGACTGAGTGAACCAGTTCCGCCATGTCGTCCTCATCAAAGACAGTACGTGGCTGTTTACGGTTCGGATGGATTTCGCCAACAGGAAGTTCCATGAAAGTGGCACCTGGAACTTCTACAAGTTCAACATTCTTGGCTTCTACAGGCTTTTTTACGGTATTAGTGGGAGCTACCGCTGGTTTACGGGATTTGGGCTCCGGAAAGAACAAGTCGACAGGACGTGTTGGCTGAGAGGATCCACTCTCATCACCAGATGAGTTCGGGATCAATGCACCCAACCCACGACCGAGACCCCTGCGCTTGTCAGTCATTGAGACATCCTCCATTGAATGAAACCCACGCCATGTGGGCTCTGATGAACTTTAAAGTGAATTGGAACGATTCTATGCGACTAATCGCATTAAACCGTGGAGCGCTCAGCCAGTTCAGCCGCAGCCTCAAGATATGAGAGTGCTCCAGTTGACGAAGGATCGTAAGTCATCACCGTCTGCTGATAGCTGGGAGCCTCAGAAATACGGACGGACCGTGGAATCATGGCCCGCAATACCTGCTGTGGGAAGTGCTCGCGCACATCAGCTGCCACATGAGCAGCCAAGTTTGTCCGCCCATCGTACATGGTCAGCAAAATAGTGGAGACAATCAGATCTGAATTCAGATGCTTTTGGATCATTTCGATATTCTTCAAAAGCTGACTCAGTCCTTCCAGTGCGTAGTACTCACACTGAATGGGAATCATGACCTCGTTCGCCGCACAAAACGCATTGACCGTCAGGAGCCCAAGGCTGGGCGGGCAGTCGATGAAGATGAAATCTAGCCGCGCTTCACCGCTCTTTGCCCGGAACTTAACATACTCATCTATGGCCCGGCGAAGTCGTTGCTCCCTCGCGACGAGGGATACAAGCTCAATTTCAGCACCCGCGAGATGGATGGTTGCGGGGGCACAGTACAAATTCGCAATGTCGGGGCACTGGGCAACTACTTCGGCCATGGCCACATCATTGATCAAAACATCGTAAATACTATCGATTTCCGCATGGTGAGGTATGCCGAGGGCTGTGGATGCATTTCCCTGAGGGTCAATATCAATCACCAGGACATGCAATCCTGCAGAAGCAAGTGCAGCTGCAACATTCACTGTGGTGGTCGTTTTTCCGACCCCACCTTTCTGATTAGCCACCGTCAGAATGCGCGTATGTGACGGCCGGGGAAGCTTGCGCCCCAGCAACCGTTCGCGACGCTTAGTCTCACTGACGAGCTGGCTAGCAATGGGGCTACTGTCATCGAGCTCATCATTGAGTGAACTCAAAGCATCCGCACTTGTTTCACGTGAAACACCAGCATTAGAACTTCGTTGGCGTAAATCAATTGAATTAGGTTGATTTGAGGCGTTAGAACGTGCCGACCCCAATGTCATGAACGGAGGGATCCGTTGCGAAGCTGCTTCGCTACTGGTCACGCTTGCACTCTCACTTTCTTGTGGCGATGGTTGCCAACCTCTAGCTTATCGGTTCATTCCCACAGCAGTGGGAATCAGCGCCGCTTCACCTTGACACGAACCACTGTTGTGGGCTCGTCCAGAACATCTTGCCCTGCAATAACGATCGATGTCTCATACCCACCGAGGTTTCTAAGTGTCTTGCCAGCGGTAGCAATCTCGTCTTCAGCACTCCGGCCCTTGATCGCCAAGAGTTCCCCCTCGCCACCCAAGAGCGGAATAGTCAGTGGAGCTAAAGTCTTCAAAGCAGATACTGCTCGAGCGGTAACAACTGAGCATTCAACCTTGCCAATGGCGGCTTCTGCCCTGGAGCGAATGATTTCCACATTGTTGAGTCCCAGATCCATGACGACTTCTTCGAGCCAGGTGACCCGCCGTTCAAGTGGCTCAATGAGTGTCAGGTACAGATCAGGTCGGGCAATAGCCAAACAGAGCCCTGGCAAGCCGGCGCCACTGCCCACATCGGCAACTTTAGCGCCGTCGGCAATCAGTTCTGCCACCACCGCACAGTTCAAAACGTGCCGACTCCACAAACGAGGTACTTCTCTTGGACCAATCAGCCCACGTTCAATGCCTGACGTTGCCAAATGTTCAACATATCGTTTGGCGAGATCAAGGCGTTCGCCAAAAATTTGTTCGGCCGCAAGAGCCTCTTGTGCAGTAAGTTCCACCACGATATGTGTCCTCTAAAATTTAGGTCCCGGCCGCTCCCTGAGGCAGCGGCCGGGACCGTTTGGTAGCTATTTGAAAACTGCGGCCTAATGAGCTGCGCTCACCACAATGTGACGGCGTGTGCCTTCACCTTCAGATTCGGATTCCAAACCCAGTTCGGCAATGGCGTCGTGCACAATCTTGCGCTCATAGGCTCCCATGGGATCCAACGCCACTGATTCTTGGCCACCGCTGACCAGATCTGCCGCATCCTGGGCAATCTTGGCAAGCTCTTCGTTCCGGCGGCCACGGTAGCCAGAAATGTCCAGAACAAGACGGGACCGGCTTTCCGTTGCCGAGAGAACACTCAAACGGGTCAGTTCCTGCAAGGCGTCAAGGACTTCGCCGTCCTGCCCTACCAGGCTCTGCAACGAATCAGACTCCTCATCAGCAACAATGGAGATGTAGGTCCGGCCATTACGAACTTCAATGTCGATATCGCCATCGATATCGGCAATGTCGAGAAGCTCTTCAAGGTAGTCGGCGGCAATGTCGCCTTCTTCTTCCAAGCGGCTAACACCGGGTTCTACCGGGGCGGATACTTCCTCAGGGACAAGCTGCGTTTCTTCAGGCATTATTTCTTCTTCCTGTTCTTGCGTTGTGGCTGGTTCCGCTGCCCCTTCAGATCAGGGCTCTCCGCAATAACTTCTGCCTCGACCGTCTTCTTGGATGCACCCAGCAGCGGCAGGCCCTTGGCCTCGCGGCGCTTCTGGTATTCCTTGTACGCCGGTGAGCCGGGAGTAGGCATGCGGCGGATAACGAAGAACTGCTGACCCATGGTCCACAGGTTGGTAGTGGTCCAGTAGATCAAAACACCGATAGGGAAGTTGATACCACCAATACCGAAGACCAACGGCAGTACATAAAGCATCATCTTTTGCTGCTTCATGAAAGGGCCCTGCATGGCTTCTTCAGACATGTTCTTCGACATGATCTGCTTCTGCGTGATGAACTGTGAGGCAATCATTGCCAGAATCATCACGATTGACAGCACGGCAATGGTGACCGTCAGGTTGCCGCCCTGAAACGAGGGAAGCAGGGCATCGGAAAGGCGGGCACCGAAGATGGTGGCTTCGTCAAATTGCACAACCTGCGCATGAGTCATCGCACCAATACCGATGTTCTCAGAGTTGGCCTTGGCCACGCCCGAAAGCACTTGGAAGAGGGAGAAGAAAAACGGCATCTGGATCAACATGGGCAAACAAGCAGAGAACGGGTTGGTTCCGTGCTCCTTGTACAGCGCCATCTGTTCCTGGCCCATGGCCTGGCGTGAGAGCTGGTCGGTCTTACCCTTGTACTTGGCCTGCAGCTTCTTCATATCCGGCTGCAGCGCTTGCATGCCGCGCTGTGCCTTGATCTGCTTGACGAAAACCGGAATCAATGCGGCACGAATCACCAACACCAAACCAATGATTGACAAGGTCCAGGTGATGCCCGAGGCAGCATCCATCCCCAAGGTTGTCAGAACATCATGGAAGGCAACCATGATCCACGAGACGATCCACTTGAAGGGGAACAGAATTGTATTGAAGAAGCCCATATTTCTTTATCTATCTCCTCAAGCCGCTTTGCGACTTTGCGTTTCCTGTTGCTTGGCCAGAAATACAACCGGGTGGTTCAGTTGGACAATGAGTGGCACCGTGGAAGGGTCATCCCAATCCACAACTGCCGGTGACGGAACCGGATCCAGGCCACCGGCGCTCCAAGGATGGCAGCGGATAACCCGCCGCATGGAAAACCATGTGCCCTTGACTGCGCCGTGAACAGTCACAGCCTCCAGTGCGTAGGCTGAACATGACGGAAAAAACCGGCACACCTGCCCATAAATGGGTGAGACGACGCGCCGGTATAATTTCAAAACGATAATGAGAATGTTGCGGGGAACATGCCACAAGAAACGTGCGACGGCGCCGAGTAGGCTGGGCGCACGCCCTTGAGTTTGTGAGCTGCTCACAAAACATCTTCTCCTTTTGACTCATGTGCCTTGTCAACTGATGGTGTTGAAATTAATGGCGAAGAGCCTGCTGCACTGTCCCGTAAACGGGTCGATGCAGCGAAGAAGGCCTTTCGATAGTCCATGACAAGGTCGTTGAAGGAAGCCTGCGCTGAAACGGGCAAAGCGCGCACAACTACATTGACCCCGTAAGGATGCTGCTTAATTGTCTCAACAACAATTTCCCTCAGTCTCCTCTTAACGAGGTTGCGGGTCACAGCGTTCCCAACAGTCTTCGCCACAATGAACCCAACTTGGCTGGGTGCATCCGGAGAAGTGGACACCATATATAACACTAAGTTCCGGCGTCCATTTCGGACGCCGGAACGTACAGTATGTGAGAAGTTGGCGGAAGTCCGCATTCTATTCTTGGTGGCTAGCACCTTGCGATCAACCGCTACTTCTATAAGGCTCGACGAATCGTCAAGCAGCTATTGTTTAGGCCGACAGCTCTACGCGACCCTTGGTGCGGCGTGCTGCCAAAATGGCGCGGCCGGCGCGGGTGCGCATGCGTAGGCGGAAGCCGTGCTTCTTGGCACGACGGCGGTTGTTCGGCTGAAAAGTCCGCTTGCTCACGGTAGTTACTCCAAGACAATCAAAGATGCGCCTTGCCCGTAACTAACAGGTAAGAAAGGGGTCGACGCTAAGTATATGGATGCCTGTTCCTTTCCACTCCTCATTTATGGGGAGTGCACGCCGGGGCGCAAAACAGACACATGGGACTTCACAACGTTAGGTCACGCAACACCTGTCAGTCAAACCGGAGTATGAAGACTTCAGCGCCACGGAGGCGAATTGTCCCTGTTTGGGTCCTCGGAATCCTGAAAAACAGCTTATAAACGCTTCATCCACAGCTGTGCATAACTAAGTGGACAACTTCTGTGGATGAGGTGCGCAGGAGGGCGCTGCTGTGACATTTATCCACAAGCACTTTCTCTCGCTATCTTCTGGCTCATCCATCCTCTAGGCTAGGCCAGTGGCAAGTTATCCACCGATGTGTATAACTCTGTGGATTACTCAGTTTGAGTGGGTCTGCGCTCATAAAAAAATTTGGTTTTATGTGTGTAACTGAAGTCACGTACACGGTGTGTGTGAATTGCGAAATTTTCGGCTCTTGAGTCGGCAGTAAGGATGGAACGGTCAATGAGCACTGAGGACATCAATGACGTTGGCAGCTCCTGGCGACGAGTCATTCGAATTCTTGAGCAGGACGAACGTGTTTCTCCGCGGCAACGCGGATTCGTAGTTCTGACACAGCCGCAGGGCCTGATCGGAAACACCTTGTTGGTGGCGGTCCCCAATGAACTCACTCGTGAAGTGCTGCAAAACCAGCTTCATACAGCGTTGAGCGATGCTTTGGCCCAAGTCTTTTCCGAGGAAATCAGTTGCGCCTTCAGTGTCAACGCTGACCTGGTACCTCCTGCTAAGGAAGAAGAAACTGTTCCCGCGCAGGTTCAGGTTCGTGCTGATAGCCCGGCTCACCATGAACCCGTGGAGCACATCTCTAAGCCTTCTCCCATGTTGCCGAGCACGTCACAAGAATTTGGCCGGCTCAATCCGAAATATGTTTTTGACTCTTTTGTGATTGGTGCTTCCAACAGATTTGCCCATGCAGCGGCAGTTGCCGTGGCTGAGGCACCGGCCAAGGCCTATAACCCGCTGTTTATTTACGGCGATTCCGGTCTGGGAAAGACTCACCTCTTGCATGCCATTGGTCATTATGCGCGCCGCCTCTACACAGGCATCCGGGTTCGGTATGTGAATTCTGAGGAGTTCACTAATGACTTCATCAACTCCATCCGGGACGATGAAGGCGCCAGCTTCAAGCAGCTGTACCGCAATGTGGACATCCTTCTGATTGATGACATTCAGTTTTTGGCCAATAAGGACGCTACGCAAGAAGAGTTCTTCCATACCTTCAATGCGCTTCATAACCACAACAAGCAGGTAGTTATCACCTCGGATTTGCCGCCCAAGCGTCTCCAGGGTTTCGAGGAGCGCATGCGTTCCCGTTTTGAGTGGGGCTTGCTAACAGACGTTCAGCCCCCTGAACTCGAGACTCGGATCGCGATTTTGAGGAAAAAGGCTATTGGAGAAGGGCTTTCTGCACCGGATGACGCCTTGGAATACATCGCATCGAAGATCTCCACAAACATTCGGGAACTTGAAGGCGCACTGATTCGTGTAACAGCGTTCGCGAGCTTGAACCGGCAACCAGTAGATGTTGGGCTTGCAGAGCTGGTGTTGAAGGACCTGATTACTGACGATGGGGCCCAGGAAATCACGTCCACTGCAATCCTTGGCCAGACGGCTGCCTACTTCAACATTTCTCTAGAAGAGCTGTGCAGCAAGTCGCGGACCCGCACCCTGGTTACAGCCCGGCAAATTGCCATGTACTTGTGCCGTGAGCTGACTGACATGTCTCTTCCCAAGATTGGTCAGGAGTTTGGCGGGCGGGACCACACCACGGTGATCCATGCAGACCGGAAGATCCGGGAATTGATGGCTGAGAGACGCGCCATCTACAACCAGGTAACTGAGCTCACCAACAAGATTAAACAGCAGCAGCGCGAAGGGTAACCCGCGGAGCGGGGAAAAATTCTGAGAAATTAACAGGTGTGGATAAGCCTGTGGATTACTCAGGCACAACCTCCCCAACCTGCGGATAACTACCTGGTTGCCTGTGGATCATTAAAAGCCCTCAAAAAGTTCTCCACCGTTCCCCACACCCCAAAACGGGACAGCCTCACAACCTGTGCACAGGCAACTTCTGCGAAATCACGTGCTGAAAGGCACTTATCCACAGTATCCACAGGACTTATTAACACTACGAACTACAAGAATCTTTCGTTTCAAACAACATTTACCTTTTATCCCATCCGGCCCTGCCCAGGGCAAAGACCAATGTCCAAATGAACTTCCCAAGGCGCTAAGCTGTCTCCAAGGATGTAATTTCAACCTTGGTGTCTGACCCCTTCGGACAGGTCCACCGGGAACCCTTAAATTTTTTTTCGTACATTGAAAGGCGGCACCCTTACGTGAAGTTCCGAGTCGAACGGGATGTTCTGACCGAAGCAGTCAGCTGGGCCGCACGTTCCTTGTCTCCCCGGCCTCCTGTCCCGGTCCTCTCAGGCCTGTTGCTAAAGGCCGAAGCCGGTACCTTGAGCCTGTCCAGCTTTGACTACGAGATCTCGGCACGGTTGCAGATACCAGCAGATATCTCCGAAGAAGGAACCATCCTTGTTTCCGGGCGTCTTTTGGCGGACATCTGCCGAAGCCTTCCGGCCGCTCCCGTTGATGTAGAGACCGACGGCAACAAGGTGACTTTGACTTGCCGTAGCAGCCGCTTTCATTTGGCCACCATGCCTGTCAACGACTACCCGGAACTTCCTGCTCTTCCAGAAATTAGTGGAACGGTGGACGGCGAGGCTTTTGCTCAGGCTGTTTCCCAGGTCATTATTGCCTCGAGCAAGGATGACACCCTTCCCGTTCTGACCGGCGTCAAGATGGAAATTGAGGGTGATCTGATCACTCTCTTGGCCACTGACAGGTACAGGTTGGCACTGCGGGAAGTGCGTTGGAACCCTTCAACGCCCAATATTTCTGCCGCCGCTTTGATCAAGGCAAAAACTCTCAGCGAAGTGGCCAAAACTCTTGGCAATGCTGGAAACATCAACATTGCCTTGTCATCCAACAGCGAACTCATCGGCTTCGAAAGTGGCGGACGCCGCACCACCTCCCTGTTGGTTGATGGAGAATATCCCAAGATTCGGTCACTATTCCCGGACACCACTCCCATTTATGCAACAGTAGAAACCCATGCCTTGGCCGAAGCTGTTCGTCGAGTTTCCCTGGTTGCTGAAAGAAACACGCCAGTACGGTTGATTTTCACTGATGGTCAGCTCACCCTCGATGCGGGCACTGGCGAGGATGCACAGGCGTCGGAGAACCTGGAAGCAGCACTTGTGGGCGATGAAATTACTGTTGCATTCAACCCGCACTACCTCAGTGAGGGTCTGAATGCCTTCGACAGCAAGTACGTTCGGTTCTCCTTCACCTCGGCACCAAAACCAGCCATGATCAATGCCCAAGATGATCTTGACGGTGACCGCCGGGATGAGTACCGCTACCTGGTAATGCCAGTGAGGTTGCCTTCCTCGTAATTTCGATTTTGCCGCCGTTCTAGCCCATTCCCACGGAAGAGAGTAAATATCATGCATATTGGACTTGTTGGACTTGGAAAAATGGGCTTCAACATGCGGGCCCGTTTGCGTGCAGCGCAGATCGAAGTCACCGGATTTGACCAAAACCCCGAGGTCAGTGATGTCACTACTTTGACTGAACTCGTGGCAGCAGTTCCGGCTCCTCGCCTGATTTGGGTCATGGTTCCTTCCGGTGCCGTTACAGAATCAGTGATCACAGATCTTTCAGGACTTCTCGAACCAGGAGACCTTGTGGTTGACGGCGGGAACTCACGATTCACGGAAGATCAAAAACACGGTGAATTGTTGCGCGGCAAGGATATTTCCTTCATCGATGTTGGTGTTTCCGGAGGAGTTTGGGGTCTGAGCAATGGTTATGGGCTGATGGCTGGCGGCGCGTCGGAAGATGTAAGCCGAGCCCTACCCGTGTTTGACGCACTCCGTCCTGAGGGGGAAAGGGCCGACAGTTTTGTCCACGTTGGTGGCATTGGAGCCGGCCATTACGCAAAAATGGTCCACAACGGCATCGAATACGGACTGATGCAGTCCTACGCTGAGGGTTACGAGCTCCTCGCCAAGAAGGATATTATTCAGGACCTGCCAGGAACATTCCGGGCTTGGCAAAAAGGCACCGTAGTACGTTCCTGGCTGCTGGATTTGATGGTCAAAGCGCTGGATGAGGATCCGGGGCTGGAGTCCATTGATGATTATGTAGAAGATTCTGGCGAAGGCCGGTGGACCGTAGAGGAAGCCATTGCCAACGCCGTACCAGCTCCCGCCATCACGGCAGCTCTCTTCGCCAGGTTCTCCTCTCGCGAGGATAATTCTCCAGCCATGAAAATGGTTTCTGCTCTGCGTCACCAATTTGGTGGGCATGCGACAAAACCAGCCAGTCCCAGCAGTGAATAAAACTACTTTCTATGTACCTTGAGCATCTTTCCCTGACGGATTTCCGCAGTTACGCACAGGTGGATCTGGCGTTGACACCCGGAGTCACTGTCCTTGTAGGTTCCAACGGATTGGGTAAAACCAATCTGGTGGAATCGATCGGATATTTGGCCACGCTCTCATCCCACCGCGTTAGCCAGGATGCGCCCCTTTTACGCTTTGGTACTGACCGGGCGCTCATCCGGGCCCAGTTGGTGCGGGCCGAACAAAAAGTCATAGTTGAAGTTGAAATCAACGCGACGCGAGCCAACCGTGCCCGGATCAATCGGGCCAATCCGGTGCGGGCCCGGGATATTCTTGGTATTTGCCGCACAGTGCTTTTTGCACCGGAGGATCTGGCCCTGGTCAAGGGTGATCCTGGTAACCGGCGCCGGTTTCTTGACGATCTTTTAGTAGTTCTGTTACCAAAACATGCAGGTACCCGCAGCGATTATGACAGGGTCCTCAAGCAGCGCAACGCGTTGTTAAAATCAGCGCGTTCTCAACATTTTTCTCGTTCCGGAGTTTCCGAGTCTCATCTTGCAACGCTGGATGTGTGGGACGAGCACATGGCTATGGCCGCTGCGGGATTGCTCCTTGCCCGGCTAGATCTGCTCAACCGTTTGCGCCCCCACCTGGCACAGGCTTACGCAGAATTGACTGACGGTTCCAAAATTTTGCGGGCACTTTACCGCAGCAGTCTTGACCAGATCACCATATCCGGGCCGCCGGAATCGCCCCCGCAAGAAGAGCACGACGACGCCACCTACAGTGCATTCGGGGAACCAACCGGAGGTGTGCTGCCAGAGGTTCTTGACGGCGAAGACTTATCCCTATGCCCTGTGGAGGAATTGGCGCAACGCTACAGAACCGTATTGACGGCATCGAGGACCCGCGAACTTGAACGTGGAATGTCCCTTGTGGGGCCCCATCGTGATGAGTTGGATCTTCTTTTGGGTAACGCACCGGCCCGCAGCTATGCCTCCCATGGAGAATCGTGGTCCATTGCCTTGGCTCTGCGGCTCGCCTCTTTTCACGTGTTGGATGAGGACAAACATGTGGCGGGGAATCAGCCAATCCTGATTCTTGACGATGTTTTCGCTGAACTGGATGCACAACGACGGCGCAAGCTTGCCTCGATGGTAGGGGCAGCCGAACAAGTTCTGGTCACGGCCGCGGTGGGAGCGGATATTCCCGAGGAATTGTCAGGATCAACCATCCAGGTGATTCCCGGCGGCGTGATGAACCATGACTGAGGAGTCTGTGGCAGATTCGGGTAGGGACCTCACAGGCAAAATAAGTAGTATGGCAGCGGCTAAATCTGATCATGACACCGAAGTGGATGCGGCCCAGGCAGCCCTGAACCGGATGCGTGCCATCGCAAAAAGCCGCGGTGAACTGCGAATTTCGCGAGGGCGTCTTGGTGAAAAAACAACCCCCAGAAGTAAAAGGAAACCGTTTCTCGATGCAAAGTATGGTGGCGGAAGGGATCCCCAGGGGCTTGGAAATGTTGTTAGCAGGCTGGTTTCTGACAGAGGGTGGAGCTCTCCTTTAGCCGTTGGCTCCGTCATGGCTCAGTGGGATGATCTTGTTGGTCCGGAAATTGCCGCTCATTGCCGTCCGGAGAGCTTTGAAGCCACCACCTTGCATGTCAGATGTGATTCCACCAGTTGGGCAACCCAGCTACGGCTTCTCTCCCTATCCCTGTTGGCAAAGTTTGATGCCGAGTTGGGACACGGCGTGGTGACAAAGATTATGGTTCTGGGCCCGACTGCCCCGAGTTGGCGAAAGGGTTACCGCACCGTGAAGGGCCGTGGACCCAGGGACACTTACGGATAATGTTGCTTTCTTGGCGGGAGCGTGCAAGGCGCTGTAGGGCGATTGAAACCCCATTAGCCGTACATCTCCTTAAAGAAGGCTCAACAATTGCGTCCTAAGGCGCTTTTCTCGCGTTTTAGGGCACGTTGAGGCGTTATATAGCCGTGGTGCAAGGTAGAATTGGACTACAACCGTCTCTCCGCGGCGCTGTGGTAGCTTTTAGCATTCGTTGAGAGCGGCATTTATGTGCCTTCCCCAAGGAACGAATGCAGGGCAGTTCACTGTTTCATGCGCGTTCAAAAGGTGGCAACCACGCTGAACAACCAAAGGGGTCGAACGCGCCTGTGACGACGAACAATTCGGATAGTGCCGTGAATCCAGAGCCGGAGAATACTCCAGAAGGTGCCTCTCCGATTTCGGAAGTATCTGCCATGACAGCAGACACCAGTCACTACGATGCAAGTGACATTACTGTCTTGGAGGGTCTGGAAGCAGTCCGGAAACGTCCTGGCATGTACATCGGTTCCACAGGTTTGCGTGGCTTGCACCACCTTGTCTACGAAGTAGTGGATAACTCTGTGGATGAAGCCCTTGCCGGCTACTGCGACCACATTGAGATCACCCTTACCGCCGAAGGCGGCGTGAAAGTTGTTGACAACGGTCGAGGAATTCCCGTTGACATCCACCCCACAGAAGGCAAACCCACGGTTGAAGTGGTTATGACCATTTTGCATGCTGGAGGTAAGTTTGGCGGCGGCGGTTATGCCGTTTCCGGTGGCCTGCACGGTGTGGGCATTTCCGTAGTTAATGCCCTTTCCCGCAGGGTTGAAACTGAGATCCGGCGCCAAGGTTACGTATGGCGTATGAACTTTGCCGACGGCGGTAAGCCCCAAGGCACCCTGATCAAGGGTGAAACCACTACGGAAACAGGCACCACACAGACGTTCTACCCAGATCCGGAGATCTTTGAGTCGGTAGAGTTTGAGTTTGAAACCCTGCGGGCACGGTTCCAGCAAATGGCTTTCCTGAATAAGGGCTTGAAGATCACACTCTCAGATGAGCGTGTAGCCGAGGTTCTTTCGGATGAAGATTTGGATCTTGATGCGATCCCTGAAGGCAAGGACATAGTCACTGGTAAACGTGTAGTTGTTTACCAGTACAAGGACGGACTGCTCGATTACGTCAAGCACCTGAACACGTCCAAAAAATATGAGCCCGTTCACGATGATGTGATTGCTTTCGAAACTGAAGATTCCGCGCGGAGTATGGCTGTTGAAATCGCCATGCAGTGGACAACGTCCTTCTCAGAGAGTGTGCACACATACGCCAACACGATCAACACCCATGAAGGCGGAACCCATGAAGAAGGGTTCCGGGCCGCCATGACGTCTCTGATCAACCGGTATGCACGGGAAAAAACCATTATTCGGGAAAAGGATGACAACCTCACAGGGGACGACATCCGTGAAGGACTCACAGCCGTTATTTCGGTCAAGCTTTCCGAACCTCAGTTTGAGGGCCAGACCAAGACCAAGCTGGGCAACTCAGAGGTCAAGGGCTTCGTGCAACGCGTTGTTACTGACGGGCTCGGCGATTGGCTCGAACGCAACCCCGGTCCAGCCAAGGACATCATTCGTAAGGCCATCCAGGCATCACAGGCCCGTATGGCTGCCCGAAAGGCACGCGAAAACACCCGCCGTAAGGGTTTGTTGGAGTCAGGCGGCATGCCAGGCAAACTTAAGGACTGCCAGTCCAAGGATCCTGCGCTGTCTGAAATTTATATTGTGGAGGGTGACTCGGCCGGTGGTTCAGCCGTGCGCGGGCGAAACCCCCACACGCAGGCTATTCTTCCCTTGCGTGGAAAGATCCTGAACGTTGAACGGGCCCGTCTTGACAGGGCACTGGGCAACGCTGAAGTCCAGGCCATGATTACTGCCTTCGGCGCCGGCATCGGTGAGGACTTCGATGTAGCGAAGGTTCGCTACCACAAGATTGTGCTCATGGCAGATGCAGATGTGGATGGACAGCACATCACTACCCTGCTGCTGACACTGTTGTTCCGCTACATGCGTCCACTGATTGAAAACGGCTACGTGTACTTGGCCCAGCCTCCGCTCTACCGGATCAAGTGGTCCAACGCTGCACACGATTACGTGTTCAGTGACAAGGAACGCGACGCAGCATTGGCCGCAGGAGCCGCTTCCGGACGCCGTATCCCCAAGGACAACGGCATCCAGCGCTACAAGGGTTTGGGTGAAATGGACTACACGGAACTGTGGGATACCACCATGGATCCTGCTCACCGCACGCTGCTTCAGGTAACCATGGACGACGCCGCTGAAGCCGACCAGATTTTCTCCATCCTCATGGGTGAAGATGTGGAATCACGCCGCAACTTCATCCAGCAAAACGCCAAGGACGTCCGGTTCCTCGATATCTAGAACAGCCCGAGCATGGCCCTCTAGAAATAGTTCGAACCAGACATATATTGGGAATGGAATATAAAAATTATGAGTGAAGAAACACCCCAGAATCCTCAAGAACCCGCAGTAGATGACAGCACTACTGAGGTCATTGAGGGAAGCTTGATGCATGACAAAGTAGAACGAATTGATCTCCAAGAGGAGATGAAGCGTTCTTACCTGGACTATGCCATGGCCGTCATTGTGGGCCGTGCTCTCCCCGATGTCAGGGACGGGCTCAAGCCTGTTCACCGCCGTGTCCTCTACGCCATGTTCGACGGCGGATACCGCCCCGAGCGCTCTTTCAACAAGTGCGCCCGCGTGGTTGGCGAAGTGATGGGCCAGTACCACCCCCACGGTGACTCAGCCATTTATGATGCTCTGGTTCGCCTGATCCAGGACTGGACCATGCGTTACCCGTTGGCTCTGGGCCAGGGTAACTTTGGTTCCCCTGGAAACGATGGTGCTGCCGCACCTCGTTACACGGAGACTAAAATGGCGCCGCTGGCCATGGAAATGGTCCGCGATATCGATGAGGAAACTGTCGATTTCCAGGACAACTACGACGGCAAGAATCAGGAACCAACCATCCTGCCGGCACGTTTCCCCAACCTGCTGGTCAACGGATCCTCAGGTATCGCCGTCGGTATGGCCACCAACATTCCCCCACACAACCTGCGTGAAGTTGCCGAGGGTGTCCAGTGGTACCTGGCCAACCCGACAGTGGGACGAGAAGAACTCCTCGAAGCTCTAATTCAGCGCATTAAGGGACCCGATTTCCCCACCGGTGCACAAATTTTGGGCCGCAAGGGTATTGAAGATGCCTACCGTGCAGGCCGTGGCTCCATCACAATGCGTGCCGTGGTCAACGTTGAGGAAATCCAAGGCCGCACCTGCCTGGTGGTCACCGAGCTGCCTTACCAAGCTAACCCTGACAACCTAGCAATCAAGATTGCCGATCTTGTCAAGGACGGCAAGATCTCCGGGATCGCCGATCTCCGTGATGAGACATCTGGCCGTACAGGTCAGCGCCTGGTTGTTGTCCTCAAGCGTGATGCCGTGGCCAAGGTAGTCCTGAACAACCTGTACAAGCACACACAGCTGCAGGAAAACTTCAGTGCCAACATGTTGGCCATTGTTGACGGCGTGCCCCGTACCCTGCCGTTGGACGCCTTCATTCGTCACTGGGTTACCCACCAGATGGATGTCATTGTCCGCCGTACCATGTTCCGACTCCGTAAAGATGAAGCGGAGCAACACATCCAGCGAGGCTTGCTGAAGGCGCTGGACGCCCTCGACGCCGTCATTGCCTTGATCAGAGCATCATCAACTACTGAGGAAGCCCGCGACGGCCTGATGGCCCTGCTGGACATCGATGAAATCCAGTCCAAGGCCATCCTTGACATGCAGCTAAGGCGTCTGGCTGCCTTGGAACATCAGAAGATTCAAGATCGCAGCAATGTCTTGACCCAACAGATCACCGAATATAACCGTATTCTGGCCTCGCCCGAGGTTCAGCGCGGCATTGTCAGCGAAGAGCTGGCGGAGATCACCGCTCGCTTTGGGGATGACCGCCGCACAGAAATCATGATGGGTTACGACCCCAACATGAGCATGGAAGATCTCATTCCTGAAGAGGAAATGGTGGTCACCATTACCCGTGGCGGTTACGTCAAGCGCACCCGTAGCGACAACTACCGCACACAGCACCGTGGCGGCAAGGGCGTCAAGGGCGCGCAGCTGCGCGGGGATGACGTCGTGGAGCACTTCTTTGTGACAACCACCCACCATTGGCTGCTGTTTTTCACCAACCTGGGCCGCGTCTACCGTGCAAAGGCTTATGAGCTGGCCGAGGCGGGACGTGATGCCAAGGGACAGCATGTAGCCAACTTGATGGCTTTCCAGCCCGATGAGAAGATCGCCCAAGTCATGGAGCTCAAGGACTACCAGCAGTCTCCATACCTGGTTCTGGCAACCAAGAAGGGTCTGGTCAAGAAGACTTCACTGGAGGATTACGACACCAACCGTTCGGCCGGTGTCATTGCCATCAACCTGCGTGACGGTGACGAACTTGTCTCCGCGCAGCTGGTCTCCGACACCGACGATCTGCTGTTGGTCTCCCGCAAGGGTCAATCCATCCGCTTTACTGCCACAAATGAGGCGCTGCGGCCCATGGGCCGGGCAACATCTGGTGTTACGGGCATGAAGTTCCGTGACTTTGATGAACTTCTTGCCGCCAATGTGGTCACTGATGATTCCTTTGTGTTTATCGTCACAGAAGGCGGCTATGCGAAGCGAACAGCTGTTGAGGAATACCGTCTGCAGGGACGAGGCGGTCTGGGCATTAAGGTTGCCAAGCTGGTGGAGGATCGCGGAGACCTGGTCGGAGCACTGATTGTTCAAGAAGATGACGAGGTTTTGGTGGTCATGGGCGGCGGCAAGGTGGTACGTTCCAACGTCTCGGAAGTACCCGCCAAGGGACGCGACACCATGGGTGTCATCTTCGCCAAGCCGGATAAGAATGACAAGATCATTGAGGTTGCTCGCAACAGCGAACGAGGCCTTGAAGAAGATGAAGAAGCCGCGGAAATTGAGGCCTCTGAAACCCCTGAGACCGCGATTAATGGCTCTTTAGAGGGAAAGCAACAAAATGATGAAGTACCGTTAACGGGTCATGACGGAACAACTGGAGGCACAGATTGAGCACCAATAACCCGATTCCGCGGCCAGGGTCCGCACCAAGGGTAGGTGCACCTGCCCGCCCCGCCCAGCGCCCCACAAGCGCCCCAGCGACTGCTGGAGCCGTTGGTGCGAAGCGGCCTGTAACCAAGACGCCTGCGCCGAAGTCACCCCCGTCGCTGGTCAAGCCAGCACCCAAGGCAAAAGCACGCCGCGCCCGTCTTCTGGTCAGCAAAATTGATCCCTGGTCCGTCCTGAAGATGGCGTTCCTGCTCTCTGTTGCCCTCGGTATTGTGACCGTAGTTGCAGCCATTGCGCTCTGGTCAGTGCTGGACACCATGGGCCTGTTCGGCACTGTAAACGACTTCGTCAATGAGATTCAGGGCAAGGAGGGCGGGGTCCCGTTCGATCTCCTGTCAATCATCTCGTTGGGGCAAGTGGCATCCTTTTCAACCATAGTTGCAGTTGTTAACGTTGTGCTCTTGACCACACTTTCCGTACTTTCTGCGGTTTTGTACAACATCTCGGCCACTCTAGTGGGCGGAATCGGTGTCACCTTGACTGATGACTAATCAGTCAAAAACCGCGGATTATCGCGAAAAAAGGCGTTAAAAGATCAAAATCGGCGGGTTCTGCAGACCCGCAGGAACCGCCGATTTTGGAATTTGGGATTGTGTGCGGTAAAGTTTTGTCTCGGCCCGGTGAGGGTCAAGTAGGGCGTATAGCTCAGGCGGTTAGAGCGCTTCGCTGATAACGAAGAGGTCCCTGGTTCAAGTCCAGGTACGCCCACGGAACCCTACGGTTCTTGTAAAGGATGGTGCATTATGAAGAAGTTGCTGATTTTGATCACAGCTCTGACTGCGGCAGTATTTTTGAACAGGAAGTGGCGGGAATCCAAAGTTGTGAAGACAACCTGGAGCAAGGCAACTGATTCGTTAGTGTGAATCTTTTGGTTCTGTTTCAGATATACTGAATTATCCTCATGGGGGCATGGCGCAATTGGTAGCGCACCTGCTTTGCAAGCAGGGGGTTCGGGGTTCGAGTCCCCGTGCCTCCACCATGAGAAACAACCCCGGTCATCAGACCGGGGTTGTTTTTTTATCAGCACAACGGCATTGTCCCCTTGCCCTACGCTTGAACAGTGATAATTCTTTTGGCCTTTGTGGGCATTTTGGGCGTTTCAGCCTCCGGACCCATCATGGCCGCCACTATGGCCCCCGCCCTGACAATCGCCTTGTGGCGCAATGTTTTTGGCGCCCTGGTATTGGGAACGCCCACAGTGATCAAGAATCCGGGATTATTTAAATCCCTGACCCGGGCGGAATTGAAATACACGGTTATTGCGGCAACAGCACTAGCCTTCCACTTTGCCTGTTTTATCACCGCAGTGAAGTTGACAAGCGTGGCGGGCGCAACGGCCCTAGTCTGCTTGCAGGCGGCGTGGATTGCGCTCTTTCAATGGATCCGCGGAATGAAGCCACCGAAGCCGGTACTGCTGGGACTGGGCACTGCGCTGCTGGGCGTAGCGGTTATCACAGGGTTCGACATAGGGGTTTCGCCGCAGGCGCTCATAGGCGACGTCTTGGCGGTGGCAGGAGGCATCCTTGCCGCCATCTACACCCTGGCCGGTTCAAAGGCCCGCAAGACCCTCTCCACAGGGGCCTACTCGAGCCTTTGCTACGGCCTGTGTTCGGTCATCCTGCTGGCGTTGTGCCTGGTGTTTCGCCAACCACTTTTGAATATCCCGCCGGAGGCGTGGTGGGGCATTATTGGCGTCACAGTGGCAGCCCAGATATTTGGCCATACCATCTTCAACTATTTGCTGGCCACCATTTCTCCCCTTGTGGTCTCCATGATGATCCTCGTAGAAATACCAGGGGCGGCACTTTTAGCCGGTTTCTTCCTTGACGAGCAGCTACCACCGGGAACGTATGCGGGCCTGGCCTTAATATTGGCAGGGCTGGCTGCGGTGATTCTGCGGCAGGGCCGCAGCGGCCTAAAGAAAACAACGGCCTAAAAAAGAGGAGAGGCCGGGAGTAAAACTCCCAGCCTCTCCGTGAAACAAACTGCAATAAAACCTACTTCTTGGGATCCTTCGGCTTCGGCGAAGCGTCCTCCACGGCGCTGGAAGCTGCATCCAGCAGCTTCGCGGCCGCATCCTTGGCATCGGAAGCGGCATCAACCACATCGTCCTTTACTGAAGCGCCAGCCTCGGCAACTTCTTCGGCCCCGGACTTAACCGCATCCTTCGCCTTCTGCACCACAGTGTCAGCGGGCTCGGCAACCTTGGTGTCAGCGCCGTCGTCCGCGGGAACGGGAGAAGGAACTACTGCCGGTGCAGGCGCAGGTGTTGGCAAAGTAGCAGCAGGCGCCGGCGCAACAGGTTCCGGTGTCTTCCAGGGATCGGCCACAGGCTTGGATGCCTTCCATGCGGCAACGCCTGCAGCGGTAGCCGCGACAACCACGCCAACTACAATCCAGGCTCTCCCGCTGCGCTTTTTCTTCTTCGAAGCCTTTGTCATTTCCGCAGCAAATTTCTTGGCGGCCTCAGCGGCAGCCTTCTCGGCTTTAGCCACGGCTTTCTTGTTCCCTGTCAGTTTCGCTGCAACGAGCTCCACTTGGGGCGACACCTTCGAACTCTCAAGGGCTAGTTCAACGGCGTGAGCTGCTTCGCCCAGCTTTTCTGCGAGGAGGGGAAGGAAGTCATCCACAACTTTGTCTTTGACACTGGTGATGGCCGGAGCCGTCTTCTCCAAAGCTTCATGAATGCGCGGGGTAGCTTCATCAACGGCATCGGAAATACGGGGTGCCAGCTTTTCAATGCCGTCCTGAATCTTGGGGGTCACAGCTGCAACGCCGTCGGCAGTGTATTGCGCGGCTTTGCGTAATCCGTCCTGAACAATCGGCGAGGCATGCTCAATGCCTTTTTCAATCCGGGGAACAGCCCAACTGAGAGCTGCCTCAACACGAGGTGTTGTCCAGTCCTTAGCATTCTCAACGTGGGGTGCTACCCATTCCCGGGCATTATCCACACTGCTATTCAATGAATCTTCCAAACCTTGGGTAAAGCGGTCGACCTTCTTCACGTTTCCTCCAGATGTCAGCAGTTCCATCTTTTAGCCTACGTCTAGTGGAGCCCTGTTGCTATCATTTGCCAGTTCGCCGGGCGCGGAATGCGAGGTCCTCTCAGAAGATTCTCATGGACACGTGGCAGAATATGAATATGACTGCTATCCCAACCGCAAAAGCAACTATCAGCACTAGCCTTGGCGACATTGAGGTAAACCTCTTTGGAAACCATGCTCCTAAGACAGTGGCAAACTTCGTTGGCCTGGCCACCGGGACTATTGAATGGACCCACCCGGGCAGCGGCGAGAAGACCAACGCGCCCCTGTACAACGGGACAATCTTCCACCGCATTATCAAGGACTTCATGATCCAGGGTGGGGATCCCTTGGGCCGTGGCGTTGGTGGCCCCGGCTACCAGTTCGATGACGAGATCAACCCGGATCTGAACTTCAACGATCCCTACAAGTTCGCCATGGCGAATGCTGGCACCCAGGGTGGCCGTGGCACTAACGGTTCACAGTTCTTCATCACCACGGTCAACACCAGCTGGCTGCAGGGTAAACACACCATCTTCGGTGACGTCACGGACCAGGCCTCACGCGCCGTAGTTGACGCGATTGAAGCTGTTGCCACGGGCGCAGGCGACAAGCCGCGCGAGGATGTTGTCATCAACTCCGTCACCGTCGAACAGCTCTAATCAGCGCTTGACCCTTCTGGCTTTGGTTGCCGGGAACCTTTCTGGTTCTCGGCAACCAAAGCCTTCCTTATATACCCTCAATTAGGATCCCTCCCATGAGTTCTGCATATCCGGTCCCGGAATCCGCCACTGGCGCTCCCGTCTGCCCACGGCACCCTGACAGGGTTTCCTATGTGAGCTGTCAGCGGTGTGGCCGGCCAGCGTGCCCGGACTGCCAACGCAGTGCTGCTGTGGGGATTCAGTGTGTGGATTGTGTGAGGGCTGCTACGAAGGCGGTTCCCTCCCGCAAAACCATGTTCGGAGGCGTCGCCCGAGCCGGGCGGCCCGTTGTAACCATCACGATGATGGTCCTTTGCGTGGCAATGTTCGCCCTTGACTGGGCCATCCCCAAAGACTTCATCTTCCAGAATTTTGCCTATGCCCCGTTCCTGACTGAATCTGAACCGTGGCGCATGGTGACCTCCGCCTTCTTGCACTCAACGAACATCATGCACATCGCCTTCAACATGTATGCCTTGTGGATTCTAGGTAACGCCCTGGAGCCGGCCTTTGGCCGCGTTCGCTTCCTTGCCATCTACCTGGTCAGTGCATTTGCGGGATCTGTTGGCGTGCTCTTACTCTCCCCCATCGACACCGTTGTTGTAGGTGCCTCAGGGGCAGTCTTCGGTCTTTTCGGAGCTCTCTTCGTCGTTCAGAAGAAGCGCGGTGGCGACCTTCGTCAGATCGTTGTGCTGTTGGCGATTAACGCAGCCATTGGATTCTTCATCCCGAATATTGCTTGGCAGGCACACCTAGGTGGGCTGATCGCCGGCGCCTTGTGCACCGTTGCGGTGGCCTATGCCCCTGCCAAGAAGCGCAACCTCATCCAGTGGGGCGGAATCGCCGCGGTGGTGTTGATCCTCGTTGGCCTCACACTTTACAAGGTCTCCACCTTCCCTGCCTTTGTCATCAGCTAAAGTTTGCCGCAACGCCCCGCTTACCTTTCGGTTAGGGACTGAGCTTGCGTTGAGCAGCCCTTATCACCTTTAAGGTTTGAGCCGGCGGTAGTCCCCGCCATAGTGAAGCAGAGGCGAAACCTCCTTGTTCCAGGGAGCATCTTCACCCATCGAAAGAACATTTCCCACCACCAACAGATGAGTTGCAGCCTCGTGGATGGCAGTGGTTTCCACCTCAAAGTAGGCAAGGGCCCCTGCGATGATCGCATTTTCAGTGACCTGGCTGCGCCTAAAATCGATCTGGTTTAACAGCCCCTCGATTGGTGTACCCGGGCTGGCAAGCCAGTTCGCCTGCGATTTCTGCTCCGCTGTGAGCAAGGACAAAGCCCACGATCCGGCATCTGCAACTGCCTGCGCAATCCGTGAGTCAGCGTAGAGGCTGACCAGCAATGTCGGAGGCTCAAAGGACACTGACAGATAGGCGGTCACTGTGGCGGCATAATCGCGGTTGCGCAGTCGAGTGCTGATGATGGCCACAGATCCTGCCTGTTCTGCGCTGAGCCGTCGGTACTCATCGATGGCATCTTGTGTAAGTTGCTGTGGGAAAACTCTGTGGATGTCGAGGGGATCAGGTAGTTCCATAGCTTCATGCTTGCACGTTTTACAACGTTATCCACATAGATGTCCACACGTGGGCATAACTTACAGAGCTGTAGTTCTAGTAGTTTTATCTTCGTCGAATATGCACTTATCCCCAGGTTTATGCACACTGGGTATAAGTTACACACATGTAATTCCACAGCTGTGGATTACTTTTCTGACGCGGTTAAAATGATCTCAGCTCGAATCCGCCGCAAAGTTATCCACTTCTGTGGATAACTTTGTGAACAACTAGGTATAACCTCACTTTCGAAGATGGCTTGTGGATAGTTCGAAGATGTTTTCCACGTCGGTGGATAAGTATGTGGGTTGTGGGAAAAAGTTATCCACAGTGTGGAGAAGTCTGGGGATAATGTCGCAGAGGCGCCGGGTTCCTACACTTGTGTAGGTTCCCAAGCTATTTCTGACTTGTCCCTGTTTCATATCACCAGCCGTTGGCTCGGTGGTTGGCAGCAAGAAAGGGGCCTCCTGACTACGGGCTGTTTGTGCGTCCCGGAAGGGGAACCTTGCAGAATCACTGGGCGAAGCGTCCTGATGCACACAGGGCCCTGACTACAGACGTGATCTGATGGCAGTCTCCGATGAGCGCGAAGTGGTCAAGGGCTAATGCAGCTAACATGAACAGCGGCGCCGGGCGCATCGCACTCATCGCCATTGTGCTGATGGTCGCGGGAGTCGGCATCATCCGTCTGGTGCTCGGCCTAGGCCCGTCCAAGACCGGACTTCCGAGCAAGTGAGGCTCAGGGGTACACGTCTAGGTTTATCCCGGGTATGTTGGATCAACAGTTACGGAGGAACCATGCCTAGAGTCAGCAGAAGTGTGATCAGGGCCAGTTCCAGACTTGTTGCAGGTTGCCTCGGCATGGGAATCGGCTGGATTATCTGGTCGACACTGTGGGCTCAATTCACCACGGAGATATCTTCATCGAGCATTGAATCAGTTCGTGATTCGGGCACGTTTGGCTTCATGTGTGGACTCCTTGCAGCATTCCTTGTTGTGGGATGTGGCCAATTGCTCTCTACTTTGGCTGATCAGGCGGTAATTCGGTTAAGCCGTACCACAAATAAGAACTCAGGTGTTTGCGCTTCGTAGCCAATGGCCATGAGTTTCTGGCCACCAGTGGCCACTTTGAGGAAGCCATACCAGCGCTGCGTTCGGCGGCTGGAGTACTTGCTGACTATGATCCTTGGTCAGTTTCGCCAACACTTTGTCACAGCTGGCCTATTCCCTTGCCATGCGCGGAGATTTAGTGAGTGCACAGGCCCAACTCTCACAGTTGGCTTCGCTGAACCGGCGCAGCGGAAAATTCCATGAGCTTGAAGCATCTGCCTATGCAGCAGTGACACAGTTCATCACGGGCCAGAACAAATTGGGATTGGCCAGATTGCGCCACCTGCAAAGGGAGTGCCTTAACCGCGGCTATGCCGGCATTGGGCTGACAGTTCTGTCCCTGCTGGTGCGTGTTGGGGACATAGCCTCGATTCCCGCCCTGGCAGAAATTGCCTCCGGGGTGGAATCAGGCAGCCGGGAATTCTTCATGGAATGGTCAGGGGCTATGGTGTCCCAAGATCCCACCGATCTAGAACATGCCAGTTCCGTGGCGAAGAAATATGGCTTTGACCTGACCGCCGTCGAGCTGGCAACCCATGCACTGAATAGGTTCCATGACAGTGGAAAAGTACACAAAAGCATGAGAACCGCCAACAAGGTAGTGGCCATGCGTGAACAGCTGCCAGGGTTAGTGTCAACGGTTTTCACTTCGATTGAAAAACCTAAAATGACCCGTAGGGAACATCAAATTGCGCTATTTGTGGCACAGGGTGAGTCAAACAACTCCATCGCTACCCGGCTTCAGTGAGGTGTGTCAAGGATCTGG